>CBIHQY010000013.1:0-125218 GCA_966212305.1 uncultured Azospirillum sp.
TCGGCCGGGTGACCGGGCTGGTGGAGGGAGAGGTGGTGCCGGTGCTGAGCCACCGCCTGCTGACGCTGAACGCCAGCACCTCGGCCCGGCCGCTGATCGACCCGGTGCGCTTCATCAACGGCTTCAACCACCGGCTTCGCCGCCGCGGCATCGCCGCATCCACCAATCCCTGGCTGACGGCGATCGGCGAGCATCTGGCCGGCCTGTTCCGGCAGATCGGCTCCTATGGCCGGGAGGATGCGCTGTCGGCCATGGCCGAGCTGTGCGAACTGGCGGAAGAGACCGGCTATCCCATCGAGGTGACGGCCATCGACAAGACGCTGCTGGCCATCGCCGAGCGGGCGCTGCGCGACGGCCGCGAACTGAGCGCCGCGGAAAGCAGGCTGATCGAGCGCGTCGTCACCGTCGCGACCGAGGAACGCCGCCGCTGCCGCTGGTGGGTGTCGGGCGAACTGGTCAGCCTGCTGGACGCCGCCCAGCAGCGCGGCATCGGCCCAACGCCGTAATAGGCGCGGCCGGCAAGCCATGGTGAGACCGGTTGTCTTCAGCCCCGACGGCATGGAGGACGCACCGGGGCGCTGGCGGCTGATGACGATGCGGTCGAACGACCAGTTCAACACGACGATCTACGGCTATTCCGACCGGATGCGCGGAATCGAGGGCACCCGCGACGTGCTGCTGATGAACCCGCTCGACATCGCCGCCGCCGGCGACGATGTCGACCGCCGGGTAGGCGGCCTGACGGTACCCCCCTTCCACCCGCCGTGCGGCTGCGTCGGGGCTTACTACCCGGAAATGAACCCGCTGATTCCGCTGTGGTATCACGACGAGGCGTCGAAGACGCCGGCCGCGAAGGGAATGCCGGTGCGGAGTGGGGCGGAGGGCCGGTAGTGGGGCGGCGAATAAGGCAGCGAAGCGACTACAATTTTGTGCGCGAAGATTGCGACCTAGCCGGATCACAAGACCGATGCTTGCTCATTCGCAAGTGACATAACTGAACAAAGACAACGTTGTGTATTTATCACGAATATCGCATTATATAGCCGAATCATTGAACTCCAACAACTTACACGAGATATTTCATATGGCACTTCGGTCAAAGCTTGTGAATTTAGACGCCATGATAAAGCGCGAAGATTTTGCGACGTCTGATTCAGAGCCAGAAGGCTTTGAGAATGTATCAACAATATCTCTAAGAGATTTTACAAAAGGAGGACTAATTGGACCCAATCTTCGCAAGCCCGATTTTCAGAGAGAAACCAACCATTGGGGACCAGAGCAAGTAGTTTCTTTACTGGAATGTTTTGTCAATGGAGATTTGATCCCATCTGTCATCCTATGGCAATCCCCAACCTACCTTTTCGTCATTGATGGCGGCCATCGACTAAGCGCGCTGAGGGCGTGGGTTGAAGATGATTATGGAGATGGACCGCTTTCACAGGAATATTTTGGCTATCAGATTTCGCAGGAACAAAGAAACATCGCAGAAAGAACACGACAGCTGGTAAACAGAAGAATTGGTAGCTGGAAACATTTCGAGTCTCGCAATGCGCAGGTAACAGACCCAGCAGAGCGCAAGAAATTGAACGCAATTGTATCTAGAGGCCTACCAATACAGTGGGTTAAGGGCGACGCAGACAAAGCAGAGAGCTCATTTTTTAAGATCAATACTAAAGGCACTCCATTAGATAGCATTGAGGAGCTTCTTCTAAAGAATAGAAGAAAGCCAATTCCGATCGCAGCAAGAGCCATTATTCGAGCAGGCAAGGGTCATCGCTATTGGTCTTCATTCCCAAATGAAGCTGCCGAACGCATCGAAAACACAGCAAAAGAGATACACACATTGTTATTTGATCCAGAAATAAAAAGTCCTGTGAAAACGCTTGATCTGCCTTTGGGAGGGCCAAAGGGAGTTCGCGACGCCTTGCAGGTGTTGATAGAGGTTGTACAAATCGCCACATGCGGAGTCAAATACGAAAAAATAAAGATTGAAACCTTGGAAGATGACAAAAATGGAGAGGAGACAATCCTTACGCTTAAGGAAGTTCTCCGCCTTGTTAAGAGACTAACAGGAAATGATAACGGAAGCCTTGGTCTTCATCCGGCAGTCTATTTCTACGGGCCAACCGGTCGGCATTCTGGGCCAATGTTTATGGGAACACTTGCCCTTTTTGCTGAGAAGATCGACAATAACGACTCTGAATACTTCACGAAGTTCTCGGATGTGAGATCTAGGCTCGAATCTATATTAATAAAACACAAAGAACTAATCGCCACAATTATGCAGAAGCAGGTTAGCGGCAAAAGAGCAAGAAGTTACAACAACATGCTGAAAGGCATAGTAAACTCTCTTTTAGACGGACAGCATGTCACGGAAACCGATTTGGTGACACTCTCCGGACTTGCTGGAAAGATAGTCGTTGGATCGTCTTCTGACAAATCCGCAGACTTCTCCGACGATACAAAGAGCGAAGCATTTATCAGAGGCGCACTATCAACATCCATTAAATGTCCAATATGCAGTGGGTACTTAGACCCAAGCAAATCAGTTTCTTACGATCACGTTATTAGAAAACGTGATGGAGGCCGGGGAACATTGGAGAACTGCGCCCTAACTCACCCGTACTGCAATCAGACATCTAAAAACTAGTTGAGGGAAAATGGGGATGGATCGCAATTGGCACCGATCCATCCCATGTGAAATATCTCAGCTATTTTGACTTACCCGAAGTCACTCAGTGCGCCTCTTCCCAATTGTCCCCAATCCCCGCTTCCGCCACCAGCGGAACGCCGAGGTGCGCCGCGCCCTCCATCACCTCGCGGACGATCCGCGCAGTGTCCTCCACCTCCGCTTCCGGCACCTCGAACAGCAGTTCGTCGTGCACTTGCAGCAACATCCGCGCGTTGCTGCCCGCGGCGGCGAGCGCGGCCGGCATGCGGTTCATCGCACGCTTCATGATGTCGGCGGCCGTCCCCTGGATCGGGGCGTTGATCGCCTGACGCTCGGCGAAGGCGCGGCGGGCGGCGTTCTTTTCCTGGATGCCGGGCATGTAGCAGCGGCGGCCGAACAGAGTCGCCACATAGCCGTGCTGGCGGGCGAAGGCCTTGGTCGCCTCCATCCACACCTTCAACTCGTGGAAGCGCTCCAGATAGGTCTTGATGAAGGTGTTGGCCTCCCCCGGCGCGATGCCGAGCTGACGGCCCAGACCGAAGCCGGAGATGCCGTAGATGATGCCGAAGTTGATCGCCTTGGCCTTGCGGCGGATGTCCGGCGTCATCTGCTCCAGCGGGATGCCGAAGACCTGGGCGGCGGTGGCGGCGTGAATGTCCAGGCCGTCGCGGAAGGCGTCCTTCAGCGCCTGGATGTTCGCCATTTCCGCCACCAGACGCAGCTCGATCTGCGAATAGTCGACGCTCAGCAGCTTGTGGCCGGGTGAGGCGACGAAGGCGCGGCGGATCTTCTTGCCCTCCTCCGTCCGCACCGGGATGTTCTGCAGGTTGGGGTCGGTGGAGGACAGGCGGCCGGTGTTGGTCGCCGCCAGCGCGAAGGCGGTGTGGACGCGGCCGGTAATGGGCGAGATCTTCTCCTGCAGCGCGTCGGTGTAGGTGCTTTTCAGCTTGGCGAGCTGGCGCCAGTCGAGCACGCGCTGGGCGATGGTGTGGCCCTGCTCCGCCAGTTCCTCCAGCACGCTGCTGTCGGTGGAATAGGCGCCGGTCTTGCCCTTCTTGCCGGTGCCGAGCTTGAGCGTGTCGAACAGGATCTCGCCAAGCTGCTTGGGCGAGCCGATGTTGAAGCTCTGGCCGGCCAGGGCGTGGACATCCTTCTCGATCTCGGCGAGGCGGATGGACAGGCTCTGCGACAGGTCGGACAGCGCCTTCTTGTCGATGCGCACGCCCGCCCGCTCCATGTCCGCCACCACCGGGACCAACGGGCGGTCCAGCGTCTCGTACACGGTGACCATGCGGTCGTCGACCAGACGCGGCTTCAACAGCGTCCACAGGCGCAGCGTGATGTCGGCGTCCTCGGCGGCGTAGGCCAGCGCCTTGTCCAGCGGCACGCGGTCGAAGGTGATCTGGTTCTTGCCGGTGCCGCAGACCTCCTTGAACGGGATCGGCGTGTAGGCAAGGTGCAGCTCCGCCAGCTCGTCCATGCCGTGGCCGTGGGACCCGCCCTCCAGCACGTAGGAGATCAGCATGCTGTCGTCCACCGGCGACACCTTGATGCCGTTGCGGGCGAACAGCTGGTGGTCGAACTTGAAGTTGTGGCCGATTTTCAGGACCGACGGGTCCTCCAGCACATCCTTCAGGATCGCCATCGCCTCATCGGTCGGAATCTGCCTGGGCGGCGGCGGGGCGTCGAAGTCCAGCTGTCCGGCGGCGGCGGTCGAGGCGCCATGGGCGAGCGGGATGTAGCAGGCGATACCGGGCTCGGTGGACAACGAGACGCCGACCAGCGTGGCGGTCGCAGGGGTCAGGCTGTCGGTTTCGGTATCGACCGCCAGCACGCCGGTCTCGCGCGCCCGCTCGACCCAGCGGCGCAGCGCGTCGGCGTCCTGCACCAGTTCATAGCGCACCTCCGGCACATTCAGCACCGTCTTGCGGGCCGGGCGGTCTTCGCCGGACAGGCTTTCGGCCGGTGCCGAAGAGGGTGCGGCCGGAGTGGCTGCCGAACCGGTGGAAGCGGGCGCGCCGCCGGCCCCGTCGGCGATGCGGCCGTCCTTCTGCATCTCCATCTCGACGCGGGAGACGATGCTGCGGAAGCCCTGTGCGCGCAGGAAGTCGATCAATCTCTGGTGGTCGGGCTCGCGCACGCGAAGCTCGTCCAGCGGCTTGGGCGGCGGCACCTGATCGTCCAGCAGGACCAGACGGCGGGAGACGCGGGCGAGATCGGCGAACTCGATCAGCTTCTGGCGGCGGGCCGGCTGCTTGATCTTCTCGGCGTTCGCCAGCAGGGCCTCCAGGTCGCCGTACTCGGTGATCAGCTGGGCGGCGGTCTTCACTCCGATGCCGGGCACGCCGGGGACGTTGTCAACGCTGTCGCCAGCCAGCGCCTGGACGTCCACCACCTTTTCCGGCGGGACGCCGAACTTCTCGAACACCTCGTCGGGGCCGATGGTCTTGTTCTTCATCGGGTCGAACATGCCGACACCGGGGCGGACCAGCTGCATCAGGTCCTTGTCCGACGACACGATGGTGACCTGACGGCCGGCCTCCTGCGCCAGACGGGCGTAGGTGGCGATCAGGTCGTCGGCCTCGAAGCCCTCCAGCTCCAGGCAGGGCAGGCAGAAGGCCTCCGTCGCCTCGCGGATCAGGGCGAACTGCGGCTTCAGCTCCTCCGGCGGTTCCGGACGGTGGGCCTTGTAGTCGGGATAGAATTCGTTGCGGAAATTCAGGCGCTTGCTGTCGAAGACCACCGCCACGGCCTCTGCCTTGGCGTCGGCCAGCAGCTTCAGCAGCATGTTGGAGAAGCCCAGCACCGCGTTGACCGGCGTGCCGTCCGGCCGCGTCAGCATCGGCAGCGCGTGGAAGGCGCGGAAGATGAAGCCCGACCCGTCGACCAGATACAGCCCGCTGCCGTCGCCGCCGGCGGTGGCCTTGGCGTCGGTCGCGGTGTTCTCGGAGGCGGTGGCATCAGTCATGGTGGTCTCTCGTCCCTTCCTTGCGGGCGCTACCATCGCCGAAGGAGGGCCGGGAGTCGAGTGCCGAGACCGGGGTAGAGCGCCCTCAGCCGGCGCTGTCCTCCACCGCGCTGGTCACCACCGGGCCGACGAAGGCATAGCCGACGCCGTGCACCGCCTGGACCGGCAGGGCGCAGCCGCTGCGCTCCTCCACCTTGATGCGCAGGCGGCGGACCAGCGAGTCGATGGAGCGGCTGTAGGGGTCCCAGTCGCGGCCCGTCAGCGCCAGAGAGATGTCCTGACGGCTTACCGCCTCGCCGGGCGCGGTGACCAGCAGGGAGAGGAACTTGTACTCCGTCGCGGTCAGCGGAACGGCGGCGCCGGTCGGCGGCTGGATGCGCCATTCGATGTCGTCGAACAGCCATGCCTTGCGCTGGTCCGCGGGCGGTGGGCCGGCTGGCGCGGCGGACGGCGCCTGGACATGGTCCGCGGCAGGCGGCGAATCGGCGCCCTTCTGCATCCGGCGCATCAGCGCCTTGATCTGCGCCTCCACCTCGCGGAAATCGACCGGCTTGACCAGATAGACGTCGGCGCCCAGCTCCAGCCCGATGACGCGGTCGATCAGGCTTGACCGCGCCGTCAGCATGATGATGGCGGCCGGCGAGCCGGCACGGACGCGGCGGGCGACCGAAAAGCCGTCCTCGTCCGGCAGGTTGATGTCGAGCACGATGACGTCGGCCGGTCCTGCGTCCAGCAGCCGGTCCAGCTCCGCACCGCGCGACGCCCCCCGCACCTCGAAGCCGCAGCGATCGAGATATTCGACAAGATCGTCACGAAGGTCGGCTTCGTCTTCGACCACAATGATCCGGGCCACGACGCCTCACGCCCCCATTCACATTCGTATGAGGTTATCTTAAACGCCCGGACGGGTTACGCAAACCCTATCAGACGAATGGAATAAACGGCGACGCGCAATATCGGTTCCAACGCCTTACCTATTGGGCAGGTAGCGGTCGCCGACCGTGGCGGCATAACGCGCTACCCAGTCGCGGTCGATGGCGTCGATTCGGCCCTTCGCCTTCAGCTCGGCAAAGCATCGGTCGAAGTCGGCGCGCAGCGACTCGTCACGGAAAACCATGCTGTAGGGCGTCGGCGGGAAGATGGCGGTGAACTGCACCGGCTGGGCCGGATCGAACGGCAGCCCACCGCCCGATTTCGCCTTCTCCTGAAGCTGGCGGTTGTATTCGGCGAAGATCAGGCCGTCGGCCAGCACCGCGTCCACCCGGCCGGCGAACAGCAGGTTGGAATGCACCATCTGGTCGGCGCGCTCGCGGAAATCGCCGAAGCTGGGGATCGCGGCGCGCAGGCCCGGCAGCACGTCCGGCGCGCCGGAAAAGGTGATGACCCGCTTGCCGGCCAGCTCGGCCAGCGACCGCACCGTCAGGCCGCTGCTTTTCAGCACCGAGGCGCCGTTCTGATAGTGGATGTAGGGGACGGAGCGGAAGCCCGGCATCTCCATTCCCGCCGGGACCGTGGTGACGGCATCCACCTGCTTGCCCACCTGGACACCGTCACGATAGTCGTTCCAGTGGCGGCCGAAGGGGACAACCTTGAAATGTGCCTCTTGCCCGCAGGCGGCCAGGGTTTCCTTGATGATGGACGCCTCGCGCCCGGTGCCGTCGGTATTCATCATCGGCGGCAGTTCCGGCGCCAATATCGTCACCGGGCGGGCCGCCGCGGGCAGCGCCGCGGAGACGAGCCCGATGAAAAGGACAAGGCGGGCCGCGACTCCCGCCGGGGCAGCGAATGCACGAACACCGAACGCCATCCTTCGCACTCCGTCCTTGCCAGCCTCAGCTCAAGTCCGCCGCAACCGCCGCGCCCAGCCCGGAGGCGGCGGTCCCGGAAAGTAGCATGGGCGACGGCGCGGCCGTCCACGGAAATTCCCGCTTCCGGAAAAGGCTTCGGCGACTTGAACGGGCCGTATGTTACAGTTCGTCGCAATTGGTTGGCTTTGGTCGCCGGCCGTTGCCGGTCGTTCCCATTTTGTCGGCTGCTTCGACAATGAACACGCCTTTGCCAAATGTTATTTCAGGACTGACTAAACCGATCGTGCTATGGATAGGCTCATCGGCCATTCGCATGGTGCCCGCCGGCTGGCGCGATGACTGTCGGCTTGTTGCACGCGATGGTGGATTTACTGATGGAAATGGGACAACCGCACCCCCGAACTTCCGGGAAGGGGTTGGCATGAAACCCGCCATGAATGCAGAGGCCCCGATCGGCCGGGTCAGGAGGATGTGGATGAGCGTCACGGGATGGGACGACACCGAATCCTATACGCTTCGCGGCGCCGGCCCCCGTGGATCAGGTGACGAGGTAGCCCGCCCCGGCGGATCGTCTCTGCTGACCCGCGTCATTCTGATGATCGTCGGCTGCACCCTGCTGGTCGGGCTGATCGCCATGGGCGTGTCGTCCGTGCTGGTCGGCCGGCAGCAGCGAGACGCGCTGACCCACCGCGCGACGCTGGTCGGCACGCTGCAGGCGTCGGCCATGGGGCAGGCGGTGTGGGAGTTCGACACCCGCGCGGTGGAGGCGATGATCCGCGGCCTGATGGCAGAGGATCCGGCGGTGCGCAGCGTCAAGGTGTGGGCGGCGACCGGCGGACGCGGCGGCCATGGCGAACCGCTGGTGGAGCTGGACCGTCCGTCCGGCCGGGCGGAGCTGGCGACCGTCGAACGGCAGATCGTGATGTCCGGCAGCAACGGCGAGCGCACGATGGTCGGCCTGCTGCGCATGACCTATTCGTTGGAGGAGGCGGAAAGCGCCACCCTGACGGCGCTGGCGCCGATGGCGGGTCTCGTCATCTTCTCGCTGCTGGCGGTCATCGGCATGATCAGCGTGCTGCTGAACCGGCTGGTGCTGGCGCCGCTCGCCCGGCTGACGCGGTCGGCCGGGGCCATCGCCGCCGGCGACTACCGCGTGCGCCTGCGCAACAGCCGAACCGACGAGATCGGCCAGCTGACCGTCGCCTTCAACCATATGGCGGAAACCGTCCACGACTATACCGAGCGGCTGGAGCAGCGCGTCGCCGAACGGACCGAGGAACTGCGCCAGTCCAACGAGCAGCTGGCGGTCGTCAACCGCCAGGTGATGGACAGCATCCAATATGCCAGCCTGCTGCAATCGGCCATCCTGCCCGACGAGCGCGAGATGGCGCGGCGGCTGGACGGCGTCTGCGTGCTGTGGCGGCCGCGCGACGTGGTGGGCGGCGATTTCCACATCTTCCGCGAGTTTGAGGACGGCCGCTTCCTGATCGGCGTCGCCGACTGTTCCGGCCATGGCGTGCCGGGCGCCTTCATGACGATGACGGTGTCGGCAATCCTCGACCATGTGCTGTCGGAAACGCCGGACAGCGACCCGGCGGCGATCCTGGGCAGGCTGAACCGCATGGTGCGCGCGGCGCTGGCCCGCGGACGCGACAACCCGCGTTTCGACAACGGGCTGGACATCGGGCTGTGCCTGGTACGGCCGGATCGCGGCGACCTGCTGTTCGCCGGCGGGCGGATCGGCCTGCACATCGTCGACCCCGGCACCGACAAAGTCGGCGAGGTGAAGGGCGACCCGCAGAGCCTGGGCTATCGCCGCTCCGACATCGGTCACCGCTTCACCACCCACCGGGTGGAACTGGCGTCGGGCCGCAGCTTCTACCTGACCACCGACGGTTTCCTCGATCAGGCCGGCGGCGCCCGCGGCTTCGGCTTCGGCAACCGCCGATTCAGCACCATGCTGCTGGAGCACGACGCGATCCCGATGGCGGAGCGCAGGACCGCCTTCGCGCAGGCCCTGGCCGAGCATCAGGGCGAGCGGGCCCAGCGCGACGACATCACCCTGGTCGGCTTCACGGTTTCACCGACCCATTCGGCGCCGGCCATGGTAACGCTTGCCGGCGCCGACGCATCCTCTTCCCACCCCCTCCACCCGTAAGGCAGGCCGTCAAAGTACGATGAAAGGCAACGAACTCTTCAACCTGCAGGAGCTGCTGTCGCGGCAGAAGCTGCTGATCTGCTTCAGCGGCCCCTTCAGCCACAGCGTCATCGAGGAGCTGGGCAAGGCGGTCCGCAACCATCTGGAAAATGAGCGGATCGAAAAATCGGCGATCATGGACGTCTTCTCCGTCTATGTGGAGCAGGCGCAGAACGTCCGCAACTACACGGCATCGCGCGAAGCCCTGGGCCGGCCGATCCCGGCCAACAGCGGCATCGTGGTGATCGGCAAGGACGGCGACCATTACGTCGTCAGCTCCGGCAATCTGGTGGAGGCGGACGACGTTCCCGGTCTGTCGGCGATGCTGGAGAAGCTGCGCGGGCTGGACAAGGCCGGCCTCAAGGCGGTCTACAAGGAACAGTCGCGCAAGCCGCGCGAACCGGGCGCCAGCGGCGCCGGGCTGGGGCTGATCGACATGGCGCGCAAGGCCACCCGGCCGTTGGAATACTCGCTGCGCGCGGTAGACGACGCCTATTTCTTCTTCAGCCTTGAAGTCCAGCTATAAGAAATCACGGAACACGCATAATGGACAGTTTGCGGATCGAGGCAACCTCCTGCTCGCCCCTGATCGACTTCGATCCGGCGGCCGGGTTGCTGCGCATCGAAGGCGAATCCTATCCGGAGAACTCCTTCGACTTCTACGCGCCGGTGTTCGGCTGGCTGGAGGAGTATCTGAAGGACCCCGCCCCGGCGGTGGTGCTGGACATCGGGCTGAGCTATCTCAACACCAGCAGCATCAAATGCATGATCGACGTGCTGGAGATGCTGGACGGTGCCCATCAGAAGGGGCAGACGGTGTCGGTGCGCTGGCATTACGACAGCGACAACGACCGCGCGCTCGACATGGCCGAGGAATTTGCCGAGGACGTGTCGCTGCCTTTCGAAATTCTGGCGCACTGATCGCGCACTGAGCATTCGGGATGACGATGCGGTCGCAGGAACAGGAGCTTCGTCAGTGGGTTCAGCGGCTGGCCGAGGATCCGGCCAATGCCGACAACCCGCTGCTGGCGGAATTCCAGACGTTGGCGGAACGGCACGGCAAGCTTTTGCGCCAGTTCCGCAAGATCGCCAAGATCAGCGACCGTCTCCAGACCGAGACCAAGGAGATGGCGCTCCAGCAGCACCAGTTCGTGCTGATGGTCAGCCACGAATTCCGCACGCCGCTGGCGATCATCGACAGCGCCTCGCAGATGCTGGAGTTGGAACCGAAGCTGCCGGCTTCGGCGATGCCGCGGGTTGGAAAGATCCGCAATGCGGTCCAGCGGATGCTGCACCTGATCGAACGCTGCCTGACCAACGACCGGCTCGGCACCGCGGCGGCACGGCCGATGGCCTTCGACCTTGCGGCGATGCTGACCGCGCTGGCGGGCGAGGTGGGGGCGTCGGCCTGCGGCCACCGGGTCGAGCTGCATGGCGCCGACCGTCCGCTCCCGATCCCCGGCGACCGCGACCTTTTGGCGATTGTGTTTTCCAACCTGCTGGAGAACGCTGTCAAATACTCGCCGAACGGGGGGACGGTCCGTGTCGACCTCTCGGCCGGAGAGGGTCAGGTTACGGTACGGATCACGGACGAGGGAATCGGCGTCAATGCGGCCGACGCGGCGCGGCTGTTCGACAAGTATTTCCGCGCGTCCAATGCCGCCGGGACGACCGGTGCCGGGCTTGGCCTCCACCTTGCCCGCTGCATCGTGGACACCCACGGCGGCGGCATTTCGGTGACGAGCGAGCTGGGGCGGGGTTCGGCCTTCACCGTCCGGCTTCCGGTACCGCGGGCCGAGGTCCGGGCCACCACGACGGTCCCGGTGGCAGAGGAGGCGTCATGACCGGCGATCCCAAATCCGCCGACACCGGGCTGGAGGGCGCGACGGTGTCGGGTTTGCCCAGGCGCTGGGCCTTGCGGCGGGGAACGGTGGGCATGATGCTGCAGGAGCAGAAGATCCAGGACTGGCTCGCCCGCCTTGCGGAGAACCCGGATTACGCCGCCCATCCGCTGATGGGGGAATTCCGCGCGCTCGCCGACGAGCATCTGAAGCTGATGCGGCAACTGACCAAGATCGCCAAGATCAGCGACCGCATGCAGACCGACACCCGCCAGATGGCGCGGGCTCTGCACGCCGCCTCGCAGACCGATCCGCTGACCGAGCTGCCCAACCGCCGCCAGATGATCGAAAGGCTGGAGGCGGAGCTGTGCCGCATCGGCCGCAGCGGTGGCGGCTTCGCGCTCATCATGCTCGACATCGACCATTTCAAGGAAGTGAACGACGCCTTCGGCCATGCCGCCGGCGACCATGTGCTGGTGGAAGCCGCCGGCCTGCTGCGCCGGAACCTGCGCGGGCACGATCTGTGCGCCCGCTGGGGCGGCGAGGAGTTCCTGATCCTGCTGCCCGACACCGATCAGGTCCAGGCCGAAGCCGTGGCGGAAAAGCTGCGGGAGATCATCGCCCGCCATCCCATTGCGCATCAGGACCACGACATCGTTGTGACTCTCAGCCTGGGCGTCGCCGCCTACCGCGAGGGGCGGACGGCCGATGCCTGTATCCAGGCGGCCGACGATGCGCTGTACATCGCCAAGCGCGCCGGGCGGAACAGGTGGGCCGCGGCGGCCTGAGCAAAGCGGCCTGACTAAGCCTGCGGAGACGTCGGCTCGGCAGCGGGGGCCGCAACCACGCCGATGTTCAGGTCCTCCAGCTGCGCCAGGGCGCCGGCCATGCCGGTGGCGACCAGATTGGCGTCGGTCTCGGCGCTGGCGCGCTCCGGCACCTCGGCTTCCGGATGGGCGCTCCACAGGCAGAGCAGAATCGGCACGCGCGGACCGAAATGCAGGCGCAGGCGGCGCACCAGCCGCCGGCTGTGGCCGAGCGCGGACGGGTTGAGGGAGGACAGCACCACCGCATCCACCCCGGCGGTGCCCAGGCTGGCGATGGCGCGGGATGTCACTTTCTCGCACGGCACGACATCGGTCTGGATGCCGCGGCCGGTCAGCAGGTAGGCCAGAAGCCCAGCCGCCGCCTCGTCAAGGTTGTTGCGGGCGCCGACACAGAGCACACGGGGCGCGTCGCCGGCCGGGGCAACGGTGTCGCTCAATTCGTCAAGCAGGCTCGCCATGCCCTCGGCCACCGCCTGCCGGCCTTCCGGATTCAGGGTTCCGCGCTGGCGGTCCTGCTCGGCCAGCGACAGGGCGGGAAGCAGCAGGCCGTCGGCCAACTCGACCGGGCTGCATGTGCCGAGCCGCTCCTCGGCAAGCTCCGTCGCCTCGGTGGGATCGCGGGCAAGCAGGCGCTGGTACACCTTCGCCTCGTCGGGCAGGACGGGGCGGTCGCCCAGCATCACCTCCAGGAAATGCAGTTGCGGCACATGGCGGCCCAGCACGACGAGGCACACCGTCAGCGGCGTCGCCAGCAGCAGCCCGATGGGGCCCCACAGCGTCGTCCACACCACTGCCGCGACGATGATGGCGAGGGACGACAGCCCGGTCGCCGTGCCGTAGAGCCAGGGCTCCACCACATTGTTGGAAAACAGCTCCACCGCCACGAACAGGGCGATGCACAGCAGCGGCAGGGTCCAGCCGGTGTCGACCGCGAAGGACAGCAGGATCGGAAAGGCCGACGCGATCACCGGCCCCAGGAATGGGATGAAGCGAAGAACCGTCGCCAGCAGTCCCCACAGCAGCGGGTTCGGCACGCCCAGCAGCCACAGCCCGACGCCGATCGGCAGGCCGTAGGTGACGTTCACCACCACCTGCATCAGCAGATAGCGGCTGACCCGCTCGCCGGCGTCGTTCATCGCCTCCGTCGTGCGGCTGAGGTCGCCGGACCCGACCAGACGGATCAGGCGGTCGCGCAGATCCTCCCGCTGCAGAAGCATGAAGATGGTGAAGACCAGCACCATGCCGGCCGTGGCGATGGGCGTCATCGCCGGGCCGAGAACCCGGCTGGCGAGGTCGAACACGCCGGTGTCGGACTGGTCGATGCGCACCGGCACCGGTTCGCGCCGCGGCGGGGTGGCGGGGCCGGCCTGCGGCGTGGGCGCGGCCGTGGCGCCTTGCTGCTCCGGCGTCGCGCTGCCGGTGGCGTTCTCCAGCTCCTGTTTGAGATCGCGGAAGGCCTCGGTCGCCTGCTTGATGGCACCGCGGTCGCCAGTCGATTCGGTGGCGCTGCGCAGGGATTCGATCTTGGTGTGGATGTTGCGCTGGTAGGTCGGCAGATTGTCGGCCAGATCGCCGAGCTGGCTGCCCACCACCGCGCCGAAGCCGATGATGGCGAGGAACAGCAGGACCACCACCGCCAGCACCGACGGCACGCGGCCGAGGCGCCAGCGCTCCAACCGGCTGACGATGGGTGTCAGCACGAAGCCGAGAAGGATCGCCAGGGCGATCGGCATCAGGATGTCCGCCGCCAGATACAGCGTCACCACGATCAGCGTGATGATGAGCAGGATGGTCTGGGTGGAGACGGGGGGAGCAGCCTTCGTCACCGCGATGGGGCGTGCCTGCAGCCGGCGTGCGGTGTCCTCGGCCATGATCGTCGGGCTTTCCGGATGGGAGAATGCCCGACAGGAACACCGGCCGCGCCGCCACGTTCCCTGCCGCCACATTCCCTATCGCCACATTCTCTATCGATGGGCCGGACCAGATTCCGCATGTGAAGGAGGCCCAGGCATTTCCGCGCTGGAACACTCCGATCGGGTAAGGGCGCTGGACAAGGCGCGTTTCGGTGGCATCTTCGGCACGGACACGGCGGCGATCACGGTGGACAGGGGAAAGCGACGACCATGCGCTGGTTCATTCTTGCGATCCTGTTCATCGCCCGCACCTGCATGGCGCTGGAGTTTCAGATCCTCGGCGCCGTGATGCCGTTCGCGCGGGTGGATTTGGACAGCGATTATGCTGCCATGGGCCAGTTGATGGGCCTGTTCATGCTGCCGGGCATCGTGCTGGCCTTGCCGGCGGGCATGCTGAGCAGCCGGTTCGGGCTGAGGCGGCTGGCGGTCTTCAGCCTGCTTCTGCTGGCCGGCGGCAGCGCGCTGTTTTCGGTCAGTCACGACTATGGCACCGCCCTGGCCGGGCGTCTGGTCGGCGGGGCCGGCAACGCGGTGCTCAGCGTGCTGGTGTCGGCGATGGTGGCCGAATGGTTCCGCGACCGCGACCTGTCGACGGCGCTGTCCATCGTGTTCATCAGCTGGCAGTTCGGCCTCGCCGTCGCGCTGGCGGTGTTCCCGGCGATCGCGGAGGCGGCATCCTGGCGTTGGGCCTGCCATCTGACTACCCTGGTCTGCCTGACGGTGGCGGTTCTGGTGGCGCTGACCTACCGCTCGCCCGCCGGCACCGCCATCGCCACGGCCACGGCAAGGCGGAGCATGCCCAGCTTGCGGCTGATTGCCCGGCGGCAGAGCATCCTCCCCACCCTGGCCGGCATCATCTGGACCGCCTACAATGTCGGACAGGTGATTTTCCTGACCTATGCGCCGGCCCTGCTGGCCTCCAGCGGCATGTCGGTGACCGAGGCGTCGCGCACCGTCAGCCTGACGGTGTGGGCGACCATGGCCACCATGCCGCTGGGCGGCCTGCTGACCGACCGTTGCGGCCGGCCGCTGATGCCGGTGGCGGTCGGATCGCTGGGTGCCGCGGCGGCAGGGATGGCCTTCAGCCTGGGAGCGCCGCCGGTGGCAAGCTGCATCGTCGCCGGCCTGTTCCTTGGCCTGCCGGCCGGCGGCATCCTGGCCCTGCCGGCCCGCCACTCCGCCCCGAGCGACACGGCATGGTCGCTGGGCTGGTTCATGACCGTCTTCTATATCCTGATGACGCTCATCCAGATGCTGGCCGGGCTGATCCGCGACCGCACCGGCAGCGACCTCGTCACCGTCGAGTTCGGCTGCGCGCTGCTGGCGCTGGTTGCCGTCGGGCTGATCCCGTTCGAACTGGCACGCCGCGCATTGCGGCCGTCCCCCGCCATGGCGGCCTGAGCCGCCGGATCAGGGAGCCAGTTTCAGGGAAGCGGCTGCTGCTGGGTGATACAGTGGATGCCGCCGCCGCCGCGCACGATGTCCAAGGCCGCGATCTGCACCACCTCGCGGTCGGGGAAGGCCTTGCGGACGACACGGAAGGCCTCGTCGTCGGCCGGATCCTCGAAGGCCGGCATGACGATGCCGCCGTTGGCGATGTAGAGGTTGGTGTAGGACAGGGTCAGGCGCACGCCGTTCACGTCGCGGCGGGCAGGCTGCTGGATCGGGATGACCTCCAGCGCGCGGCCCTTCGCGTCGCGGGCACGCTTCAGCCGGTCGAGATTGTCCTGGAAGATCTTGAAGTTGGGATCGCCGGGATCGTCGGTGGTGATCGCCATCACCACGCCGGGACGCACGAACAGCGCGATCTCGTCGATGTGGCCGTCGGTCTCGTCGTCCTGATAGCCCTGCCCCAGCCAGATCACCGTCTCGACGCCGAGATGGTCCTTCAGATGCCGCTCGATCTCCTCGCGCGACAGGCCGGGATTGCGGTTGGGGTTGAGCAGGCATTGCTCGGTGGTGATCAGCGTCCCCTCCCCGTCCACATGGAAGGAGCCGCCCTCCATCACCAGGGGCGCGGAAAAGCAGGGGAGCTTGAGGTGGTCGAGGATCAGGCGGCCGACCTGTTGGTCCTTGTCGCTGCCCTGGTAATTGCCACCCCAGGCGTTGAAGCCCCAATGGACGCCGGCCAGCCCGCCCTTCCCGTCGACGACGAAGCTGGGGCCGGTGTCGCGGATCCAGGAATCGCTGATCGGCAGCGGCAGGATCTGGATGCCGGCACCGCAGGCGAGCGAGGCCTCCGCCACATCCGCCGGGTCGCACACCATCGTTACCGGCTCGAAGCGGGAGATGGCCTGCGCGACCTCGGCGTAGGCGTCGCACGCGGCGTCGAAGGCACCCTCCGGCCAGGTTTCCGGCCGGCACGGCCACGCCATCCAGCATCCGCTGTGGCGCGCCCATTCGCCGGGCATGTGGAAGCCTTGGCCCGTCGGCATCGGGGCGTTCGGTGTCGTCATGCGTCGATCCCCCTACCCTTTTTAAAAGTCCCTGCCCGTCGAGGCGGCCGCGTGAATCGGATTGCCGGGCTGGGACATTTTCCGTCCCGAACCACCCTAACCACGGGAGCGCGCGTTTGGCAATCGCGTCCACGGCAGCGGGCACTTGGCCTTATGGCAGAGGAACTTTTGAACGGACACGACGTCGGGTCGCGTCGGCATGCCGGGAGGGGGGCCGGCATGAAGGCCGTCGGCGGCCGATCAGGCGCCGGACGGCGGGCGCAGGGCGCGGCGGGCGGTGACAGTACGGGTGGTCGAATAAGCGCTGGA
This sequence comes from uncultured Azospirillum sp., assembly GCA_966212305.1. Lineage (GTDB taxonomy): Bacteria > Pseudomonadota > Alphaproteobacteria > Azospirillales > Azospirillaceae > Azospirillum. The sequence continues at coordinate 16,991 of CBIHQY010000013.1, forward strand.
AACGGGATTGAAGAATCCGAGCCTCAACAAGGGGAACCACAGGAGCGCGCGCATGGCACGGCCTCTTTCGCTGTTGCAGATGGCTTCAACATAGCAAAAGAAACGGGCAATTGCCATCCACGGCGGCAGGTTTCTCCTCTGCGCGGACGGATGGGGTCCCGGGATCGTCTATGGACCGGCTGGGCTATGGCGTCCGGCCGGTCCATGGAACTCCATCAGCCGTTCTGGATCGCCATCTGCTCGTCGCGTTTGCGCTGGCGTTCCTGGCGGGCCATGACGATGCTGGCGACAAAGATGCCGGTCGCCACCACCAGCACCATCAGGGTGGCCAGCGCGTTGATCTGCGGGCTGATGCCGAACTTCACGCTGGAGAAGATCACCATCGGCAGCGTCGTCGATCCGGGGCCGGAGACGAAGCTCGCCACCACCACGTCGTCCAGCGACAGGGTGAAGGCCAGCAGCCAGCCGGCGACCAGCGCCGGGGCGATCAGCGGCAGGGTGATGACGAAGAACACCTTGGCCGGGCGGGCGCCCAGGTCCATCGCCGCCTCCTCCAAGCTGCCGTCCATGCCGGCCAGCCGCGACTGGATGACCACCGCGACATAGGACATGGTGAAGGTGGTGTGGGCGATGGTGATGGTGGTGACGCCGCGCCCGTCGGGCCAGCCCACCCATTGCTCCATCGCCACGAACAGCAGCAGCAGCGACAGGCCGGTGATGACCTCCGGCATGACCAGCGGCGCGGTGATCATGCCGCCGAACAGCGTCCGGCCGCGGAACCGCCCGAAACGGGTCAGCGCCAGCCCGGCGCAGGTGCCCAGCAGAACCGCCAGCGTCGCCGACACCGCCGCCACCTGGAAGGACAGCAGGGCCGCGTCCAGCAGCGTGTCATTGTGAATCAGCTCGCCATACCATTTGGTCGAGAAGCCGGCCCAAACCGTCACCAGCCGTGACTCGTTGAAGCTGAAGACGACCAGCAGCGCGATGGGGACATAGAGGAAGGCATAGCCGAACAGCAGCGCCCAGGACAGGAACCCGAACCGTTTCATCGCCCGGCCTCCGCCTGTTTGCCCTGCACATGCTGGAAGATCATGATCGGCACCACCAGGACCAGAAGCAGGGCGATGGCGACGGCGGAAGCGACCGGCCAGTCGCGGTTGGCGAAGAACTCGTTCCACAGCACGCGGCCGATCATCAGCGTGTCGGGGCCGCCCAGCAGTTCCGGCGTCACGAACTCGCCCACCGCCGGGATGAAGACCAGCAGCGAACCGGCGATGATGCCCGGCAGCGACAGCGGCAGCGTGATCGACAGGAAGGACTTGAAGGGACGGGAACCGAGGTCGGCCGCCGCCTCCAGCAGGCTGGGGTCCATCTTCTCCAGGGTGGAATAGAGCGGCAGCACCATGAAGGGCAGGTAGCAGTAGGTCATGCCGATATAGACCGCCCAGTCGGAATAGAGGATCTCCACCGGGCCGCTGGTGATGCCCGCCCATTCCAGCAGGTTGCTGATGACGCCGTTGCCCTTGAGGATGCCGATCCAGGCATAGATGCGGATCAGGAAGCTGGTCCAGAAGGGCAGGATCACCAGCATCATCAGCGGTCCGCGCCGCGCCGGATCGGCCTTGGCGATGGCGTAGGCCATCGGATAGCCGATGAGCAGGCAGAACAGCGTGGTGACCGCCGCGATCTTCAGCGAGTTCAGGTAGGCGAGGATGTAGAGGTCGTCCCCGCCCAGCCGGAAGTAATTGCTGATGTTCAGCAGGATCTGCAGCTTGGAGGTGCCGGCATCCTCGTCGGTCAGCCACTCCACCAGCGACGAATAGGGCGGCTGGGCGATGATCGATTCGGAGAAGCTGATGCCGAAGACGATCAGGAAGGGCACCAGGAAGAACAGCATCAGCCACAGATAGGGGACGGCGACGACCACGCCGCGGCCCCACAGCCCGATCCGGCTGAGAACGGAGACGACCGCCCTCATTGGGTCAGCACCACGCCGGCGAAGGGACGCCAGGTCAGGGTCACCTCGTCCTCCCAGGTGATCGGCATTTCGGTGCGGCGGGTGACGTTGGGGGCGGTTACCCGCACCGTCTTGCCGGTCGGCAGCTGCACCAGATAGATCGACACGTCGCCGAGATAGGCGATCTCGCGCACGATGCCTGTGGTCTGGTTGCGGCCGTCACCGCCGGGGAGCGGGTCCTTCGACAGGGCGATCTTCTCCGGCCGGATGGCGACCGAGACGGGGGAGCCGGCCGGCGCCGGGGTGGCGTGGGCGATCAGCAATTCGCAGCCCGCCTCCTCCGACGCGACGATCACCTGATCGCCGTCGGTAGAAACCACGCGGCCGTCGAACATGTTGATCGAGCCGATGAACTCCGCGACGAAGCGGGTGTGGGGATATTCGTAGATCTCGGTCGGCGTGCCGACCTGCGCGATGACGCCGTGGTTCATCACGGCGATGCGCGAGGACATGGTCATCGCCTCTTCCTGGTCGTGGGTGACGACGATGAAGGTGACGCCCAGCTTTTCCTGGATGTTGACCAGTTCGAACTGCGTGCGTTCGCGCAGCTTCTTGTCCAGCGCGCCCAGCGGCTCGTCCAACAGCAGCAGCTTCGGCCGCTTGACCAGCGAACGGGCGAGCGCCACGCGCTGGCGCTGGCCGCCCGACAGCTGGTGCGGACGGCGCTTGCCGAAGGCCGACAGCTGGACCATCCCCAGCATCTCCGCCACGCGGTCGCGGATCTCCGCCTTCGCCACTCCGTCCTGTTTCAGGCCGAAGGCGACGTTCTGCTCCACCGTCATGTGCGGGAACAGGGCGTAGGACTGGAACATCATGTTAACCGGCCGCTCATAGGGCGGGATGCCGGCCATATCGACGCCGTCGATGAAGATCCTGCCTTCGGTCGGCTGCTCGAACCCCGCCAGCATGCGCAGCAGCGTCGTCTTGCCGGAGCCCGACCCGCCGAGCAGGGCGAAGAACTCGTTGCGATAGATCGACAGGCTGACCTCGTCCACCGCGACGAAGTCGCCGAAGGTCTTCGTCACCTTCTCGATTCGGACATACGGCGTCTGGCCCGCGTCCTGCCACGGTTCCAGACGGGTGGGTTTGCGAATCGGCTGACCGGCCATCCGGGTTCCTCTTTCATGACGACGCCCCGGCCGCTCCCCATCGCTGGGGATCGGCCGGGGCGGGCCAGCGCCACAGATCGGCGCCTTACGGGGATCGGCTTACTTGCCGGTCTTAACCTTGGTCCACACGCGGGTGCGGGCGCGGTCGGTGGTCTGCTTGATCTGCTTGAGCGAGAACAGCTTCAGCTTGCTGTCGGCCGGCAGGAAGATGCCGGGGTTCGACTTGATATCGTCGGCCACCATCGGCAGCGAGGCCGGCACCGCATTGGCGTAGCTGACCTTGTTGGAGATGTTGGCCATGTTGGCCGGGTCGAGCACGAAGTTGATGAACTCGTACGCGCCCTCCTTGTTCGGCGCGTCGGCCGGGATCGCCAGCGTGTCCCACCAGACCTGCACGCCTTCCTTCGGCGTGATGTATTCGACCTTGGCGCTCTTGGCCTCGGCGGCGCGGGCGGCGCCCTGGATGGCGTCGCCGTTGTAGGCCATCACGACGCAGGCGTCGCCGCCGGCCAGGATGTTGATGTTCTCACCGGTCACGAACCGCTTGATGTAGGGGCGGACCGCCATCAGCGTCTTTTCGACCTTCTCCAGATCCTCCTTCTTCTCGGAGTTCGGATCGAGGCCGAGATAGTTCAGCACCGACGGGATGACGTCGATGGCCGAATCCATCACGGTGATGCCGCAGGCCGAAACCTTCTTCGCCACTTCCGGCTTGAAGATCAGGTCCCAGCTGTCGAGCGCGACGTCGGGGGCGACGGCCTTGATCTTTTCCGGGATGATGGCGATGCCGACGGTGCCGCCGAGATAGGGCACGGCGTACTTGTTGCCGGGGTCGGAGTTCTCCAGCAGCTTCAGGACCTTCGGGTCGACGTTCTTGTAGTTGGGGATCTTCGACTTGTCGAGCGGACCCACCACCTTCGCCTGGATCAGGCGGGACAGGGTCGGCTCCGCGGTCGGCACGATCACGTCATAGCCGGACTTGCCGACGAGCACCTTCTGCTCCAGCAGTTCCAGGCTGTCGTACAGGTCGACCTTCGTCTCAGCGCCCGTGGCCTTGGTGAAGTCGGCGAGGGTCGTTTCACCCAGATAATCGTTCCAGATGTAGATGTTGACCGGCTTCTTGGCCTGGGCCATCGCCGGGCCGGCGATGGCAATCGCCGCGACCGCGCCGATGAGGCTGAGAGCGAGTTTTTTCATGATTTGCCCCGACCTGTTCGTGAGTGTTGCGGGCGCCGCCACATCCCAACGGCATACCCGGCTCGCGGGCGCTATTGCACCCACGGCCGGGCATGTTGTCAACGGTTTGGGTCGAGGTCGGGAGCCGGTTTGCGGGCGGCAAGATGGTCCGCGAAGCCTTGCCCGATCAACCGTCTATCCGGGAAGCGCCGCCGCGGATCGCTTCGCCCCGGATTGCTTCTGTGCCCGGGCCTCGTCCAGCAGGCGCTGGGTCTCAAAGATCAGGGCACGGCGGCGCGCGCTGTCGATCTCGTGCTGCACCGCCGCCGCTGCGACGTCGGCGCCGCAATGGGGGCAGTCGGTCTCGTGCGGCCAGATATACTGGTTGCAGCCGCGGCAGAGCGTCAGGCTGGGCGGCACCACGCCGCCTTCGGGGGAGCGTTCGTAGGCGTGGCGATGCACCGTCGCCGGGTCGCGCTCCGGCAGGCCGGGGGAGTCGGCACCGGGAATGGGCTCCTGGATCAGGGCGAACTCGCCGATGGCGAAAGCCTCGTTCGGCGCCTCCTTGATCTTCACCACCCGCTCGCGCAGGCCATGCTTGGCAAGGTCGAGCACCCGGTAATGGCAGTAGGGATTGTTGCCCCGCTTGCCCAGCAGCGATTCGGAGGTCCAGGTGCAGCCGGCGCGGCAGATGTCGGCGTAATAGCAGGTGCGGCAATAGCCCCACAGCTCGTCCACCGACCTCAGGCGGCCGAACTGCATCCGGTCGGCATGGCGCCAGATGTCCTCGACGCTCATCTCGCGGATGTTGCCGGCGGCATAGAGGGAGGTCGCCAGCGACGGGCAGCCCTTCAGCGTTCCGTCCGCTTCGATGCCGATGCCGATCTGCCCGGCCGCGCAGCCGGACCAATGCATCCGGTCGTCGCCCAGCCCGCGCCAGATATGTTCGTAGGGGCCGTAATAGCCGACATTGTTGCCGACCACCATCAGCAGCCCGCGGTCCAGCCCCTCGCGGTAGAGCCGGGCCAGCAGCGGCATGACGTCGAGAAGGCGGTGGGGCTGCAGCAGCAGGTCCGGGTTGTCGACGGCGTTGCCCATCGCGACCGTGAACTGGATCTGCCAATGGGTGGCCCCGGCCTCGATGATCCGGTTCATCAGCTCCGGCAGATGGTCGGGGGTTTCGGGGCCGATCTGGGTGTTGACCGACACCGCCAGCCCGCGCTCCTTGGCGCGGCGCAGGGCGCTCATCGCCTGATCGTAGGAACCGGGAACGCCGCGCACGCGGTCGTGCAGGTCGGGCAGCCCGTCGATCGAGACGCCGATGGCCTGGAGCCCGGCCTCCACCGCCTCGTCCAGCCGGCGGTCGGTCAGGTTGCGGCCGCCGGTCTGCACGGCGGTCCTGATGCCGTGGCTGCGGCAGCGCCGGATGATCTCCACCCAGTCCTTGCGCAGATAGGCCTCGCCGCCGATCAGCGAGATCTCGCGGGTGCCGAGTGCGGCCAGACGGTCGACGAGGTCCAGCGCCTCCCCGGTGCTCAGCTCGTCCGGCCGCGGCCGGCCGGCGCGCGATCCGCAATGCTGGCATTTCAGGTTGCAGGCGAGCGTGGTTTCCCAGACCACCAGGACCGGGACCAGCTTGCGGAAATCGTCGTCGAAGCAATAGCGGGCCGGCACGGATGCCGGCTGATCCGGGGGCTGATCCGGCGGGCGGGCCGAAAGGTCGGGGCTGGGAAGCGGCTGGTCCATGGTTCCGGAATCTTCCTCGGAATGGCATTGGCTCTGAATATCGGCGGCTTTGTATATCGGCGGCGCAGCGCCGCCGGGGTGCGGGCCGGCATGGACACCGCACCCCGGCCGCCGCCGATCAGCTGTTCGCCTCGGCCTTGGCGATCTCGACCTTCAGGAGCTGCAGCAGCCCGGGAATGTCGCCGTAGGTGGCGAGATGCTGCTCGGCCTCGGCCGCGACCTGCTTCATCGTCGCCAGATCGCCGCCGGCGATGGCTTCGGTCATGGTGGCCATGTACATCGGACGGAAAGGGGGAAGGGTCGAATTGGACATCTGTCGGTTCCTCAGTTTTGAATAGCGGGACGGTTGGAAATCGGTCGATTGAAAATCGGGGTCAGAGACCGGCTTCGGTCTTGGCGATCTCGACCTTCAGCAGGTGGAGGACCCCGGCGACGTCGCCGTGCTCGGCGAGATGCTGTTCGGCGGCCACGGCCACCTCCTTCATCTTCGCCAGATCGCCGCTGACGATGGCGTCGGAGATCGCCACGCCGTAAGGCTTGATGGAGCGCAAGGGTGCTTCGGACATGTGGAGACTGCTCCGCAGGAGAATGGAAAAGCGACTGCGCGCCCGATCAGCCCTTCGATTCGGCTTTCGCGATCTCGACCTTCAGCATCTGGAGCATCGCGGCAACGTCGCCGTTGTCGTTGAGGTGCTTCTCGGCGGCCGTGGCGGCGTCCTTCATCTTGGACAGGTCGCCGCTGGCGATCGCCTCGGTCATGGCACCGCCGTAAAGCATGCGAATGGGAGCGGTGGACATTCGATGTTCTCCTTCAAGACATGATTGAAGAAATGCGCTTTTCATGCGCAGCTTGATGCCGATGTTTGAAACTGACGAAATTCCTGAATGAATGGACGACAGCTGAAAATCGGCAAATATATGTGTGACAATAGAATATGCTTTTAAAATACAAATACTGACCGTCGCAGGTTTTCATACTATCGTGTGAATAACACGCCTTATTTTCAGAAAGCTATATCCACGCTCCGGTAGAGGTCAATTGTTAATATGTTATTTTTAATTTTGTTTTTGAAAGAATGCTTTTGTAACTGATTATTGTATCTCGCCCTATGCGGCTCGTGCACCGTCCGGCGTCGGCGCGCGGGAAATCACCCACACCGGACGCATAGGAAAAGGGACGCCGCCCCATTCGGACGGCGTCCCTGCTTCGGCGCATGACGGTGCCAGAGGGCCGGCTTCGACCTTGGCGATTTCAATCTTCAAGAGTTCGGGCAGTTTCGCGGCGCCGACCATCGTCGACGGAAAAGCGGCAGGTAGGGAGGCCGGTCGCCACCGCATGGGGCGAAAATCCCGTGCGTTTGAATGTCGCGACCGGCGAAGAGAACCCTCTTCCCAGGCAACGGCCTGCCGGCCGGCACCCGGACCCCCTGCCGTCGAAATTGCGTATGCTGGTATTTTTGCTCGCGAATATGCCGCCAGTTATATCCATCGAACGATTCCGGTCAATGCGGAAATCGTGACATTACATTTTAAGATTGAAAGATTCGGTGACGAAAATAGTTTCCATAACGGGGTATTCACCAAGATGCCGGCAATTGCGTGGCCGCAGTACTTGTGCAGTGCAAAAAAGCCGCCGCGACTGCTGCCGCGGCGGCTTCATCATCCCCGACCGGTGGCGGCCGGGGCCTCGGGTGCGGGTTTTGCGAGGTCTTCAGCTCTGCGCGGTCAGCACGACGCCCAGCACCACCAGCAGGGTGCCGATGACGCGGGTCAGGCTCATGGTCTCGCCCAGCAGCAGGACGCCGAGCGCCAGCGTGACCAGAAAACCCAACCCGACGAAGGGATAGGCCATGGTGACCTCGACCTTGGCCAGAACCGCCAGCCACACCACCATGCCCAGCCCATAGCAGGCGAGCCCGGTCAGGATGTGCGGCGTGGCGACGACCGACAGGGCGATCTGCCCCGCCTCCCCCCGCGCCAGGGCGGTCGACACCGCCGGGCTGGACATGCCGATCTTCAGCGAGATTTGAGCGATGGCGGACAGGGTGACGCTCAACAGGATCAATCCGACGACGGCGATGGGCATGGGGACTCCCGGATAAGGGCGGACGGAGAATGGGGCCGACGGCTCAGGTCCGGCCGAAGAGGAGAGCGGCGCCGCAGACCGCACCGATGGCGAGGCTCCACTTGTCGCGGGCGGCGAACACCACCGGATCGTCATGCATCAGCCCGCGGTGGGTCTGCAGCCACACCCGCCCGATCCAGAAGAGCAGTAGCGGACAGATGATCCACAGCGCCTGCGGCTGGTCATAGACGCGCCCGACCTCCGGGCTGTTGATGTAGAGCGCCATCACCAGCACCGAAAGGAAGCCGGCCGAAACGCCGATGGATTGCAGGACCGGCATGTCGGCGGTCACATAGCCGCGCCCCTCCGCCTGCTCCAGCCCGAGCTTCTGCATGCTGTCCATTTCCGAATAGCGCTTCACCATCGCGAGGCTGAGGAATAGGAACATGGAGAAGGCCAGCAGCCAGAAGGATGGAACAATGGACGTCGCCGTGGCGCCGCCCAGCACGCGCAGCGAATAGAGCCCGGCCAGCAGCATCACGTCCCAGATCACCCGGTTCTTGGCGAACAGGTTGTAGAACAGCGACGAGGCGGCGTAGGTCGCCAGCGCCGCCAGGAACAGCGGCGGCAGCGCCACCAGCGACAGGGCCAGGCTCGCCAGCAGCAGACCGGGGATCAGCGACAGGCCGAGGTCGAGCGGCAGGTCGCCGGCGGCAAAGGGACGGCGGCGCTTGCGCGGGTGCCGCCGGTCGGCCGGCAGGTCGAGCAGGTCGTTCAGCACATAGATGCTCGACGCGCACAACCCGAAGGCGAGGAAGGCCGTCGCCGCCTGCAGGGTCGGGCCGATCTCGCCCAGCTTCTGGCCGGCCAGCAGCGGCACGAAGACCAGCAGGTTCTTCAGCCACTGGTGCAGGCGCAGCGCCTTGATGATCAGCAGCAGGCGCGGCCGGCGCGGGGTCGTTATGGACTCCAGCGGGCAGAGGGTGGCGGCATGGCGCAGCACGGCGGCCGGCGCATCCACCGCGATGCCGCGGCGGGCACCGCGCCAGATCGCGTAATCGGCCTCGTCGTTGCCCATATAGTCGAAGACACCGGACGGCACCTGCGCGCGGATCGCCTCGTACTTGCGCTCGCTCTTCAGGTTCACGCCGTCATTGCTGGCGAGGACCTGATCGAACAGGCCGAGATGGCGGGCGATGGCGTCGGCATAGCGGTGGTGGGCGGCGGTGGCCAGCACCAGCCGGCGCCCGCGCTTGCGCTCGACGTCCAGCCGTTCCAGGACGGCAGGGTTGTAGACGAGGCCGGCCGGATCGATGTCGACACGCCGGGCCAATTCCGCCTTCAGCCGCGCCTTGCCACCGGCCAGCCAGACCGGCACGAGCAGCGCCGCCCAGGGGTGGGCCTTGATCAGGCCGAACAGCGATTCATAGAGAAGGTCGGTCTTCAGCAGCGTGCCGTCGAGATCGACGAACAGCGGCGGCTCCTCCCTGGCGGGCGGCGGGACCGCCGTTTCGGCCGCGGCGGCGCGCGGAAGCGCCACCGTGGTCGCGGTCAGGTCGGGAGCGCTCGCCGACGGATTGCGGTCCCTGCGGTCGCCGGCGTCCGCCCCTTCCCAGACCAGAGCGGCGCGGTCATGCCGTCCGGCCAGCATGACCGTCAGCCCCAGCAGCATCAGGGTGGCGAAGAACAGGTAGGATTGCAGGACGTTCAGCGGTGTATCGGCCAGTGCGTTGACCGGCCAGAACAGCAGGTTGCCGGCCAGGAAATACGCCACGGCCAGCAGCGCCGCCGCCCCGGCCGGACGCCGCAGGCCGGGCTCCAGCAGCATCAGGAAGGCCAGCGCGAAGGCCGGCAGCAGGATGCCGTAGTGGTGCACCCAGGCGACCGGCGAGCCGACGGTGAAGCAGATGCCGGCGACGACGAAGGGCAGGATCCGCTCGGCCCCCCGGTCACGGCGGCGCCACAGCAGGCCGAGGACGACGAAGGCGAGGCCGGAGATCTGGGTGGCGATGTGGACCGCCGGATGGTAGGGAGCGAAGGCCTCGGCCGACCAGTCGAGGTTGTTGCCGTTGTGCAGCAGGCGGTTGACCAGCCCGTTGACGGTCTGGTTGACGTGATAGCTCTCGCCATGGCGGCCGATGAACAGCAGAACGTCGAGGTAATCGACCATCGGCGCGAAGCCGTAGAACAGGGACGCCATCACCACGCCCGGCACCACCACGGCCGCCCAACCCGCCGCCATCCGCCAGTCGCCGCGCAAGGCCGCCCAGACGAGGAACAGCGACATCTGCGGCTTCATCAGCGTCGACGCGCCGAGCAGGGCGCCGCATAGGGCGCGCCGGTCCCGCAACAGTGCGATGCAGGCGAAGACGAAGGCGGCGTTCAGCCAGACCTGCACCTGCCCCAGCGAGAAGGCCTTCAGAACCGGGTAGAAGCACAGGGTCGCGACGAAGCCGAAGCCGCCGAGCAGCACCTGGGTCATGCGGTCGTCACGGGCGCCCGGCACCCGCAATCGGGCGGCCATCTCCAGCACCAGGATCGCCATGCCGGCCGCGGTCGCCAGTACGAACAGCAGGTTGACGCGCTCGAAGGCCGCGAGGTTCAGCACCCCCAGCGCCTTCATCGCTTCCAGCGGCAGCAGCGAGGTGACCGGATATTGGAACTTGATGTGCTGCTGGAAGAACACCCCCTCATAGACGTTCTCGCCGGGCCGCTCGTGCAGCCAGTTGAGCGCCGCGATCATCGGGTCCCAGCTGTCGACCGGGATCAGGTCCTGGTTTTCCAGCACGAACAGGTTCTGGATGTCGGTCAGGTTGCTGGCATGGCCGCCGCGGTGCAGAGCGAGCCCGAGCAGCCCCGTCGTCAGCACGATGAACAACGACGCGAGGATGATGCTGCGCTGGACCCAACCAATGCTGTGGAGGCCGGTCCGAAGGGACGGGATCGCAGGTTGCATGCTCATGCTTGGCCATCCATCGGTTGCCCATCGATTGCGTCGGGACAGTGCCCTTGCGCCGGTCCGGCGGCTCGCCTGGATTATCCAAAAGGGCAATCGAAGGCGCAGCTCGGCGGCGGGGGTCGCCGTCTCCGCGAAAAAACGGTTACGTGTGTTGACTATTTCCAAAGGAGATAACAAAGTGCAGCGACGCCGGAACGTTATGCGGCGCCCGCATCTCCTTCCGCCTCCTCTGACTGGATCGAAAATACACTGCGACTTTGCTTTGAAAGTCTCCGATTTCGTGTTCCGACGGCCATAAGCGGATTAATGCCAGCTTAGAAATTTCCAGCAGTGCCGACACGATCGGTCAGCGCGGGCGTGGCATGGGACGACGACCGGCGATCGATCGGGGTGGGGCTGCGGACTTGTCGGAGTAGGACGGGCGGTCATTGCCGCCACACGGCCGGTCTTCCAGGCCGAATTTGCGGAATTCCGTGGCGGATCGACGCACGAACGGGGTGCCGGCCGGCGCGATCCGCTAAGCGCCGGACAGGCGCCGGGCTGCCGGACCCGCACAGGAATCGGGAACCAAATGCGTAAAGGGGCGGCCGACGGATGTCTCCGCGGGCCGCCCCTTTGTTCGTCAACCTAAGACTTCAGACGTTCAGCAGCAGGTTTTCCCGTTCCCACGAACTGATGACGCGGTTATAGGCCTCGTACTCCGCCTCTTTCACGCAGGCGACGGCGTCGATGAAGCGTTCGCCGAGGATTTCCTTCAGCGGCTTGCAGGCGTTGAACTTGGTCAGCGCCTCCGACTGGTGGCGCGGCAGGGTGAAGGCGAGGCGGTAAGCGGAGCCCTTGATCGGGTCGTTGGGCTCCAGCCCCTGGATCATGCCGATATAGCCGCAGGCCAAGGACGCGGCGATGGCGAGATAGGGGTTGGCGTCGGCGCCGGCCACCCGGTTCTCCACCCGGCGGGCGTCCGGCTGGGAGACGGGAACGCGCAGGCCGGTGGTGCGGTTGTCGCGGCCCCAATGCACGTTGATCGGCGCATCGGAGTTGGGGACCAGCCGGCGGTAGCTGTTGACGTTGGGCGCCAGCAGCGGCATCGCATAGGGCAGGTATTTCTGCAGCCCGGCGATGTGCGACATGAACAGGGCGCTGTCGGTGCCGTCGGGGTTGGCGAACAGGTTGCGGCCGCTGCCGGTGTCCACCACCGACTGGTGGATGTGCATGGCGCTGCCCGGTTCGCCCTGCATCGGCTTGGCCATGAAGGTGGCGTAGATGTTATGGCGCATCGCCGCCTCGCGCGCCGTGCGCTTGAACAGGAAGGCCTGGTCGGCCAGTTCCAGGGCGTCGCCGTGGTTGAAGTTGATCTCGATCTGGGCGGCGCCGGCCTCGTGGGTCAGCGTGTCGATGTCGATGTCCTGCTTCTCGCAGAAATCATAGACCGCCTCGAAGATCGGATCGAATTCGTTGACGGCATCGATGCCGAAGGCCTGCCGCCCGCTTTCCATCCGGCCGTTGCGCCCGACCGGCGGCACCAGCGGATAATCGGGGTCCTTGTTGACCTGGACCAGGAAGAACTCCAGCTCCGGCGCCACCATCGGCTTCCAGCCGCGTTCCTCGTACAGTGCCAGAATGCGCTTGAGCACATGGCGGGGCGAGACGTCGACCGGACGACCGTCGGCATAGACGCAGTCGGTGATGACCTGGGCCGTCGGCTCGTTGTACCAGGGGACGAAGCGGATCGTGCGTTCGTCCGGGATCATGTAGATGTCGGAATTCTCGTCCGAGGTGATGTCCTCGTCATCGGGGAATTCACCGGTCACGGTCTGGACGAAGATCGCCTCGGGCAGGCGCAGGCCACGGTCGCGCAGGATGCGGAGGAACTTCTCGGCGGGGACGATCTTTCCCCGCGCGATGCCCGACATGTCGGGCACAAGGCATTCGACTTCGGTAATGCGGTTCTTCTTGATGAAGTCTTCCATAAAACCCATGGGTATGGCGGACCGCTCCGGGCGATGGGCAGCCCCCTCCGTGCTGTGGACGACAGCGACACTATGACGCCGTTCCGGCGGGACGCGCTAGAGGGAGCTGTCCGTGGAGCACCATGATTCTTCGACGCCTTGCCCTTCGCATTATAAAGTTGTATCGCTGTAACTGTTTTTCCGAAAATGCGGCAATGGTGATTCGATGAAACGATTTATTCTCATATGTGCAGCAATTTCTCTCTCCGGATGCGTGGCCGTCAGGGACAACACAGCCCGTCCGGTCACGCCGGATACGACGCCAGTGGCCCAGGCTGCAAAGCCGCAACCCCAAAAGGAGTGTGCGATCTCGACGGAGTATGTCGCGCGCTATGGCATGGACAAGGCCCGCAGGAAGCTTGCCGAGTGTGAAAAGCAAAACACTGCGGCGCAAGGCAGAGGAAGGACAAATCAAAAGCCCGCTTCCACACAACAAGCTGCCAAGCCGCAAAAGCCCGCAACAAATAAGCCAAAAAAGGAATGCGCAGTCTCACTTGATTACATTTCGAGAGTTGGATTCGAGAGAGCCAAGAAGGAACTAGAGGCCTGCGATGGCAATTAGGAGAACTTATCGATTTAATTCACCGCTTTGATGCGGCATCTCTCCTGCCGGTCGCCTGAAATTCACGCATTTGCGATTGACCCCGGCCGGCTGGAGAGCCTTAAACTGCGCCGCATGCCGAAAGCCACATACCTGAACAGCTGGTACGCGGCCTCCGCCGCTCCCCGTGTCGACCGCCCGCCCCTGGAGGGGGAGGTCGCCTGCGACGTCTGCATCGTCGGCGGCGGCTACACCGGCCTGACCGCGGCGCTGGAACTGGCGGAGCGCGGCCTCGACGTCGTCCTGCTGGAGGCCGAGCGCTGCGGCTGGGGAGCGTCGGGCCGCAACGGCGGGCAGATCATCACCGGCTACAACAAGCCGATGGCGACGATCGAGGGCTGGATCGGCAAGGAGGATGCCCGCCGCCTGTGGGAGTTCGGCGAGGAGGCCAAGGCCCAGCTGGCCGAGCGGGTGGAACGCCACGCCATCGCCTGCGACCTGACCTGGGGCTTCGCCTATGCCGCGCTGAAGCCCCGCCACATGCAGGACGTGGCGGAGCTGGAAAAGGAGATGCGCGGCGATTACGGCTATGGCCGGGTGCGGCGGCTCGACCGCGCCGGCATCCGCCGCCATGTCGGCAGCGAGGCCTATATCGGCGGCCTGCTGGACGAGGGCAGCGGCCATCTGCATCCGCTGAACTACGCGCTGGGCCTCGCCCGCGCCGCCGATGCCGCCGGGGTGCGCATCTTCGAGAACAGCCGCGCCATCGCCATGGACAGCGGCGCCGCGCCCTGGGTCCGCACCCAACGCGGCCGGGTGACGGCGAAGCACCTGATCCTGGCCGGCAACGCCTATCTCGGCGGGCTGGCCCCGGCGCTGGACCGCAAGATCATGCCGGTCGCCACCTACATGATCGCCACCGAGCCGCTGGGGGCGGAGCGGGCCGCCGCGCTGCTGCCGACGAACATCGCGGTGTCGGACATGAAGTTCTCGCTCGATTACTTCCGCCGCTCCGCCGACCACCGGCTGCTGTTCGGCGGCGGCGTCAGCTATTCGGGGGTGGACGCGCCGGGGCTGAAGCAGGCGATGCGGCTGAAGATGCTGGCGATCTATCCGGAGCTGAAGGACGCCCGTGTCGAGTATTTCTGGGGCGGGCGGGTCGCCATCACCATGAACCGCATGCCGCATCTGGGCCGGCTGTCGCCGACGACGCTGTACGCCCACGGCTATTCCGGCCACGGCGTGGCGCTGGCCGGCATGGCGGGGCGGCTGATGGCGGAGACGGTGAGCGGCACCGCCGGGCGGTTCGACGTGTTCGCCCGCATCCCGCACGTGCCGTTCCCCGGAGGGCGGCGTTTCCGCACGCCGGCGCTGGTCCTCGCAATGATGTGGTTCCGTCTGCGCGATCTGCTGTAGGCTGCGCAAGCAATCCACAGCCCCCTCCTCCGGCCTCGAGTCCCCTCCCCGCCCATGACCGATACCGCCAGCAGCGACGAGACCACCCCCTCCTCGGAAGCCGTCCCGGAGACGGACGCCACCCTGGACGCTGCTTCCGACTCCGGCGTCGCCGAAAAGGCCGCTCAGGAGAATGTTCTGGTCCAGCCGATGCGGGACACGCATTTCGATTTCCAGCACAAGGTCTTCAGCCTGCCCGGCGCCTTCTTCTGCCAGGAGCCGAACAGCAAGGACGCGGTGCTGAACATCCTGCTGGGCGACCTGAAGGCGGCGCTAGCCTTCCCCACCCTGATGGAGTCCTTCCAGATCGAGGAGGGCACCCACGACGCCCGCCTGCTGGAGATCATCGAACAGGGGCTGGCCTTCGTGAAGCAGATCCGGCCGGGCGAGGAAATTCCGGGCGAACTGCTGGACGGCCGGGCCTCGTGGTCGGTGGAGGACAGGCACCGCATCACCGCCAAAGGGCGGCTGACCATGCAGATCGTCTCCTCCTTCACCGGAAACGAGATCATCGTTTCCGACCAGTCGCAGCTGGAACAGCTGTTGGATGATCCGCAGACACACGAGAAGATGAAGGCTGCCTTCGCCAAGATCGCCGAGCGGCTGAAGCTGACCACCAACGCCGAACAGTATCTGACCGACCGCATCGACGATCTGGCGCAGGAACTGTCCTACATCGAGGCGCTGCGCGACCGCTTCAGGCACATCCGCCGCATCGATCAGGCGATGGCGAAGCTGGCCACCATCTATCGCACCGACCGGACCTTCTGCAGCGAGTTGAACCGCATGCAGGGGCTGATCCGCAAGCCGCTGCGCGAATACGACATGATTTTCGATCAGGCCGACGCCCAGACCGGCGACATCGTCGGCGCGCTGCGCAACTTCCACCCCACCATCCAGTTCATCCGCAAGATCCGCGACGATCTGCGCGCCAAGCTGCTGGAATGGGAGGAACTGCTGCAGGGCTGGGACGAGGTCACGATGGAACGCTCGCCCAAGGTGGAGGCGTTGCAGAAGCAGACCTACCGCTTCCTGGCAAGCCGCTACATCGAAACGACGGTGTGGAAGCGGGGCGGATAAGCCAAGGGAGAGAAACGAAAAGGGCGCCGCCAACCGGCGACGCCCCCTTCGATCACTTCGGATAAGTGCTTTACCCGCGACCTTTACCAGCTCTTCGCACGGGCCGCCGGCTTGCCGTTGCCGTGGGCTTCACGGCGGGCATGTCCATGGTCCGGACGGGCGTCGCCGCGGTGGTTGTCGTTGCGGGCATAGTCCGGACGCGGGCCGCGCGGAGCGTGCGGACCCTTGGACTCGCCGTTGCGGAGCCACGGCTTGCCGGCGCCGCCACCCGGACGGCCGTTGCGGGCCGGCGGACGGCCGGCGCCACCGGTGGTGAAGGGGCGCGTCGGCTCCAGGCCGGGCACCACATGCACCTCGAGCGTCGCCTTCGTGTAGCGCTCGATGCGGACCAGGGTCTCGCGGTCGGCGCGGGCGGCGAAGGAGATCGCAACGCCCGAGGCGCCGGCGCGGCCGGTGCGGCCGATGCGGTGGACATAGTCCTCCGCCGAACGCGGCAGGTCGAAGTTGATGACGTGGGTGATGTCGCGCACGTCGATGCCGCGGGCGGCGACGTCGGTGGCGACCAGCAGGCGGACCTGACCGGTGCGCAGACGCTGGAGCGTGCGGTTGCGCTTGGTCTGGTCCATGTCGCCGTGCAGGGCGGCGGCGGCATGGCCGGCGGCGCTCAGCTCCTCGGCCAGCGTGTCGGCATCACGCTTGGTGGCGGCAAAGATGATCGCCTTGCCGACCTCTTCCTGGGCGGCGAAATGCTGCAGCAGGCGGCGCTTGTGGTCCAGATCGTCGGCATGGTGCAGACGCTGTTCCACGTTGATCGCGGTCGCCTGGCTCTCGACGGCCACGCGCTCCGGGTTGCGCAGCAGGTTGCCGGCCAGATGCGCCATGCGGCGGTCCAGCGTGGCGGTGAACAGCAGGGTCTGGCGCGTCGGCGGGCAGCACTTGGCGATGGTCTCGACGTCGTCGAGGAAGCCCATGTCCAGCATGCGGTCGGCCTCGTCGAGGATCAGGACCTCGACCTCGTCAAGCGAGATGCGGCGGCGGGCGACATGGTCCAGCAGGCGGCCCGGAGTGGCGACGAGAACGTCGACCGGGCGCGACAGCAGGCGCAGCTGCTCGCGGTAGGGCATGCCGCCGACGACGTCCATGATGTTCAGCTTCATGAACTTCGCGTACTTGCGGGCGGCGTCGGTGACCTGCTTGGCCAGCTCGCGGGTCGGGGCCAGAACCAGCACGCGCGGGGTGGCGGCGCCGTTCAGCGGCAGCTCGGCGGTGCGGGTCAGCGCCGGCAGCATGAAGGCGGCGGTCTTGCCGGTGCCGGTCTCGGCGGTGGCGAGGATGTCGCGGCCCTGGAGCGCCGGCGGAATGGCGGCAAGCTGGACCGGGGTGGGAACGGTGTATTCGAACGCCTCGAGGGCCTTCAGGACGAGCGGGTGCAGGCCGAGTTCGGAAAACGTCAAGTCGTAACAACCTTCTCAAAGCAACACGGCACAGCCCCGCGCGCCCCGATGGCGGGCGTGGGATATACCGGCGGACTCGCCGGGAGGAGGTCGATAGAGGGAGAGGCGTCTATCCGATGCAGCGGCCAGAGCGTCCCTAGAACCCTGGGACGTTTGCCGTTGCGCAATCACAGCGCGTCTCGCTCAAGAGACGCGCGAGCCTCCAGCGATCAAGACGCCCTACATAGGCTATTGCGCCGCACAAGACAAGGGGGATCGCCGAACGAGCCCCGCGTGCGTCACTTGACGACCATGCGTTCGATGTAGATGTCGCGGATCAGCCCGGTCCCCGCCTCGCGGTTGACGGCGTCCCTGATGCGCGCCTTCAGGAAGTCGGCGGAGCCGGGGCCGGTCAGGATTTCGCTGTCGGTTTGGCCGACGGTCTGGAACAGGCGGTCGGCGATTCGGTCCTGGTAGCGCAGCACGCGGTCGGCGGTCACCTTCGGCGCCAGCACCAGCGAGACCTGCATCTCCACCGCCCGCGACCCGCCCAGCGGCACTTCCATTGCCGGCGGCTGTGCGAGATGCGGTTTCGGCCCCATCCGCGCCTCGATCCGCCGCTGTTCGAGGATGCGGTCGACCGCGATGCCGCCGCCATAGGCCAGCCCGGCCAGGGTCAGCAGTGAAATCAGGACTATGATCAGCAGGCGGGTGGGATGGGCCGCTTCCGGATCGGCGGCGTGGGGATCGACGGCGCGGCGCGGCGACAGCCCCTCACGCAACGGGTCGGTAGGCGGCGTCGGGTACGGCGTTCCGTGCAGCGTGCGATGCGTGGCCATGGGCGGCCTCCTCCGAAGCGGCGGGGGCATCAGGGAGCGTAGAGCGGTGGGGGTTAAGATTCGGTGGAGGGTGGGAGCACGATGCCCCTCACCGCACGCAGTCCGTCAGCCCGTCCCGCCGCACGACCGCCATCCGCCGCTCGATCACCCCGGCCCGGCGGGTGACATAGGGGCCGGGGTGCGACGGCGACCAGTTGCGCGGGTTGGGCAGCACCACGGCCAGCAGCGCCGCCTCGCGCCGGGTCAGCGCCGCCGCGGATTTGTGGAAGTGATGCCGCGCGGCGGCTTCGGCGCCATAGACGCCGTCGTCCCACTCCACGATGTTCAGATAGACCTCCAGGATGCGGCGCTTGCTCCACAGGCTTTCGATCAGCAGGGTGAACCAGGTCTCCGCCCCCTTGCGGGTCCAGCTGCGGTCGGGCCAGAGGAAGGCGTTCTTGGCGGTCTGCTGGCTGATGGTGCTGCCGCCGCGCAGGCGCTTGCCCTCTTCGTTGTCCTCGAAGGCATCCTCGATGGCGGCCCAGTCGAAGCCGCCATGGCCGCAGAAGCCGGTGTCCTCCGACGCGATCACCGCCTCTGCCAGGGCCGGCGAGATGCGCTCCAGCGGTTCCCAGTCGCGCGACAGGCCGGCCCCGCCCAGAGCCCGGATCAGCATCAGCGGCGTGGCCGGCGGCGGCACGATCCGATAGAGCGCCGCCCATAGAATGGTGAAGGCCATCAGCCCCGCCGCCCCGATCAGCGCCCAGCGCAGCAGTTTCCGCATAAGGTCCCGTCTCCGCTTGGCTCCGCAGGACTTCCCTCAATGGGGGTGAAGCGGCGGGTCGTCAACATCCGGCACTCGCTTTGCGGCATGCCGCCGCCATATAGTGCCGCCGATGGACCTGACCGCCGACCCCACCCCGCTCCACAGCCTTGACGATGCGCCCGCCATGGTGGCCGGCGCGCGCCGCGTCGTGTCGCTGACCCTCGACGGCGAGGTGGAGGAGCTGTCGCTGGCCGCCGCCGCGTCGAAGGTGCGCCGCCAGCCGCCGCTGGTCTGCCATGCCCGCGCCTTCGCCCGCCGGCTCGGGATCGACGGCTTCCCCGCCTTCGACGTGCTGGAGCTGTTCGCCTTCGTCCACCCCGCCCGCTTCTGCGTCCCCACCCCGCGCGGCATCGCCGAGGCGCTCGACCTGCCCACCCCCGACGGCCACGAGGCGGAGGCGCTGGCCCTGCAGCGCGCCGTGCGCCGGCTGCTGGGCGATCTTGGAGCGGCCGGGCGGGAAGAGTCCTCCGACCCCGTCGCCTTCGCCTGGGAGATGGGGCGTGCCGGCTGGCCCTGGGCACCGGCGGTTCTGGCGGCGCTGGGCAAGCCGGATGGGCCGGAAAAGGGTGCCGCACGGTCAGGCCTGCGCGTCTGGACCCGCGTCAAGGAGTGGGAGGAAGGCGCCCCCCCACCGCCGCCCGCCCAGAATCCGGTCGATCCGGAGGAGGCGCGCCGCCGCCTCGCCGCCATGCTGTCGGCCAATGTTATGGGCAAGGTGGCGGAGCCGCGGCCGCAGCAGGCCGATTACTCCAGCGCGGTGTCCGCCGCCTTCGCCCCGCGCCAGCTTCCCGACACCCCCAACGTGGTGCTGGCGGAGGCCGGAACCGGCGTCGGCAAGACGCTGGGCTATCTGGCGCCGGCGACCGTGTGGGCGGAGAAGAATGGCGGGACGGTGTGGATTTCCACCTACACCCGCAACCTCCAGCACCAGATCGACGCGGAACTGGACCGGCTCTATGCCGACCCGGCGACCAAGGCGCGCAAGGTGGTGCTGCGCAAGGGGCGCGAGAATTACCTGTGCCTGCTGAACCTGGAAGACGCGGTGCGCGCCATGCCCTTCCAGCCGCACAACGCCATCGGCGTCGGGCTGATGTCGCGCTGGGCGGCGGCGACGCGGGACGGCGACATGACCGGCGGCGACTTCCCCGGCTGGCTGGTCGACATCGCCGGGCGCGGCCCGACCATGGGGCTGGCCGATCGCCGCGGCGAGTGCATCTATTCCGCCTGCGACCATTACGCCCGCTGCTACATCGAGAAGAGCGTGCGCCGCGCCCGCCGCGCCGACATCGTCATCGCCAACCACGCGCTGGTGATGGTGCAGGCGGCGCTGGGCGGCGGCGAAGAACCGACCCTGCCGAGCCGCTATGTCTTCGACGAGGGGCACCATGTCTTCGATGCCGCAGACAGCGCCTTCGCCGGCCATCTGACCTGCCGCGAGACGCAGGAGTTGCGGCGCTGGCTGCTCGGCGCCGAGGAGACCGGCCGCAGCCGTGCCCGTGGCTTGAAGCGCCGGCTGGAGGACATCGTCGCCGGCGACGAGGAGGCTCTGCGCCATCTCGACGACATCCTGATGGGCGCCCGCGTCCTGCCCGGCGATGGCTGGTCGGCGCGTCTGGCCGCCGACAACCCGCAGGGGCCGACCGAACGCTTCCTGCTGCTGGCCCGCCAGCAGGTCTATGCCCGCACCGCCGGCCAGGGCGGCCCCTACAGCCTGGAGGCCGACAGGGCCTATCCGGTGGACGGACTGCTGGAGGCTGCGGCGGAACTGGAGCAGGCGCTGGTCCGCCTGTCCGAACCGCTGGCGGCTCTGGCCCGCCGGCTGGCGCAGCGGCTTGAGGACGAGAGCGCCGAACTGGACTCCGACCAGCGCCGCCGCATCGACGCCCTGTCGCGCAGCCTGCACCGCCGTGGCACCCTGACGGTGGAGGCGTGGCGCGCCATGCTGCGCACCCTGCCGACTGAAACGCCCTCCCACTTCGTGGACTGGTTCGCGGTGGAACGGATCGACGGCCGCGACGTCGATGTCGGGCTGTACCGCCACTGGATCGACCCGACGGTTCCCTTCGCCGAGGCGCTGGCCGGTCCCGCCCATGGCTTGGTGGTGACCAGCGCCACGCTGACCGACGGCACCGGCGACGTCGGCCAGGACTGGCGCGCGGCGGAGGACCGCTGCGGCGCCACCCACCTGCCGGCCCCGGCGATCCGGGCCCAGGTCCCCTCACCCTTCGACTATCCGAACCGCACCCGCGTCTTTGTGGTCAACGACGTGCGCAAGGACGATCTGGGGCAGGTTTCGGCGGCCTACAAGTCGCTGTTCCTGGCGGCCGGCGGCGGCGGGCTCGGCCTGTTCACCGCGATCAGCCGCTTGCGCGCCGTCCGCGACCGCATCGCCGAGCCGTTGGACCAGGCGGGCATCCCGCTCTACGCCCAGCATGTCGATCCGCTCGACGTCTCCACCCTGATCGACATCTTCCGCAACGAGGAGCACGCCTGCCTTCTCGGCACCGACGCGGTGCGCGACGGGGTGGACGTGCCGGGGCGCAGCTTGCGCCTGATCGTCTTCGACCGCGTGCCCTGGCCCCGCCCCGACATCCTGCACCGCGCGCGGCGCGAAGCCTTCGGTCGCCGGCGCTATGAGGACATGATCACGCGCCTGCGCCTGAAACAGGCCTTCGGCCGTCTGGTCCGCCGCGCCGACGACACCGGCGTCTTCGTCCTGCTCGACCCGATGATGCCGAGCCGGCTGGCCGGCGCCTTCCCGGAGGGGGTGGAGATGCGGCGCGTCGGGCTGAAGCAGGCGGTGGAGGAGACGGCGGAGTTCCTGCGGGGGTGGTGAGGCGTAAGCTTACCCCCCCGGCGCATATACCGCCAGCAGCGCCGACAGCGTCACCACGCTCAGTACCGTCGAGACCAGGATCGCCGAGGACGTGCGCTCCACATAGGTCTGGTATTGGCTCGCCACCACGAAGGTGAGGGCACCGGTCGGCAATGCGGCCAGGATCACCGCGCTGCCGGTCCAGAAGGGGTCCATCGGGAACAGGGTCTGCGTCAGCACCCAGGCCAGCGCCGGGTGGACCAGCAGCTTCAGCGCGCTGATCCATCCCGCCTCCGCCAGTCCGGCGGTCAGCCGTTGCGAGGCCAGGAACAGGCCGATGGCGAACAGCGCGCAGGGGCCGGCGGGGGAGCCCATCAGTTCGCAGAAGGTGGCGATCGGCTTAGGCACCGCCACGCCGGGCAGCAGCGCCGACCAGGCGAGGCCGGCGGCGGTGGACAGGATCAGCGGATTCTTCGCCAGCGCCCGGCCGACATCGCGCAAAGCCTTGCCCAGCCCGCTGCCGTGGCTGTTGGCGAACTCCATCCAGATCACTGCGATGCCCACCATGATGGCGCTCATGATGACGGTCGCCAGGATGGTCGGGGCGAGATGGTCCGGGCCGAAGGCGGCCAGGAACAGCGGGATGCCCATATAGCCGGTGTTGGAAAAGGCGGAGTTCAGCCCCTGCATGCACTGGATCTGCGTGCGCTCCCGCCGCAGAAGCCGGCCGATGATCGCACCCAGCGCGTAGACCATCAGCATCGACCCAAGGAAGGCGCCGATGAAGGGGCCGTTGAAGATCTCCGGGATCGACCGCCGCGCCGTGCCCAGGAACAGCACCGGCGGCAGCGCCATCCAATAGACGAACTTGTTCAACGCCTCCGACGAGGTGGCGCCGAGCAGCTTCGACTTCCCGGACAGGAATCCGGCAAGAATGATGGCGAATACGGGAAATGCGACATTGAGGACGACGTTCATGGTGCGCGACAATAGGCAGACCCAACCGTCGCGTCGAGCGGCCGACCTCTCCGCGCCAAGCATGGCACCCTTGACGGCGCACCGGCGGCGTTCGAGATTGCCGACCCGACTTGCGACCACTCCCCAGGGGAGACCGCCTCATGAGAAAGCCGACCGACGCCATGATCGACCACCACAGCGCGCTCATCTACATCATGGTCCTGGTGTCCGCCTGCGACGGCGACATGACCGACCCTGAGCTGGAAGCCATCGGCGAGAATGTGCGCTACCTGCCGATCTTCAAGGATTACAGCGGCGATCAGGTGATGGCCGCGACGCGCGAATGCACCGCCATGCTGTCCGACAACGACGGGCTGGACACGGTGCTGACCATCGTCGAGCAGGCGCTGCCGTCGAAGCTGCGCGAGACCGCCTATGCGGTGGCCTGCGACATCGCCGCCGCCGATCCCAAGGCCTCGCAGGAGGAACTGCGGATGCTGGAACTGATCCGCCACCGGCTGGGGGTCGACCGGCTGTGCGCCGCCGCCATCGAACGCGGCGCCCGCGCCCGCCACATGCGCCTGTGACCCTCATCCATTCTTCTCCGAAAGCTTCGACATGACCGAAGAGACCCTCCGCCCCGACCTCGCCGGCCAGCGCATCGGCTTCATCGGGCTCGGCCTGATGGGCAAGCCGATGGCCCGCGCGCTCGCCCGTGCCGGTGCGGAGCTGGTGGTGACCAGCCGCAGCCCCGGCCCGATCGCCGAGATGGCGGCGGAAGGCGTGATCGCCGCCACCGGCCCCACCGCCGTCGCCGGGCAGGCCGGGACCATCATCCTGATGCTGACCGACACCGCGGCGGTGGAAACGGTGGCCGAGGCGCTGCTGCCGGTCCTGCGCCCCGGACATCTGGTGATCGACATGGGCACCACCACCGTCGCCGCCACCCGGGTACTGGCGGAGCGTGTCGCCGCCGCCGGGGCGGAGTGGCTCGACGCGCCCGTCTCCGGCGGTACGGTTGCGGCGGAGGAGGCGATCCTGACCATCATGGCCGGCGGGTCGGAGACCGCCTTTGCCCGCGCCCTGCCGGTGCTGCAGGCGATGGGCCGCCGCATCACCCATGTCGGGGACAGCGGCGCCGGCCAGATCGCCAAGTCCGCCAATCAGGTCATCGTCGCCCTGACCATCGGCGCGGTGGCGGAGGCGCTGGCGCTTGCCAGGGCGGCCGGCGCCGATCCGGTCAAGGTGCGCGACGCGATCCGCGGCGGCTTCGCCGAATCCCGCATCCTCGACCTGCATGGCGGTCGCATGGTCAGCGGCGACTTCACCCCCGGCGGCCGCGTCACCACCCAGCTCAAGGACCTGCGGCAGGCGGAGGAGCTGGCCCAGCAGTCCGGGATCGACCTGCCGACGCTCGGCCTGTCGCTGGAGCTGTTCGAGATGCTGGTCGAACAGGGCGATGGCGGGTTGGACCATTCCGCCCTCTACCGCCTGTTCGCCCGCTGAGAGGCCCGCCGCCCCGACCCTTGCCGACCCGGCCCTTACCAACGTTGTATGCGTCAACTTCCCACATTGCCTAAAGCAATATCCCTGAAGCATACCGCTCTGGAATGTTGCAGTTCTGTTTCATGGCGGGTGGGGGAATGGCAATGTCGTTGCGCACGATTCTGGTTGGGGTTCTGGCGGCGCTCGGCCTGATGCTGGGCTTCGAGGCGTTCACCGGCATCACCACGCTGGAAGCCGCCAACGAACGGATGAAGTCGGTCTATAAGGACCGGGTGGTGCCGCTGCGCGACCTGAAGATCGTCTCCGACGCCTATGCGGTGATGATCGTCGACAGCTCCCACAAGGTCCGCGGCGGGACCATGCCCTGGACCGACGGCGCCGCCTCCGTGCGCAAGGCGATGGAGACGGTGCGGGAGCGCTGGCAGGCCTACACCTCCACCTCCCTGACGGCGGAGGAAACCCGGATGGTGGCGGAAACGCGGGTGGCGATGGAGCGGGCCGACGCCGGCGTCGCCACCCTGCTGCGCACCCTCGACAACCGGGACAAGGCGGGGCTGGAAGCGTTCGTCGCCCGCGACCTGTACCCGACCATCGACCCGGTGACGGAGCATGTCAGCGGCCTGATCGACCTGCAGGTCCGCGTCGCCGGCAACGAGTTCGCAGATTCCCAGCGCTCCTACGAGGGCGAGCGCCGCAATTCCTGGCTGCTGGTCGCCGCGGCGGCGCTGCTGCTGGCAGCCGGGATCGCCATCGTCATCCGCCGGGTGATCGCGCCGGTGACGGCGATGACCGCCGCCATGGCCCGGCTGGCCGGCGGCGACGTGACGGTCACGGTGCCCGCGACCGACCGCGGCGACGAGATTGGCCGGATGGCCCGCGCCGTCGCCGTGTTCAAGGACAACGCCATCGAAAAGCAGCGGATCGAGGCCGAGCAGGAGCGGCTGAAGCAGGGTATGGAGGCCGAACGCCGCCGGATAATGGCCGAACTGGCCGACCGGTTCGAACAGGCGGTGCAAGGCGTGGTCACCCAGGTCGGCGGCGCCGCCGGGCAGCTGACCGCCAGCGCGCGCTCCCTGTCGACCCTGGCGGAGCAGAGCCGGTCGCAGGCCGCGGCGGTCGCGGGCGCGAGCGAACAGACCTCCGCCAACGTGCAGACCGTGGCCGCTTCGGCCGAGGAAATGGCCGCCTCCATCGGCGAGATCACCCGGCAGGTCGGCGAGACGGCGGACGTCGCCCGCCGCGCCGCCGAACGGGCCGGCAGCACCGACGCCACCATCCGCCAGCTGGCAGACCATGCCAAGGCCATCGGCGACGTCGTGCAGTTGATCAACGCCATCGCCGCCCAGACCAACCTGCTGGCGCTGAACGCCACCATCGAGGCCGCCCGGGCCGGCGAGGCGGGCAAGGGCTTTGCGGTGGTCGCGGGCGAGGTGAAGAGCCTCGCCAACCAGACCGCCAAGGCGACCGAGGAGATCGCCAGCCAGATCGGCACCATGCAGACCGTGACCGGCGAAGCGGTGGACGCCATCGCCGAGATCGGCAGGACCATCGACGACATCAACCGCATCGCCGCCGCTGTCGCCGCCGCCGTCGACCAGCAGGACGCCGCCGCGCGCGAAATCGCCCGCAACGTCCAGCAAGCCGCCGTGGGAACGGAGGAGATTTCCTCCAACATCGTGGTGGTGCGTCAGGCCGCCGACGACACCGGCACCGCGGCCCATGACGTGCTGGGCGCGGCGCAGACGCTGTCGGGCGACGCCGACCGGCTGTCGGCGGAGGTGGAGCGCTTCATCGGACAGGTGCGCAGCGCCTGATCGGCCGCCCCCATTTCTATTCCCATTCCCCTTTCTATTCCCGTCCATTGCGGCGGAGCCCCGCTTTTCGCAAGTTTCTTGTCAAAACGGTTGAGCATGGGCGCCGCATCGTCCATTCTCCCGGCTTTCCACAGGGCGGCAAAACACTGCCGGTCCTCTTGTCTTTACAGGTCAGGCGGCGATGACGGGCGAGCGCATCTATCTCTACGACACCACGCTGCGCGACGGGGCGCAGACCCAGGATGTGGATTTCTCGGTCGCAGACAAGATCGCGATTGCCAAGGACCTCGACCGGTTGGGCATCGATTACATCGAAGGCGGCTGGCCAGGCGCCAACCCGACCGACGACCAGTTCTTCGCCGAGGCGCCGGAGCTGACCCGCGCCACCTTCACCGCCTTCGGCATGACCCGCCGCCCCGGCCGCAGCGCCGCCAACGACCCGCAGCTGACGGCGCTGGCGCAGTCGCGCGCCAAGGCGGTGTGCATGGTCGGCAAGACCTGGGATTTCCATGTCGACGTCGCGCTGAACATCCCGCGTGAGGAAAATCTCGACCTGATCCGCGACAGCATCGCCGCGCTGCACGCCGCCAAGGGCGAGGCGCTGTTCGACGCGGAACATTTCTTCGACGGCTACAAGCGCAACCCGGCCTATGCGGTGTCCTGCATCAAGGCCGCCTATGATGCCGGGGCGCGCTGGATCGTGCTGTGCGACACCAACGGCGGCACCCTGCCGCATGAGATCGACGCCATCGTCCGCGAGGTGGTGGAGACGCACGGTATCCCCGGCGACAATCTCGGCATCCATTGCCACAACGACACCGAGAACGCCGTCGCCAACTCGCTGGCGGCGGTGCGGGCCGGCGCCCGTATGGTCCAGGGCACCATCAACGGTCTGGGCGAGCGTTGCGGCAACGCCAACCTCGTCTCGCTGATCCCGACGCTGATGCTGAAGCTTGGCTACGAGACCGGCATCCGGCGCGAGGATCTGCCGCTGCTGACCCAGCTGAGCCGCGCCTTCGACGACCGGCTGAACCGCGCCCCCAACCGCCACGCCCCTTATGTCGGCGCCAGCGCCTTCGCCCATAAGGGCGGGCTGCATGTCTCGGCGGTGGAGAAGGATCCGTCCTCCTACGAGCATGTGGCGCCGGAGGCCATCGGCAACCGCCGCCAGATCGTCATGTCCGATCAGGCCGGCCGCTCCAACCTGATCGTGCGGCTGCGCGACATCGGCATGGCGGTGGACGCCAAGGACGACCGGCTGGCCGGCCTGCTCGATCTGGTGAAGCAGCGCGACAGCGACGGCTATGCCTACGACACGGCGGAGGCCAGCTTCGAGCTGCTGGTCCGGCGCGAGCTGGGCGAAGTGCCGCGCTTCTTCGAGTTGCTGCGCTTCCACGTCACCGACGAGCGCCGCTACAACGCGGTGGGCAAGCTGGTGGTGGAGTCGGAGGCGGTGGTGCGCGTGCGCGTCGGCGACACCGTGCGTCTCGAGGTGGCGGACGGCAACGGCCCGGTCCATGCGCTGGACGTCGCCATGCGCAAGGCGCTGGAGCCGGTCTATCCGGCGCTGGCCAAGGTCAGCCTGTCCGACTACCGCGTCCGCATCCTGGCGGCCAAGGACGGCACCGGCGCCATGCCGCGCGTGCTGATCCGCAGCGCCCGCACCGACGGCTGCGAATGGTCGACGCTGGGAGTGTCCACCAACATCATCGAAGCGTCGATGGAAGCGCTGGTGGACAGCTACACCTACGCCCTGATGAAGAGCGATGCGACGCCGGTTTGAGGTGCAAAGAAAAGGAGAGCAGGCATCATCCCGGCCTGCGTTCCCGACTATGGTCGCTGGCGATGTCTTCGTACCGTTGACCGAAAGGTAGGCTCGACCGCGGATCGAGGAGAGGGCAAATGCCGGATAAAGACCGCACCAGGATAATTCACGGCAGAACGCCGGAATCGGCGGCTATGCTGGCGAACGTCAGGCGAGCGATGGCGATAACCGCCACGCTCAATCGCTTGACTTTCAATGAGGCGGCCGAAATCCGCGCCCTGTTCAGCCAACTCATCGGCAAGGCGGTAGATGATAGCTTCTTGCTGATTCCGCCATTCTACACGGCTGGCGGGAATGAAATTCGCGTAGGCCGGAATGTCTTCATAAATCAAAACTGCACGTTTTACGACCTTGGCGGCCTCGACATCGGGGACGATGTGATGATCGGTCCGAACGTCAGCATCATCACGACCGGGCATCCTCTCGATCCCTCCCAGCGCCGCAGCGTCACGATTGGGAAACCAATTGTAATCGAGAGAAACGTCTGGATCGCAGCCGGCGCGACGGTCATCGGCGGAGTGACAATCGGCGAGAATTCGGTGGTGGCCGCAGGGGCGGTGGTCACGAGGAACGTTCCTCCGAACACCCTTGTCGGGGGAAATCCCGCGCGCGTTATCCGGTCCGTCTGCGAGGACTGAAGGGACGAACGCCAGAGGCAGCGATAGGAATCCGACACCAGAACCTTGTCCCGATTCCGGTTTCGCCCCCTTCCCCAAGACGACATCATCTGTTAGCTAGAGCGGTTTCGGGGCGCTCGCATTCACGCGGGGTCGGCTCCGGTCATCAGCGCCCGTATTGCCGCGGGTCCGCTCTCGGAGGAACATCGCCATGCTCTGGCTCGCCGCCTATATCGGCAGCATTCTTGCCATCAACTACGCCTTCAGCCTGTTTCCGCACCTGGATCTGGTCTGGTCCTGCTGGGCCGGCCTGATCTTCATCCTGCGCGACATGGTGCAGGTGCGCTTCGGCCATTGGGCGCTCGCCGCCATGCTGGGCGGCACCGTGCTGTCCTATCTGCTGACCGATCCGTTCGTCGCCACCGCCAGCGTCGCCGCCTTCGCCGTGTCGGAGTTGATCGACTGGGCGGTCTTCACCATCACCCGCCGCCCCTTGCGCGACCGGCTGTGGATCAGCGCCGCCCTGTCGGTGCCGGTCGACACCGCCATCTTCTTCGGCATGCTGGACGTCTGGGACCCCACCGTCTGGGCCGCCAGCTTCGCGTCGAAGCTGCTGGGCGTGTCGGTGGTCTGGCTGCTGATGCGCACGCGGGACGGGCGGATGCCGGTCGCCGCGTAACCATCCCCCTCGCCCCCTTCCGCGTGCCATGGCAGGAGGGGGCGAAACTGTTCACGCCACCCCGCGCAATTCCTCGGCGCGGCTGAGATCGACGCTGACCAGCTGCGACACGCCGCGCTCCACCATCGTCACGCCGAACAGGCGGTCCACCCGCGCCATGGTCAGGCGGTGGTGGGTGATGATGAGGAAGCGGGTGTCGCCCTGCTTCGCGATGTCCTCCACCAGATCGCAGAAGCGCCCGACATTCGCCTCGTCCAGCGGGGCGTCGACCTCGTCCAGCACGCAGATCGGCGCCGGGTTCGATCGGAAGACGGCGAACAGCAGCGACAAGGCGGTCAGCGCCTGCTCGCCGCCCGACAGCAGGGAGAGAACCTGCAGCTTCTTGCCCGGCGGGCTGGCGTAGATCTCCAGGCCGGCGTTCAGCGGATCCTCGGCGTTGACCAACTCCAGATAGGCCTTGCCGCCGCCGAACAGGCGGGTGAACAGCTCCTGGAAGTCGCGGTTGACCACGTCGAAGCTGGCGACCAGACGTTCGCGTGCCTCGCGGTTCAGGCTGGAAATGCCCTGGCGCAGGCGGGCGATGGCGGCGGTCAAATCCTCGCGCTCGCCATGCAGGCCGGTGATCTGGGCTTCCAACTCCTCCGCCTCGATTTCGGCGCGCAGATTGACCGGCCCCATGTTCTCGCGTTCGCGCGTCAGCTTGTCGAGCCGGGTCTCCACCGCCGTCGCGTCGGGCATCGGTTCGGCAGGGTCGAGGTCGGCGGCGGCGCGGGTATCCTCCGGCCGGCAATCCAACCGTTCGGCGATCCGTTCCGTCAGGGTGCGTTCCTGCTGCTGGGCGGCTGACACCGCCGCCTCCGCGCGGGCACGGGCTTCGCGGCCATCGGCCAACGCCGCTTCGGCCTCGTGCAGGGACTGCTCGGTGCCGGCCAGCCGGGATTCGGCCTCCGCCAGCGCGTCGGCGGCGCGTTTGCGGTCGCGCTCGGCCAGAGCTATGCGGTCGAGAAGCTCCTGGCGTTCCGCCGCGATCGCGGCCGGGCGGCCGGACAGCGCGGCGATCTCGCCCTCCGCCTCTTGCGAGCGCTGGCGCAGCTCCGCCACACGTCCACCGGCCCCGGCGGAACGGGTGTCCCAGGAGGCGGTTTCGGACTGAATGGCGGCCAGACGCTGGCGCCGCGCCTGCGCCTCGCGGGTCAGGCGGTCCAACGCATTCTGCCGCTCGGCCAGAACTGCGCGGCGTTCGGCCAGGGCGGCGCGCTGGTCGTTCACCCGCTCCCGCCCTTCGCGCGGGTCGGGCAGCGAGTCCAGCAGTTCCAGCGCCTCGTCCCGGCGGGCGGCCGCCTCAAACTCGTCGGCGGCAAGCCGCTCCACCGCCTCCACCAAGGCGGCGAGGCGGGAGGATGCGGCGTCGGCCTCGCGCGCCAGCTTGGCGTGCCGGTCGCGAGCGGCGTTCAGCGCGGCGAAGCCCTCGCGCACAGCGTCGCGGGCGCGGCGGTCGGCCTGGGCCGCCGCCTCCACCGCCAGCTTGGCGGCGTCCAGCGCCTCGCGCGCCAGCTCGACCTGTTCCTCGGCAAGCTCCAGTTCGCCGCGCAGTTCGGCCAGCCGGTTGCGCTGCTTCAGCCGGATGGCGGCGGCGGTCGGGGCGCCGGCCTGCACGGTCAGCCCGTCCCAGCGCCATGCCCCGCCGTCGCGGCTGACCAGCACCTGACCCGGCGCCAGCGTCGCGGCCAGCGCCACCCCCGCCCCGGCATCGGCGACCACCCCGATGTGGGCGAGCGCGCGGGCGGCGGCCGGCGGACCCTGCACATGGTTCGACAGCGGCTCCGCCCCTGTGGGCAGCGGCGCCACGGACTCATAAGCGGACAGCATGCGCCAATGCACCGGCGCCGTCATATCCAGCGGAGCGGTCAGCGCATCGCCGAGCGCGGCGGCCAGCGCCCCCTCATAGCCGGGCGACACCGTCACCGCATCGACCAGCGGCGGAAACGGTCCACCCGCCCCGGCCTCCAGCAGTTCGGCCAGCGCCCGTTCCTCGGCGCGCAGCTTGGCGCAGGCGCTGTCGGCGGCGGACAGCGCCTCGCGGGCACGGGACTGCGCCGGTTCGGCCTCCGCCTTCGCCTGTTCGGCCGCCTCGGCGGCGTCGCGGACCTGCTCCAGCCGCTGTTCGGCCAGTTCGACCGCCAGTTCGGCCTCCGACAGGTCGGCGCGGGCGGCGATTTCCGCCTCCAGGGCGGCGCGCTGGGCCTGTTGTTCGGCCAGCCGCTTGGCGAGGCCGGCGGCGCGGGTTTCCAGTTCGGCAGCCTGACGCTGGGTGGCGGCGCGGCGGGCCTCGTCGGTGGCGACCGCTTCGGTCAGGCGGGTCAGTTCGCGGTCGAGAGCATCGACCTGCTCGCGCGCATCGGCCAGAGCGTCGGCGGCGGCTTCCTCCAGCATCTCCTCGTCGGCCTGCGCCGCGATCAGGCGGTCGCGTTCGGCCACCAGACGGGCCAGCGCCTCGCCGGCGTCGGCGGCCAGCGCCTCCTCGCGGCCAAGGTCGCCGGCGATCTGGCGCAGCCGCGCCTCCAGCGTGCGCTGCTGGTCGGCGACGCGCTTTTCCTCGGCATCCAGCTGTTCGCGGGCGATCACCAGCCGTTGCAGGGCGGATGCCGCGCGCGCCTCGTCCTGGCGCTTGTCGGGCAGGCCGGCGGCGGCCTCCGTCCGGCGGGCGGTCAACTGGTTGACGGCCAGCATGCGGTCGCGCACCTCGGCCTCGGCGGTGGCGAAGGCGGCGTGGGCGCGGGCGCGCTCCTCCTGCGCCGCAAGCCAGCGCAGGTGCCACAGCACGGCTTCCGCCTTGCGGATCTGGTCGGACAGGTTGCGGTAGCGGGCGGCCTGCCGCGCCTGCTTCTTCAGGCTCTGCAGCTGGGTGTCCATCGCCCCGATCACGTCGTCGAGGCGGGTCAGGTTGGTCTCCGCCGCCTTCAGACGCAACTCGGCCTCGTGCCGGCGGGAATGCAGGCCGGTGATCCCGGCGGCCTCCTCCAGCAGGGCGCGGCGGTCCTGCGGCTTTGCGGAGATGATCTGCGCAACCTTGCCCTGGCTGACCAGCGCGGGGGAACCGGCGCCCGAGGCATTGTCGGCGAACAGCAGCTGGACATCGCGCGCCCGCACCAGCTTGCCGTTGATGCGGTAGTCGGAGCCGGAGCCGCGCTCGATCCGGCGGGTGATCTCCAGTTCGTCATGCTCGTTGAAGCCGGCCGGGGCGGTGCGCGACCGGTTGTCGACCGCCAGCGTCACCTCGCCCAGATTGCGGGCCGGCCGGCTGGAGGTGCCGCCGAAGATGACGTCGTCCATGTCGTCGCCGCGCATGCGCTTGGCCGAGGTCTCGCCCATCACCCAGCGCAGCGCCTCCACCAGATTGGACTTGCCGCAGCCGTTGGGACCGACGATGCCGGTCATGCCGGGTTCGATGACCAGATCCGTGGCATCGACGAAAGACTTGAAACCCGACAGGCGGAGACGCGTGAACTGCACTGGGAAAGAACCTTTGGTGTACTGGGCTTTGAACTGAGCTTTGAGGAGGTGCGGGCTTCGAATGCCCCCACCTAACCTCCCCCGCTGGGCAGGGGAGGGACTGCCGCAACTCTCTCGTATCAGCACTAGTCTCCTCCCCCGCCCAGCGGGGGAGGATTAAGGTGGGGGCAATACGCCGGCGCTTACTTCAGCAGCTTGTCGATCGCCTTGGAGAACTCCTCGAACGACTGGGCGCCTTCGATGCGGGCCTTGCCGTCGTTGAGGATGAAGGTCGGGGTGGCTTCGACCTTGTACTGGTTCTGGCCGGTCAGGCGGCTGTTCAGGATGGCGTCGGCCAGTTCCTTGCTGGCGAGGCAGGCGTCGATGGTCTCCTGGCTCATGCCGGCCAGCTTGCCGTACTGGGCCAGAGCCTTGGTCGGATCGGCGGCGCGGCTCCAGGTCGACTGGCTCTTGAACAGCACGTCGGTCAGCGGATAGTAGCGCTCGGCCGGCGCGCAGTGGGCCAGCATGCTCGCGCTGAGCGCCGCCTGGTCGAAGGGGAAGTCGCGGAAGATCAGCTTGACCTTGCCGGTGTCGATGTACGCTTCCTTGATCTTCGGCAGGATGTCGGTGTGGAAATGGGCGCAGTGCGGGCAGGTCATCGACGAATAGTCGAGGATCGTCACCGGCGCCTTGGCGTCGCCCATGACGCGGTCAGCCATCATCTCCGACACCGGCGGCAGGGTGGCGGCGGCGCGGGCGGCCGACGGAGCCGTCACGGCGGTGCCGAAGGCGGCGGTGAAGCCGATGGCCAGAAGGCCGGCCAGCCCGAAGTACCTGCGTCCCAAAATTTTGCGGTTCACTTTGCCCTCGTTCCTACCAGATGTTGACGTATAGACAATGAAGCCCCGGCGCGTCCAGCAGGCCGGCTAGCGCGCCACCCGTTTCGGCCGCGCCATCAGCGAGCGGCCGAAGCGTTCCAGGGTGGCGCGCAGTTCCTCGTCCTCGATGGTCGCGGTGGTGGTGGTGATGCCGATCTCCTCGTCCATCGTCAGGGCGCGCGGGCGCACCACCGGGGATGGCGTGGACGGCAGGGCCGCGTGGATCAGCCTGATCTTCGCCACCGCGCGATAACCGAAGAAGCTGTTGATGCGCTCGATGATCTGCGGCTCCAGATGCTGCAGCTCCAGCGCGATGGCACCCATGGCGCGGATATGCAGGGTCGCCTCCTCGCGCTTGCCGCGGGGGAAGCTGAGCTTGTCGGGGGCGGTGCGCAGCGACAGCTGGTGGCCGACGATGGACGGCCAGTCGGTGATCAGCGCGCCGAAGGCAAGCCCGCGCTTGCCCAGCACCTTGCCGGCGACCTCCGGAACGGTTTGGCCGATGCGACGCGGTCCGCTCATGCTCTGCGATCACTCCTGTACGGCCCCGGCTCCGGCACCGGTTCCGGGTCATGTGGGATGCCGGCACCCTAGCGCAAGCGTGGGCCGATGCCCAGCTTCCGACCGGAGACCGGACCGGCTCCCTTCCCCAGACGCTCCGGACCCTCTATTTCTTCCCATCATGATTCCAGATTCCACCGAGGCCGCCCGGCGGCTGCTGTCCTGGTACGACCGCCACCGCCGCGACCTGCCCTGGCGCGCCAAGCCTGACGAGACCGCCGACCCCTACCGGGTCTGGCTGTCGGAGATCATGCTGCAGCAGACGACCGTCCCCGCCGCGGCGCCCTATTTCCGCAATTTCACCGAACGCTGGCCAACCGTGCGCGATCTGGCGGATGCGCCGCTGGACGATCTGCTGGTGGCCTGGGCCGGGCTCGGCTACTACGCGCGGGCGCGCAACCTGCACAAATGCGCCCGCGTGGTGGCGGATGAGCATGGCGGGCGGTTCCCGGACAACGAGGCGGAATTGCTGGAGCTGCCGGGCATCGGCGCCTACACCGCCGCCGCCATCACCGCCATCGCCTTCGGCCGCAAGGCCACTGTGGTGGACGGCAATGTGGAGCGGGTGATCGCCCGCATCTTCGCGGTGGAGGAGCCGCTTCCCAATGCCAAGCCGACCCTGCGCCGGCTGGCCGCCACCCTGACCCCGGAGTTCCGTCCCGGCGACTATGCCCAGGCGATGATGGACCTCGGCGCCACCATCTGCACCCCGCGCAAGCCGAAATGCATGCTGTGCCCGTGGGCGGAGTATTGCGAGGCGCGCGCCGCCGGCATCGCCGAAAGCCTGCCGCGCAAGGCCGCCAAGGCCGAGAAGCCGACCCGGCGCGGTGTCGCCTATTGGCTGCTGAACCCCGATGGCGCCGTCCTGCTGCGCCGGCGGGCGGAGGAAGGGCTGCTGGGCGGCATGGCGGAGGTGCCCTCGACATCCTGGGGGCCTGAGCTGCCAGGCGAGGCGGCGGTGGCGGCGCAGCAGCCCCTGCCCGCGCGCTGGCGCCGGCTGCCGGGTCTGGTCCGCCATACATTCACCCATTTTCACCTGGAGCTTGAGGTGGTCGCGGCGCAGGCCGGGACCGATTGGCCGCAGGCCGACGGCAAATGGGTGCCGGTCGACCGGCTGGGCGATCACGCCCTGCCCTCGGTGATGGTGAAGGTGGTGCGCCACGCCCTTTCCAATGCGTGAGGAGGGCTGGCGGCGGCCAAAGCGTCAATAAGACTGGAGTGGCGATAAGAATGCTGCGTGCCGTGATCGCCGTGATGGTTCTCCTGCTGGCGCTGTGCGGTGAGGCGCTGGCCACCCCGCCTGAGAAAACGGCGGGGGTGGCCCTGGTTCTGGCGCTCGACGGCTCCGCCTCCATCACCACCGGCGATTTGGAGTTCCAGTTGCAGGGCCATGCCGCCGCCTTCCGCGATCCGGCGGTGGCCGACGCGCTGGCTTCGGCCGGGACGCGGGTGACGCTGGCGGCCTATTCGGGGCCGAACAGCCTGCGGGTGCTGATCCCCTGGACGGCGCTGGACAAGCCGGAGGATGCCGGCCGCTTCGCGGATCGGATCGACGCCCTGCCGCGCGGCTTCCAGGGCGACTCGACGGCGATCGGCAGCGCCATCATCGAGGCGGCGAAGCTGTTCGACCACGGCGGCAAGGCGCCACGGCAGGTGATCGATCTGGTTTCCAACGGCTTTTCCAACAGCGGGATCGATCCGGCCAACGCCCGCGACCGGGTGACGAAGCGCGGAATCATCGTCAACGGCCTCGCCATCCTCGACGAATTCCCCTGGCTGGAGGAGTATTTCGACGAGAGCGTGATCGGCGGGCCGGGCAGCTTCGTGAAGAGCGCCATGGACAAGGACAGCTTCGTCGCCGCCCTGCGGCAGAAGCTGATCCTTGAAATGGTGGCCCTGCCGGATCACATGCCGGACGAAAGCGCCGCCACGCCTTAGGCGGCCGATAAGAATTCGAGGAGCGGGACCAGTGGAGCGCGTCGATTTCCTGGTGGTCGGGGCCGGCATCGCCGGTGCGTCCGCCGCCTATGAGCTGGCCGTACAGGGCAGCGTGCTGGTGCTGGAGCGCGAGTCGCAGCCCGGCTATCACTCGACCGGACGTTCGGCGGCGCTCTACACCCAGACCTACGGCCCGGCGCCGATCCGCGCCCTGACGGTGGCGAGCTGGGACTTCTACACCAGCCCGCCCGCCGGCTTTGCCGAGCACGACCTGCTGACCCCGCGCGGCGTCCTCATCATCGGCCGGGACAATGAGATCGACCGGCTGGACGCAGAGTACGAGCAGGGCCGGCGGCTCACCCCGTCGGTGGAGCGCTACGACCGCGAGCAGGTTCTGGCCCGCGCGCCCTTCCTGCGTCCGGACTATGTCGCCGGCGGCGTCTGGGAACCGGACGCCCGCGACATCGACGTGCATGCCCTGCACCAGGGGTACTTGCGCGGGTTGAAAACACGCGGCGGCCGGGTGGTGACCGATGCCGGGGTGCGGGCGCTCGCCCGGCAGGACGGGCTGTGGGTGGCGGAGACCAGCGTCGGCAGCTTTGCCGCGCCGGTGGTGGTGAACGCGGCCGGCGCCTGGGCGGACGAGCTGGCGAAGCTGGCCGGAGTCGCCACCGTCGGGCTGGTGCCGAAGCGGCGCACCGCCATCACCTTCGATCCGGTGTTCGAGGATCCGGCCGACAAGACCGGGCTGGACGGCTGGCCGATGGTGTCGGACGTGGCCGAGACCTTCTATGTGAAGCCGGATGCCGGCCGGCTGCTGGCCTCCCCCGCCGACCAGACACCGATCGAGCCCTGCGACGTGCAGCCGGAAGACATCGACGTCGCCGTGACGGTGGACCGGCTGGAACAAGCGTCGCGCTTCACCGTTCGGAAATTGGCCCACCGTTGGGCCGGCCTGCGCAGCTTCGTCGCCGACAAGGTGCCGGTGGTGGGTTTCGCCGCCGATGCGGAGGGGTTCTTCTGGCTGGCCGGACAGGGCGGCTACGGTATCCAGACCGCGCCGGCCATGGGCCGGGTGGCGGCGGGGCTCGCCACCGGCCGCGGCCTGCCGGAGGATGTGCGGGCGCTGGGCGTGACCGAGTTGGACCTGTCGCCGGCAAGGAAGCGATAGACGGGCTCAAGCCGTCGGGCAGAGGAGGCGTGCGATGTCGTTGCGTCTGGCGATGAATGGGCGTGTGAAGCGGCGGGTGCTCGGCGTCGCGGCGCTGGCCGCCGCCGGGGCGCTTGGCGGCTGCGCCAACCCCGCGGCGGACGAGGCGCTGGTGGCGCAGACAGCGCTGATCGGTATGTCCAAGGCGACGCTGCTGTCCTGCGCCGGGGTGCCGGAACGGCAGGCGATCGTCGACAACCAGGAGTTCTTCACCTACCGCAGCTCCCGCATCGTCTCGTACCCCAGCATGCCGCCGCTCGGCTATTATGGCGGCTGGGGATGGCCCCACTACGGTTACGGCTATGGCTGGCCGTCATATGGTTATGAAGTCAACAGCTTCGACTGTGAAGCAACTTTCAGTTTGAAAAACGGTGTGGTCGAGCGCGTCGTATATGGCGGCGCCAGCGGCGGGTCCACACGACTTGGTCAATGCTATGCCATCGTTCAGAACTGCATGGCGCTGATCCCACAGCGGACAATCAAACCAAGCCCTTGATTTCCTTGTCCATGCGACACCTCGTCACTGTTGCAAAGCTGCTGCATAGGACATGGATCGGTTGTACACCCCCTAGTACCCTTACACGGTGTCTGGTAATAGCTCCATCGGCTGATGCCACAGAACAGCAACAACGCATTGCCTGGAGCAGACCCCATGACCATCCTGTCGCGCGCCGCCGCCGCCCTGCTGGCGACCTCGGCCCTCGTCGCCATCGCTTCCCCGTCGCTCGCTCAGGACTTCAAGGGCAAGTCGGCCGGCGACATCGTCGTCCGGGCGCGCGGCCTGGCCGTGCTGCCGCAGGAAAAGGGCACGATCAACAGCCCGATCGGTGACATCGGCTCGGCCAAGGTCGGCAACGACTACATCCCCGAAGTCGACTTCTCCTACTTCTTCACCGACAACATCGCCGCCGAGCTGATCGCCGGCACCAGCCGTCACCGCGTGAAGGGCAACCTGATCGCCGGCGCCGGCGGCGTCACGGAAATCGGCAAGGTTTCGCTGCTGCCGCCGACCCTGACCGTGCAGTACCACTTCATGCCGAAGGAGCGCATCAGCCCGTATGTCGGCGCCGGCATCAACTACACCCTGTTCTACAACGAGGACGCGGCCAACAATCCGAACTCGGCCGGGGTGCGGATCACCGACACCAACTACAAGAACCGCTTCGGCTGGGCGCTGCAGGCCGGTGTCGACGTCGCCCTGACCGGCAACTGGTCGCTGAACCTCGACGTCAAAAAGGTCTTCCTGAAGACCGACGTGACCGCCAACGCCAACCTCCCCGGCGGCGGCGTCCTTCCGGTCTCTTCGAAGGTCACGCTGGACCCGTGGCTGGTCGGCGTCGGCGTCGGCTACCGCTTCTAAGACCGGTTTCCGGGATCAGTTCCGGACATCGAAAGGACGGCCTTCCCCATCCGGGGGAGGCCGTCTTTTTCTTTTTACCATCCGTCTTGCAGATTGTACGGTTATCCCCATGATTCCCCTACGGGGATCAACGGAAGGGAGGCCGTACCGCCATGCATGTTGCAGCCGTATTGAAGCGCAAGGGCAACCGGATCGTCTCCGCCGCGCCGGACGACAGGGTTGCCGCCGTCACCCGCCTGCTGACCGAACACAGGATCGGCGCCGTGCTGGTGATGGATAAGGACGGGCAACCGGTCGGCATCCTGTCGGAACGCGACGTGGTGCGGGCCGTGGCCCGCGACGGTGCCGGCGCGCTGGACCGGCCGGCGGCCGACCTGATGACGCGGGAGCTGATCACCGGCACCCCCACGGACACCGTCGCCGACATGATGGCGGTGATGACCCAACGGCGCATCCGCCATGTGCCGATCATCGAATCCGGTCGGGTCGTCGGCGTCATCAGCATCGGCGACGTAGTGAAGGCCCGCATCGACGACGCCGAGTTGGAGGTCGAATCGCTGCGGGGCTATGTCGCCGGCATGGGGTGAGGCGATCCACACCGCCTGAAACGCGAAACGACCCGCCGGAGCGTTCCGGCGGGTCGTTTCAT
The DNA here is from genome assembly GCA_966212305.1 of uncultured Azospirillum sp. Taxonomy (GTDB): domain Bacteria; phylum Pseudomonadota; class Alphaproteobacteria; order Azospirillales; family Azospirillaceae; genus Azospirillum. The sequence continues at coordinate 56,529 of CBIHQY010000013.1, forward strand.
TTTGCTCGGGAAAAGCGGCGTCAGGCCGAATGCGACTGTGGAAAGGCCATTGCCGCCTGGGTGCGGTTGCGCACGCCCAGCGACTTGAAGATCGCCGTCATATGGATCTTCACCGTCCCTTCGGACAGGCCCAGTTCATGGGCGATCTGCTTGTTCGACTTGCCTTCGCGCAGGCGGTCCAGCACCTCGCGCTGACGCTGGGTCAGAAGCTGCTCCAATTGCGGATCGGTCGGCGGAATCCCCCCGCCGGCACCGCGGTGGTCGGGCTCGATCCCTTCGCGCAGAACCGTCGCCGGCACATAGACGCCGCCGGAGAAGATCAGGTCGAGCGCGCTCAGCATGATCTTCACGCTGGACGATTTCGGGATATAGCCGGCGGCGCCGTTCTCCAGCGCCTCCCGCACGTCGGCCTGTGCCTCCGACGCCGACACGACCACGACCTTCGCATTCGGCTGCCGCTCGCGCAGCATGCCGATGCCTGAGAAGCCGGGCCAGCCGGGCATGCGCAGGTCGGTCAGGACAAGGTCATAGGCCTCATCCTTCGACGCCGCCATATCCAGAAGCTCGTCGAAATTGCTAGCCTCCGCAAAGGTAGCATTATCGCGAAGCTGCTCAAGCAGACGGCGAAGACCTTCCCGGAACAGGACGTGATCATCACCGATCAGGATCTTCATCGCTCAAACTCCCGAACCATGCCTGCCCCTCCGAAAGGCGCCCCAAGGGCTTGAGAAAAGGAGGGGGCTGTCGCCACCCGCATATTCCCTAAAATCCAAAGGATATAGCAGGCACCGGCCGAACGTAATCTCGATTGAGATGTAACACGCAGGGACGAGGACCGACAACCGGAAATTAACTTTTGTCACCGCTCCGATGGCCTAGCAGACAGAGGCAACACTTCCCGGGAGTGATATTTCTAAAGCGCTATGACAATTTTAGGTCAATATGCGAATGCGTCGCTGGATCTTGAAGTATCTAGAAAAAATAGAGCCGGCCGGCGCCAATTTCGGGCACCGGACCGGCTTGCAAGTCGCGCGCCCCGGAGGACGATCGGACGCGGATCGACAGGTTTGTTAGAAAGCGGCCTCTTCGAGTTCCATCAGCGGCTTGGCACCGGCGGCGATGGTGATGAACAGGCTATTCGTCTGCGGCAGCAGCTTGGTCATATAGAAGCGGGCGGTCTTGATCTTGGCCTCGTAGAAGGTGGCGTTGCCCTCCCCGGCCGCGAGCTTGGCCTGCGCCTTTTCCACCATGGTCAGCCAGCTCCAGCCGAGCGCCACCAGGCCGAACAGGCGCAGGTAGTCGCTGGCGGCGGCACCGGCCTCCTCCGGATCCTTCAGGCCCTTCTGGGCGATCAGGGCGGTGGCCTGCTGCAGCTTGGCGAAGGCCTTGGCCAGCGGCATCACGAACTCGCCCAACTCGTCCTTCTCCATCGCCGCCTCGATGTCGCGGCCGACGGGGTGGAAGAAGTGGCGCAGCAGACGGCCGATGTCCTGCGGCAGCTTGCGGCCGACGAGGTCGAGCGCCTGGATGCCGTTGGTGCCCTCATAGATCTGGCAGATGCGGGCGTCGCGGACATACTGCTCGACGCCGGTCTCCCAGATGAAGCCGTGGCCGCCATGGACCTGCACGGCGATGTTGGCCGAATCGAAGCCGATGTCGGTGAACAGCGCCTTGACGATCGGCGTCATCAGTTGGACGAACTCGTCGGCGTCACGGCGGGTGCGGGCGTCGGCGTGCCTCTCCGCCACGTCGAGCTTGTAGGCGGTCAGTGCGCCCAGGGCGCGCGCACCTTCGGTGAAGGCGCGGGCGGTCAGCAGGTTCTTGCGCACGTCCGGGTGGACGATGATCGGGTCGGCCGGCTTGTCCGGTGCCTTCACCCCCGACAGCGAGCGGCCCTGGAGCCGTTCGCGGGCGTAGTTGACGGCGTTCTGGTACGAGACCTCGGACAGGCCCAGCCCCTGGATGCCCACGGCCAGACGGGCCGCGTTCATCATCACGAACATGGCGCGCATGCCCTTGTGCGGCTCGCCGACCAGCCAGCCGGTGGCGTCCTCGAAATTCATGACGCAGGTCGACGACGCCTTGATGCCCATCTTGTGTTCGATGGAGCCGCAGGCGACGCCGTTGCGATCACCGGGCGTGCCGTCGGCGCGGGCCAAGAATTTCGGCACCAGGAACAGGCTGATGCCGCGGGTCCCGGCCGGGGCGTCCGGCAGGCGGGCCAGCACCAGATGCAGGATGTTCTCGGTCAGGTCATGCTCGCCGGCCGAAATGAAGATCTTGGTGCCGGTGATCTTGTAGCCGCTCTGCCCGTCAGGCACCGCCTTGGTGCGGATGATGCCGAGGTCGGTGCCGCAATGCGGCTCGGTCAGGCACATCGTGCCGGACCAGGTGCCGTCGACCAGCTTGGGCAGGAAACGCTGCTTCAGCTCGTCCGAGCCGTACATCGCCAGCGCGTTGTAGGCGCCGAGCGACAGGCCGGGATACATGCCGAAGCTGAGGTTGGCGGAGCAGATGAACTCCTCCAGCATGATGTTGACCAGCTTCGGCAGCCCCTGTCCGCCATAAGCCGGATCGCAGGCCAACCCCTGCCAGCCGGCCTCAATGTAAGTGGTGTAGGCCTCCTTGAAGCCCTTCGGCGTGCGGACCTCGCCATTCTCGAACCGGCAGCCTTCGCCGTCGCCGGACTGGTTCAGCGGGAACAGAACCTCCTCGCACAGTTTGGCGCCTTCCTCCAGTACCTGTCCGACGAGTTCCGGCGTGGCGTCCTCATAGCCCGGCAGGGCCGACAGCTTGTCCAGGCCGACGATCTCGTCCAGGACGAAGCGCACATCCTCAAGCGGAGCCTTGTAGATCGGCATCTCTCGTTCCTCCCCCCTCAGTTCCGCAGCGGCTTGCCGGTGAGCAGCATGTGCTCGATCCGGTCGATGGTGCCGGTGGTGTGGACCAGCTCCATGAACGCCTCTCGCTCCAGCCGCAGGACATGGTCCTCGCCGACCGGCTTGGAGACGTCGGCCTCCTCGCCGCCGCTCAGCACCTCGGCCAGCGCGGCGCAGACCACCTTGTCGTGCGGCGTGACCTTGCCCTGCAGAGCGAAGCCTTCCACCGCCAGCTCCATCGCCGCCTTGGCGCTGGGACCGGGCAGGACGTAGGCCGTGGTCTTCTCAGGCGCGGTGTAGTCGGCCGCCAGTTCCAGCGCCTTGGCCTTGGCGTCGGCCAGCAGCCGGTCGCGGTTCATGGTGATGCCGTCGGTGGCGCGGAAATACAGCAGCTCCTTGGCCTCGGCCGCAGACTTGGCGACGGTGGCGGTGCTGATGATCTCGAACGCCTTGGCGATGCCCGGCATCGGCCCGCGCGGCGCCTTCGGGTTGGCCTGATGGCGGGCCAGCATCTCGGTGCAGCCGCCCCAGGCCGGGATCAGGCCGACGCCGACCTCGACAAGGCCGACATAGGTCTCGGCATGGGCCTGGACATGGTCGGAATGCAGCAGGATTTCGCAGCCGCCGCCGAGCGCCATGCCGCTGGGCGCCGCCACCACCGGGAAGGGTGCGTACTTCAGCGCGCGATAGGTGCGCTGGCCGCCCTCCACCATCTCCTCGATCTGCGGCCACAGGCCGATGTTCAGCGCGAACAGGGCGAGGCCCAGATTGGCGCCGACCGAGAAATTGTCGGCCTCGTTGTGGATGACCAGGGCCTTCCAGTCGCCTTTTCCGTCGCCGATCAGGCGCATCGCCTTCTCGTAGGCGGCCATGATGTCGGCGTCGACCGCGTTCATCTTGCTGGTGAACTCGACGCACAGCACGCCGTCGCCGATGTCCCACAGGCTGGCGGAGCCGTTCTTCCACACCGGCTTGCCGGCGGCACGCTTGATGTCCGACAGCAGCAGCACGCCGTCCGGACGCACCACCGTGTCGTAGACGCCGGCCGTCGTCAGATGCTGGAGCTTGCCGCCCTCCACCCGGTAGAAGGAACGGCCGGCAGCGGTCTCGACCAGCGCCGGGACCGGAATGCCTTCCGAGCGGCACAGCTCGGCGAACCATTCGGTGCCCAGCCGGTCGATCAGCTCGAACGGCCCCTGCTTCCAGTTGTAGCCGAGGCGCATGCCCTCATCGACGGCCACGATGCTGTCGGCGATCTCCGGCACCAGACTGGCGGCGTAGGCCAGCGTCTGGGCCAGGACGCGGCGGGCGAATCGGCCGCCCTTGTCCGGATGCTCGCACAGCTTGCGCAGGTCGTGGCCGGCGGCGGACACGCTGTCCAACCGGGCCTTTTCCGACGGTGCGTACTCGCCGGTCTGCAGGTCGACCGACTCCTTCACCTTGCCGCCGCCGGCCTTGTTGATGCGGTAAAAGCCACCCTTGCCCTTGCGGCCGGTATAGCCCTCCGCGATCATCCTGGTGATGACCGGGTGTTCGCGCATCTGGCCGCGATAGGCGTCGCCCGCCGGCAGGGTCGCCGACATGCTCTTGGCGATGTGCGGCATCAGGTCCAGCCCGACAAGGTCCATCAGGCCGAACACGCCGGTCTTGGGGATGCCCATCGGACGACCGCCGACGGCGTCCGCCTCCTCCACCGTCAGCCCCAGATCGACCGCGGCGTTGACCGCGGCCTGGATCCAGAAGACACCGATGCGGTTGGCGATGAAGCCCGGCGTATCCTTGCAGTGGACGACACCCTTGCCCAGGCGGCGGTCGCCGACGTCGGCGATGGCGGCCAGCGCGTCGGGGCGCGTTTGGGCGCCGCCGACGATCTCCAGCAGCCGCATGTAGCGCGGCGGATTGAAGAAGTGGGTGATCAGGAAGTCCTTGGCGAACTGCTCGCTCTGGCCTTCCGTCAGCACAGCCAGCGGGATGGTGGAGGTGTTGGACGACACCACCGAGCCCGCCTTGCGCACCGGGTCGATGCGCTTGTAGAGGTCGGCCTTGATCGCCGGGTTCTCGACGATGGCCTCGACGATCCAGTCGACGTCGGCCAGCAGGTTCAGGTCATCCTCGAGATTGCCGGCCGTGATCAGCTTGGCGTTCTTCGGATGCATGAAGGGGGCCGGGTCGGTCTTCAGCATCTTCGCCACGGCGCCCTTGGCGATGGCGCTGCGGTCGGCTCCCTCCTTCGCCGGGATGTCGAGCAGGACGCAGGGGATGCCGGCGTTGGCGAAATGGGCGGCGATGCCGGCGCCCATCACGCCCGCACCGATCACGGCGGCGCGTTCGATCTTCATGGTTGTTCCTCCCCGATCCCGTTCGTCAGACCGCTTCCAGGATGGTGGCGATGCCCTGACCGCCGCCGATGCACTGGGTGGCCAGCGCGAACTGCTTGCCTTCGCGCTTCAGCAGGGCCGCGGCCTTGCCGGTGATGCGGGCGCCGGTGGCTCCCAGCGGGTGGCCGAGCGCCAGCGCGCCGCCGTCCGGGTTGATGCGGGACGGGTCGATGTCGAGGTCGCGCATGCAGGCGATGGCCTGGGACGAGAAGGCCTCGTTGATCTCGATGATGTCGATGTCGGTGATCGACAGCCCGGCGCGGGCCAGCGCCTTGCGGGTGGCCGGGACCGGACCCAGCCCCATCAGCTCCGGCGCGCAGCCGGCGACGGCGACCGAGCGGATCTTCGCCAGGATCGGCAGGCCGTTGGCGCGGGCATACTCTTCCGTCGTCACCAGAACGACCGAAGCGCCGTCGGTCAGCGGCGAGGAGGTGCCGGCGGTCACCGTCCCGTCTGCGATGAAGGCCGGCTTCAGGCCCGACAGGCTGTCGGCATTGGTGCCGGGACGGATGCAGCCGTCCTTGTCGACCAGACCGGCCGGAGTCTGGATGCCGACGATCTCGTCAGCCATGCGGCCGGCGGCCTGGGCCTCCGCCGCCTTGGCGTGGGATGCGACGGCCAGCGCCTCCTGCTCGGCGCGGGAGATCGCGTATTTGCGGGCGACATTCTCCGCGGTGATGCCCATGGAGCAGTAGGCTTCGGGGTAGGAGGCCTTCAGCGCCGGGTTCGGCATCGGGTTGAAGCCCATGATCGGCACGCGGGTCATCGATTCGACGCCGCCGCAGATGAACACCTCGCCGGCGCCCATCTGGATGGCGCCCGCCGCCTGATGGATCGACTGCATGGAGGAGCCGCAATAGCGGTTGACCGTGGTGGCCGCCGCGGTCTGCGGCAGCTTGGCCAGGAAGGAGATGCTGCGGGCGACGTTCAGCCCCTGCTCACCCTCGGGGAAGGAGCAGCCGACGATCACATCCTCGATGTCGTCGGTCTTCAGGCCGGTGCGTTCCACCAGCGCCGCGATGACGCGGGCCAGCAGATCGTCGGGGCGGACCTTGGTCAGCTCGCCCTTGTGGGCGAAGGCGAAGGGCGAACGGGCATAACCGGCGATGACGACCGACTTCATGAGTGCTTCTCCTCCATGTCCTGCGTCTCCGTGATGCCGTTGCGGCGAAGATGCTCGGAGATCTGGGTGTCGATGGTGCACAGCTCCGACAACGTCTGTTTGACGTCGGCGAGCTGCTGTTCAAGTGCGGAAATCCGCCGGCGCGCGATGTTGCGCATGTAGCGCATCTGTTCGATCTGAGCGTCGTCGGTGTCGTAGAGGTTCAGGAAATCCTTGATCTCGGCCAGGCTGAAGCCCAGCCGCTTGCCCCGGCAGATCAGCGCCAGACGGGCGCGGTCGCGGTGGCCATAGACGCGGGCGCTGCCGATCCGCTCGGGCGACAGCAGTCCCTCATCCTCGTAATGGCGGATGGTGCGGTGGGTCAGACCGAACTCCCCGGCCAATTCGCCGATGGCAAGGCGTGGTTCGGCGCCATGGCCGTCCGGCCTGCCGCCCTCCTCCGCTTCCATCGAACCGATGCCGACCGAATGCCGATCCAAGCTGCCTGCTCCCTTCCCTGACGTTTACGTAAAGGTAAAGTCGATGCCGCTTGCTGTCAACTGGCTTGTTGACCATGCGAACCAGTTTGGCGAACCCGCAGCCGCAAACTGTTTAGCCACGAACTGGTGCGGCGCGCCCGCGCAGTGACAGGATGCCACGCCCCGGCACGGGTGGCGGCTATGGCAGGCTTTGCGGTGAGCGCGCATCCGTCCATTTCCCCTGTCGATATGGGGATGGAATGCGGCGCCGGACAGACGGCCAGAAGGCCGCGGCGAATTTCAAGGTTTCGGGTAGATCGGGATAGGGTACGGGAGACAACCCATGTCGGCGCGCGTCATCGTATCGCTGGGCGTCTGGATACTGGCCATGGTGCTGATCGGCACGATGACCGTGGGCCTCGCATTGGCCTTCTACCTGCTGTTGACCCTGTGCTTCGCGGTGGTGGTCGCGGCCCTGACCCTGCTCGCCCGCCGGCGGGAGCACCACCGGGGCGAGCAGAGTTACCTTTAGGTTTCAGGCTTCAGGCCACGGTCATTTCATTCCGGCAGCACGCGCAGCCGGGATGCGGCGGTGCGGGCGGACAGGTGGGGACGCTGCAGGTCCTGAACCTGGGCGCCGGGGACCGCGAAGTCGCCGGGGGTCACGGCCCGGACCAGATAGACCAGCCGGAAGCGGGGAGCCGCCTTCGGCAGATCGACCGCCGCCAGGAAGCGGTCGTCGCGGAACTCGACATTGCGGACGGCCGACAGTTCGCCCAGCCAGGACAGCTTGCCGAGCTGGCCGCTGTTGGCGAGGCGGACATTCTCGATCTCGAAGCCGGCCGGCAGCGGGTCGCTGACCAGCACCGAATGGTCGAGCGGGTCGCCGACCTCGCCCTCCAGGGTCACCACCAGCAGATCGTTGTGGCGGATGCCGGCCGGATCGACCGGACGGCCGGCCATGTCGAACAGGCGGCGGCGGATGGTCATCCCCTGCTCCTCCGCGCCGGCCGGCTGGTCGGGCACGCCGACGACCGACACGGTCTGCCGGATCTCGCCGCCGAGGTTGTGGATGGCGGGCGGGGCGGCCGGATCGACGGGCAGGATCTGCGGCTTGGCGTTCTCCACCGTCTGGTCGCCGATGGCGAGCTTCATCGGCGCCGCGCGATCGATCAGCGCCTTAGTGGCCAGCAGCAGCCAGGCCTGCTCCTGCGGGTTGGTCGTGCGGACGGCGGCGAAGGTCTTGGCCACCCGCTCAGCCGCCTGGAAGATGCGGTCGCGGTCCACCGCTCCGCTTTCGGCCATCAGCACCACCACGCCGGCCTCGTCGCGCAGGGAGGAACCCTGGTCGCGCAGACTGGCGGTCACCATGCGGGCGCCGGTCAGTTTCGAGAAGGCTTCCGTCGCCCCCGGCTGGTCGCCCAGCACGGCGGTGGCGGCGGCGATCTGTGCCCGGCCGAAGTCGGTCTGCAGCCGGTCCCAATAGTTCTCACGGAAATACCGCACGGCGCCGGCGTCGATCATCTTCGCCCGCGCCAGCACATAGAGCGCATAGGCGCGGCCCGGCAAGTCGGCGGTCTCGACCCAGGCGTTGTCGATGGCCTGCTTCAGCCAGTCCAGACCCTTGCGATAGGGCTGGTCGGGGATGCGGTAGCCCGCCGCCTTGGCCCGCCCCAGCACATCGACGGCGTAGCCGGTCAGCCAGGGATCGAGCTCTCCCTTCGGCGACCATGCGGCGAAGGCGCCATCGATGCGCTGGAAGGTCAGCAACCGGTCGACGCTGCGCTGGACGCGGGCCTTGATGCGGTCCTCCGGCGCGATGCCGAGGCCGGCGGCCACGTCGCTCATCGACAGCAGCGGCAGGATGCGGCTGGCGGTCTGCTCCGCCCCGCCCGGTGCCGCACGGTCGAGTGCGAAGAGAAGCCCCGCCACGTCGAGGTCCGGCAGGGGCGCGACGACCGCGCCGACCGACAGGGTTTCGGGGCGCAGGCCGGCGGTGATGTCGGCGGGAATCGTCAGGCTCTTGTCAGTCGGCAATGCTGCGGTGTTGCGGCGCGACACCGGCGGCGTTGCCGGACGGACGGTAACGTCCCAGCGGCGGGTGACGCGGACGCCCTCCGGGCCGGTGACGTCGAGCGTGACATGGCCCGATCCGACCGCCGTGGCGGTCAGCACCCGGCCGGCGGTCGCCCGCTTGCCGCGCGCCAGCTTCGGAACGGCCAATTCGTTGCCGGACTCCGACTGGGCGATGGCAACGGCGCCCTCCGCCGTCAGGGTCATGGTGTAATCGCCGGACGGGCCATTCAGGTTGTCGAGCGACAGCAGGACCTGCGCCGAGTCGCCGGGGGCGAGGAAGCGCGGCAGCACGGCGTCGGCGACGACCGGGTCCCGGACCAGAATCTGGCTATCCGCATGGCCGATCCGCCCCTCGCTCCAGGCGACGGCCATCAGGCGCAGGCGCCCCTGGAAGTCGGGTAGATCGAAGGGAACGGAGATCTTGCCGTCGGCCCCGACGGTCAGGATGCCGGAATAGAGCGAAACCACCCGTTCCGACTTGGGCGGAACCAGCCCGGCGATCTGGCGCAGGCGCGGTGCCGGCTGGGCCGGCGGACGGGCGGCGTCGAGGCTGGCAGGGTCGATCAGGCGGCCATAGGAATCGCGCAGCTCCACGCTGAGCGGACGCTTGCGCAGATAAAGGCGGGCCGGATTGGGCGAGGGCTGGTCGGTCAGCTGCATCACCGATTCGTCGACGGCGGCCAGGGTGACGAAGGCCTGCTTGCCCTCCGCGACGCCGTCCACCGTGATGTCGGCGGTCATGGCGCGGCGCGGCTCCGTCTCCGCCGGGGCGGAGAGGCGGACGTCGAGGGTACGCGGGCCCTTGTCCATCGCCAGCCAGGCGAGGCCGACGGCGCGGCGCGGCGGCTTCTTCGACTGCGGGTCGGAGGTGGCGAAGGCGGTCGCCAGCACATGGGCGCCGCTGGTCCAGCCCTTCCCGACCGGGATTTCCAGGAACGCGCCCTGCGTGCCGATGGCGCGGGTGACGGCATAGGATACGCCGCGGTCGGCCACGGCGACCAGCACCTGACTGTCATAGGGCGGCTTGACGAAGACCCAGGCGCTTTCCCCGGCGCGGTAGGCCGGCATCATCACCGAGACGTCGACGGAATCGGGCCGCTCGCCGGCGGTCGGGGTCATCCACCAGCCGGCGGCGAAGCGGAAGCTGCTGGCGACGCCGGTCTTGGGATCGAACACTTCCAGCCGGTAACGCCCGGCGGTCACCGGGGTTTCGACCGAAACGGGCGCGCCGGCCTGGGCCGACAGCGAACCGCCGGTCACCCGCTGGTCCTTCACGGTGACCTTGTAGTCCCAGCGGCCGTTGGCCTCGTACCAGGAATAGTCATACTCCTCCTCGAACAGCTCGTAGGAGAGGTCGGCGTGGTCGGTCGGCTTGCCGTCCGGACCGACGGCGATGACGTCGAAGCCGGCGGTCGCCCCCTCCGGCACCCCGTCGCCCTCGAAGCGCGGCTTGATGCCGATGGCGAAGGATTGGTGGCGCACCGGCAGCACGAAGTCGCGGCCGACCGGACGGCCGCCGAGGTCGAACAGGGTGGCGCGCACCACCGCCTCCAGCGGGCGGGTGCTGTCGGGCGGGCGCGGAAGCTTGACCTTCAGGCGGGCCGAGCCGTTGGAATCGGTGATGAAGCCCGGCAGATCGGCGCGGGCCGGCTTCACGTCCTCCTGCACCAGACCGAAATGATAGCCCGGCAGGTTGGGATAGGGGTTGGCGGCGGCGCGGAGCGTCACCGTCAGCTCGCCCGGCAGGCCGGAAGCCGGCGCGCCGTAGAGGTAATGGCTGTCGAGCGCGATGTCGGCCTCGCCGTCGGACGCCAGCACCGTCGTCGGGGAGGCGAGCGCCACGTCGAGCCGCGGCGGCACGAAATCCTCCAGCAGGAACTCGGCCTTGCCGACGGCCGGGCCGTCAGGCTCGGCATGGGCGGTGACGATCCAGTTGCCGGGATAGGCATTCATCGGCAGGTCGATGCGGGTGGCATAGCCGCCGGCACCGCTGTCGGCCAGGCTGCGCCGCTCCACCTCGAAGCCGTCGGGGCGCAGGACGCGGATGGTCAGCTGCTTGCCGGCGGGCGGCGGGTTCAGGTCGGCGTCGCGCAGCAGCGCGGTCAGCTGGACCGTCTCGCCCGGCCGGTAGATGCCGCGCTCGGTGTAGAGATAGGCGTCGAGGCCGCCGGCGACCGGGCGGACGATCGTGGCGGCGGGCTTGTCCGGCGTGTCGGCCGGCGGAGCGCCGCCGGCGGTCAGGTCGAGAACGGCGAAGTCGCCGTCGCCGCGCGCGGCGAACAGCGCCTGCACCGGCTCCGCCCCGGCGGCGCGCAGGGCCGCGAGGTCGAAGCGGCCCAGCCCATCCTCGCCGGTCTGGACGCGGCCCAATTCGGTGCCGTTGCGGGCGACCAGACGCAGCTCCACCCCGGCGGCCGGCGCGGCGCTCTGGACCGAGCGGGCGAAGACCACCAGCGAATCCTCGCCGAGGATGGTGTTGAGGCCGAGGTCGGAGACGACGAACCACTGGGTCGCCTTGCGGTCCCAGCCGCCCGGCTTGATCTCGTCCGCGCCGGCGACGGCGACATAGACGCCGGGCTCCAGCTTGCCCAGCACGGCGTCGATCGGGAAGGCGGTGGTGACGGTGCGGTTCGGCTGGTCGCCGATGCCGATCTCGCCGCGCCACACCTCCTGGCCCGACTTGTCCAGGATCTCGCCGATGTCGTAATCGGTCATCTGCTGGGTGATGCGGCCGAAATAAATCTTCTCGACCAGCGCCCGGTCGGCGATGCGCAGCACCTGCAGCTTCGCCCGGTCCAGGTTGATCGAGCGGAGCGGCAGGCCGTCCGCGCCCACGCGCGGCAGGATGTAGCCGGCGCCGCGGAAGGCGAGCGAGGGCTTGCGGTTGGGCACCTGCACCTCGCGGGTGTCGGCGGCCGGAAGCCGCTTGCCGTCGGCGCCCGGAAGCCCGTCCTTCAGCGTGACGCGGTAGGTCTCGCCATGGTGCAGCCCCTCCACGCAGAGCGTGCGGTCGCGGGCGATGGCGGCGCCGTCCACCGCCGGCTCCACCGCCACATAGTCGCGGTAGTTGACGGCGCGCGAGCGCTCCAGCCGGTCGGTGAAGGTGAAGCAGGCCTGCGGCGTATCGCGCTCCGCCACCACCTCGACGCTGGAGACGCCGAAGGGCACCGGCTCGGCCGGCGGGTCGGCGGCGAGGGTCTGGGATGCGGTGAACGTGCCGGAGCACGCGACAAGAACGGCACAGACACGCGCCAGCGCACGCAACATTCTGGAAAGGCCCCAATTCCGCGGGTGGGTCCGGATGCACGCGGCCGGGGATAGCCCTGGCGTCGGCTCGGACCTGGACAAAACCGGCGCGGAGTATGCCCAAGCGGCGGGGGTTTCGCCATGGCTTTGCGGCACCGCCGCGAAGATCGCTCAGGTTGCGGGCCGGATCGGCAACGGACCTGTGGATCAGGCCGCGAATTCCAGGGTGATCTGGCTGCCCTGGCCGGGCCGGCTGTCGATGCGGAGGCTGCCGCCATGGGCCTCGATCAGCGACTTGACGATGGGCAGGCCGAGACCGGTGCCGCGGCCGGGATGGGTGGTGAGGGCGGAGGTCTGGCCGAAGGGGACGGAGGCCTGGCGCAGTTCCTCCGCCGTCATGCCGATGCCGTTGTCGGTGACGCGGACGATGCAGCGGCCGTTGACCCCGCGCCCGACGCTGACCAGCACGCGCCCGTTCTCCGGGGTGAATTTCAGGGCGTTGCCCAGCAGGTTCAGCAGCATCTGCTTCAGCGCCCGTTCGTCCGCCCGCACCAGGGTCGGGGCCGGCGGGCGGTTGATCTCCAGCCGGATCGACGTCTGTTCCGCCTGGCGGGTGACGATGCGGATGGCCCATTCGGCGGCGACGACGGGGTCGACATCCTCCATCAGCAGGGCGAATTTGCCCGCCTGGAGTCGCGACAGATCGAGGATGTCGTCGATCAGCGTCAGCAGATGCCGGCCGGAGGCGTGGATGTCGCCGGCATAGTCGGCATAGCGGTCGCCGGCATCCGGCCCGAACATCCGGTCCTTGATGATCTCGGAAAAGCCGATGATGGCATTCAGCGGCGTCCGCAGTTCGTGGCTGACGCGGGCCAGGAAATCGCGGTTGACCGCCAGCGCCTCCGCCAGCCGTTCGGCGTTGCGGTGCTGGACCAGCAGCAGGGCGACGACCAGCAGGACCGAGACGCCGAGCAGGGCGGCGATGATCCGCATCTGCCTGCGGAAGCCGGCGACCGCGGCGTCGAGGTCCGTCAGGGCGATGCCGACGCTGAGGATCAGCGGGTAGCCCTCCACCGGCCGGTAGGCGTAGGCGCGTCGAAGGCCGTCGGCGATGCTGTCCTGCCAATAGACGCCGGTCGGCGACCGCCGCGCCGCCTCCCACAGAGCCGAGCCGGAGATGGACAGCCCGATGGCGTCGTGCCCGTCCTTGGAGCCGCGGGCGCGGATGAGCCGGTCCACCCCGACCAGGGTCACCACCCCGTTCCGGCCGACATCGGCCTGGCGGTAGAAGCCCGAGAGATGGCCGGGGTCGACGTTGGCGACCACCACACCGGCGAAGCCGCCCGCCGCATCGTCCAGCCGGCGGGACAGGCGCAGCAGCGGCCGGCCGCCCGCCGATCCGGCGGAGGGCGGGCCGACCGTCATCCGGTCCCGCCCCTCCATCCGGTGGTAGGCGAGCAGGCCGTCGACCTCCAGCCTTTCGGGAGGACCGTTTCCCTGGCTGCGGAAGAGTTGGGCGCCATCGGGGCCGAAGACCGAGACGTGATGGATCAGGGCGGTGTCATAGAGCCCGTCGTCGACGATGCGGCGGGCACGGGCCAACCCGCCATCGGCATAGCGCTCGGCGAAGGAGCGGAGCGTGGTGTCGACATCGTGCAGGGTGCGGCTGGTGCTGCTTTCATAGGCGCGGGCCGTCGCCTCGGCATTCGCCAGCGCCTCCTGCGTCTGGGTTTCCAGCATGGAGGAGGCCATCAGGGCATAGCCGCCCCATATCCCGACGAGCGCCAGGACGGCGGCCGTCAGGATGCCGGTCCGGAAAGATGGGGTCCGGAAGGACGGCGTCCGGATGGCTGGGAACCGAAGGATCGGGAGACGTGGCATGACCTGCGCTCCGCCGTTCCACCGCTCCCCCGCCGGTTCACTGCAGCGGGCGATGGCCGGCCGGGGAAGGACCAATCATCGCGCCGACAGGTTAAAACTTGCCAAACATCCGGATAATCAGCACAGACAACTTTACTGTGCTTGGCACCTTATGCGCTTACGAAGCGTTTCCGCAGCCGATCAATGGCCTCGTCGAGTACTTCATCGCGTTTGGAAAAGCAAAAGCGCACGACATTGGTCGGCGCGTTCTCCACGAAGAAGGCACTGACGGGGATGGCGGCGACCTTCGCCTCCGCCACCAGCCAGCGGCAGAAGGCCTGATCGTCGCCGTCGAAGCCAAAGCGGGAAATGTCGGCGGCGACGAAATAGGTACCGGCGCTGGGCAGCACGTCGAAGCCGACCGAGGCGAGGCCGGCCGAAAGCCGGTCGCGCTTGGCCTGCAGCCCGGCGACGAGCCCGGTGAAATAGCCCTCCTCCTTGCCCAGCCCGAAGGCGACGGCGGCCTGCAGGTTCGGCGGGGTGGTGAAGGTCAGGAACTGGTGCGCCTTCGCCACCGGCTGCAGCAGGTGCGGGGCGGCGGTGACGTAGCCGACCTTCCAGCCGGTCAGCGAGAAGGTCTTGCCGGCCGAGCCGATCTTCAGGCAGCGGTCGCGCATGCCCGGCAGGGTCATCAGCGGGATGTGGCGGCGGCCGTCGAAGACGATGTGTTCGTACACCTCGTCGCAAACGGCCAGCGCGTCGTGGCGCTGCACGAACTCGGCGATCAACTCCAGTTCCGCCCGGTCGAACACCTTGGCGGCGGGGTTCAGCGGGTCGTTGATCAGCACCAGCTTGGTGCGGGGGGAGAAGGCGGCTTCCAGGTCGGCGCGGCTGAAGCTCCAGTCCGGCGCCTTCAGCGAAACGAAGCGCGGCACGCCGCCGGCCAGCCGGACGATCGGCAGGTAGCTGTCGTACATCGGCTGGAACAGCACCACCTCGTCGCCCGGATTGATCAGGCCGAGCAGGCAGGCGGTCAGCGCCTCGGTCGCGCCGGAGGTGACCATCGTCTCGGTCTTCCAGTCGATTTCGAGACCGTAGAAGCGGCCGGCGTGGGCGGCCAGCGCCTGACGCAGCTCCGGCGTGCCCATCATCGACGGGTACTGGTTCCACCCCTGGAGCAGCGCGTCGGCCGCGGTCTGCAGCACGTCGGCCGGCCCCCGGTCGTCGGGGAACCCCTGGCCCAGGTTGATCGCGCCATGCTCCTCCGACAGGCGGGACATGACCTCGAAAATGGTGGTGCCATAGCTGGACAGGAGCGCGTTGCCCGACTTCACCGGAAGACCTCCTCATGCGAACGGACGCACAAGATGGCTGCTGCGGGGCGACGCTGTCCAGTGCCCGCTTCCGCAGGGCAGACCGCGGGCGGGCGGCGGGGCGACCGGTGAGGGACCAACGAATCTTGCTGAGCCGCATGATGCGACGGAGACGGCCATGGTATGGCCGTTGCATACTCGGGTGCGTCTTTTCGTCCCAAGGAGTGAAGGTCCGATGTCATTGTTCTCCCGCTGCCGCAGCGCCGCCCTGTCGGCTCTGCTCCTGTTCGGGCTGACTGGTTCCCTGCAGGCCGCGGAGCCGATCAAGGTCAAGGTGTTCGTCGGCTCGATGTTCGAGATCGGCAAGAACACCGGGGACCGCGCCGGCGAGTTCCAACACTGGTACGAGCGCTACTGGCAAACGGCCGAGCCCATCGCGGTGAAGGGCGCGCTGAACCCGGTATACTGCAACGCCGACGGCGTGTGCGGGTCGGTGCTGGGCATGGGCAAGGTCAGCTCCTCCGCCTCGATGCAGGCGATCCTGCTGAATCCGCAGCTCGACCTGTCGCAAGCCTATTTTCTGGTCACCGGCGTGGCCGGCACCCCGCCGTCACGCGGCACCATCGGCGAAGTGAATTGGGCAACTTGGGTGGTCGACTATGATCTGGGCCACCGCTGGGCGCCGGAGGAAGGCAAGCCGGGCGAGCCGACCTTCATGCCGCGCAAGGGCTATGAGGCGGTGCGGCTGTTCCCGATGAACCCGGCGCTGGTGTCCTGGGCCATGCGCCTGACCGCCGACACGCCGCTGAAGGACAGCGACTCCGCCCGTGCCTACCGCAAGCGCTATCCGCAGGAAACCGCGCAGCGTGCTCCTTTTGTAGGCACCGGCACGCACATGACCGGCGACACTTTCTTCCACGGTCCCGGCATGTCGGCCCAGGCGCAGTACATCGCCAAGCTCTACGGTGCGGACGACTACGTCATCACCGAGATGGAGGCGGCGGCGATCACGCTGGTCATCAAGCGTCTGCAAGGCTCCGACCGGGTGATGAGCCTGCGCGGCGCCGTCAATTTCGACCAGGGCAACCCGAACGAGACCACGCTCCAGCATCTGGACCCGAAACCCGGCGAGACGGCCGGCGGCTTCGCCGAGACGGTGGAGAATGTGGAACTCGTCGGGTCACGCATGGTCGACCACATCGTCGGCCACTGGGACCAGTGGAAGGACGGCGTTCCGGCCCTGCCGGCACCGTAAGCATCGGCTGGGAGTCCGCCCGCCCGACAAGCGCGGGCGGATCAGCCGCCGTGCATCTTGCGCAGGCGGCGGGCGCGCAGCTTCTGGCGGATGCGCTCGATCGGGCTGAACATGCGGGGATAGCGGCGCTTGGACCGCACGAACAGGCGGCGGGCGTCGGCGGAGTTGCGCAGCACCAGCACGCCGCCGAGCAGCATCACCGGCAGCCCGCCCGGACCGGGCAAGGGGGCGAGCAGCAGGCCGAGCAGGATGATGGTGCATCCGGCGCCGATCAGGGCCAGCTGACGCACGCGCGCGAAAGACAGCGTCTGGGCGGTATCGGGAGGACTCATCTGCGGTTCGCCGGGCTCCATGCTTTCCATTGGCCTGCATATGGGTCGGGAGGAGCGGCTCGAAAAGGCCCCCTCCCCATCGCGGGAGGTGGCGACCCTCAATGCAGCGTGCGCGCCGGTTCTGGTGGGGCGCTGCGCAGGCGGGCGGGGTCGAGGCGGCTGAGGGCGGCGTCGCGTTCGGCGGGCTTGGGTTCCCAGCCGAATTCGCGGATCAGCTGGTCGCGGGCGGCGACGGCGCGGCGGGACAGATGGGCGCAATGATCCTGACTGGCGTCCTGGCCGATGTCCTGATCGGCGCCCCGGCGCGTCGGGCGGCAGCGGCGATCGGCGCAGCTTTCCAGCATCAGGCGGATCATCCGCTCGCGCTTGGCGACGTCGACATAGCCCATCGGGTCGAAATAGAGCTTGGTGAAGGCCAGTTCGGTGACGCGGGCGTGGGTCTTGCGGTCGCCGACGATCACCGCCGCCACCATTTCCACGCAGCGGCCGGCGAAATGCGGCAGCGGGGCCGTGCCGTCGTCGGCCCGATCCAGCAGGCTGCTCGGCAGATCGACCAGCCGGCCGGTCACGTCCTTTACCAGATAGCGGCGCCACACCGACATCTCCGCCTCCCGTCAGGCTCCAGCCCTGGGAAGAAGCCTACACCAGACGGAGGGAAGACGGAACCGGTCGTGCGTTACACGATGTGGTGAACGGACGTGTTTTTCAGCGCGGCACCAGCGGCCAGAACAGGGCGATGGCGGCGGTGCCGATCACCACCACCATGATCGACAGCGGCAGGCCGAGCCGCCAGTAATCGCCGAAACGATAGCCTCCGGGGCCCATCACCAGCGTGTTGCACTGGTGGCCGATGGGGGTGAGGAAGTCGCAGCCCGCCCCGATGGCCACCGCCATCAGGAAGGCGTCGGGCCGGAGCCCCAGATGGGTGGCGAGGCTGGCGCCGATCGGCGCCATCACCAGCACGGTCGCGGCGTTGTTCAGGAAGGGGGTCACCGCCATCGCCGCCACCATCATCATGGCGAGCGAGCCGATGGGCGGCAGCCCCTGCGACGCCTCCGACAGGAAGCCGGCGATCAGTTCGGTCCCGCCGGTGGTGCGCAAGGTCTCGCTGACCGGGATCAGCGATCCCAGCAGGACCAGGATCGGCCATTCGATGGCCTCATACGCCTCGCGCAGGCTGACCACCTTCAGCGCGGTCATCGCCACCGCCGCCCCGAAGAAGCCGATGGCGACGGGGACCAGCCCGCTGGCGACCAGGATGATGGTCAGGCCCAGCACCGCCACCGCCGCCGCCCGCTTCGGCGTGCGGCCGATGGCGAGGTTGCGCTCGGCCAGCGGCAGGCAGCCCAGCTCGGCCAGCGTGTCGGCCACGGCGGCCTGACGGCATTGCAGCACCACCAGATCGCCCGACTGCAGGCGGACGCGGCGCAGGCGCTGGCGGATCGGACGGCCGCGCCGGCTGATCGCCAGCAGGTTGGCGCCGAAGCGCTCGCGCAGGTTCACCTCCTCGATGCTGTGGCCGATCATGGCGGAGCGCTGCTCCACCACCGCCTCGACCACGGCGATGTCGTCCTCGTGCTCGACCCCCTCCTGGTCCTTGTCGTGCATCATGCGCAGGCCGGCGCGCTTGACCAGTTCGGCCAGCGCCGTGGTGTCGCCCTCCAGCACCAGGATGTCGCCGGCGAACAGCACCCAATGGGCGGACGGCACGTAGCGGCGGTAATTCTCGCGCACGATGGCGGCGACGGTCACCTCGCTCTCGCCGAAATGCTCCAGCTCCGCCACGGTGCGGCCGACGAACTGCGACCCGGCCGGCAGCCGCGCCTCCGCCGTATAGTCGTCGATGTTGAAGGCAGGCCCCGCCCCCGCCGCCCTGCCCTTCGGCAGCAGCCGGTAGCCGACCGACAGGAAGGCGACGCCGAACACCGCGATCACCAGCCCGACCGGCGTGAAATCGAACATGTGGAAGGGCTGGCCGGTCATCTCCGCCCGGACGCGCGAGACGATGATGTTAGGCGAGGTGCCGACCAGCGTCATCAGACCGCCCAGCAGCGAGCCGAAGGCCATCGGCATCAGCAGCAGCGACACCGGCGTGCCGGTGCGCCGCGCCACCTGCAGGGCGATGGGCATGAAGATGGCCAATGCGCCGATATTCTTGACGATGGCCGACAGCATGGTCACCGCGCCGGCCAGCACCGCCACCTGGGTCCAGACGCTGGTCATGCGCGTGGTCAGCGGGCGCATCGCCGCCTCCACCACGCCCGAGCGGCCGACGGCGGCGCTGACCACCAGGGCCGAGCCGACGATGATGACGATGTCGTCGGAGAAGCCTTGGAAAGCCTCCTTTGCCGGCACGATGCCCGCAGCGACCGATGCCAGCAGCGCCAGCATGCCGACGAGGTCGTAACGCAGCCGATCCCAGATCAGCAGCGCGATCACCGCGCCGATGATTCCGAAAGAGAGCATCTGGTCGATGGTCATTGGCAGGGACAGCGTCCTTCCTAGCCGATTCCGATGGCCGGATCGGACAGGATGGATGCGGATGGGCGTCCGGTCAGCGCGCCGAACCTGACGCCTTCCCTTCCCCGCGGCCATTGCCCGACTTGCCGGACGCCTGTCCCCCCTTTTCGGGAGAGCGGGCATCCCGCACCAGCCGGCCACACTGTGGCTGCTCATCACTGCCTGGGTCAAGGAAGGGAAGCACGCTGGCCAGCGGCGTCAGCAACACGCCCAGCGCCACCGCCGCCGCGCCACGCGCCGCCGACTCGGTGGGATCGATGCCGATGTCGGGGTTGCCCAGCGTCCCGCCGACCAGGACCGGGACATGGGTGGCGAAGACCTGCGGCGATTTGGCGTCGCCGACGATGCGCAGGTCCAGCGCCTCGTTGCGCAGGCTGATCCGCCCCTTGCCGGTGACCAGCGTTTCCGGCGTGTCGAGCACCAGTGCCTGGACCTGGGCGATGCCGTTCTCCACCGACATGTTGCCGACCAGGCAGTTGAAGGGCATCGGCTTCGACCCCGAAATGGCGACGCCCAGCGTTTCCAGGATGTTGGTCTTCAGCCCCTTGACCGCGAGGCTGGTGATCCGGCCGCCGTCCACCGCGACGCCGATCTTGCCGTCGGAGGTCGCCAGCAGGTCGGCCACCGTCTTGCCGGTGCCGGCAAGCTGGACGCGGCCGGCCACCGTGCCGCCGATCTGCCCGGCCAGCGCGGTCTCGCTGAAGAAGGTCGACAGCTTCATGGCGCGGATGTCCAGGTTGGTGCGCATCGCCGGCACCTTGCGGCGGCTGTCCACCTGCACCGCGCCGGCGATCCGCCCGCCGCCGATTCCCAGCGAAAGCGGGTCGAAATGCAGATCGCCGTCGTTCAGCCTGACCCTCATGTCGAGATCGTCGAGCGGCGCGAAGGGCGCCTCCACCCGCTTGCCGCGCAGGCGGACGTCCATGTCGGTGTTGCGCAGCTTTTCCACCGGGATGGGCGTGGCCGGGATTACCTTGTCCTTGCCGCGGGTCGGGTAATCGTCGCTGCCGCGCGGGGAGGCGCCGACCAGGCCGGCAAGATCCTGCGCCGCCAGCCGTTTGGAGGTGAGGTCGGCCTTCACCAGCGGCCGTTCGCCGCCGGTCTTGACCGACAGGTCGCCGGACAAATCGCTTTCGCCGACCTTGCCCGTCATGTCGCGGAAGGCCCAGAGGTCGCCCTCGCGCGACAGATGGCCGTCGATGGAATAGGGCCGGGTCTTCGGCGTCGGAATGCCGACGATGGGGAAGATCTCCGCCATGTCCTGACCGCTGAGCGCGACCGACAGGTCGACGCCCTGCATCTTCACCGGTTCGGCGATGGAGCCTTCGATGTGGCCCTTGGTCTTGCCGACCGCGGCGTCGATTTTCAGCGGATAGGGCTTCGGGTCGTCGCGCAGATAGAGGAGCGAGCCGCCGACCGCCGCCAGGGTGAAGGGCTTGCCGGCGAAGCTGCCCTTGCCGTTCAACTCCACGGTGTCGTCGTCGTTGCCGCCGGTCGCTGTGTTGATGGTGTTGTCGATATTGATGTCGCTGGTCGGATCGCGGTAGCGGATGGTGCCGTCGGCGATCACCAGCCGTTCGATCACCGGGATGTCGCCGCGGTTGTCGGGGGTCGCGGCCTGCTTCGCCACCTCCTTCTCGGCGTTGGGCGGGCCGAAGTTCCAGTTGGCTTCGCCCTTTTCGTTCTTTTCCAGGATCAGCTTCGGCCCCTGGAATTTCAGCTCCGGCAGTTCCCAGTCGCCGCGCAGCAGCGGCCAGGGGCGCAGCGTGGCGTCGAGGACCTTGATCTCCGCCATGGTCTTGTCCTGCGCCCAGTCGGCGTTGGCGACGCGCAGCCCTTCCAGATGGATGCGGATCGGGTTGCCGAGATGGACGCGCAGGTCGCCGTCGATGGCGACCTCGCGGTTCAGCGCGGCGGAGGCATGGCGGGCGACGAAGCCGCGGGCGTCGTTCCAGTCGAACAGCAGCAGCACCGCGCCGACCGCGACGACGACGAGACCGACGAGGCCGAGCAGCCCGTAGCCGATCCATTTGAACACCGATCCCGCCCCCGCCGCCATGCCGCCGTCCCTCCGCGCACCGTCCCTTGAGTCCCTCAACGGATGAGGGGGCGGATCGGTGGAGGCCGGAGGCGGGGGGTACCGCGAGAGATCCGGACATATCGCCCAAAGGTGATATATTCCCGTTGCCGCTTATATTGGATTTAACGCAAAATTCAGCATCGCGGCGCCGTAATCACCCGACGATCCGGTTCCACCATTTCCAGCAGCCACGGCCGCAGACACGATGCGTTCCCTGACCAATTTCGCCCCGTCCACCTTCGAGGATCGCGGTGCCGCGGTGGCCTTCACCACGCCGGTCCTGGCCCAGACCCGCGTGCGCAAGGACAGCCGCGACCAGTTGGAGGTGCTGGTGCCCAACCTGTCGGAAGGGCGCGGCGTCTATGTGGTGCCGTGGAAGTCGCTGCCGCTGACCTTCCCGATGACGGTGCATGACCGGATGCTGCACGAGCTGATCGCCAAGGCCGAGGGCTGTTCGCCCGACGACATCCGCAAGGCGGTGCTGGAGGCGGCGCGCTGCGGGCTGGCCGGCGGCGGGGCGGTGGCGGCGGCCGAGGCGGCGCTGAGCGACGACGAGGAGCAGCGGCTTCTCATCAACTATCAGCTGATCGTCGAGGCGCTGAAGGCCGTCGGGCTGGAATCGACGGAGATCCTGCGGGTCGGCCTGACCTCCGCCGAGGGGCAGAAGCTGACGCGCGACCTGATGATGAAGGCGGCGCAGCGTCTGGCGCTGGAGCCGACCGAGCTGTATGGCCGCATCGCCGAGCTGGCGGTGCTGATGGAGTCGATCGGGCTGGCCAGCTCGCCCAAGCCGGCGCGGCTGCGGCGGCTGATGCGCGACCTGCAGGGCTTCCGCGACAGCATGACCGACTGGGCGACCGACAATGTCTCGGAAGCGGCCCCCATTGGCGGATTCTGCGCCGAGGTGGCCGAACACACAGTAAACCATGCCCGCAACGTCATCGGCCAGCTCGATCAGGCGATGGCGTCGTTCGAGACCCTGCTGCGCCAGTGGGAGACCAAGCGGGCGCTGATCCGCAAGGCGTCGAGCCGGCTGTCCTGGCTGCTCGACGGCTGGGAATACCTGATCCTGCTGTGGCACGACGCGCAGACCCAGGACCGCCACAGCCAGGACATGGCCGTCCACGACATCTTCCGCGTCATCCCCCTGCTGCCGAAGGATGAGGGCCGCGCCGACCAGTCGATGATGGCGGACAAGCTGATCACCAGCCACAAGCGCTCCGTGCGCGCCTATGTCGACTGGCGCAGCGGCCAACTGGACGTCGATCTGGTCATGCGGATCGAGACGATCAAAGGGAAGGCCGCCTGACGATGGAGATGAGGGATCTGGTCGCGCTGGGCGACAAGCTGATGGACATCGACGAGGCCAAGTTCCGCCAGGTGGTCGGCCTGCTGGAACAGATGAACGACCATCCCGACATCCAGCGCACCATCGCCGTCATCCGCCCGCGGCTGGTCGAGCTGCGGCTGAGCCGCCGCCCGACCCTGAAGCGCCTGTTCTGCGACCCGTTCGAGGATCTGTTCGAAGCTCTGGGCAAGGCCGACCCGGTGCCGCTGAGCGTGATCGAGCGGTCGCTGATGAACAGCCTGTGGCCGCTGGTCGAGGCGGAGATCGGCAAGGACCGGCTGCGCGCCTACCGCCCCGCCCTGGAGGAAGGAGCGGAGCGCAAGGTGCTGTGCGAGGCGTTCTGGACGGAATGCGCCGCGGCGGTGGCGAAGATCGCCGAAGGGGCGGTGGCCGGGCATTTCAGCGAGCCGCTGGACCTGCGGATGAACCCCAACCGGACGCGGGCGCTGGCCGACATCGCCGTCATCCTGTCCATCGCGCCCGAGGTGGCGGAGCTGAAGGCGGGGCTGTCGCCCAAGCCGGTGCCGAAGCTGCACGCCGACCATATCGAGGCGATCCAGGCCATCGGCCGGCGGCTATCCCGCGTGCGGCCGGACGCGCTGAAGATCTACGTGCTGCTGGCCGCGTCGCGGCTGACCAACCCGTCTGTGCTGCTGAGCGGGCTGTGGGACATGGATCTGGGGCAGAAGTCGGCCGACCGCGCCGCGCTGTTCATGTCGCTGAGCGGCACGGTCGTCGCCCAGATCGAGGATCGCTCGCGGGCGGGGCAGAGCGCCGGGAATGCCGATCGCATGGCGGTGGCCGATCTGGCGCTCGACCTCGTCGCCACCCTGGACGCCACCCGCGCGGCGATGGAGCAGAGCCGCAACAAGGAGTTCGACCACCGGCTGAAGCAGGTCCGCAACTCCGTCCATTCCATGGTGAAGACCCAGGTGCTGCAGGATGCCGACGCCGGCATCGTCTCGGCCATCGGCGCGCTGGATGGCGGCGGCGACGTCGGCGAGGGACGGGCGCAACTGGCCCAGGCGGAAAACCACGCGCGCGCGCTGCGCAAATGCGCGACCATCGCCGATTCGCTGGGGCTGCGCGGCGAATTGCGGGAGATGACGCAGAAGACAACCGCGTCGCTGACCGAACGGGCGCAGAAGGAACTGGCCGGCCCCGCCGGCAACGCGCGCAGCGGCTATACCGCCATCCGCATGATCGAGCTGATTGCCGGGCCGGCGGAAGCGAATAAGATCATGGACGGGATCATGAACGGCGGCCGGCGGTGACCATGCCGGCGCCTTTCGGCTTAGGGGAAGCGGTGATGGGATCGGGATACACCGGGTGGGAACTGCCGGCCGACGAGCGCGGCCGCCTGCTGGACCAGGTCCCGCCGCGCTATGAACGGCTGGTCGCCGACCATGTGACCCTGCAGTTCGGCGCCGGCCCGCAGGACCCTCTGCCCACCGCCACGCTGGCCGAGGTGATTGGCTGCGCCGACGACGGCGAGGGGGTGCAGGCGCTGGTCGTCGCCATCGACGGCACCGGCGACCGGCCGGACGGCTCGACCTACCACATCACCTGGTCGCTGGCCGACGGCCGCCGCGCGGTCGAGTCCAACGACGTCATCCGCGATTATGGCTGGCGCCCGCTGGATCCGCTGACGGTCAGGCTGGTGCCGCGCTTCTTCGGGGGATGAAGGGCCGCCTCACGGCACCTCCGTCACCCCTTCGGCCACCACGCCGCGCTTGAGGCGCTGTTCGCGATAGACGATGAACAGTCCGCTGCCGATGATCAGCGCCGCCCCCACCCCCATGCGGGCGGTCGGCGCGGTGCCCCAGACGGCGAGGTCGAGCACCACCGCCCACAGGATCGACACATACTGGAACGGCACCACCACCGCGGCCGGGCTGAGCTGCAGTGAGCGGTTCATCATGGCGTGGCCGGCCAGCGCCGAGACGCCCAGCAGCCCCAGCAGGAAGAAGCCCAGCCAGCCCGGCGCCTGCCACGACCAGGGCAGCGCCGCCCCGCCGATCAGGATGCCGCCGACCATCTGGTTGCCGACCAGCGTCAGGCTGGAGGAGGAGCGCAGGACGCGGGTGGAGATCACCCCGCCGGAGAAGATGAACGCGCCGACCAGCGCCACCATAGAGGGCAGCAGGTCGAAGCGGCCGGTCGGGTTCAGCACGATGACGACGCCGACGAAGCCGACCAGAACCGCCACCCAGCGGCGCCAGCCCACGCTTTCCCGCAGGACCAGCACCGACAGCGCGGTGACGATCAGCGGCGCCGACATGTAGATGGTCATCACGTCGGCCAAGGGCAGATAGCCGACCGCCCAATAGAAACAGGCGACGTCCACCGTCATCAGGACCACCCGCAGGATGTGCAGCGGCAGCCGGTCGACGGCGAAGACCGCGGCCACGCCGTCGCGCCAGATCATCGGCGCCAGCACCGCCAGCCCGAACAGGCTGCGCACCGCGATCAGCATGGCGACCGGATGGTCGGCCACCAGCCATTTGCCGAGCGCGTCGTTCAGCGTGAACAGCGTCATGCCACCCAGCATCATCAGGATGCCGAGACGGGTGTCGGTCGCGGGGGCCGCGGTCATGGAGGGAGTCCAGGGGTGGTTGAGCGTGTGATCCGCAGGAGCAGGCCGGAGACCTGCGCGGGCAGCGATATTGCTGGAACGGCGGACGAACGCAACCCTCGCCCGGAGCGAGGAAGCATTTTCAGCGGCTTCGCCCTACAATGCCGGGAAAATCCAGCAGGAGAATCCCGATGAAAGCGGTGGTCTACGAGGCGTTTTCCGCACCGCCTCAAATCATGACCGTGCCGGATCCGACGCCGGAGCCGCATGGCGTCGTCGTCAAGGTGATGGCAACCGGGGTTTGCCGCAGCGACTGGCATGGCTGGGTCGGCCATGACCCCGACATCCGGCTTCCGCATGTGCCCGGTCATGAGTTGGCCGGCATCGTCGAAGCGGTCGGCAGGGACGTGACGAAATGGAAGGTCGGCGACCGGGTGACGGTCCCGTTCGTCGGCGGCTGCGGCAGCTGTCCCGAATGCCATTCCGGCAATCATCAGGTCTGCGACCGGCAGTTCCAGCCCGGCTTCACCCACTGGGGATCCTTCGCGCAATATGTCGGCCTGCATCAGGCGGACATCAATCTGGTGCGGCTGCCGGAATCGCTCGACTTCACCACCGCCGCCAGCCTTGGCTGCCGCTTCGTGACCTCGTTCCGCGCCGTCATCGACCAGGGCAAGGCGTCCGCAGGCCAGTGGGTGGCGGTTCACGGCTGCGGCGGCGTCGGCCTGTCGGCGATCATGATCGCCAATGCCGTGGGCGCCAATGTCGTCGCCATCGACATTTCGGAGGACAAGCTCGCCCTGGCCCGTGCGCTGGGCGCCGTCGCCACGGTGAACGCGTCGGAGGTCGGTGAGGTCGCCGAAGCGGTCATCGAGATCACGCGCGGCGGCGCCCATGTCTCGCTCGACGCGCTGGGCCATCCCACCACCTGCTTCAATTCGATCAGCAACCTGCGCAAGCGGGGCAAGCATGTGCAGGTCGGCCTGATGCTGGCCGAGAACAGCACGCCCGCCATCCCGATGAGCCGCGTCATTGCCAATGAGCTGGAAATCCTCGGCAGCCACGGCATGCAGGCTTACCGCTATGACGCGATGCTGGAGATGATGCGGTCGGGCAAGCTGGCGCCGGAGAAGCTGATCGGCAGGACGATCACTCTTGAGCAGTCGATCGACGCGCTGATGACTATGGACAGCTTCGAGGGCACCGGGGTGACGGTGGTGACCGAGTTCTAATGATGGAGCCGGAAAGTCAGCGCTTTCCGGCTCCACAGTCCTGCGATCAGATCACGCCCTTCTCGCGCAGGGACGCGATGTCGGCCTCGCTCAAGCCCAGCGAGTCCGCCAGCACCGTGTCGGTATGCTGGCCCAGCGTCGGCGGGGCGGTGTCGTGCACCAGCGGGGTGCCGCTGTAGCGGATCGGGCTCGCCACCGTCGGCACGCTGCCCTGGGTCGGGTGCGGCAGGTCCTGGTGAATGTTGCGGGCCTTCACCTGAGGGTCCTCGAACACCGCGGTCAGGTCGTTGATCGGGCCGCAGGGCACGCCGACCTCTTCCAGCGCGGCGAGCCAGTCGTGGCTGTCGCGTGTGCGGATCAGCTCCTCCAGCAGGGCCACCAGCTCCTTGCGGTTGGCGACGCGGGCCGGGTTGGTGGCGTAACGCTCATCCTTCGCCAGATCGGGACGGCCGGCGACCGTGCAGAACTTGGCGAACTGGCCGTCGTTGCCGACCGCCAGGATGATGTAGCCGTCGCGGGTGGCGAAAGCCTGATAGGGCACGATGTTCGGGTGGGCGTTGCCGAGCCGCTGCGGCGCCTTGCCGCCGACCAGACAGTTCATCGCCTGGTTCGCCAGCACCGCCACCTGCACGTCGAGCAGGGCGAGGTCGACCTGCTGCCCCTCGCCGGTGCGGTCGCGGTGGGCGAGCGCGCCCATGATGCCGATGGTGGCGTAGAGGCCGGTGAAGATGTCGGTCACCGCGACGCCGACCTTGACCGGGCCGCCACCCGGCTCGCCGTCGGGCTGGCCGGTGATGCTCATCAGCCCGCCCATGCCCTGGATCATGAAGTCGTAGCCGGCACGGTTGCGGTACGGCCCGGTCTGGCCGAAGCCGGTGATCGAGCAGTAGACCAGCCGCGGGTTGACCGCCTTCAGGCTGTCATAGTCGAGGCCGTATTTGACCAGCCCGCCGACCTTGAAATTCTCGATGACGACGTCGGCCTGGGCGGCGAGCTTGCGGACAAGCTCCTGGCCCTCAGGCCGTTCGAAGTCGATGGTGATCGACCGCTTGCCGCGATTGGTCGACAGGAAATAGGCCGACTGGTCGCCGGCCCAGGGCGGCCCCCAGGCACGGGTATCGTCGCCCGCACCCGGCCGTTCCACCTTGATCACGTCGGCGCCGAGATCGGCCAGCGTCTGCGCCGACCACGGCCCGGCCAGCACGCGCGACAGCTCCAGCACCCGGATGTGCGACAAGGGTCCGGCCAAGGTGTGTTCCTCCTGTTGGTGTTATTGCCCTCTCCCGCGGTCCCCCCTCTCCCCCCCGGGGAGAGGGTCGGGGTGAGGGGGATGCATTGCGGAGCGCCGGTGAGAGTGCCGGCGCTCCGCGTTCCTCGTAGATCCTCGCCTCGCGCCCCCCTCACCCTAACCCTCTCCCCGGGGGGGAGAGGGGATTTGGGGTGGGAGAGATTACGCCGCCACCAGTTCTTCGAGCGAACGCTCGATGATGTCCAGGCCTTCGTCGACCAGGGCATCCGACGCGGTCAGCGGGACCAGGACGCGGATGACGTTGGCGTAGGTGCCGCAGGACAGCAGGATCAGGCCCTTTTCCGCCGCCTTGGCGACCAGCGCCTTGGTCAGGTCGGCCGCCGGCTCCTTGGTCTCGCGGTCGGTCACCAGTTCCATGGCGACCATGGCGCCCAGGTTGCGGACGTCGCCGATCACCGACAGGCTGTTGCGCTGGGCCATGGTGCGGAAGCGGCCGGCGATGCGCTCACCGAGCTTTTCGGCGCGCTCGATCAGCTTCTCTTCCTCGATGACGTCGATGACGGCCAGCGCGGCGGTGGTCGCCAGCGGGCTGCCGGCATAGGTGCCGCCCAGGCCGCCGGGGATCGGGGCGTCCATCAGCTCCGCCTTGCCGGTCAGCGCCGACAGCGGGAAGCCGCCGGCCAGGCTCTTCGCCATGGTGACGAGGTCCGGCTCGATCCCGGCATGCTCGACGGCGAACATCTTGCCGGTGCGGGCGAAGCCGGTCTGGATCTCGTCGACGATCATGACGATGCCGTGCTTGTCGCAGACCGCGCGCAGCGCCTGCAGGAAGGACGGGGACGCGATGTTGAAGCCGCCCTCGCCCTGCACCGGCTCGATGATGATCGCGGCGACGCGGGCCGGATCGACGTCGGACTTGAACAGGTTCTCCAGCGCCTTCAGGCTCTCCGCCTCGCTGATGCCGCGATAGGCGTTGGGGAAGGGCACATGGAAGATCTCGGCCGGGAAGGGACCGAAGCCGACCTTGTAGGGCACGACCTTGCCGGTCAGGCCCATGGTCAGCAGCGTGCGGCCGTGGAAGCCGCCGGAGAAGGCGACGACGCCGGGACGGCCGGTGGCGGCGCGGGCGACCTTGACGGCGTTCTCCACCGCCTCGGCGCCGGTGGTGAAGAAGGCGGTCTTCTTGGGCGTCGGGCCGGGGACCAGCGCGTTCAGCTTCTCCGCCAGCTCGACGAAGCTGTCATAGGGCGTGACCATCGCGCAGGTGTGGGTGAAGCGCTCCAGCTGCGCCTTCACCGCCTCCATCACCTTGGGGTGGCGGTGGCCGGTGTTCAGCACGGCGATGCCGCCGGCGAAGTCGATGAAGCGCTTGCCCTCGATGTCCCACATCTCGGCGTTCTCGGCGCGGTCGATGTAGAAGGGCATGCCGGCGGAAATGCCACGGGAGACGGCGGCCTCGCGACGGGCGACGAAGGACTGGTTGGTGTTCATTTTCACTTTTCCTTTGACGACGGTCAGGCGCCGAGGCCGACGCAGAGATATTTGACTTCCATGAAATCATCGAGGCCGTACTTGGAGCCTTCACGGCCGATGCCGGACTCCTTGACGCCGCCGAAGGGGGCCACCTCGGTCGAGATGATGCCTTCGTTGATGCCGACGATGCCGTATTCCAGCTTTTCCGCCACGCGCCAGACGCGGCCGATGTCGCGGCTGTAGAAATAGGCGGCGAGCCCGAATTCGGTGTCGTTCGCCATGCGGATGGCGTCCTCTTCCGTCTCGAACTTGAACAGCGGGGCGACCGGGCCGAAGATCTCCTCGCGGGCGACGCGCATCTCGGTGGTGATGCCGGTCAGGATGGTCGGCTCGAAGAAGGTGCCGCCCAGTTCGTGGCGCTTGCCGCCGAGCGCGACCTTGGCGCCCTTCTCCAGGGCGTCGCCCATCAGCTCTTCCACCTTGGCGATGGCGTCGGCGTTGATCAGCGGACCCTGGGTCACGCCCGGCTCGGCGCCGTTGCCGACCTTCAGCGCCTTGACCGCCTCGGCCAGCTTGGCGGCGAAGGCGTCATAGACGCCGGCCTGGACCAGCAGGCGGTTGGCGCAGACGCAGGTCTGGCCGGCATTGCGGTACTTCGAGGCCATGGCGCCCTTGACCGCCTCGTCCAGGTCGGCATCGTCGAAGACGATGAAGGGGGCGTTGCCGCCCAGCTCCAGCGACACCTTCTTGACCGTGCTGGCGGCCTGCCGCATCAGCAGCTTGCCGATCTCGGTCGAGCCGGTGAAGCTGACCTTGCGGACGATCGGGCTGTGGGTCAGTTCATGGCCGATGGCGGCCGGGTCGCGGCCCATGACGATGTTGAAGACGCCGGCCGGCATGCCGGCGCGCTCCGCCAGCTCGGCCAGGGCCAGCGCCGACAGCGGGGTGTCCTCGGCCGGCTTGACCACCACGGTGCAGCCGGCGGCGAGAGCCGGGGCGCATTTGCGGGTGATCATGGCGTTCGGGAAGTTCCACGGCGTGATCGCCGCGACGACGCCGATGGCCTCCTTCAGCACGACGATGCGCTTGTTGGCGGCGAAGGACGGGATGACGTCGCCATAGGCGCGCTTGCCCTCCTCCGCGAACCACTCGATGAAGGAGGCGCCATAGACCACCTCGCCGCGCGCTTCCGCCAGCGGCTTGCCCTGCTCGGCGGTCATCAGTTGGGCCAGATCCTCCTGGGCCGCGAGGATCAGGTCGTACCAGCGGCGCAGGATAACCGCGCGCTCCTTGGCGGTCTTGGCCTTCCACGCCGGCAGGGCGGCATTGGCGGCGTCGATCGCCTCGCGCGTCTCGGTGGCGCCCATGTCGGACACCTCGGCGATGACGGCGCCGGTGGCGGGGTTGGTGACCGGGAAGCTCTTCCCGGAATCGGCCGCACGCCACGCACCGTTCACGTAGCCCTTGGTTCGGAGAAGGCCCTGGTCGTTCAACGACAGCATGTTCGATCCGCCCTGGATGAAGGATTGTGGAACCGTCCGGCCGCGCCCGGCGAAAACTTCCTTGGCATTCAAGGATTTCCTGCGCGGGGGCCTGGACCTTGGACAGAAGCCTACCATGTTTAATAAATTAAACAACCCCTGTTTAGCTGTTCATATTCTGATGACGGGGTTGCGCGAATGGGCTATTGGCTAGACGGGTGTGGAGCAGGAGTCCGGTGATGGAATTCGATGTCGGCGCAAGGTTGAAGCAGATCCGCGAACAGCATGGACTGTCTCAGCGGGCGCTCGCCCAACGGGCCGGAGTGACCAACGGCACGATCTCCCTGATCGAACAGAACCGCAGCAGTCCGTCGGTGTCGTCGCTGCGCAAGGTGCTTCAGGGCATCCCGATGACTCTTGCCGAATTCTTCTCCTCCGACGATCTGCCGCCGCCCGAGCAGATTTTCTTCAAGGGCAACGAGCTGATCGAATTGGCCGGCGAGCTGAAGGGCACCGTCGGTCAGGTTTCCTTCCGGCAGGTCGGCGACCTGCGCAGCCGCAACCTGCAAATCCTCCACGAACGCTACGCCCCCGGCGCCGACACCGGCCGCACCATGCTGCAGCACGAATCCGAAGAAGGCGGCATCGTCATCAAGGGACAGATCGAGCTGACGGTGGGTGACCGCAAGCAGCTTCTCGGTCCCGGCGACGCCTATTTCTTCGACAGCCGCGTGCCCCATCGGTTCCGCAACATCGGCGAGATGGAGTGCGAGCTGATCAGCGCCTGCACGCCGCCTTATCTGTGATGGGGTGAGGGAGGGTCTCCCCTCCCCCGACCCACTCCCCTACCCCACATTCCCCTTCAGCCGCTCGTTGCGCCGGCGCAGGATTTCCAGCGTCGACAGCATGAAGACCGAGATCACCGTCAGCACCACCGCCACCGCGGTGATGGTCGGGCTGATGTTCTCGCGGATGCCGCTGAACATCTCGCGCGGCAGGGTGCGCTGCTCAGGCCCGGCGAGGAACAGCACCGTCACCACCTCGTCGAAGCTGGTGGCAAAGGCGAACAGCGCGCCCGACGCCAGACCCGGCAGGATCAGCGGCAGGATCACCTTGCGGAAGGTCAGCAGCGGCGGCGCCCCCAGCGAGGCGGCGGCGCGCGCCAGCGTCATGTCGAAGCTCTGCAGCGTCGCCGACACCGTGATGACGACGAAGGGCGTCGCCAGCGCGGTGTGGACCAGGATCAGGCCGAGATAGTTGCCGGTCAGCCCCAGCGGCGCGAAGAAGAAATAGACACCGACCGCGGTGATGACCACCGGAACCACCATCGGCGACAGCACGACGGCCAGGACCAGCGGCTTCCACTTGCTCTTCCACTGGGCGAGACCCAGCGAGGCGAGCGTGCCCAGCGCCATCGACAGCATGGCCGACGACACGCCGATGATGAAGCTGTTCTTCAGCGAATTCATCCAGCGCGCCGAATTGAGGAATTCCTCGTACCAGCGCAGCGACAGGCCGGGCAGCGGATAGGTCAGGTAGGTGCTGGAGCTGAAGGACAGCGGCACGATCGCCAGGATCGGCGCCATCAGGAAGATGAACACCAGCGTGGAGGCGACGATCGTGGCGATCCAGGCGAAACGCTGGCTGGCGGTTTGGGGGGAATGGTTCGCGCTCAATTCTTCAGACCTCCCGTCGTCTGGCGGCCGAGCGCCAGCTTGCCGTAGACCACCGCCAGCACCAGCGTGGAGAGCAGCAGCACCGCCCCCAGCGCCGAGGCGAGGCCCCAGTTGACCGTTTCCGTGGTGTAGAAGGCGATGAAGGACGAAATCATCTGGTCGGCGGCCCCACCGACCAGCGCCGGCGTGATGTAGTAGCCGATGGCCAGGATGAAGACGAGCAGGCAGCCGGCGCCGATCCCCGGAATGGTCTGCGGCAGGTAGATGCGCAGGAAGGCCGTCATCGGCGGCGCGCCGAGCGAGGCGGCGGCCCGCATGTAGGCCGGCGAGATGCCGCGCATGACGCTGTAGAGCGGCAGGATCATGAAGGGCAGCAGCACATGGGTCATCGCCATGTAGACGCCGAACCGGTTGTAGATCAGCCGCATCGGCTCGTCGATGACGCCCAGCCATTGCAGGGAGCCGTTGACGATGCCCTCGCTCTGCAGGATCACGATCCAGGCGCAGGTGCGCACCAGCAGCGAGGTCCAGAAGGGCAGCAGCACGAAGATCATCAACAGGTTCGACCGGCCGGTCGGCAGGTTGGCCAGCAGATAGGCCACCGGGAAACCGAGGATCAGGCAGAGCGCCGTGACGCCGAAGCCGATGGTGAAGGTGCGGACGAAGACCTCGCGGTAGATCGACTGGTCCGCCGGAGCCTGGACGATGGCGCCGTCGGCATTGCGGGTCAGGTCGACCGCGGCCAGCAGGTAATAGCTGGTGACCGGGCCGCTGGCGCTCTTGATCGCGGTCCAGCTCTCGCGCTCGCCCCAGGCCGGGTTGAGGCCGATCAGCGTCTCCTTGGCGGTGCCGGGAGCCGGCTGCTCCTTCAGCTTGCGGCCGGTGGAGAGCAGCGTGGTGCGATAGCCGTTCACGATGTAGTTCAGCCGCTTGGCGGCGACGGCCAGCGTGCCGGCGTCATACGCGGCGCGGACGTCGGCGGCGAGCGCGGCGAAGGCGGCCTCGTCGGGCAGGCCCTGGCCGTTCCAATGCTCCAGCGCCGCCACGGTCTGCGGCATCGCCTGCGGCACCTCCCAGTCGTCCACCGACTTCCAGATCATGCCGGCGAGCGGCACGACGAAGGTGAACAGCAGGAAGGCCAGCAGCGGCAGCACCAGGCCCAGCGCACGGAACTGCCGGGCCCGCTCGGCCCGTTTCAATCGACGCTTCAACGGCACGTCGGCGCCGGCAACGAAGGCGGCTGTCATCGGCATTGTCCTGTTGGAAAGACGCGGGCGCATAATGCCCCGAAACCGGGACCATCTCCTCTCCCCCCCGGGGAGAGGGTCAGGGTGAGGGGGACGCAGGGCGTCCGGTCACCGAAGGGCGGGAAATGGTCCGCCAAAAAACTGAAGTGGGAAGCACATTTCGGCCCGATATGTACCGCCGAGCATCCCCCTCACCCCGACCCTCTCCCTAGGGGGGAGAGGGGGTATAGGGTGGCCCTCAGATAAAGCTTACTTCGCCGCCCACTTGTTGAAGCGTTCGGTCAGGCGGTCGATGTTCTCCAGCCAGAAGTCGGTGTTGATCTCGATCGCGTTCTTCATGTTGTCCGGCGCGGTCGGCAGGTCGGCCAGCACAGCCTTCGGCAGCAGCGACGGCGCCTTCTTGTTCGACGTGCCGTAGGCGATGCCTTCGGACAGCTTGGCCTGGTTCTCAGGCTTGCCGACGAAGTTCAGGAACTTGTAGGCGGCGTCCTGGTTCGGGCTGCCCTTCAGGATCACCCAGCTGTCGATGGTGTAGAGCGCGCCGTTCCACACCATGCCGAAGTTCTTCTTCTCGTTCTTGTTGGCGGCGTCGATGCGGCCGTTGTAGACCGAGGTCATCGCCACTTCGCCCGAGGCCAGAAGCTGCGGCGGCTGGGCGCCGGCCTTCCACCAGACGATGTCGTTCTTGATGGTATCGAGCTTCTTGAAGGCGCGGTCGATGCCGGCATCGGTGCCCAGCACCTTGTAGACGTCGGCCGGAGCGACGCCGTCGGCCATCAGCGCGATCTCCAGCGTGGTCTTGGCGCCCTGGCGTAGGCCGCGCTTGCCTGGGAACTTCTTGGTGTCGAAGAAATCGGCCCAGCTCTTCGGCGCGTCCTTCAGCTTGTCCTTGTCGTAGCCGAGGACGAAGTCATAGACGATGGCGCCGACGCCGCAGGGATTGACCGTGGAGGGCAGATAGATGTCCTCGCCGCCGATCTTGGAATAGTTCAGCTTCTCGTACAGGCCCTCGTCGCAGCCCAGCGCCAGCTCCTCGCTCTCGACCTGCACGACGTCCCAGGTGGAGGCGCCGCCCTGGACCTTGGCGCGCAGGACGCCGACGCCGCCGTCCCAGGATTCGTCGTTCATCGGGGTGCCGGTCTCCTTGAACGGACCGAAATACACCTTCTTCTGGACGTCCTGATAGGCGCCGCCCCACGACACGACGGTGAGGTCGCGGGCGCTTGCGGCCGAAGCCAGGGCCGTGAGGGCGGTGAAGGTCGCAGCGAAACCGAGAGCCACCTTAATCTTCGACATGATTCCCCGTCCTTATTCGTCGTGGTTGTTGTTGCTGAGAGGCATCCTGGCGCCGAGGAACCACGTCCTCAGACCGGATCGAGCGCCCGGCAGTCCTCCGGGCGGAACGCGATGTAGACATCCTGGCCCGGCGACAGACCGGCATAGGAGCCGGCCGGCAGCTTGACCATGAATTCCGGGTTGGCTGGCGTGTTCAGCACCGCCAGCGTGTGGTCGCCGAGATAGATCAGGTCGGTCAGCGTCGCCGGCAGCCGGTTCATGTCGCTGTCGCCGCTGTCGCCGGTTTCGATGGCGACGCGCTCCGGCCGCAGCGACAGCGAGGTGCGGTTGCCGGGGCCGCCGATGTTCACCGCCTGCGCCACCACCGAGCCGCCGGTATCCAGCGCGACCCGCGCCCAGCCCTGTTCGATATTTTCGACAACGCCGCTCAGGACATTGTTCTCGCCGATGAAGTTGGCGACGAAGCTGTTCACCGGCCGCTCGTACAGCGCATCCGGGCGGTCGATCTGCTGGACCATGCCGTCGTTGAAGACCGCGATGCGGTCGGACATCGTCAGCGCCTCCCCCTGGTCGTGGGTGACGTAGACAACGGTCAGGCCCATCGTCTCGTGCAGGCGCTTGATCTCCAGCTGCATATGCTCGCGCAGGCGCTTGTCGAGCGCGCCGAGCGGCTCGTCCATCAGCACCAGCGCCGGATTGAAGACCAGGGCGCGGGCGAGCGCCACGCGCTGCTGCTGGCCGCCCGACAGCTGGCCGGGATGGCGGCCGGCGAGGTTGCCGAGCTTGATCATGTCGAGCGCGGCCTTCACCCGCTCCTTCACCTCCGCCTTCGGAACCCCACGCACGGACAGCGGGAAGGCGACGTTTTCCTCGATCGTCAGGTGGGGGAACAGGGCGTAGTTCTGGAAGACCATGCCGATGTCGCGCTTGTGCGGCGGCGTGTTCTTGATCGGCCGGTCGCCGATGAAGATGTCGCCATGGGTCGGCACCTCGAACCCGGCCAGCATCATCAGCGTGGTGGTCTTGCCCGACCCCGACGGCCCCAGCAGCGTCAGGAATTCGCCCTTGCGAATGTCGAGGTCGAGGCTTTTCACCACGAGATGCTCGCCATCGTAGGTCTTCTGCACCCCGGAAAAGCGCACCAGGGTATCTGTCGTCGCGATCATCCCGCCGTCCATCCGTCCGCTCCCGTCACAGGCGACCTGGCTCCGGGTACGCCACCCCGGTCCGGTCCGTCTTTCTGACCCTGACGGTACCACGCGTTTAAGAAAATAGACAAGAGGAATGACTATGTCGTGATCAATTCAACGCTTTGCTGAAATTTTGTGCAATTGCGAAGGCAATGCCCACGCTTACACCGGCAGTGTGCTCCATTCGCGTGCGATTGAGAAGACCAATGATCGCGATCGCGGACAGAAGAATCTGAAAAAATCAGCCTTTTCAACGAAAGGCGGGGCGAATCGCCGCAGGCGACCCGCCCCGAGACGCGCCTCAGCGCTGCTGCGCCGACTGGCTGTAGACGAAACTGTCGAAGCCGTTCTCGGCGACGCGGAACCACAGCCGCTCCTGCTCCAGGAAGGGCTTCCAGCCGTCATAGACCTTCTTGAAGCGCGGGTTGCTGGCGGCGAGCTTGTCGTAAAATTCGAACGCCGCTTTCTCGCAGGCCTGCATCATGTCGCGCGGGAAGGGGCGCAGCACGGCGCCGCCGCCGACCAGCCGCTTGAGCGCCGAGGCGTTCAGCGTGTCGTACTTGGCGATCATCCAACTGTTGGCTTCCCAGCAGGCCTGTTCCAGGATGGTCTGGTAGGATTTCGGCAGCTGTTCCCAGGCCTGCATGTTGAACATCAGCGGGATCTGGGCCGAGCCCTCCCACCAGCCGGGGTAGTAGTAGTATTTGGCGACCTTGTAGAAGCCCAGCTTCTCGTCGTCGTAGGGGCCGACGAACTCCGCCGCGTCGATGGTGCCGCGTTCCAGCGCCGGATAGATGTCGCCGCCG
This sequence comes from uncultured Azospirillum sp., assembly GCA_966212305.1. Classification (GTDB taxonomy): domain Bacteria; phylum Pseudomonadota; class Alphaproteobacteria; order Azospirillales; family Azospirillaceae; genus Azospirillum. The sequence continues at coordinate 93,622 of CBIHQY010000013.1, forward strand.
CCGAGTTGCTGCGGGACCAGCCCGAAGGGCGTCAGGATCTGGCCGACCAGACCGCCGATGCGCATCTTCAGCCCCTTCAGATCCTCCAGGCTCTTGATCTCCTTGCGGAACCAGCCGCCCATCTGGGCGCCGGTGTTTCCGGCGGGGATGTGGTGGATGTTGTAATCCTTGAACACCTCCCGCATCAGCTCCAGCCCGCCGCCATGCATCATCCAGGCGATGTGCTGGCGCGTGTTCAGGCCGAAGGGCATGGCGGTGTCGAAGCAGAAGGTCGGATCCTTGCCGACATAGAAATAGGCCGCCGACTGGCCGCACTCGACCGTGCCGTTCTGCACCGCGTCGAGCACCTGCAGCGCCGGGACGATTTCGCCCGCCGCGAAGGTGCGGATCTGGAACTTGCCGTCGGTGGCGTCGGACACCCGCTTGGCGATGAACTCCGCCGCGCCATAGATGGTGTCGAGACTCTTGGGATAGCTCGACGCCATGCGCCACTTGATCTCCGGCTGGGAGGTCTGGGCGATGGCCGGAGCCGCGATGGTCGCGGCGGTTCCGGCGGCGGCAAGGCCGACACCGGCGCTGGAAAGGAACGCACGCCGTTTCATGATGAGGAGTCTTCCCGGCTGTATGGTTCGTTGGGCTGACATGATAGCGCAACCAACCGTTTGGGGAATCCCCCTTCCGCCGGGGCAACATCGATTGTGAAGAAGAGTCTTGCGGCAAAAACGAAAAATCCAGCCGCAATGGGCTGGATCTTCGGCGACGCAGCATTATTTGTTGTTTCGATCGCCTTTCAGGCGTTTCCTCCCTAAACTCGGGCCGCGGCCGTATAGCTAGCGGCCTTTTCTCTTTTACGCAATATGCTGAAAGTCAGCCTCCCGAACTTTTTTGGCTGACGCACGTCCGGCACGTGCTGAAATCTGCACATGTTTCCCTTTTACATTGTAAATGCGTCGCGACGGTTCCGCTTGACCCTTTATAAAGGGCTGGGATGATACAGTGTCTTCACTGATCGTTTCCCATCCGGCTTTGCCGGGGTCGCTTGAAAAGGATCTTGCCACGATGTCGCCCCTTGGACAGCCAAGCGGCCGGACTGCCGGACACCACGTCGCCACCGGCCGTGTTCCGCGCCGGGCCATCGGCCTGCGGATGACCGTGGCCGTCACCGTGGCCGTGCTGCTGCTGGGATCGACGCTGGTGAAGGGGCTGGTCGTCGGCAATGGCGCGGCGGACGCGCTGGCGAAGGAGATCGGCAATTCGATGACCGGGCTGGCGCAATCGCTGGCGCGGCAGCTCGATTCGACGATGTGGGCGCGCGCCAATCAGATCGCCGCGCTGTCGCGGATCGATGCGCTGAAGGACCCGGCGGTGGCGCAATCGACCATCGAGGAACTGAAGCGCCGCGACCCGGCCATCGCCTGGATCGGCATGACCGACGCCGACGGGCGCGTGGTGGCCGCCGCCGACGGGCTGCTGCTGGGGGCCGACATCGCCGGCCGGCCGGTCCATCAGGAAGGGATGAAGGGCCTGTTCGTCGGCGACGTGCACGAGGCGGTGGCCCTGCGCGGCAAGGTGCAGTACCTGCAGGGCGAAACGCCGAAATTCGTCGACGTGTCCGCCCCGCTGCAGAAGGCGGACGGCACCACGGTCGGCGTGCTGGCCGCCCATTACAGCTGGGACTGGGCACACGCCTCGATCCGGCAACTGATCGAGCCGTTGTCCGACCGCAAGGGTCTGACGCTCTACATCCTGTCGGCCGACGGTACCGTGCTGATCGGCCCCGATTCGGCGGTCGGCAAGCCGCTGCCGGTGCCGACGCTGACCGCTAGGCTGCGCGACGGCTGGAGCAGCGAGGTCTGGCCCGACGGGATCACCTATGTCACCGGCGTGGCCCACGGCAAGGGGCTGCACGATTACGCGGGGCTGGGCTGGACCGTCGTCGCCCGCCAGCCGGCCGACGTCGTCTATGCCGAAACCAACCGCCTGCGGCTGACGATCATCGGGTCCGGCGCGGTGCTGGCCCTGCTGTTCAGCGGGATCGGCTGGTTCGCTGCCGGACGCATCGCCCGGCCGCTGGGCGCCATCGCCGACGCCGCCGAGCGCATCGGCAAGGGCGAGCGCGGCGTGGCGATTCCCGATGTCGGCGGCGCGGCGGAGATCCGCCGGCTGTCGGTGGGCCTGCGGGAGATGGTGGACAGCCTGACCAACAAGGATGCCGCCCTGATGCGGCTGGAGGACATCGCCTACGAGGACCGGCTGACCGCGCTGCCGAACCGGCGTTATTTCGAACAGTATGTCGAGGCGTCGACCGGCGGTGGCGGCGGATCGGCGACGGTGATGTACATCGACCTGGACGGCTTCAAGCCGGTGAACGACCGGTTGGGCCACGATGCCGGCGATGCCGTGCTGCGCCAGATCGGCGGCCGGCTGGCCAGCATCTTCCGCGACGACGACGTGGTCGCCCGGCTGGGCGGCGACGAGTTCGCCGCAGTGCTTCCCCGCCGCTCCGGCCGCCCGGCTCCCGACACCGAGGAGTTGGCGGCGCGCATCATCGCCGCCGTCAACGAACCGGTGTCGTTCAACGGCGATATGGTCCGGGTCGGCTGTTCCATCGGCATCGCCTCCTGGCCGGAAGACGACAGCGACATGGCGACGGTGATGCGCCATGCCGATTCCGCGCTCTACAAGGCCAAGCGCGACGGCCGCAACCGCGCGGTGCGCTGGGTGCGGGCGGTGGTGGGGGCGGAGGGGTGATGCTATGGCATTCACACATCTCGGCGGCAGGTAGAGTGTTGGGATAATCCACTTCTTCGGCCGTCATTCCCGCGAAGGCGGGAAACCGGGCTTCGCGAGTACCCGCACTGGCAACTCTGGATCCCCGCCTTCGCGGGGATGACGAAAAGTTCTTTTTTTCCGAAGGCTTGCCAATGCCTGGAAATGTGAGAATGCCATAGAGGGGTAATGCAGGCCTGACGGCTCTACAGCCCCCGCACCATTCCGTTCATGAATCCCAGCTTCTCGATCACCGACGCGGACAGGATGAAGGGGTAGAGATCCGGCTGGCCCATGCTGCGGTTCAGGCTGTTCACCGCATAGGTCAGCGGCAGCCAGAGGTCGATCAGATCCTCGATCCGCCTCGCCCTGTGGGGATTGAAGTCGACCTCCGCCTCCAGTTCCGCCCCTTCGGTGATGCGTGGGCGCACCCGCAGGCCGAAGGCGCGGGCGGTTTCCAGCGTGTCGACGATGTGCAGGTAATGCGCCCAGGTCTCGGCGAAATCCTCCCACGGGTGGGCGGTGGCATAGGTGCTGACGAAGTTCGCCTGCCAGTCGACCGGCGCGCCGTCGGCATAGTGGCGTTTCAGCGCCTCGCCATAATCCTGCCGCTCGTCGCCGAACAGGGCGCGGAAACGTTCCAGCAGCGCCGGGTCGTCGCGCACCAGCCGGTCCCAGATGTAATGGCCGATCTCGTGGCGGAAATGGCCGAGCAGCGTGCGGTATGGCTCGCCCATCTCGGTGCGGCGTTTCTCGCGCTCGGCGTCGTCGGCCTCGGCGACGTTGATGGTGATGAGGCCGTTGGCATGGCCGGTCAGCACCGGCGTCACCGTGCCGTCGGCGGCGACGCTGTCGGTCAGGAAGTCGAAGGCCAGACCTTCCTCCGGGTTGTCGATCCGGGTCTGCAACGGCAGGTTCAGGTTGGTCAGCGTATAGAACAGGTGATGCTTCGCCAGCTCCAGCTTGCGCCAGCGCGTCAGGTTGACGGTGTCGGACAGGTCGGGGACGGTGCGGTTGTGCCGGCAGGCGGCGCAATGGGTGTCGGCGGAGTCGGCCGGCAGCATCCAGTTGCAGGCGTCGAGATCCGCGTTCGCACAGAACTTGTAGAGCCGTTCGGGGGTGGCGAGCGCGCTCCACGCCCCGTCATGGTCGGTGGGGTCGAGCGCCGACAGGGTCCCCGCATCCGGCAGATAGCCGAGCCGATGCCCGCAACGCTCGCACAGCGTGTTCTCGAAATAGAGCGGCTGGTGGCAGTTCTGGCATTCGAAGAGTTTCATGGCGGGGAATCCTGAATGCCCTCTCCCGCCTCTCGCACAAACTTTGTTTGTGCTGACGGCGTCAGGCGGACCGAAGATCCGCTGAGAGCCCCGGGAGAGGGAGGGACCCGCCGAAGGTGGGAGGGTGAGGGGTGGTCCCAGGAGCTAGAAGCGCATGGTTCCTTGCAGTACCCCTCACCCTTCCCAAGCTCCGCTTGGGCCCCTTCCCTCTCCCGGGACGGGAGAGGGAGATTTGGTGTCGGGTCAGGTGGGTTTCTTCACAGGCGTTTCACTCTTCACCGGCGCAGGCTCCGCCACCGCTTCGGCCTTCACCGGTTCCTTCACCTCCACCGGTTCCGCCGGCTTCTCCGCGTCCACAGTCTCCTCGCCGTAGGACGACACCGCGGTCGGGCTTTCGGCGACGCTGCGGAGCGCGCGGGTGGCGCGGCGCAGCGCGAAGGAGGTCTTGCCATCCGGTTCCAGGGCCAGCAGCAGCAGCGACCGGCCGGTGACGATATAGCCCTCCCCGGTGTTGACGCGCGGCACCTCGTCGGGGTCGGGCAGGTTGGTGTCGACCAGACAGCGCCAGACGCTGCCGCCGGTCACCTCCGGCAGGGTGAACTCCACCACGTCGTGGTGGCCGTTGATGACCAACAGCAGGGTGGAGTCCATCGCCGGGCGCTTGATGCCGCTGGCCTGCCCGCGACCGTCCAGCAGCATGCCCAGGCAACGGGCGTTGCCGTCGTGCCAATGGCTCTCGTCCATCTCGTCGCCGGCAGGCGTCAGCCATGTGACGTCCTTGACGTCGAACTCGGCATTGTATTCGCCGGACAGGAAGCGGCCGCGGCGCAGCATGGGGAAGGACTGGCGGACCGCGACGACGCGGCGGACGAACTCGATCAGCGCCTGCCCGTCCTCGTCGATGCCGTCCCAGTTCAACCACGCCGTCTCGTTGTCCTGGCAATAGGCGTTGTTGTTGCCGTGCTGGGTATTGCCGAACTCGTCGCCGGCCAGCAGCATCGGCGAACCCTGCGACAGCAGCAGCGTCGCCAGCATGTTGCGCTTCTGCCGTTCGCGCAGTTCCTTGATCTCGGGATCGTCGGTCGGCCCCTCCACCCCATGGTTCCAGGACAAATTGTGGGAGTGGCCGTCGTTGTTGTCCTCGCCGTTCGCCTCGTTGTGCTTGTCGTTGTAGGAAACGAGGTCGTTCAGCGTATAGCCGTCATGGGCGGTGATGAAGTTCACGCTGGCCCAGGGCTTGCGCCCGCGCTTGTTGAACAGGTCGGCCGAGGCGCAGAGCCGCGGCGCCACCTCCGGCAGCTTGCCCTCGTCGCCCTTCCAGAAGGCGCGGACGGTGTCGCGGTAGCGGTCGTTCCACTCCGCCCAGCCCGGCGGGAAATTGCCGACCTGATAGCCGCCGGGGCCGCAGTCCCACGGCTCGGCGATCAGCTTGACGCTGTTGAGGATCGGGTCCTGCAGGCAGCTGTCGAGGAAGCCGCCGCCCTCGTCGAAGCCGTAGGGTTCGCGCCCCAGAATGGTGGCGAGGTCGAAGCGGAAGCCGTCGACATGCATCTCGGTCGCCCAATAGCGCAGGCTGTCGGTGACCATCTGCAGCACGCGCGGGTGGCTGAGATTGACGGTGTTTCCGGTCCCGGTCTCGTTGATGTAGTAGCGCTGCTGGTCCGGGATCAAGCGGTAGTAGGAGGCGTTGTCGATGCCCTTGAAGGACAGGGTGGGCCCTCGCTCGTTGCCCTCGGCGGTGTGGTTGTAGACGACGTCGAGGATCACCTCCAGCCCGGCATTGTGGAGATGGGCGATCATCTCCTTGAATTCCTTGATGGCGTTGCCCGACGCGGCATAGCGCGGTTCCGGCGCGAAGAAGCCGATGGAGTTGTAGCCCCAGTAATTCGCCAACTTCTTGTCGACCAGATGCTGGTCCTGGACGAAGGCATGGACCGGCAGCAGCTCCACCGAGGTGACGCCGAGCGACTTGATGTAGTCGACCACCTCCTTCACCGCCATGCCGCCATAGGTGCCGCGCAGGCTGTCGGGCACCGCCGGGTGCAGCTTGGTGAAGCCTTTCACATGGGTTTCGTAGAAGATGGTGCGGTCCCAGGCGGTACCGGGCTTGTGGTCGCGGCCCCAGGTGAAGGCCGGGTCGATCACCTTGCATTTCGGCATGAAGGGCGCGCTGTCGCGCTCGTCGAAGGTCAAATCGTCGCCCGATTCCATCACATATCCGAAATGGGCCGGGTTCCAGCGGATCTCGCCGACCAGCTCCTTGGCATAGGGGTCGAGCAGAAGCTTGTTGGGGTTGAAGCGGTGGCCGTTTTCCGGCTCGTAGGGGCCGTACACGCGGTAGCCGTAGAGCAGGCCGGGACGGGCGTCCGGCAAATAGCCGTGCCAGATCTCGTTGGTGAATTCGGGAAGCTCGATGCGCTCAAGCTCCTCCTCGCCGCTTTCATCGAAAAGACACAGTTCGACCTTCGTCGCGTTGGCGGAAAACAGGGCGAAGTTGACGCCGAGCCCATCCCATGTCGCGCCCAGCGGAAAGGGCAATCCTTCACCGAGCCTGGTCGCTTGCCTCAGGATATTTGCCATGATCGCCCGTATCTCCGCCTGTATCGAAAGTCGAACCCGCCCCCTGAACAGTGAGGAGAGCGGGCGGAGCCTACAACCCGGCCGATGGTCGCTTGTTCCGTCCCCTCGTCAGTCATCCTTTCGGAGTAGGGCGGGGTCCGTGCCGGCCGGCAGGTCGCGGCGCAGCAGGTCTGCCAATTCGCGCAGGCCCCGGTCGCGCGGGTCACTGGCACGCCAGACCAGACCGATGACACGGCCGGGCGGACGCGGCCCTTTAAAGGGGCGATACTCCACCAGCCCGCCGACCGTGGCGGCGCGGCCGTCCTCCGCCTTGGCCGCCAGGATCGGCATCAGCGTGCAGCCGGCCCCCGCCGCCACCATGTGGCGCAGCGTCTCCAGCCCGGTGGCGTGGACGCCGCCGCCCCGCGCACTGAGGCCGCAGGCGGCCAGCGCCTGATCGCGCAGGCAATGCCCTTCCTCCAGCAGCAGAAGTTCCGCCGGGTCGAGATCGTTCAGCGACAGATTGGAGGTGGCGCACAGGCGGTGGCCGGCGGGATGGGCGAGCAGAAAGGGCTCGAAGAACAGCGGTTCGACCGTCAGCCCGTCGCCCTCCACCGGCAGGGCCAGCAGCACGGCGTCGAGCCGGCCGTCGCGCAGCTCCTCCAGCAGGCTGTCGGTGCGGCCTTCCGACAGGATCAGGGTCAGGTCGGGCCAGCTCGAGCGCAGCGTCGGCAGGATGTGGGGAAACAGGTAGGGGCCGAGCGTGTGGATCGCCGCCAGCCGCAGCCGGCCGGTCAGTGCCCCGTCCGACCCGTCGGCCAGCGTCAGAAGCCGCCGCGCCTCCTCCAGCACCACGCGGGCTTGCGCCACGATGGCCTCGCCGCGCGGCGTCAGCAGGACCTTGCGGCTGGTGCGTTCGAACAGCGACAGGCCAAGGGCTTCTTCCAGCTTGCGGATCTGGGCGCTGAGCGACGGCTGGCTGACGGCGCAGCGTTCGGCGGCGCGGCCGAAATGGCGCAGCTCGGCGACGGCGACGACATATTCCAGGTCACGCAGGGACAGGCCGGAGAAATTCATAGGTGGAGCCTATTGGTGCATTTTCTTCCATGTCTTGGATATATCGTTCAAGACGCCGGATAACCAGGGGCGAGACAATGACGGCCGCAACGAGCGGCACCCGCCCTGAAGAGGATGACCCGGATGAGCACCCTGACCACCAGCTTCGGCCAGCCCGTACCTGACAACCAGAATTCGCTGAGCGCCGGGCCGCGCGGGCCGCTGCTGCTGCAGGATTTCCACCTGATCGAGAAGTTGGCCCACTTCAACCGCGAACGCATTCCCGAGCGCGTGGTGCATGCCAAGGGCGCCGGCGCCTACGGCAGCTTCCGCGTCACCCGCGACGTGACGCAATGGACCAAGGCCGCCTTTCTGTCGTCGATCGGCAAGGAGACTGGTGTCTTCCTGCGCTTCTCCACCGTCGGCGGCGAGAAGGGCTCCGCCGATGCCGAGCGCGACCCGCGCGGCTTCGCCGTGAAGTTCTATACGGAGGAAGGCAACTACGATCTGGTCGGCAACAACACGCCGGTCTTCTTCCTGCGCGACCCGCTGAAGTTCCCCGACTTCATCCACACCCAGAAGCGCAACCCGGCCACCAACCTGAAGGACCCCACCGCCGTTTGGGACTTCTTCTCGCTGTCACCGGAGACGATGCACCAGCTGACCATCCTGTTTAGCGACCGCGGCACGCCGCGCAGCTATCGCCACATGGACGGGTTCGGCAGCCACACCTTCTCGTGGATCAACGCGGCGAACGAGCGCTTCTGGGTCAAGTATCACTTCAAGACCCGCCAGGGCATCGAGAACTTCACCGCCGAGCAGGCGACCGCGATGGCCGGCATCGACCCCGACCACGCCACCCGCGACCTGTACGCCTCGATCGAGGACGGCGACTTCCCAGCCTGGACCGTCTCGGTGCAGATCATGCCGGAGGCGGAGGCCGACGCCTACCGCATCAACCCGTTCGACCTGACCAAGGTGTGGCCGCACGCCGACTATCCGTTGATCGAGATCGGCGAGCTGGTGCTGAACCGCAACCCGGAGAACTTCTTCGCGGAGACCGAGCAGGCCGCCTTCAGCCCGGCCAGCGTGGTGCCCGGCATCTCCTTCAGCCCGGACAAGATGCTGCAGGGCCGGCTGTTCGCCTATGCCGATGCGCATCGCTACCGGCTGGGCGGCAACTACGCGCAGATCCCCGTGAACAAGCCGCAGGGCTGCCCGGTCCACAACTATCAGCGCGATGGCGCCATGCGGGTGGACGGCAATGGCGGCGGCCGGCCGAACTACGAGCCGAACAGCTTCGGCGGCCCGGCCCAGACCGGGGTTGCCAACGAGCCGCCGCTGCGCATCAGCGGCGACGCCGCCCATTACGACCACCGCGAGGGCAACGACGACTACGCCCAGGCCGGCGCGCTGTTCCGCCTGATCGGCGCCGAGGCTCAAGCCCGCCTGATGGACAACATCGCCGGCAGCCTGGGCAAGGTGCCGCTGTTCATCCAGCAGCGCCAGCTGAAGCACTTCCTGGCCGCCGACCCCGCCTATGGCGAGGGCGTCGCCAAGCGGCTGGGCCTGACCGTGGCGCAGGCCGCGGAGTGAGGTGAGTTTCCCGGCCCTTCCGCTGGAATGCGGAGGGGCCGGCTTCGAGATGCCGCGCCCCTCCCCCTGGGCGGCGGCATGCGTGCCGGCATCCAGCCGCGCATTTCCCCGAAAGACTTGCGGCCCTCTTCCCGGCGACGGGAGGAGGGCTTTTTTCGTCGCAAACCCGCCCCCTCCCCCACCCGAATGGTGTGGTCTCCGCATGGGGGCAGACAAATCCTGTCGAGCCGTCCTAAAGTCCGCCTTCAGCGCGACAGCTTTGAAGACGGAATGGGACCGGACCGCGATACCGATAAATCCAGCAGCGAACGATCCACCAGCGCGCTGACCGGCAAGGGGCTGGATACCCTGCTGGCGGCGGCGGAGACGCTGCCGCATGCGCCGGAGGATGCGTGGCGACTCGACCTGCTGCGGGTGGCGCTGCGCATCGCCCGCTCCACCGAGGATCTGGCCGACCTTGAACGCGCCAACCTCGCCTTCAAGGCGCTGCCGCGCCGGCTGCGCAACCCGCTGGTCGACCGCGCCGCCATGCTGGCCCGGCGCGAGGCGGAACGCGCCCAGATGACCGAGGAGCTGGAGGAGGAGCCGAAAGCCGGCGGCCTGCTGGGCGGGCTGTTCGGACGCGGCGGCGGCCGGGCGAGCCGCAAGACCGCCAAGGAACGGCTGATGCGCGAACTCACCACCCGCCGCGATCCCGACGACGACCGCGAGAGCTGACCGCCGTAAAACTCAGACACAAAATCCAGGCAAGGGAAATCCCGGCATAGGCCGCGCCGGACGGCAGATACCCGGACGGCCGCTTGTCCGTCCGAAGGACTGAAAGCCCCCTCCCCTCCCGCGTTCTCCGGCCGCGTCGAAGGTCACAGCTGGGACGGTTTACGGCGGGCCGGGAATGTGCAAATGTCGTTACCTCCAAATCGGGCTTATCCAACAATAGAACTGAACGATGACCGGGGGTTCCGTGCGTCGCCTGAAGCCATTGCTGACCTGCGCCGCCCTGACTGCCCTGCTGAGCGCCTGCGCCAGCGGGGGAGGCTCACATCGCGTCGCCTCGCCTGAGGAAATCGACGCGCATGTCGCGGAAGCCTCCAAGCGCTTCGACATGCCGGAGCTGTGGATCCGCGAGGTCATCCGCCAGGAAAGCGGCGGGCGCACCACCGTCAACGGCAAGCCCATCGTCAGCAAGGCCGGCGCCATGGGGCTGATGCAGGTGATGCCGGCCACCTATGATGAAATGCGGCGCAAGCACAATCTGGGCTCCGACCCCTACGATCCGCATGACAACATCATCGCCGGCACCGCCTATCTGCGCGAGATGTACAACCTGTTCGGCGCGCCGGGCTTCCTCGGCGCCTACAACTGCGGTCCCGGCTGTTACGGCGACTATCTGGCCGGCAAGCGCGGGCTGCCGGGCGAGACGCGGCGCTACATCGCGTCGGTCGGGCCGCGGCTGAACCGCACCCCGGCGCCCAACGGCGCCGACATCGTGCTGGTCAGCGCGCCGTCCTCCGATTCGCCGCCGGATTACGGTTCGCCCTACGCCCGGCCGTCTTCCTCCTATTCGGCTCCGGTCAATCCGGCGCCCTCCTACACCCCTCCCGCCGGCAGCCGCCCGGCGGCGAGCCGGCCGCCGATCGCCGTGGCCGCCCTGCCCTCTCCGGCGCCCGCTCCGGCACCGGCGGTGCGGGTGGTGGCGCCCGACACCTCGACTCCGGATGCTCCGGCGCCGCGTCCGGTGGCGACGATGAGCGGGGCGGCGACCGCCGGCGGCGGGGTGTGGACGGTGCAGCTCGGCGCCTTCCGCTCGCCCGACGACAGCCAGCGCGTGATCGACCGCGCCCGCAACTCCATGCCGGTGCTGTCGCGCTCGCAGCGGATCGTCCAGGCGGTGGACACCCAGACCGGGCCGCTCTACCGCGCCCGCCTGTCCGGCCTGTCGCAGCAGGATGCGGCCAGCGCCTGCAGCGGGCTGGTCACCATCGGCATGGCCTGCTTCGTGGTGGCGCCGGGGGCCTGAGCACTCGTCGCGGCATGGCTCGCCGAAGGATGACGCCCATCGGTTGGATCGCCTTCGGTTGGTTTGCCGCCGGGCCGCAGGCGGCGCTATGCTGATGGCCGGTCGCCAGTGTGGAGCAGTAGCGCGGAGCGTCGGGATATGCGGCGGGAGAGGGGTTTGGACGAGACGGTCCGGCGCTTCCTGGACCGCAGCCTCAGCGTCAATGTCGCGACCAGCGACCGCGACGGGCGCCCGCTGGTGGCGCGGGCTGTGGCGGCGCGGGTGTCGCCCGGTGGCGAACGCCTGACCGTGCTGATCGACGGGCGCGCCAACGCCGCCCTGGTCGCCGCAGTCGCCGGCACCGGTCGGCTGGCAGTGGTCTTCACCGAACCCAGCACCCACCGGTCCATTCAGATCAAGGACGGCGGCGAGAGTGGGGGCGCCACCGTGGCGGCACCGACGGTGGAAGAGGCGGCGCTGCCCGGCCCCTATCTCGACGGCTTCATCGCCGAGCTGGCCGGGATGGGATTCACCGAAGCCTTCGTCCGGGCGGTGATGGAGTTCGATCCGGCCGATCTGGTTGCGCTGCATATGGACCCCGCCGCGGTCTTCGACCAGACGCCGGGACCGAAGGCCGGCGAGCGGATCCCGGCATGAGCGGCCCCCTGCCCCACGACGGTCTTACACTCGACGCCATCCGGACCTGCCTGGAGGGCGTGATCCCCGGCACCATCGCCACGGCGGCGGCGGACGGGACGCCGAACGTGTCGCAGCTGTCGCAGGTCCATTACGTCGATCCCGGCCACATCGCCCTGTCCTATCAGTTCTTCAACAAGACGCGCGCCAACATCCTGGCCAATCCCGACGCGCAGTTGGAGGTGATCGATCCGTCCACCGGGGCACAGTACCGGCTGCGGCTGGCCTATCTGCGCACCGAGACGGACGGGCCGCTGTTCGAGAGCATGAAGGCGAAGCTGTCCGGCATCGCCTCCCATGTCGGGATGGCGGAGGTGTTCCGCTTGCGCGGCGCCGACCTGTTCCGGGTGGTGGCGATCGAGGCGGTCGCCGGCGGCTGTCCCCTGCCCGCTCCGGTCCGGCCGCGCAGCCTGCTGTCGGCGGTCCGGCGCGCCTGCGAGGGGTTGCGCGGCGCCGCCGACTTGTCCGACCTGCTCGACCGCGCCATCGCCGCCTTGCGCGACCTGTTCGGGGTGGAGCATGCGCTGATCCTGCTGCCCGATGCCGCCAGCGGCCGGCTGTTCACCGTTGCGGCGCTGGGCTATGAGGCGTCAGGGCGCGGCAGCGGCATCGGCTGGGAGGTGGCGCCCGGAGACGGGGTAATCGGCATGGCGGCGCGCGAGCGGGTGCCGATCCGCATCACCCACATGACCACCGATGTCGCCTACAGCATGGCGATGCGGGAGGGGACGGCCGCCGGCATCGCGCGCGAGATCCCCTTCCCCGGCCTGGACCGGCCGCACAGCCAGCTGGCGGTGCCGATCCTGGCGCATCCCGGAGCGTGCGGGGAGCTGGCCGGCGTGCTGTTCGCGGAAAGCGCGCAGGAGATGCGCTTCACCTATGACGACGAGGACGCGCTGGCGACGCTGGCCGCGCAGCTGGGTGCGCTGATGCGCGGCCTGCCGCCGGCCCATGGCGCGGAGGCCGAAGAGGTGCCGGTCCCCGTTGCCAGTCCGCCGGCAGAGGGGACCCCGGTCACCGTGCGCCATTACGCCTGCGACGACAGCGTCTTCCTCGACCATGATTACCTGATCAAAGGGGTGGCCGGCGCCATCCTGTGGAAGCTGGTGCGCGACCACACCGCGCTGGGCCGCACCGACTTCACCAACCGCGAACTGCGGCTGGCGCCCGACATCCCGCTGCCCGACTTCGCCGAAAATCTGGAAGCGCGGCTGATCCTGCTGCAACGCCGGCTGGCCGACCGCTGCGGCCCCCTGCGCATCGAGAAGACCGGCAGGGGCCGTTTCCGCCTGCTGGTGGAAAAGCCCCTGCGGCTGGAAGAGATGAGTTGAGGGGACCGCGAGAAGCGAATTACCCCTCGCTGACGCGGCGGCAGCGGCGCTTCATCAGGGCCAGCGCCTCTTCCGCCCGGTCGCCGGTCAGGTCGAAGCCGCGCTCGTCCAGCAGCACGCCGTCGGAGTTGTAGGCGCGCACCTGCAAGCCCTCCGGCGTCTGCTCCGCCGTCACGTCGAGGATGCCGTCGCCGGTCTCGTTGCCGGCGATGTCGAGGAAGTCGTTGACCTCGTCGAAGCTGGCCTCGACGTCGTCCGGCCAGACGCCCTCGGCGGTGAATTCCAGCAGGTCGTTCAGCCCGCCGACCGGCTCGCAGCGCTTCACGCGCGGGTCGGCGGTGGCCACCGCCTCGGCGAAGGCGGCCATCGACTGGCGGATGCGCTCCTGCTCGATGGGGTCGATCTCCAGTTCCTGGCCCTCGCCGGAGAAGCCAAGGTTCAGCGGGTCGGGCATCGCCTCGCCGTCCTGCTCGGCATCCTCCTCGATCACCAGACCGACGACGCCGACGAGACGGGTGCCGATGTCGTCGGCGGCGGCGACCAGATCCTGCTCGCGCATGAAGGCTTCCGCTGCCTCGGACGAGTCGATCAGGCGGCGCAGCAGGGTGCGGCGGTCGGCGGCCTCGAGGTAGGACAGCGGTTCCGGATCGAGCCACAGCGGCAGCAGCCGCATGTCGGCCGCCTTTTCCAGCAGCCCGGCCGAATCGAGCGCGCGTTCGATGGCGTCGACCGACGGCGGCTCGTCCAGCCGGCCATCGACCTCCAGCGCCACCCAGAACAGGGTGGACAGGGTGGGGTCGCCATGCTCGTCGGTGCTCTGCGCCGTTTCGGAGAAGGCCTCGACCTCGTCCATGAAGTCGTAGCCTTCCTCCTCGCGCAGCTTGCCCAGCGCGGCTTCGATCACGCCCTGGCGATTGCCGTCCAGCACTTCGTCCAGCAGGGCGCCGAAACGTTCGTCGTTGTTGCGCCACAGCCGGACCAGCCGGTCGGCCGGCGTCCCGCTGAACTGGCCGCCCTTGCCGTTGACTCCGTCCTTCTTCGCCATGATGCGCCCGTTCCTTTCTGAATTTTCTCGTCCGGTCGGCGTGACCATAGGAGCGCCGCGCCGTCCTGTCGACCGCGATATGGTGACGCTTTACCCGACGGATGGTGGTGCCCGGCCGCGGCGGTCGCAGCGACGATTGGCCCCTTCCACCCGAACGGGAAAGGGGTAGGATTCAACCACTCTCCATTCGGGTGATCCGCCATGGCCGAACGTCCGGTTTTTCCCAAAGACTTCCAGTGGGGCGACTTCCTGTGGGGCGCCTCCACCTCCGCCTATCAGATCGAGGGCGGGGCCGAGGCCGACGGGCGGGCGCCCAGCATCTGGGACACCTTCTGCAAGCTGAAGGGCCGCGTCGACAATGGCGAGAGCGGGGATGTCGCCTGCGACCATTACCACCTGATGCCGCAGGATGTGGACCTGATGGCGGATCTGGGCTTGCAGGCCTACCGCTTCTCCGTCTCCTGGCCGCGGGTGCTGCCGCGCGGGCGGGGCGCGCCGAACGAAAAGGGGTTGGATTTCTACGACCGGCTGATCGACCGGCTGCTGGAGAAGGGCATCGAGCCCTGGCTCTGCCTCTATCACTGGGACCTGCCGCAGGCACTGCAGGATCTGGGGGGCTGGGGCACCCGCGACAGCATCGGCTGGTTCGAGGATTATGCGGCGCTGTGCGCCCGGCGCTATGGCGACCGGGTGAAGCGCTGGGCCACCTTCAACGAGTTTTCGGTCTTCACCCTGTTCGGCTGGGCCTTCGGCTGGGGGGCGCCCAGCATCGCCGACCGCGCCGCCCACCTGAAGACGATCCACCACGTCAACCTCGCCCATGGCGCCGGGGTGGATGTGCTGCGGGCGCTGGTGCCGGGGGCCTCCATCGGCGCGGTGCACAGCGTGCAGCCGATGCGGCCGGAGACCGACAAGCCGGAGGATGTCGAGGCGGCGGCCCTGTTCGACGAGCATTGGAACCGCGCCTTCCCCGACGCGCAGTTGCTGGCCCACTATCCGCGCCGCATCGCCGAGGCCATCGAGCCTTATGTCCAGCCCGGCGACATGGCGCGCATCGCCCGGCCGGTGGACTGGTTCGGGCTGAACCACTATGCGCCGGTCTATGGCCGCCGGGACGACAGCCTGATCTGGGGCTTCGGCTTCGGGTCGCCGCCGCCGGGGATGAAGCGGACGGCCATCGACTGGCCTTACGACCCCGGCTGCTTCCGCGACACGCTTGTCGACCTGACCCGGCGTTACCGCTTGCCGATCTATGTGACCGAGAACGGCTACGGCACCAAGGCGGCGGAGACGCCAGAAACCGGGGGGGACGCCGAGGGCCGCGTGGTGGATACGGAGCGGCTGGCCTATCTCCAGGCCTACATCGCCGCGATGGCGGAGGCGAAGGGGCTGGGGGCCGACGTGCGCGGCTATTTCGTCTGGTCGCTGCTGGACAATTTCGAATGGGGCGGCGGCTACGGCACGCGCTTCGGGATCGTCCGGGTCGATTTTGAAACCCAAGCGCGGATCCCGAAGGACTCCGCGCGCTGGTATTCACAGCTGATCCGGGGGGCGTGAGCGGCGCCCCCCGGCGCAACCCGTTACTTCAGGAACGGCAGGTTCAGGCCCTGCTCCTTGGCGCACTCGATGGCGATGTCATAGCCGGCGTCGGCGTGGCGCATCACGCCGGTGGCGGGGTCGTTCCACAGCACGCGCTCGATCCGCTTGGCCGCGGCATCGCTGCCGTCGCAGACGATGACCATGCCGGAATGCTGGGAGAAGCCCATGCCGACGCCGCCGCCATGGTGCAGGCTGACCCAGGTCGCCCCGCTGGCGGTGTTCAGCAGCGCGTTCAGCAGCGGCCAGTCCGACACGGCGTCGGAGCCGTCCTTCATCGCTTCGGTCTCGCGGTTCGGGCTGGCGACCGAGCCGCTGTCGAGATGGTCGCGGCCGATGACGATGGGGGCCTTCAGCTCGCCCGACTTCACCATCTCGTTGAAGGCGAGGCCGAGGCGGTGGCGCTGCCCCAGACCGACCCAGCAGATGCGCGCCGGCAGTCCCTGGAACTGGATGCGCTTGGCCGCCATGTCGAGCCAGTTGTGCAGGTGCGGATCGTCGGGGATCAGCTCCTTCACCTTGGCGTCGGTCTTGCGGATGTCCTCCGGATCGCCGGACAGCGCGGCCCAGCGGAACGGGCCAATGCCGCGGCAGAACAGCGGACGGATGTAGGCGGGGACGAAGCCGGGGAAGTCGAAGGCGTTCTCCAGCCCCTCCTCCTTCGCCATCTGGCGGATGTTGTTGCCGTAATCGACGGTCGGGATGCCCATGGCGTGGAAGGCCAGCATCGCCTCCACCTGCACCCGCATCGACTTGCGCGCTGCGGCTGCGACGGCCGCCGGCTGGCTTTCGCGGGCGGTCTCCCATTCCTCCAGCGTCCAGCCCTGCGGCAGATAGCCGTTCACCGGATCATGGGCGGAGGTCTGGTCGGTGACGATGTGCGGCCGGGCCTTGATGTCGGTGGCGGCGCGGCGCGCCAGTTCCGGGAAGACGTCGGCGGCGTTGCCGAGCAGGCCGACGGAGATCGCCTCGCCCTTCGCGCAGGCCTCGTTGATCCAGGCCAGCGCCTCGTCGAGGTCGGCGGTGTGGCGGTCGAGATAGCCGGTGCGAATGCGCATCTCGATGCTGCTCGGGCGGCATTCCACCGCCAGCATGCAGGCGCCGGCCATCGTCGCGGCCAGCGGCTGCGCCCCGCCCATGCCGCCGAGGCCGCCGGTCAGGATCCACTTGCCCTTCAGGTCGCCGTCGTAATGCTGGCGCCCAGCCTCGACGAAGGTCTCGTAGGTGCCCTGCACGATGCCCTGGCTGCCGATGTAGATCCAGCTGCCGGCAGTCATCTGGCCGTACATCGCCAGACCCTTGCGGTCCAGCTCGTTGAAATGCTCCCAGGTCGCCCAGCGCGGCACGAGGTTGGAGTTGGCGATCAGCACGCGCGGCGCATCGGCATGGGTGCGGAAGACGCCGACTGGCTTGCCCGACTGGACCAGCAGGGTCTCGTCGTCGTTGAGCGTCTTCAGCGTCGAGACGATGCGGTCGAAGCTTTCCCAGTCGCGGGCGGCGCGGCCGATGCCGCCATAGACGACCAGCTCCTGCGGCCGTTCCGCCACGTCTGGGTCGAGGTTGTTCATCAGCATGCGCATCGGCGCCTCCGCGAGCCAGCTCTTGCAGCTCAGTTCGGGGCCGTGCGGGGCACGGATGACGCGCTGGTTGTCGAGGCGGGATGACATCTGGTGATGGCTCCTGGTGGGAGGGACGTGCTTTTCGGGATTTGGTTCTGCTAATGGGGCGGCAACTGGAAGCGCGCGCCCAGCCGGTAGCGGCTGCCGGGATGCACCAGCATCGCCACGGTGACGACGCGGCCCTGCACCCAGGTGCGGCGGGTAACGCGCAGGCAGGGCTCGGTGATGGGGATGTCCAGCAGCCGGGCGATCTCCGGCGTCGGCGCCACCGCTTCGATGACGTGCTCCACCTGCGGCGAGGACTCCAACCGGATCAGGTACTCGCCCGGCGTCTGGCGGGTGAAGTCCTGGTCCAGATAGTCGGGCGCCACCGCCGGGTTGACCCAGCGTTCCTCCAGCTGTACCGGCACGTCGCTCTCGCTGTGGACGACGACGGAGTGGTACAGCCTCGCCCCAACCGGCAGGTTGAAGCGGCGGGCCAGACCGGCATCCGCGGTAACCGCGAGCAATTGCTCCACCCGGCAGGAATGGACGTTGCCGCGCTCGGCGATCTCGTCGGCGATGCTGCGCAGTTCCACCACATCGGTGCTCGGCGGCCGTTCGGCGACGAAGGTGCCCAGCCCCTGCACGCGGGTCAGCAGCCCCTCGTCGGTCAGGTCGCGCAGGGCGCGGTGGACCGTCATGCGGCTGACCGAGAATTCCTCCAGCAGCTTGTGCTCCGACGGAATCTGGAAGCCTTCCGGCCAGTCGCCGGAGCTGATCCGGCGGCGGATGGACTCCTTGATCTGGGCGTAGCGCGGCTGGGCGGTGGAGATGACGTCGCTCATGGAGCCTCCACACGGGGGCTGCGGACCACGCCGCCATTCACCACCGCCATGCAGGGGTTCAGGCCGATGGCGTAGGCCAGTTCCGCCGGATGCTCGATGCGCCACACCGCCAGATCGGCGCGCTTGCCGGCTGCGATGACGCCGCGGTCGTCCAGGCCCAGAGCCTTCGCCGCATGGCGGGTGATGCCGGCCAGCGCCTCCGCCGGGGTCAGGCGGAAGAAGGTGCAGCCCATCGACAGCATCAGCAGCAGCGAGGTGACCGGAGAGGTGCCGGGGTTGTTGTCGGTGGACAGCGCCATCGGCACGCCATGGCGGCGCAGCAGGTCGATCGGCGGCAGCTTCGTCTCGCGCAGGGCGTAGAAGGCGCCGGGCAGCAGCACCGCCACCGTTCCGGCCTTGGTCATCGCAACGACGCCACCCTCGTCGAGATGTTCGATATGGTCGGCCGACAGCCCGCCGAACTCCGCCACCAGCCGGGCGCCGCCGAGGTTGCTCAGTTGCTCGGCATGCAGCTTCACCGGCAGGCCGAGCCGCTTCGCCGTCTCGAACACCCGCCGGGTCTGGGCGACGGAGAAGCCGATCCCCTCGCAGAAGGCGTCCACCGCATCGGCCAGCCCGGCTTCGGCGATGGCCGGCAGCGTCTCGGCGCAGATGCGGTCGATGTAGCCGTCCGGGTCGCCCTTGAACTCCGGCGGCAGGGCGTGGGCGCCTAGGTAGGTGGTGCGCACCTCCACCGGGCGGACCTGGGCCAGCCGGCGGGCGACGCAGAGCATGCGCGTCTCGGTCTCGGTGTCGAGGCCATAGCCGGACTTCACCTCCACCGTCGTCACGCCTTCGGCCAGCAGGCTGTCGAGCCGCGGCAGGGTGGCGGTCAGCAACTGGTCCTCGCTGGCCGCGCGGGTGGCGGTGACGGTGGACAGGATGCCGCCGCCGGCCCGCGCGATCTCCTCATAGCTGGCGCCGTTCAGCCGCATCTCGAACTCGCGGGCGCGGTTGCCGCCATAGACGAGGTGGGTGTGGCAGTCGATCAGGCCGGGGGTCATCCAGCCGCCCTGCCCCGAATGAACCTCGGTCGCCAGCGCGTCCGGCGCGTCGGTCAGATCGGCGCGCGGCCCGACATAGGCGATGCGGCCGTCCTTGATGCCAACCGCGGCGTCGGCGATGGCGCCATAGCCGTCCCCGTCGTTCATCGTCGCGACGGACAGGTCGATCCACAGGGAATCCCACGGCGCGCTGGTCGGCATCGGTTCGGCTCCTTCCTACAAGTTCGTGCAGCAACCCTCTTGGCAGCAGGTTGCCTATACTTGTATAGTGTTGTCTATAATAGCGAGGGCGCCCTCATGAGCAACCTGTTTTTTGCCTCGGCGCTGCTGCCGGACGGCTGGACGGAGAATGTGCTGGTCACGACGGACGAGCGCGGTCGGATCGTCTCGGCGACGCCCAATGCCGCCTGCCCGGCAGATGCGGAGCGCTTCGCCGGGGCGGCGGTCGCCGGCATCGCCAACCTGCATTCCCACGCCCACCAGCGCGCCATCGCCGGGATGGGCGAAAGCTCCGGCGAGGGGTCGGACAGCTTCTGGAGTTGGCGCGAGGTGATGTACCGCGCGCTCGACCGCATGGAGCCGGAGGATTTCGAGGCGGTCGCCGCCCAGCTTTATGTGGAGACGCTGAAGGCCGGCTTCACCGCCATCGCGGAATTCCATTACCTGCACCATGACCGCGACGGGCGCCCATACGCCGACCCGGCGGAGATGAGCCACCGCGCCGTCGCCGCCGCGCGGACGGCCGGGCTGCCGATCACGCTGCTGCCGGTGCTCTACAACGCGTCGGGCTTCGGCGGCACGCCGCCGACCGCCGGACAGCGCCGCTTCATCCATGACGGGGCAGGGTTCGCGCGGCTGACCGAGGCCCTGCGCGGCGCCTATGGCGAATCCTCCGACGTGCGGTTGGGCATCGCCCCGCATTCGCTGCGCGCCGTGCCGGACGGGTTGCTGAGCGAGACCGTCGCCGCCAACCCGCAAGGCCCGATCCACATCCACATCGCCGAGCAGCGCCGGGAGGTGGAGGACTGCCTCGCTCACCATGGCCGCCGCCCGGTGGAGCATCTGCTGGAAACCCAGCTGGTCGATGGCCGCTGGTGCCTGATCCACGCCACCCACATGACCGCAGCGGAGGTGGCGGGCGTCGCCGCCAGCGGTGCGGTCGCCGGGCTTTGCCTGACCACCGAGGCCAATCTCGGCGACGGCTTCTTCGCCGCGGAATCCTACATGGCGCAGGGCGGCCGCTGGGGCATCGGCTCCGACAGCCACATCTCCGTCAGCCCGGTGGAGGAACTGCGCTGGCTGGAATACGGCGCGCGGCTGACCAGCGAACGGCGCACTGTGCTGGCCGGCGGCCCCCGCCGCTCCACCGCCCGCCGGCTGGTGGAGGACGCCCAGGCCGGCGGCGCGCAGGCCACCGGATTTGAGGCCGGACGCATCGCCGCCGGTCTCCGCGCCGACCTCGTCGTGCTCGACACCGACCACCCGATGCTGGCGGCGCGCAAAGGCGATGCGCTGCTGGATGGCTGGATTTTCGCCGGCAACGCCCACCTCGTGCGCGATGTGGTGATCGCCGGACGCGCAATCGTCCGCGACCGCCGCCACCCGCAGGAGGAGGAGATCGCCGACCGCTTCAAAAAGACACTTGGGAGACTTCTGGGATGAGCGAGAGCATCACTCTGGTTCCGGGCGCGCTGTCGCTCGACACGCTGCGCAGCATCTACCGCGGCCGTCCGGCCCTGACGCTCGACCCGGCGGCCTATCCGCGGATGGAGCGCTCCCGCGCGCTGATCGACAGGATCGCCGGCGGCGACGAGGCGGTCTATGGCGTCAACACCGGCTTCGGCAAGCTGGCGCACACCCACATCGCCGCGTCGGATCTGGAGACGCTCCAGCGCAACCTGATCCTGTCGCACGCCACCGGCGTCGGCGCGCCGCTGGCCGATGGCGTGGTGCGGCTGATCCTGGTCATCAAGGCGGTCAGCCTCGCGGTCGGCGCGTCCGGCGTGCGGCCGGCGCTGGTCGATGCGCTGCTGAAGCTGTATGAGGCCGACGTGCTGCCGGTGGTGCCGGGCAAGGGCTCCGTCGGCGCGTCCGGCGATCTGGCGCCGCTGGCCCACCTGTGCGGCGTGCTGCTGGGCATCGGCCATGTCCGGGTGAAGGGCGAGACGCTGCCGGCGGAAGAAGGGCTGCGCATCGCCGGCCTGCCGGTCTTCGACCTGAAGGCCAAGGAAGGGCTCGCCCTCATCAACGGCACCCAGGTGTCGACCGGTCTGGCGCTGGCCGGGCTGTTCGAGATCGAGCGCACCTTCAAGGCGGCCCTGGTCGCCGGTGCCCTGTCGGTGGAGGCCGTCATGGGCAGCCACCGCCCGTTCGACGCCCGCATCAGCGCGTTGCGCGGCCAGCCCGGCCAGATCGCCGTCGCCGCCGCATTCCGCGAGGTGCTGGCCGGCAGCGAGCTGAACGCCAGCCACCAGGGGCCCGACTGCCACCGGGTGCAGGACCCTTACAGCCTGCGCTGCCAGCCGCAGGTGATGGGCGCGGTTCTCGACCAGATGCGGCAGGCTGCGCGCACGCTGGTGATCGAGGCCAACGGCGTCACCGACAACCCGCTGGTTCTGGTCGACACCGGCGAGGTGCTGTCCGGCGGCAACTTCCACGCGGAGCCGGTGGCGATGGCCGCCGACCAGCTCGCCATCGCCGCGTCGGAGATCGGCGCCCTGGCCGAACGACGCATCGCCATGCTGATCGATACCACCATCAGCGGCCTGCCGCCCTTCCTGGTGGCGGAGCCGGGGCTGAATTCCGGCTTCATGATCGCCCATGTCACCGCGGCGGCGCTGGCGTCGGAGAACAAGTCGCTCGCCCACCCCGCCAGCGTCGACAGCCTGCCGACCTCCGCCAACCAGGAGGACCATGTCAGCATGGCGACCTTCGCGGCGCGGCGGCTGGGCGACATCGCCGGCAACGTCGCCGACATCGTCGGGATAGAGCTTTTGGCCGCGATTCAGGGGCTGGAGTTCCATCGTCCGCTGAAGACCGCCGACCGGCTGGAACAGGCCATCGCCGCCATCCGCGCCGACGTGCCGCGCTACGAGGTCGACCGCTACTTCGCCCCGGATCTGGCCGCCATCGGCGCCCTGGTGCGGAATGGCGCGCTGGACCATCTGATGCCGGTGGAACTGGAGACCGCATGATGACGGACACAATCTTCGATCTGGTGCAGGGAGACGGGCCGCTGGTCATCAGCATGCCCCATTGCGGCACCGAGCTTTCGCCCGGTCTGGCCGAGCGCCTGACGGACGAGGCGCTGACCCTGCGCGACACCGACTGGCACATCCCGCGCCTGTACGGCTTCGCGACCGGCATGGGGGCGACGCTGCTGAGCGCCCGCTACTCGCGCTATGTCGTCGACCTCAACCGGGCATCGACCGGCGAGAGCCTCTATCCCGGTCAGGCGACCACCGGCCTATGCCCAGACGTGCTGTTCGACGGCACACCGCTCTATCGCGACGGGCAGGCACCCGACGCGGCGGAGGTGGCGCAGCGGGTGGAGGGCTATTGGCAGCCCTATCACGATGCGCTGGCGGCCGAACTGGCGCGAGCGAAGGCGCGGCACGGCTTCGCCCTGCTTTATGACGCCCATTCGATCCGCAGCCATGTGCCGAGGCTGTTCGACGGGCGGCTGCCCGACCTGAATCTGGGCACCGCGCGCGGCACCAGTGCCGACCCCGCCCTGATCGCCGGCGTCGTCGCGGCGATGGAAAGCGCTTCGGCGGCGGAAGGGTTGACCTGCGTCACCGACGGCCGCTTCGTCGGCGGCCACATCACCCGCCAGTACGGCCAACCGGGGAACGGCGTCCACGCCATTCAGATGGAGCTGGCGCAGGACCGCTACATGGACGAGGAGGCGCCGCCCTTCGCCTATCGCCCCGACCGGGCTGAAAAGCTGCAACGGGTGCTGACGGCGGTGCTGGACGCCTTCGCCGGCTGGCGGCCGGCGCAGGGCTGATTCGAACCGGAAGCAGGGCGGGCACGGAACCGGCACCGCCCGCCCTGCGTTCCTCTGCGGCGCCCATGCTGCGGCGCGGAAGGCAGAGGACCGGCGTTGAGCGACATCGTTGAACAGAGTGGGCAACAGAGCGGGGAACAGCTCGGCATCGAGAATCCGGGCGGCGGCATCGGCTATGGCGGACGTCCCGCACCCGCCGCCCTTCAGCCGACGCTGATCGCCGTCGATGCGCTGGACGCGCAGGTCCACGATATCGTCACCTGCGATCCCGGCCCGGTGAGCCATGCACTGGCGACCGCGGGCCATTACGCCATAAAGCGGCATGTGCTGATCCCCGGCTTCGCCATCGCCGGCATCGTCGGGCTGTTGACCGGTCATGCGGATCTGCGGCGCGCAGGCAGCGTCGGCGTGGCCGGGCTGGTGGTGACGGCGACCGCCAGCCGCTCGATCAAGCGCTATGTGAAGCGTCGGCGCCCGGATGAATGCGCGCCGCGCCGCAAGCCGGGATGGCGCATCAGCGCGCGGTCGCTGCCGTCTGGACATGCGGCGAGCGCCTTTGCCGCGGCGACGGCACTCGCCACCGTCAGCCGTTCGCCGGCGCAAAGCCTGATGATCTATGGAACGGCGGCGGCACTCGCCGGCGGACGGGTGGTCCGGCACCGCCATTGGGCGTCCGACGTGTTGGCAGGCGCCCTGCTGGGAACGGCGGTTACGCTGCTGGCGCGGCGCCTTCTGGCACGCTGAGCCGCTATTTCTTCGGCAGCGGCAGAGTGGCCTGTTGCGGCTTGGCCGGATCGGCGAGCCGCTTGGCGCGCTTGTTGCGGACCTCCGCCGCCTCCCCCGCCTTCAAGGGCACGAAGCCGTCGGGACGCATGGCGTTGCCGACGATCTGCTTCAGCAGGTCGATGTTGGTGGTCTGGACCCGGCGGCCGCGGCGGACCTGATCCAGGAACTTCTGCGACGGGGTCAGCACATAGTCGATGGCGTCGATGCGCTTGCCGACCTTGGTGTATTCCTTGTCGGCGACGTCGAGGATCCCCTCCTCCACCAGCGCGTCGACGGCGGAGGTGACCACGCGCAGCGTGTCGCGGCGGCGCGACCACTCGTTCATGCCGCTGTTCTTGATGATCTCGTCGGCGCTGATCGAGATCGGCTTCGCCTCGTCGTCGGCGGTATCGTATTCGATCGACAGGCGGTTGTAGAGCCAGCGCGACACCGGCGACTTCAGCTTCATCAGCCAGGCGTAGGAGACCGGCTTGAACTCCAGATCGCGGATGGCGGCGGAGACCAGCGGGTTGAACTCCAGATAGGTCTCCTCGACCCCGCCATCCTCATCGACCAGATCCGGGCGCGAACGGATCGCCAGCACCGGGAAGGCGGTGGATTCCAGCAGGTTCTGCCCGCGGCTCTTCTTCCCCGGCTCGGCGCTGCCGCCGGTGGAGATGATGATGCGCGAGCGGGCCAGGATGGTCAGGGATTCGCGGATGTCCTGGATCGACAGGGTGTGGTTGACCGCCCGCAATTCGCGCTGGATCTCGTAGAGGCTGAAGCGCATCTGCACCTTGTCGCGGTTCTCGCCGGTCAGCGACAGGCGCGAGCGGTCCATGGCGAGGCGTCGGACGACCTGCTCCACCACCTGTTCGCGCTCCGACGGGAAGATCTCGACTTCGACCAGATCCGGCCCGGTGCCGGGGGCGCGGTCGTCCTTCTTCGCGGTGCTGAGCCGGTCGATACGGGCGGGCTGGACGGTCAGGCGATAGTTGCGGCCACGGAAGGCGAACTCGCGCCGCACCGACTTGATGAAGTTGTCCTTGGTGACCAGCTCGCCCTTGTCCTTGGCGGCCTTTTCCTTGTCGTTGTCGCGGGAGACGAAGACGAAGCGCGGCGCCAGATCGTAGAGCGCGATCAGGTGTGATTGCGAACGGTCTTCCAGCTCGAACAGGATGAGTTGCGCGGCGCTGGTCGGGGCCATCTTGGTCATGAACGTCTCCGAAGGTCGGGAGTAACCATGGCGCGCCGGACCCGCCGGTGCAACAGAACGCGGAGAAATTACCGCATCCGGGATGGAGCGACAGCCCGCGCATATGGCGCCCCTCCCCGCGATGATGGAGCAACGGCCCGCGGTTATGGAGCAACGGCCCGCGATTGGGCCGCAAGGCCGGTTCGGCCAGGGGGCATGACCGCGACTCCTTGAAGAATCGGGGAGAATCGGCGCCGGTGGGCCGGCAGGCGGGATGGCCGGAACCGCGGGCTGGCGCTCCATGAGCGGCGGGGACGGATGCGAGAGGGGCCGGATTGCTCGCGATTGCCGCTATCCGCGGTCAATCGCGGGCTGTTGCTCCAGGATTGTCCGGGTTCGCACAGGATCACGGGCGACTGGCAGCCGTCAAATCGCGGGCAAAGGCTCCAGGATCGCGGCCAAAGGCACCAGGATTCCGATTCGGCGGGGAACCGCGAGCCGATGCTCCATGGTCGCGGGCAGGGGCTTTACGGTCGCGGGCTGTCGCTCACCAAGTGCGGGCTGCCGCTCCATGGGACGGTCATGGAGTGGCTGCCCGCGATTCGACTCTGCGATCAACCGCTTCGAATCCTCTGGACCAATCGTGACAGCCAGACCTGCGGCCGTCCATGCGTCCAACCTTGCGCCGATGGCGCGGAGGAGTATCGCCACAGATGATCGAGAACAGCACAGGCCCGAACCGCACCGGGCAAAACCGCTGGGGCCGGATCCCGGCCTGGTGGCTCGACCACCCCGACCTCGACGCCGACGGCCTCGCCGTGCTGGCGGCGCTCAGCACCTACGCCGACGAGGCGGGGGTATGCTGGCCGTCGCAGGCGACACTGGCGGACAAGCTGAAACGCAGCCGGCCGACCGTCAACCGGATCCTGGGCCGGTTGGAGGCGCTCGGACTGGTCTGCATCGAACACCGCCGCTCGTCCAACGGTGGCCGGCTGAGCTGCCGCTACCGGCTGGCGCTGATCGCCGGAAACACGGCGGAAGAGAAGGCCGGCGATGGTGCAGGGGTGGACAGCCCCGCTGACTCAGCGGCGGACTCCCCCTGTTCAGCAGCGAGTCACAAACAGCCTGAACCAGAACAGATTCCAGACACGCTCCACCGGCGTACGGACGAGGGGACGATGGCGGTGGCCGAGGCGGTTCCGCAGGACTGGACGCCACCGACCGCAGACCGGCAGTGGGCGGCGGGGCGCTTCCCCGACCTCGACGTCGATGGACATGCCGAGCGTTTCGTCCAGCAATGCCGGGCCCATGGCTACCGCTACCGCGATCCGGCGGCGGCGTGGCGGTCCTGGCTGTTGCAGGACGCCGGGCGTATGACGCCACAGCCCGCGGCAACCGTCCGTGGGTCGGTCAACCGCGGTGCGCGCGTCGCTTCCCGCGCATCGACATCCGCCGGGGCACCCACTGCCGCCGCCAACGCGGAACAGCGCCTGTCGGCCTGGGCCAGCGTTGCGGCGCGCCTGAACGCCGGACAATCGGCCCCGCCCGCCAATCCTTGGGGGATCGCATGAGCAACCTGCACCCGTTTCCGGCAGCCCCCGCCGCTCCGCCCGGCCTGCCGCTGCCCTTCGATCCGGCGATGGCCCCGGCCCTGCGCAGCCGGATGCTGCGCGAGGCGTTGCCGGAGCCGCTGCAACGGCTGCTCGACCGCGGGCAGGTCGGGCGCCACAGCCGCTTCACCGAGGACGGCTTTGCCGATGTCGTCGAAGACTGGACGCCGCCCGACGGGGTGACGCCGCGTCATGCCGCGCTCGCCCGCCGGGCGCTTGCGGAGATCGACGAAACCATCCTGGCCCCTGCGCCGGCCAACCATTTGCTGGGCCGGGTGCTGGCGCTGCTCAGCCATTTCCCGGCCAAGGCGACGACGCCGGAGGTGGAGCAATTGCTCGCGATGGACTGGGCGGACGATCTGCGGGAATTCCCGGCCTGGGCGATCGATCAGGCGGCACGCCGCTGGCGGCGGACCCGCAAGTGGCGGCCGAGCATCGCCGAGATCCGCGCGCTGTGCGAGGAGGCCTGTGCCGCCGAACGGGCTTTGGCCGAGCGGTTGCGCGCCATCGCCCTGGCTGGCGAGCGAACGGGGGAACTGGGCGGCGGAGGCGGAGCCGTGCGTCCGGTGCTGGCGTCGGCGATGCGTCGTATGCGATGATGGGAACGGTTTCTGTCTTAACTCGTACTCCTGTGGCAGGGGCGACACCCTGTCAGGGCGGTGCGAAGTTAAGACATGTCTTAGATTTGCGCCGTGGCCGGGCTTTGGTAAAAGGGGCCGACAGCCGATGGCGATAAGGGGCATGGGAATGAGCAACGACACGGGACACGTGCCGGTGAAGCGCTTGCTGGTCAATGGCCCGAAGGGCGGGATCGGCAAGACGACGCTCAGCCGCAACATCGCGGTGGCCGCTGCGCTCGACGGGTGCGCGGTGGCGACGCTGGATCTCGATCCGCAGCGCAGCCTGACCAAGTGGTTCGCCAAGCGTCCGGACGGCATGGCGTCCATCACCCATTTCGAGGCGGGCATGACGCCGACCGACATCAGGGCGGCGCTGGACGGCATCGCGGGCTTCGACCTGCTGGTGATCGACACGCCGCCGTCGATCGAGGACCATCCGGAGGAGTTCAAGCTGCTGGCGCTGTCGTCCGACCTGATCGTGGTCCCGACTGGGCAGAGCGACGACGACCTGGATTCCGTCCGCCCCTGGATGCGCTTCGTCCGCCGCTATGGCAAGAACGCCGCCTTCGTCATGAACCGCGTCAAGCCGCGTACCCGCGGCTTCACGGAGGCGCAGCGCAAGCTGCTGGGCGACGGCCGGATCTGCCCGGTCGAGGTGCCGGATTACGAGGACATCCAGTTCACCGCCGGCCGCGGTCTCGGCCTGCTGGAATTGAAGGGGGGCAAAGGGGCCGAGCATGTCGCCGGCGTCTGGGCCTTTGTCCGCCACGAACTGGAGCTGGCGCAATGAGCGGGTTCAAGCAGGTTTCCAAGGCCCAAGCCCGTCGTCACATCGCGGTGGACGAGCGGATCGAACGCATGTCGGAGGCGACGGTCGACCTCGTCCGGCGGGAGGAGTTCGTCCAGGAAATCTCCACCCTCTGGCGCAGCGCGCAGGAGAAGTTCCTGCTGATCGGCCGCTATCTGGTCCAGGCGCGGGCGCGGCTGCCGCATGGTGAATTCCAGGCGATGGTCGAGAACGAGCTGCCCTTCGGCTATCAGGTCGCCTATCAGCTGCGCATGGTGGCGGAGGCGGTGGACAGCGGGCGCCTGCCGGGACCGAAGCTGCCGCCCAGCTATGCCACCGTCTACCAGCTCGCCACCCTGACCAGCGAACAGCTGCGGTTGGCCGACCAGCGCAACCTGATCCGGCCCGACGTCACCCGGCCGGAGATCGTCCGCTTCAAGCGCGACCTGCGGAACAAAGCCATCGACCATGTCAGCCGCCGCGAGGCTCTGGAGGCGGAGCGCGACCGGCTGCGCGAGCGGCTGGCGGTGCTGGAGGCGGAACTGGCGACGCTGGTCGACGAGGACTGACGACAGCCGGCGATGACGGTGCGGCGTGCGATGATCCGGTACGGAGATGGGTGAGGCATGCTGGACCTGAAATCGCTGGAGACCTTCATCTGGACGATGCGGCTCGGCGGGTTCCGCCGGGCGGCTGAGCGGCTGAACACCACCCAGCCGGCCGTCTCCGCCCGCATCGCCCAGCTTCAGGAGGAGTTGGGCGTGGTGCTGTTCGAGCGTGTCGGCCGGCGGGTGGCGCCGACACCGCAGGCGATGGTCCTGCTGACCTATGCCGAGAAGATGATGGCGCTGCGGTCGGAACTGCTGACCGCGGTGGCCGACCGCAGCGCCATTCGCGGCGTCATCCGGCTGGGCGTGGCGGAAACGGTGGTCCACACCTGGCTGAGCCAGTTGATCGAGCGGCTGAACGCCCTCTACCCCGCCGTGTCGCTGGAGATCGAGGTGGAAACCTCCCCCAGCCTGCGCGACGCGCTTGCCCGGCATGAGCTGGACGTGGCGGTGATGCTGGCCTCCTACACCGACGTGCGGTTCAGGACGATTCCGGTCGGCAACTACCCGCTGGGCTGGGTGGCGAGCCCGGCGCTGTCGCTGCCGGCGGAGCCGGTGTCGCTGGCCGATCTGGCGGTTTGGCCGATCATCACATTTTCCCGCACCACCCAGCCCTATGGCGTGATCCGCGAGATGTTTTCGTCCATC
This sequence comes from uncultured Azospirillum sp., assembly GCA_966212305.1. Classification (GTDB taxonomy): domain Bacteria; phylum Pseudomonadota; class Alphaproteobacteria; order Azospirillales; family Azospirillaceae; genus Azospirillum. The sequence continues at coordinate 123,274 of CBIHQY010000013.1, forward strand.
GGCCTGCCGGTGCGGATGTTCGGCAACAGCTCGCTCGCCAGCGTCGTGCGGATGGCGGTGGACGCGGTCGGCGTCAGCGTCATCCCCACCGTCATCGTTCAGCGCGAACTGGCGGAAGGCCGGCTGCGGCTGATCCGGTCGCAGGCACCGCTGCCCGGCATGACCTTCTGCGCCGCCCATTCCGCCACGGCGGAGAACCATATGGCATCGGTCGTCGCCGATCTCGCGGCCGAGGTGGCCGCGAATTACGAGGCGACGACGGGCAACGAGGCGCCCCAGGCCGCGGAGTGATCGGCGCGCATTAGCAAGCGATTGATCGTCGCTGCTTATCAATCCAGATCAAAACATACGATTGGACGGACACAAGACTGTTCGTGTCATCATCCTTGTCAGAGGCGCAACCGAACAGCCACAAAGGCACGCGCCAAAAGCCACCAAGGCACTGAACAGAGGAGATTTCACGATGCGGTTCGCGGCAGCGATCACCGACCTCACCCGCACGCCCAAGGGCAAGCTCCCCACCCGCCGGCAGACGATCAAGCGCATGCTTGCGGCGGCGGCCCTGCTGACCACGACCGCGCTGACCGGCATCGGCCTCGGCGCCGCTCCCGCCCATGCCGAGGACGAGATCCGCATCGGCGTGATCTATCCGCTGACCGGTGCCGCCGCCTCCAGCGGGGTGGAGCTGAAGGCCGCCGCCGAACTGGCTGCCGCCATCATCAACAAGGAAATCCCCGCCCCGCCGGGTCTGGTCGCCGGCATCGGCCTGCCGCATCTGCACGGCGCCAAGATCAAGCTGATCTTTGGCGACCATCAGGGCAACCCGCAGGTCGGCGCCACCGAGGCCGAGCGCCTGATCACCAGCGAGAAGGTCGTGGCGCTGACCGGCGCCTATTTCTCCAATGTCACCGCCACCGCCAGCCAGGTCGCCGAACGCTATGGCGTGCCCTTCCTGAACGGCGAGTCCTCATCGGCCTCGCTGACCCAGCGCAAGTTCAAATGGTTCTTCCGCACCACGCCGCATGACGACCTGTTCGTCGGCAACTTCTTCACCTTCCTGCAGGACATGGAGAAGAAGACCGGCGACAAGCTGCGCACCGTCGCGCTGTTCAACGAGAACACCCTGTGGGGCAACGAGACGACCAAGCTGCAGGTGAAGCTGGCCGAGGAGCAGGGCTTCACCATCGCCGAGAAGATCCTTTATCCGGCGAAGACCACGCAGATGACGTCGGAGGTGCAGCGCATCAAGGCCGCCGCCCCGGCGGTCATCATGCAGTCCAGCTATCTCGGCGACGCCATCCTGTCGATGAAGACGTACAAGGAACTGGGGCTCTCGCCGAAGATGCTGCTGGCCAACGACGCCGGCTTCAACGACAGCGAGTTCCTGAAGACCATGGGCAAGGATGGCGAGTTCGTCATCAGCCGCGAGGTCTGGGCGCTCGATCAGGCGGAGCGCAATCCGCTGATCAAACAGGTCAACGACCTGATGCACCAGCGCACCGGCGTGAATTTCAACGGCAACTCCGCCCGCGCCTTCACCGGCATCGCCGTTCTGGCCGACGCGCTGGACCGTGCCGGTTCGACCAAGCCCGACGCGATCCGCGAGGCGCTTCAGAAGACCGACATCCCGGCCAGCGGCCTGATCATGCCGTGGAAGGGCGTCAAGTTCGACGCCAACGGCCAGAACGAGCTGGGCCAGGGCATCATCGTCCAGGTGCAGGGCGGCCAGTATGTGACGGTGTGGCCGTTCGACGTGGCGACCAAGCCGGTCGTCTACCCGATGCCGGCCTGGGACGGCCGCTGAGGCGACGCCTTTTCGTTGGAGCTCTGGCGGGGGATATCCCGCCCGTCATTGCTCCTCCGGCCCACCCTGACCGCAAAAGGGGCGCGGCAATGACCGCAGACATTCTCATCCAAGTGCTCGTCTCGGGCCTGCTGATCGGGC
>CBIHQY010000014.1:0-123624 GCA_966212305.1 uncultured Azospirillum sp.
CTTGTCGCTGGTTCGAGTCCAGCACCGGGAGCCAGATCGAAAAGGCCGGATGCCACACGCATCCGGCCTTTTTTTACTTTCCGCGTCATTGCGCCTTGACTGTGGCGGTTAAGTAACCGAATTCGGTTTAAAGCAGTCGGGCTAGGACCGACGGTCGCCCATTGTGGCAAGAACTAGTCCCAAAAGACGATCCTGATTTGCCGGAAGCGAAATGCCGCGCCCGGCCGCACGGCGTTAGACTTGATAACAATCCGGACCCAGTCTTGGACCGGGCGTCTCCAGCCATGGAGGATCGCCGTGCTTATGCCATTCCAGTCCGAACGTCTTCGCACCGCTCCACCGGTCGACGGAACCGGCCGCAGTTCGCCCGAACCCGACGACCATCCGTTGCGGACGGTGGATTGCGTCACCGCGGTCCTCCTGTTCCTGGCCGCCGTACTGGTCGCGCTGCTGGCTTTCAGCACCGATTGGGACGGATCCGCGACCGACCATCGGCCGCAGTCCTACGAGAACACGCCGGTCCTGGTGATCCCGCCCCATCCGCGGTGAGGCGGCCCTACTCCACCAGATCGTCATAGATGGTATCGCCGGACTCCGACGGATCGCCGGCCGCCACGGAGACGGCCACCCGTTTCCATTCCCCGCACCAGTCGGTGGACAGCGTGATGGGGAAGTCGCCATCGGGGCTGCGCGGGGTCACCACCGGCGGAAAGCGCCGGCAGGTTCCCTTCGGCCCGCGCTGGCGGAGCCCCTGCCCCTCCCAGAAGCGGCAGGTGTAGCAGGTATCGAGTCGCTTCATCGCGGACCGGTCTCCTTCCTTATGGCCGATTCTGCCGGCCAGCCACCCGGACCCGCGTCCCGACTCCGGTCAGCCGGTGGAGGGCGGTTTGGCAGGCCGCATCGTGTCGGCGCATCTGGCGTAATACGCCTTGATGTCCGCGTCCAGAACACTGCGGCGGCGTCCTTCCTCCGAGCCCTCGGGCGCATCGCTCACGCGCTGGAATTCCTGAACGGCCTGTTCCAGTTCCTGTTCGCTGTTGATGGGCATGCTGTCGCCTTTCCTCTTTATTGTCCGGGCCGATTTCCGGTCTCGGACAGGACAACACCGGCCGGCGGCGGTATGTTTCCTCCCTCAAAGGCCCCGCTGGCGCCTGGCGACCGCTTGATGAGCCGCGACTCGAGCGCAATGTCATGTCAGTGTCACGCGAGTCGCGACGGACAGGGCCGCGCGACTGCGGGGGTGCCCTTGGCCCTGCCTTGCGCGGGAGTGCGGCGTCATGCGGGTCGTCTCAGCACCGGTCGTGCCGCGGTTGGCGGCGGCGATCCTCATTCTTGTCGGCATACAACTGGGGGTGCTCGGCGCCGTCACGGCGCGGGCCGCGGATCCCGAGCAGCTTGATCCGGATCGCGTCGTCCGTTCCGTCGTCGGCATCAGCGCCGTCGTGCCGCCGGACAGCCAGAGCGCGCGTACGCTGGGAACCGACCGCGAGGGCAGCGGCGTCGTCATCGACGGGTCCGGCCTGATCCTGACCATCGGCTATACGGTGATGGAGGCCTCGCAAATTCAGGTCACCGCCGCCGATGGCCGCAGCTATCCCGCCAGCATGGTCGCCTACGACCCGGTCAGCGGTTTCGGCCTGCTGCGGGCGGAGTTGGGATTCACGGCCCCGTGGCTGCGGCTGGCCACCGCCGATGCGGTCAAGGAAGGCGACACGCTGCTGGCGCTCAGCGGCGGCGACAATCGCGGAGCCACCGCCGTGAAGCTGGTCAGCAAGCGCGAATTCGCCGGCTATTGGGAGTATCTGCTGGACGAGGCGCTGTTCACCTTCCCGCCGATCCGCGCCTTCAACGGCGCCGCACTGGTCAACCGCGAGGGCCGGCTGGTTGGCATCGGATCGCTACTGGTGATGGAGGCGGTGGAGGGCCGCGGCCTGCCCGGCAACATGTTCGTCCCGGTGTCGGCGCTGGAGCCGATCCTCGCCGACCTGCTCGCCTATGGCCGCCGCCAGGAGCCGGCCCGGCCGTGGTTGGGCGTCACCCTGCGCGAGGAGTTGGGGCGGCTGATGGTGGAGCGGGTATCGCCGCGCAGTCCCGCCGAATCGGCGGGACTGCGTCCGGGCGACTGGATCGTCGGCGTCGGCGGCCAGCGCTTCAGCGGACTGGCGGATTTCTATCGCAAGCTCTGGGGCCTGGGGCCGGCCGGCGTGGTGGTGCCGCTGGAGGTGATGCGCGGCGCCACCCTGACCCCCGTCCCGGTGACCTCGGCCGACCGCGTGCGCTTCCTGCGGCTGAACCCGACGCTGTGACGCCCGCCCCAGCGCTTGTGGTGGGCGCCGCGGCGTAGCACCCTGTCGGAAACAGCCAAACCGTGGGACCGCGCCGACCATGAACCACCCCGACATCGAGATCGTCGACAAGAAGACCCCCTACAAGGGCTTCCTCACCATCGACGTCTATCGCCTGCGCCACAAGAGGTTCGACGGGACCTGGACAGACGTGCTGCCGCCGCGCGAGGTGTGCGACCGCGGAGCGGCGGTGGCCGTGCTGCTGTACGATCCCGATCTCGACAGCGTGGTGATGATCGAGCAGTTCCGCGTCGGATCCGCCGCGGCCGGCGGCCCGGCCTGGATGACGGAGATCGTCGCCGGCATGGTCGGCGAGGGCGAGAGCCCGGAGGAGGTGGCCCGCCGCGAATCGCTGGAGGAGGCCGGCTGCGCCATCCGCGAGATCGAGCAGATCTGCGACTATTATGTCAGCCCCGGTGCCTTCACCGAGGTCGTCACCGTCTTCTGCGGCCGGGTCGACAGCCGCAACCTCGCCGCCACCGGCGGCCTGGAGGAGGAGCATGAGGACATCCGGATTTTCGCGTTACCGGCCGACGAGGCGATCCGCCTGATGGACGAGAACCGCCTGCGCAACTCCGTCGCCATCATCGCCGTCGGCTGGCTCGCCCGCCACCGCGAGAACTTGCGCAAGCGCTGGCTCGGCCAGGGGTGAGTGTGGGGTGCGTCGGCAATCGACGCCCTCCGTCCACTGTCAAATTCACATATATGAATCGTTCAATGCAGCATTTCACACCATCACCTTGAAACCGCGGCTCCCCGACCTGATAGTATCGTCAGCAATCCACACCTGACCTTGGGAGTACCCGTCTTGGACATCCGCAACGGCTTTATCGGCGCCATCGGCAACACGCCGCTGATTCGCCTGGAAGGGCCATCGAAGGCGACGGGCTGCGAGATCCTGGGCAAGGCGGAGTTCCTGAACCCCGGCGGATCGGTCAAGGACCGCGCGGCTCTCGCCATCGTGCGCGACGCGGAACAGCGCGGCCTGCTGCGCCCCGGCGGCACCATCGTCGAGGGGACGGCCGGCAACACCGGCATCGGGCTGGCGCTGGTCGGCAATGCCCTTGGCTATCGCACCGTCATCGTGATGCCCGAGACGCAGAGCCAGGAAAAGAAGGACATGCTGCGCCTGATCGGCGCCGATCTGCGGCTGGTTCCGGCGGTTCCCTATTCCAACCCCGACAACTACGTCCGCTATTCCGGCCGGCTGGCCGAGGAACTGGCGAAGACCGAGCCGAACGGCGTCGTCTGGGCCAACCAGTTCGACAACACCGCCAACCGCGAAGGCCACCGCACCACCACCGGCCCGGAGATCTGGGAGCAGACCGGCGGCAAGGTCGACGCCTTCACCTGCGCGGTGGGCAGCGGCGGCACGCTCGCCGGCATCGCGCTGGCGCTGAAGGAGCGGAACCCCAACATCCGCATCACGCTGGCCGATCCGATGGGTGCGGCGCTGTTCAGCTACTACACGAAGGGCGAGTTGAAGTCGGAAGGCAGCTCCATCACCGAAGGCATCGGCCAGGGCCGCATCACCGCCAACCTGGAACAGGCTCCGATCGACGACGCCCTGCAGATTCCCGATGAAGAAGCGCTGCCGATCATCTTCGACCTGATCAAGACCCAGGGTCTGGTGCTGGGCGGCTCGTCGGGAATCAACATCGCCGCGGCGATGCGGGTGGCGCGGGACCTCGGTCCGGGGCACACGGTGGTGACCATCCTGTGCGACGGGGGGCAGCGTTACCAATCGAAGCTCTTCAATCCTGACTTCCTCCGTGAGAAGAATCTTCCGGTGCCAGACTGGCTGGCCTGATTCTTCATCGAGGGGGATATGGACGCGCTATTCCGCGAGGACGCCTACGCCCGCAACTGCGTCGCCACCGTCACGGCGGTGGACGACCGCGGCATCCGGCTCGACCGCACCGTCTTCTACCCGACCGGCGGCGGCCAGCCGGGCGACAGCGGGGTCCTGCGCTTCGACGGGTTCGAAGTCCGCATCAAGGACACGGTGAAGGGCGACGGCGGCCCCGACGACGTCATCCATGTGCCGGAAGACGGGCAGGAGTTGCCCGGCCCCGGCACTGCGGTGGAGGCGGAGATCGACTGGGACCGCCGCCATCGCCACATGCGCATGCACACCGCCCTGCACCTGCTGTGCGCCGTGGTGCCGGGGTCGGTCACCGGCGGACAGATCGGGGCGGACAAGAGCCGGCTCGACTTCAACGTCCCCGCCGAAGCCCTGGACAAGGATGCCATCGCCGAGGCGGTGAATCGGCTGATCGCCGCCGACTCGCCGGTCGGCACCCGCTGGATCTCCGACGAGGAGATGGCGGCTCAGCCGGAGCTGGTGCGCACCATGTCGGTGAAGCCGCCGACCGGCAGCGGCCGGGTGCGCCTGCTGAATGTCGAGGGGGTCGATCTGCAGCCCTGCGGCGGCACCCATGTCGCCCGCACCGGCGAGATCGGCGGAATCGAGGTGACGAAGATCGAAAACAAGGGCAAGCAGAACCGGCGCGTCGTCATCGCGCTGAAGGACTGAGCCCGTCTCCCCGATCTTCCGCCCGACACACCCTTTTCAAGGACGCGCAGAATGAGCGACAGCAGCGTGGAACAGCTGACCGGCCCCGTCGTCTCCACCGACTGGCTCGCCCGCAACCTGGGCCGGCCCGGCCTGAAGATTCTCGACGGGTCCTGGCATATGCCGGCCCTGAAGCGCGACATCCGGGCGGACTTCGCCGCCTGCCACATCCCCGGCGCCCGGCTGTGCGACGTCGACGAGGTGGCGGCACCCGACACCGCCCCCCTGCCCCATATGGCCCCCGACGAGGCGACCTTCGCCGCCAAGATCGGCGCACTCGGCATCGGCGACGGCGACACGGTTGTGGTCTATGACAGCGCCGGCATGGCCACCGCGGCGGCGCGGGTCTGGTGGCTGTTCCGCCTGTTCGGCTTCGACCGGGTGGCGGTGCTGGACGGCGGCCTGCCGAAATGGCTGGCGGAGGGTCACCCGACCGACTCGGGCGAGGCCACTCCGGTCCAGCCGGCAGCCTTCACCGCGCGCAAGCGGCCCGACCTGATCCGCAGCGCCGATCAGTTGCTCGCCAACATCGACGCCCGCGCCGATCAGGTGACCGACGCCCGCGCCCAGCCGCGCTTTGAGGGCGCGGTTGCCGAGCCCTGGCCCGGCCGCCGCAGCGGACGGATTCCCGGCAGCTTCAACCTGCCCCACACCGACCTGATCGACGCGGAGGCCAAGACCCTGCTGCCGCCGGATGCCATTGTCGCCAAGGCACGCGCCGCCGGTCTGGATCTCGACCGGCCGGTCGTTGCCTCCTGCGGCAGCGGCATCACCGCCTGCGTCATCGCGCTCGGCCTCGCCACCGCCGGCAAGCCGGACGTGGCGATCTATGACGGCTCCTGGGCTGAATGGGGCCTGCGCGAGGATCTGCCGCTGGAAACGGGGCCTCGGCAGCCGTGACCGGCCCCGTCACCGTCCGGTCCTGCACGACGGAGGACCGCGACGCCGTCGTCGCGCTGTGGACCGCCTGCGGGCTGGTGGTGCCGTGGAACGACCCGGCGGCGGACTTTGGGCTGGCTCTATCGAAGACCAGTTCGACGGTGCTGGCGGCGGTCGCGGATGACCGGATCGTCGCCACCGCCATGGTCGGACAGGACGGCCATCGCGGCTGGATCTATTACGTCGCCGTCGATCCGGCTTTGCAGGGACAGGGGCTCGGCCGCCGCATGGTGGCGGAGGCCGAAGGCTGGCTGGCTGCTGCCGGCATGCCGAAGGTCCAGCTCCTCGTCCGTGAAACCAACCAACGGGTGCTGGCCTTCTATGAAAGGCTGGGCTATGCCAAATCGCCCGTCACGATGATGCAGAAATGGCTGACCAACCCTTCTCCCTGATCCGCCCCGCCGTGTCCGCCGCCAGCCGGCCCGACCATCTGCCGGTGATCGTCACCTATCTGGAGATGACCGCACCGCCGGCCCACCCGCCCGTGCGCCAGCCGGCCGGCAACCTTTCCCTGATCCGGGCCAATCCGCCGACATGGTCCTTCTACCGCTATCTCTACGACACGGTGGGCGAACACTGGCTGTGGCACGAGCGTCGCCGCATGCCGCGCAAGGAGCTGGAACGCTCGATCCGCGATCCGCTGGTGGAGGTCTGGGTGCTGTATGTCGACGGCACGCCCGCCGGCTATGGCGAGTTGGACCGCCGGACGCAGGAGACCGATCTTTCCTATTTCGGCCTGATCCCCGACTTCATCGGCCACAAGCTCGGCCCCTGGCTGCTCGACACCATCATCCGCAAGGCTTGGGAGGGCGGCCCGACGAAGCTGCTCGTCAACACCTGCACCTTCGACCATCCGAAGGCGCTGCCGCTCTACCAAAGCATGGGGTTCGTGCCCACCCGCCATGTCGCCCGCGAGGTTCGGGATCCACGCCTGGATGGCGTCCTTCCGCGCAGCGCCGGGGACCATATCCCGCTCGCCCGGTGAGTTGAGAAAGGGCGGCGACGTTCCGCCGCCCTGTCTTCCGAATTGGAAGACATCGCCGAAGCGTCAAGCCCCCTCGGCCACCGCCAGCAGTCCGTCGACATCGATAGCCGATTCCAGCCGGTCGGCAACGGCGTCCAGCGCCCGCTCCACCGCCACGCCATAGGCCAGTTCCGATCCGTCGCCGCCCAGCCGGCGCAGATAGGCCGCACGGAAACCATCCGCGCCGAACAGCCCGTGCAGATAGCAGCCGGCAACCCGCCCGTCCGCCGACTCCGCGCCGTCCGTCACACCGCCCGCAAGCTCCAGCATCGGTCGCGCCCGATCCGGCCCCTCGGTGCGGCCCATGTGCATCTCGTACCCCGCCACCGCCGCGCCGGTGCGGCGCTCGGTGCCGCGTGCCTCCTCCAGCACCTTCGGTCCCTTCAGCACCGTCTCGACATCCAGCAGGCCAAGCCCGGCGGCTTCTCCCGGCGGTCCCTCGATGCCGTCCGGATCGGCGATGCGCCGGCCCAGCATCTGATAGCCGCCGCAGATTCCCAGCACGTGCCCGCCACGCCGCCAATGGGCCAGCAGGTCGATTTCCCATCCCTGCGCCCGCAGGAAGCCAAGGTCGGCAATCGTCGCCTTGGTGCCGGGCAGGATCACCAGATCAGCATCGCCGGGGAGCGCTTGCCCCGGACGCACCATGGTCAGCGCGACACCCGGCTCCTGCGCCAGCGGGTCGAAATCGTCGAAGTTGGCGATGCGCGACAGCATCGGCACCGCGACGCGCAACGACCCGTTACCAGCGGCGCGTGGCCGATCGAGCGCCACCGCATCCTCCGCCGGCAGGGTCGCCGCCTCATGCAGCCAGGGCACCACGCCGAATCCGCGCCAGCCGGTGTGGCTCTCGATGATCCGCAGCCCTTCATCGAATAGGCGAACATCACCGCGGAACTTGTTGATGAGAAAGCCCTTGATCCGCTCCTGTTCAGATTTTGGTAGAAGTGCGTGGGTGCCGACCAGACTGGCGATCACGCCGCCGCGGTCGATGTCGCCGACCAGCAGGACCGGCACGTCGGCGGCGGTCGCGAATCCCATGTTGGCGATGTCGCCCGCCCGCAGATTGACCTCTGCCGGGCTGCCGGCGCCCTCGACCACCACGATGTCGGCCTCGCCCCGCAGCCGCTCGAAACTGTCCAGCACAGTGCCCAGCAGTTCGCGCTTGCGCGCCTGATAGTCGGCGGCCCGCGCGGTGCCGACCACCACGCCGCGCACCACCACCTGGGACCCAACATCCGACTGCGGCTTCAGCAGGACCGGGTTCATATGGACGCTGGGCGCCACGCCGCAGGCCCGCGCCTGGAGCGCCTGGGCGCGGCCAATCTCGCCGCCGTCCGCCGTCACCGCCGCGTTGTTGGACATGTTCTGCGGCTTGAACGGCCGGACGGTCAGCCCGCGCCGTACCAGCGCCCGGCACAGCCCCGCCACCAGCAGCGACTTGCCGACGTCGGAGCCGGTGCCCTGAAGCATGATCGCCCGAGATCGCATGGCCCGAGACTGCATGACTTAGAACTCGATGCCGGCCTGGGCCTTCACCCCGGCCTCGAACGGGTGCTTGACCAGCGTCATCTCGGTAACGAGGTCGGCGGCGGCGATCAGCTCCGGCTTGGCGTTGCGGCCGGTGATGCAGACATGCAGGTCGGGCCGGCGGGCGGCCAGCGTCGCCAGCACCTCGTCCAGGGCCAAGTAGTCCATGCGCAGCACGATGTTCAGCTCGTCCAGCACGATCAGGCGATAGCGCGGGTCCGCCATCAGCTCCTTGGCCTTGGCCCAAGCGGCCTCGGCGGCGGCGATGTCGCGGGCGCGGTCCTGGGTGTCCCAGGTGAAGCCCTCGCCCATCGTGTGGAAATCGACCAGATCCTCGAAACGCTCCAGCGCCACCGTCTCGCCGGTGGACCAGGCGCCCTTGACGAACTGCACCATGCCCACCCGCATGCCGTGACCGACCGCGCGCATCATCAGGCCGAAGGCCGCGGTGGACTTGCCCTTGCCCTTGCCGGTGTGGACCATCAGCAGGCCCTTCTCCATCGTCTTGGAGGCGAGAGCCCGCTCCTGCAACGCCTTGCGCCGCTTCATCTTCTCGGCGTGGCGGCGATTCAGCTCTTCGGTATCGGTCGTATCGGCGGTCATGCGGGGGTTCCCTTGACGAACATCGGCAGACCGGCGACGGTCAGCACGACGCGCGGCGCCACGGCCGCGATGGATTGGTGCAGGCGGCCGGCATGGTCGCGGAAGCGGCGCGCCAGCGCATTGTCGGGCACGATGCCCAGCCCGACCTCGTTGGAGACCAGGACCACACGGCCCGGCAGAGTCGGCAGAAGTTCCACCAGCGCCGCGCTCTCCGCTGCGACATCGGCCTCCGCCATCATCAGATTGGTCAGCCACAGGGTCAGGCAATCGACCAGAACGCCGGTACCCTCGGCGGCATGGCGGCGCAAGATTCCGGTCAGGTGGCGCGGCTCCTCCACCGTCGTCCAGTCCGGGCCACGGTCATCGCGATGTTTCGCCACCCGCTCCGCCATCTCGGCGTCCCACACCTGCGAGGTGGCAACGTAGACGCGCGGTCCGCCCAGCGCCGTCACCAGCCCCTCGGCATAGCGGCTCTTGCCCGACCGCGCACCCCCCAGCACCAGCGTCAGATCGGCGCTCATTCCCCCAACCTTCATTCCCAGGGCGTTCCGTCGCGATGCCGATAGGCGCCGTCGCGCCAGACCATGTCCTCGTCTGAATAGTCGATCTCGTCGCCGGCGCTGCGGTCGCCGACCTCCAGATAGCTGGCCGGGCGGTCGCTGCGGTTGATCAGCCTGTGCCCGTCGGCGACGCCATGCGGGAAGCCGGCGCACATGCCGGCGGTCAGCAGAGTCTCGCCAGTGTCGGTCGCCAGCGTCAGCTCGCCCTCCACCACATAGACGAACTCGTCCTGTTTGCTGTGCCAGTGGCGCAGGGCCGAAGACGCACCGGGCGCCAGCCGGGTCAGGTTGACGCCGAAATTGCTCAGGCCCAGCGGATCGCCCAGCACCACCCGGTGCCGCCCGGCGACATCTGCCCGGAAGGGCTGCGGATAATCGGTGGCGCCGGTTTCGGCGGCCAGCGTCGCGGGATCAAGGACCGGCGGGGTCGGCACGGGCGGTCTCCGGTTCTGCATTGCGGGTCCGGACTGTCGCAAACCGCACCGGCGGCGTCAAACGGCTCAAGTCCCCTTACAGGGCAGGGTTGCCGTCCCCGCGGCTGGACAGGCGCCCGTTCGCCCACCATGCTTATTGCAATGCAAAACAACAACCTGCGATGCGATGTCGACTCTGGAAATCATCAGCCGCCATCCCACCGGCACACCGAAAGCGCCGCCGCTCCTGTTCGTCCATGGCGCCTTCAGCGGCGCCTGGATCTGGGATGCCAAGTTCCTGCTCTGGTTCGCCGAGCGTGGCTGGGAAGCCCATGCCGTCTCGCTGCGCGGCCACGGCAACAGCGAGGGCCGCGACCGGCTGCATGATTTCGGCATCGCCGATTACGTCGACGACGTGCTGGAGGCGGCGGATTGCCTCTCCGCCCCGCCGGTGCTGATCGGCCATTCCATGGGCGGCATGGTGGTGCAGCGCGCGCTGGCGAAGCGCCGGTTTCCTGCCGGCGTGCTGATGGCGTCCGCCCCGCCCTATGGCCTGCTGTCCTCCACCATGGGGCTGGCTTGGCGCTCACCTTACGTGTTCCAGCAGATGTCGATGCTGATGACCTTCGGCGAGAAGGCGATCAATCCAGACGCCATCCGCCGCGCCATGTTCTCCGACCAGATGCCGCGCGCCGAAGCCGCCAAATACGAGAGCTTCCTGCAGGAGGAATCGCGCCGCGTCATGCTGGACATCGGCGGCTGGATCCCCTTCCCCCTCCTGCCGCCGCGTGACATGCCGATGCTGGTGATGGGCGCGGAGGAAGACCTGCTGTTCCCCCGCGCCGAGGTGATCGCCACCGCCGCGGCGCTGGGCACCCGGCCGGAGTTCATGCCGGGCATGGGCCACGCGATGATGCTCGAACAGGACTGGCAGTCCGCGGCCGAGCGGGTCGAGGCGTGGGTCGAGGCGACGGTGACGGCCGAGGTGGCCTGAATCGGCCCTACCCCTTCGGCCGCTCCGACCGGGAATAGTTGCTGAAATGCCCCTCCTTCGCCGCCATCCGGCGGGCGGACTGGACGACGGCGCCGGACTTGCCGTCCGGCGCCACGTTCGACAGCTGGCGGGTCAGGTCGGCGCTGCCACAGGACGGACAGGCGGGAGTCTCACCGAAGCGCACCAGGGTCTCGAACCCATGGTCGCAGGCCTTGCAGCGGTAGGAATAGAGCGGCATCGCACCCTCGCGGAACGGATCGCATCGTCCGGAGCATGCCGCAATATCCATATCAATAAAATGGTTTTATTGCACCGCACCCCGATCGGTCAGGCAGCATCCCCGCCGAAATCGAAGCCGGCCGCCTCGACCGCCTGCCGCACCACATCGGCCGGAATGCCGCCGTCGACCAGAACGGTGCCGGCGGCGAGATCGACGGTCACGGCGGCATCGGGGGCGGCCTTGGTGATCGCGTTGGAAACGGAGCGGGCGCAACCGCCGCAGGTCATCCCATCCACCTTGTACGCATCGGCCATCGTCGCAGGCTCCCCTTTCGGTCGGGTCAGCCGCCGGCATGGTGCGTCCGCACCACCGCGCTGACCGGGACAAGAACGAAGCCACGCTTTTGCACATCCGGCAGCCAGGACGCCAGGGCGTCGATTGTCGCATCATGCGGGTGACCGATGGCGACGGCATAGCCCTGCCGCTTCGCCACCTGCTCCGTCTTCGCCAACTGGGCCTTCACCGCCGCCACCGTTTCCTCGTTGTCGAGGAAGATGTCGCGGCCGACCCAGGGCATCTTCAACTCGCGCGCCAGCCCAATTCCGGCGCTGTTGGGCGTCGTCCGGCTGTCGAGCCACAGCAGGCCACGGCGGTGCAGTTCCGCCAATACCGGTGCCAGCGCCGCGCGGTCGGCGGTGAAACGGCTGCCCATATGGTTGTTCACCCCGACATAGCCGTCGAAACTGTCGAGCGCCGCGCGGAACCGCTTCACGATCTCGCCCTTGTCCAGCGAGACCAGCAGAGCGTTCGGCCCCGGGTCTGCCTTCACGCTGGGCTCCATCGGCATGTGCAGCATCAGCTCGTGCCCGTTGGCGCGGGCCGCCTTGGATTGGGCCGACAGGTCGCGGGCATAGGGCAGCCAGGACAGGGTCAGCGGACCATGCAGCCCGACCATCCGCGCCGAGCGTTTGCGGTCAAGCCCCATGTCGTCGATGACGATGGCGATGATCGGCTTGCCCGACGGCACCTCGGCCGGTAGCGCGTTCTTGCGCCACAGCGCGGCATTGCCCGAAGGTGCCTGCACCGGCGGCTGGGCGGGGGGCGCAGGCGGCGGCAGCATCGCCACCGTCGTGGCGGGCGGACGCGCCTCGGCCTTATCCTGCGCCGGCTTTTCCGGCACCGCATGTTCCGGCCCCTCCGCCGCGTGCGCCGGCGCCTCGGCCTTGACCGCAGGCGGTGAAGGCGGCGTTGCGGGCAGCGTGGAGGACGGCGCAGGCGGCACCGCGGCCTGCTGAACCGGCGCCTGCGGTGCCTTTTCCCCGACCGACCGACCGCCGGTCAGCATGGCCACGCCCATCGCCACGGCGAACACCGCGGCGACGGCAGCCAACGCCAGAACGAAGGGATTCGACAGAAACGGCGGAAGCGAAGTTTTGCGGGCTTTCGAAGGCGCCTTGCGGGCCATGGTGACGATGTCCATCCTGCGACCGGAGCGCCGCACAGTGGCACCCCACCGCCGCCGCCGCAACCGCCCAAACGGCGCAAAAGGCCGGGGCGGCAAGCCCCCGGCGCTCACCGGCCAAGCCCACCCTGAAGAGTCCGCCCGATGCGTCGCATCTTTGTTACCGTAGCGCTCCTGCTTGCCACCGCCGCCCCGGCTCAGGCCGCCGGCGGCCTGCAATGTCCGGCCAGCCTGACGGTCCAGGCGCAGCCCGACGCCCCCGGTGGCTGGTCGCCCTACCCCGGCCGCGACAGCCACGGCCTTGCCGGCATCACCCTGGTCGAGGGCGACCGCGCAACCCAGATGGCCACCGCCTCGCCCGCCGCCCTGGCCCCCGACCGCGAGGTCCGGCGCGGCCGCGGCATCGTCCAGGTCTGGGAGTTCACCGGCGCCCGGCGACGGAACATTCTCCTGGTCTGCCGCTATCGCGACACCCAGGCGACGCTCGCCGCCGACCTGCCGTCCCATGTCCGCCGCTGCACCCTGACGCTGGAAACCGACATCCGCGGCACCGTCCTGGACGACCCGAAGACCCCGCCGCAGCTTGACTGCCGGTGAAGCGGTGAAGTTCTGCGCGGAGGCTGGAAATCCGCCCCCTCAGCGGCTAGGGTGTTCCTCGTTGGAACAGGGCCGGAACGGTCCAGACGGCCCGGGCGAAGTTGGCCGGGCGAAGGTGGAAGGCGGAAGGCGCATGCTGCTGCTCATCGATAACTACGACAGCTTTACCTACAACCTCGTCCATTACCTGGGCGAGCTTGGCGCCGACGTGCAGGTCCGCCGCAACGACGCCCTGACGGTGCAGGAGGCGATGGATCTGCGCCCCGACGGCATCGTGCTGTCCCCCGGCCCCTGCGATCCCGACCGCGCCGGCATCTGTCTGCCGCTGATCGACGCCGCCGCCAAGGCCCGCCTGCCGCTGCTGGGTGTTTGCCTCGGCCACCAGTCGATCGGCCAGTCCTTCGGCGGCCGGGTGATCCGCGCGCCGGTCCCCATGCACGGCAAGGTCGACAACATCCGACATGAGGGCCGCGGCGTGCTGGCCGGCCTGCCCAGCCCGTTCCGCGCCACCCGCTACCACTCGCTGATCGTCGAGCGCGACACGCTGCCCGCCTGCCTGGAGGTGACCGGCGAGACCGCCGACGGTCTCATCATGGCGCTGGCCCACCGCGAGCTGCCGATCCACGGCGTGCAGTTCCATCCCGAGAGCATCGAGAGCGAGCACGGCCACAAGATCCTGCAGAACTTCCTGGATCTGACCCGTCCCCGCCCGGAGAACGCGGCCCTGGAGAACGCGGCATGAGCGGCGATCTGACCGATATGAAGGCGATCCTGGGCAAGGCCGCCACCGGCGCCGCCCTGACCGAGGCCGAGGCCGGCTTCGCCTTCGACATCATCATGTCCGGCAACGCCACCCCGTCGCAGATGGGCGGATTCCTGATGGCGCTGCGCGTCCGCGGCGAGACGGTGGACGAGATCACCGGCGCCGCCCGCGTCATGCGCGCCAAGGCGATCCCGATCGAGGCGCCTCCCGGCACCATCGACACCTGCGGCACCGGCGGCGACGGGGCCGGCACCTACAACATCTCCACCGCCGCGGCGCTGGTCGTGTCGTCCTGCGGCGTGCCGGTCGCCAAGCACGGCAACCGCGCCATCTCCTCCAAATCCGGTGCGGCCGACGTGCTGGGTTCGCTCGGCGTCAACCTCGACTGCGACTTCGCGCTGGTGCGCAAGGCGCTGTGGGATGCCCAGATCGCCTTCCTGATGGCGCCGCGCCACCACCTCGCCATGCGCAACGTCGGCCCGACGCGGGTCGAACTTGGCACCCGCACCGTCTTCAACCTGCTGGGTCCGCTCGCCAACCCGGCGACCGCCCGGCGGCAGGTGCTCGGCGTCTTTTCCAAGCAGTGGGTTGAACCGCTGGCCCAGGTTCTGAAACGGCTGGGGTCCGAAGCCGCCTGGGTCGTCCATGGCTCCGACGGGCTGGACGAGATCACCACCACCGGCCCCACCACCGTCGCCCAGCTGAAGGACGGCGAGGTGACGGTGTTCGAGGTGACCCCGGAGGATGCCGGCCTGCCCCGCGCCCGCATCGAGGACCTGAAGGGCGGCGACGCCCAGGTCAACGCCGAGGCGATCCACGCCCTGTTCGACGGGGTGCGCAGCCCCTACCGCGACATCGTCCTGCTGAACGCCGCCGCCGCCCTGCTGGTGGCCGGCAAGGCCGCGACGCTGAAGGAGGGTGTCGCCATGGCCGCCGACGCCATCGACAGCGGCGGCGCCCGCGACCGCCTGCGCCGGCTGGTCGCCATCACCAACGAGGCAGTGGCCTGATGAGCGACGTTCTGACCCGCATCAACGACGACAAGCGCGCACTGGTCGCCTCCCGCAAGGCCGCCCGGCCGCTGTCGGAGGTCGAGGCCGCCGCCAAGGCCGCCAACGAGACCAACCCGCCGCGCGGCTTCATCCGGGCGCTCGGCGCCGCGGTGGAGGCCGGGCGCTATGGCCTGATCGCCGAGATCAAGAAGGCCAGCCCGTCCAAGGGGCTGATCCGCGCCGACTTCGACCCGCCGTCGCTGGCGCGCGCCTATCGCGAAGGCGGGGCGACCTGCCTGTCGGTGCTGACCGACGAGCCCTATTTCCAGGGCAAGGACGAGTATCTGGTCGCCGCCCGCGCCGCGGTCGATCTGCCGGTGCTGCGCAAGGACTTCATGGTCGATCCCTATCAGATCGTGGAGGCCCGCGCGCTGGGCGCCGACTGCATCCTCATCATCATGGCGTCCCTGTCCGACGCCCAGGCGGCGGAAATCGAGGATGCCGCACTCGCCCAGGGGCTCGACGTGCTGGTCGAGGTGCATGACCGCGCCGAGCTGGACCGCGCGCTGCTGCTGAAGACGCCGCTGCTGGGCGTCAACAACCGCAACCTCAAGACGCTGGCCGTCGATATCGCGACGACGGAGGAACTGGCGGCCAATGTGCCGGCCGACCGCATGCTGTTGGCGGAAAGCGGCCTCTACACCCCCGCCGATCTGGCCCGCATGGCGAAGGTCGGGGCGCGTTGCTTCCTGGTCGGCGAATCGCTGATGCGGCAGGCCGACGTGACCGCCGCCACCCGCGCCCTGCTGGCTCCGGTCTAAGCCCATGCCGGATATCGCGATAGCCGCGGAAAGCCCGCGTCAGGATGCGGTGATCTCGCTGGTCGCCGCGCTCGACCGCTATCTGCTGGACCTCTATCCGGCGGACACCTGCCATCTGCTGGACATCGACACCCTGGAGGCGCCGGACGTCCGCTTCTTCGTCGCCCGCAAGGACGGCGTTCCGGTCGGCTGCGCCGCGCTCCGCGTCGATCCGACGCGTTATGGCGAAATCAAGCGCATGTATGTCGATCCCGCCGCCCGCGGCCACCGCATCGGCGACCGCCTGCTCGCCCGGTTGGAGGAACAGGCGCGGATCGAGGGCCTGACCGCTCTGCTGCTCGAATCCGGCATCCACCAGCACGAGGCGCTGGCGCTCTACCGCAAGGCCGGCTTCACCGACCGCGGCCCCTATGCCTGCTATGAAGACAACGGCGTCAGCGTCTTCATGGAGAAACCGCTTCTGGAGACCGTCCGATGACCGGCTTCACCCATTTCGACGCCGAGGGCAAGGCGGTGATGGTCGACGTCTCCGACAAGGCGGACACCGAACGCACCGCCACTGCCGCCGCCACCGTGCTGATGCAGCCGGAAACCCTGGCGCTCATCATGCAGGGCGGGGTGAAGAAGGGCGACGTTCTGTCGGTCGCCCGGCTGGCCGGCATCATGGGGGCCAAGCGCACGCCGGACCTGATCCCGCTGTGCCACCCGCTGATGCTGACCTCGGTCAAGGTCGACCTCTCCTGCGACCCAGCCCGCAACGCGGTGGACGTGACCGCCACCTGCAAGCTGAAGGGCCAGACCGGCGTGGAGATGGAGGCGCTGACCGCCGTCACCGTCGCGGCGCTGACCGTTTACGACATGTGCAAGGCGGTGGACCGAGGCATGACCATCACCGACGTCCGCCTGCTGCACAAGGCCGGCGGCAAGAGCGGCGAATGGGGCGCGTCCACCGCCGCCAGCCCATCCGCAGGAGCATAAACCGATGATCTCCGTCGCGGAGGCACGCGCCCGCATCCTGTCGGCCTTCGCCCCTCTGCCGGCGGAGACCGTCGCCCTTCCCGACGCGCTGGGTCGCGTGCTGGCCGAACCGGTGGTCGCCCGGCTGACCCAGCCGCCCTTCCATGCCGCCGCGATGGACGGCTGGGCGGTGCGCGCCGCCGACATCGCGACCGCGACTGCCGACTCGCCCGTCAGCCTGCGCCGCATCGGCGAATCTTCGGCCGGCCATGCCTTCGACGGCAGCGTCGGCCCCGGTGAGGCGGCGCGCATCTTCACCGGCGCCCCCCTGCCCGACGGCGCCGACGCCGTGGTGATGCAGGAGGATTGCAGCGCCGACGACGCCACCGTCCAGGTCGGCCGCTCCGTCGTCGCCGGCCGCTTCGTCCGGCAGTCCGGCTTCGACTTCACATTTGGCCAGGAGCTTCTGCCGAAGGGCCGGCGCCTGACCGCCCGCGACATCGCGCTGGCCGCCGGCGGCAACGTGCCCTGGCTCTCGGTCCATCGCCGGCCGCGGATCGCCATCCTCGCCACCGGCGACGAAATCGCCCTGCCCGGCGACCCGCTGGGGCCGAGCCAGATCGTCAGCACCAACGCGCTCGGCCTCTGCGCCCTGGTCGCCGCCCAGGGCGGCCTCGCCCACAATCTGGGAATCGCCAAGGACACGCCGGAAAGCGTTGCCGCCCTGGCAAAGGGTGCCGCCGGCTGCGACCTGCTGGTCACCACCGGCGGGGCCGCCCATGGCGAATACGATCTCGTGCGCGACGTTCTGGCCGAACGCGGCGTGGCGCTGGAGGTGCAGACCGTGGCGATGCGGCCGGGCAAGGCGCTGATGTTCGGCCGCGCCGGATCGGTGCCTCTGCTGGGCCTGCCCGGCAACCCGGTGTCCACCGGCGTCACCGGCGTGCTGTTCCTGCGCCCGATCCTGCGCCTGCTGCAGGGACTGCCGCCCGAGGACGACCGCCTGCCGCTGCGCGCGCGCCTGACCACCGCGCTGAAAGCCAATGACCGGCGCGAGGAGTACCTGCGCGCAACGCTTGCCGCCGGCCCCGATGGTGTCCTGACAGTCACGCCTTTCGCCCGGCAGGACAGCGCCATCACCACGCTCTACGCCCAGGCCGATTGCCTGATCCCCCGCCCGCCCAACGCCGACCCCGAGCCGGCCGGTGCCATGGTGACCGTGCTTTCCCTGACCGATGGAGCGCTCAGCATTTAGACCTGCAGACAGGCCCCCGGCGGGCGGATGAAACAGTTGAACAGCGCCTCGAAAACTGTTCCATGCTGTTCCAAATGTTCCGTTCAAGTTCTAAAAGAAGCGGATGGGGGGCTTGACGCGCGGCAGGAACCAAACTAGAACATGGAGGCAACGTTTGGTTTTTGTTCCATCTTCAGTCTGGCGACGGCCGGGAGGCATCCATGCTCACGCGCAAGCAGCACGAATTGCTGCTGTTCATCCACGAACGGCTCGGCCAGGGCGGTGTCTCGCCGTCGTTCGACGAGATGAAGGACGCCCTGGGGCTGAAGTCCAAATCGGGCATCCATCGCCTCATCACCGGACTTGAGGAACGCGGCTTCATCCGCCGCCTGCCCCACCGCGCCCGTGCGCTGGAGGTTCTCCGCCTGCCTGAAGGCCTTGATGCCGCCCGCGCCCGCGCCGCCGCCAAGCCGAAGTTCCAGCCCAACGTCATCAAGGGCGATTTCGCCTTCGCCGGCCGCGACACCACGCCCCCCGCCACGGCGCCGGCCGCCGCCAACGAGACCGTTCAGCTCCCGCTTTACGGCCGCATCGCCGCCGGCACGCCGATCGAGGCCCTGCGCGACAACAGCGCCTTCGTCGACATCCCCGCCTCGATGCTGACCGCCGGCGACCATTACGCGCTGGAGGTTTCCGGCGACTCGATGGTCGAGGCGGGCATTCTCGACCACGACACCATCATCATCCAGCGCTGCGACGCGGCCGATAACGGCACCATCGTCGTCGCCCTGGTCGATGAAGGCGAGGTGACGCTGAAGCGCCTGCGCCGCAAGGGCAACACGGTGGCCCTGGAACCCGCCAACGCCGCCTACGAAACCCGGATCTTCGGCGCCGACCGCGTCCGCGTGCAGGGCAAGCTGGTCGGTCTGGTCCGCAAGTACTGAGTTTCAGAAAGCCGCTCCGGCAAAGCTCCATTCCCCCTCCTCCGCCCAGCTCGCGCACAAAGCTTCGCTTTGTGCTGACGCGACAGGCGGACCGTAGGTCCGCTGAGAGCGGGGGAGGGTCGGGGTGGGGGCAAGCGGCACCACATCTACCTCCCACCGGTCCAGGGCCGATCCCCCCTAAGCCCCCGCACTGTTTCCATCGTTATGCCCTCCGTCGTCACCGTCAGCGTATGCGCTCCTTCATGCCGCAGCGCCCACCGGTCGACCACCACTCCGGCCCGACACCCCCGCGCCACCGCCGCCGTCACCACCGCATCCGCCGCACCACAATCCTCGTCCAGCGCGTCCGGCAGCCGCGGCAAAGCCAGCGTCTTCCCCCGCACTCGATACAAGCACCCCAGTGCATCGCAGCTGAGCGACCGCTCTCCCTCGCTCCATCCGCCCGCCGCCGGCCAGGGTTCCGCTGCCGTTCGCTCCCCATCCCGCTCCCGCCAACTCTCGGTCAGCCGCCCGCCGCCCTTGCCCGAGGCACTGAGCCGCCCATCCGGTAGCCTCACCGCCACCACCGTCCCGTCCCCCGCCACCAGCACATCCGGCCGCTCCACCAGCATCGGTGAGGCCAGGCCCACCAGGATCGGCAGCATCCCCAGCCAGCGCCACCGCCGCGTCCACACGCACAACCAAAGTCCGCCCGCCACCAACGCGGCGAACCCCTCAACCGGCATCGCCGGCACCGTCAGCGATGCCCAGGGCAACCGGCCGAAGAACTCCGCGGTCCAGATCACCGCCCGGTCGCCCCAGTTCATGGCGATCAGCGCCGGCTCCTCCAACCCGAAGGGCAGCAGCGCGTAGGCGATCAGGCTCCACGGCATGACCCAGAAGGACGTGATGGGGATCGCAATCAGGTTCGACAGCACGCCATAGAAGGCGATCTGCTGAAAATGGAAGAGCGAGAAGGGCAAGGTCGCCAGCGTCGCCACCACGCTGGTCAACAGGATCCCGCCGACATAGAACAGCCCGCGCACCAACCATCCCGCGTCACGCCGCCACTCCGCCGGCCGGACGCTGCCGCGCTCGAACGCCGCGATCAGCGCCACCACCGCCGCGAACGACATCTGGAAGCTCGGTCCCAGCATCCCCTCCGGGTCCATGGCGATGGTGACCAGCCCCGCGAAGGCGACCAGCCGCATGCTCAGCGGATGGCGGTCCAGCATGATCGCCCCCATCACCATCCCGGTCATCAACACCGATCGCACCGTCGGCAGCGGCGCACCGACCAGCAACGTATAGGCGAGCGCCGACAGAATGCCGAACAGCGCCGCGATCTTCTTGATCGGCCATCGCAGCGCGATATAGGGCACCGCCGCCAGCAGCGCCCGCACCACATAGAACAGGATGCCCGCCGCGATGCCGACATGCAGGCCGGAAATCGACAGAAGATGCGCCAGCCCGCTGTTGCGGAAGTCGTCCAGCGTCGATTCGGGAATGCCGAACTCCTCGCCGTTCAGCAGCGCGGTGGTGACGCTCGCCTCGACCGGGTCGCCGATCGCTGCCGCGACGCGCTCGGCGATGGCTCCCCGTGCCCGTTCGAAGGCGATGGACACCGTGCCCCAGCCCGTCACCGGTGGCGCCTCCACCTGCTCCACCGCCCCTGTGGCGAAGCCGGTCCCACCCAGCCCCATGAACCAAGCCCGTCGCTGGAAATCGAAGGCCCCCGGTTCGGCCGGCGCCTGTGGCGGCAACAGCGTCGCCCGCAGCCGAACCACCGATCCCGGGGCAGGCGCGGGATTGCGGTCGGACAGGCGGATTCTCAAGGCGGCCGGCGTCTGCTCCGGTGCCAGTCTGCTGACCGTCGCCTCGCGCAAGGTGATCCGCACCGCCCCCGGTCGCCGCTCCACCGCCATCACCCGCCCGGTGACGGTGGCGCCCGCGATGCTTCGGGTCAGGACCGGCGCCGCCATGCGGACCGTATGGGCCTGCGCCACCAGAAATCCGGCCGCAGTCATCAGCAGAGCCATCGCCACTCCAGCCAATGCGAACCAGCGCCGCACCGCCAACAGCAGAGCAACCGCTCCGCCGACCGCCGCGAGCCCGCCCCACCAGACCGGCTCCTGCCGCGATCCGAAATACAGCGACACCCCCGCCCCGAAAGCGACGGGCAGCCACAGAACCCAGCGCTCCCCCTCGGCCCCCGCCAATGCCGCGAGTCGCCCGCCCGCCCGCACCAACAGGCGCCGCCATCGTCCGCCGAGCGCCGGTGGGCCGTCCGCCGCCTCCTCCGGCCAGCCGGCGGCGGTCACCGGCAGCGGCTTCCCGGAAGAGCGATGCCGCCCGCGGGCCCTTCAACGACCGTCCATGCACGCATCGCATTGCCTCCAAGCCGGGTGGCTGTGTTAAACCACGGTGTCGAACCACCGGCGCATCATACCAGCGCCGAACCGGAAATTGAGAGACCGATGACCGTCGTCACCCGCTTCGCTCCGTCGCCGACCGGCTTTCTGCACATCGGCGGTGGCCGCACCGCCCTGTTCAACTGGCTGTACGCCCGCAACACCGGCGGCAAGTTCCTGCTGCGGATCGAAGACACCGACCGGCAACGCTCGACCCAGGCGGCGGTCGACGCCATCCTGGACGGACTGCAGTGGCTGGGCCTGGATTGGGATGGCGATGCGGTCAGCCAGTTCGAGCGCAAGGACCGTCATGCCGAGGTGGCGCACCAGATGCTGGCCGCCGGCAAGGCCTATCGCTGCTATTGCAGCCCGGAAGAGCTTGAGGAGATGCGCGCCGCCCAGAAGGCCGCGGGCCAGACGATGCGCTATGACGGCCGCTGGCGCGACCGTCCCGATTCCGATGCCCCTCCGGGCGTGGCGCCGGTGATCCGGCTGAAGGCGCCACAGGAAGGCCAGACCGTCCTGAACGACCTCGTCCAGGGCGAAGTGACGGTGCAGAACGCACAGTTGGACGACCTGATCCTGTTGCGCGCCGACGGCACGCCGACCTATCTGCTGGCGGTCGTGGTGGACGACCACGACATGAACGTCACCCATGTGATCCGCGGCGACGACCATCTGACCAACACCTTCCGCCAGATCCAGATCTTCAACGCCATGGGCTGGGACCTGCCGCGCTTCGGCCATATCCCGCTGATACATGGCCCCGACGGCGCCAAGCTGTCCAAGCGCCACGGTGCGCTGGGCGTCGACGCATACCGCGACATGGGCTATCTGCCGGAGGCGGTCCGCAACTATCTGCTGCGGCTCGGCTGGTCGCATGGCGACGACGAGATCATCTCGACCGAACAGGCCATCGAGTGGTTCAACCTGGAGAGCATCGGCCGCTCGCCGTCCCGCTTCGATTTCGCCAAGCTCGAGAATGTGAATGCCCATTACATGCGGCTTGCCGACGATTCCCGGCTGTTCGACCTGATCGCGCCCCGCTTGGAGGCGGATCTCGGCCGCGGCCTGAGCGACGCCGAACGCGACCTTCTGACGCGGGCTATGAACGGCCTGAAGCAGCGCGCCCGCACCGTGGTCGATCTGGCGCAGAGCGCGCGCTTCTATGTCGCGCCGCAGCCGCTCAGCTACGATGAAAAAGCATCCGCCCTGCTGGACGAAAAGGGCCGCAATCTGTTGAAAGAACTGGCTGCGGCCTTCGCCGAAGTGCCGGAATTCACCGCCGTCGCGCTGGAATCGCAGGTCCGCGCCTTCGCCGAGGCACGGGGCGAAAAGCTCGGCAAGGTGGCGCAGCCGTTGCGCGCCGCGCTGACCGGGTCGACGGTGTCGCCGCCGATCTTCGAAGTCGCCGAACTGCTGGGCCGCGAAGCGACGCTTTCTCGCATTCGCGATGCAGCGGGTGCAGCATAAAGGTCACTTCCGTGCGTTGCCATCGAGCAGCCTTGGAACTATGCTGCGCCGACGAAAAAAGGGCGCCAAGCCCGACCCTCAACGATAAGGACGTGCCGAGATGACCCAGACTGAGGACGGCAAGGATACCGTAACCCTCATCGACAATAAGACGGGCAAGCAGGTCACGATGCCGATCATGCACGGCAGCGTCGGGCCGAGCGTGATCGACATCCGCAAGCTCTACGCCGCGACCGGCTATTTCACCTACGATCCGGGCTTCACCTCCACGGGCAGCTGCGAGTCGGGCATCACCTACATCGACGGCGACGAGGGTGTGCTGCTGCACCGCGGCTACGCCATCGATGAGCTGGCCGAGCATTCGACCTTCCCGGAGGTCTGCTTCCTCCTGCTCAACAACCATCTGCCGACCGCGGCCGAGCGCACGGAGTTCGAGAACATCCTGCGCCGCCACTCGATGGTGCACGAGCAGCTGACCAAGTTCTACAGCGGCTTCCGCCGTGACGCCCACCCGATGGCGATCATGTGCGGCGTCGTCGGCGCCCTGTCGGCCTTCTACCACGATTCGCTGGACATCAACGATCCGCAGGCGCGCAAGATCGCCGCGCACCGCCTGATCGCCAAGATGCCGACGATCGCGGCCATGGCCTACAAGTATTCGACCGGCCAGCCCTTCATGTATCCGCGCAACGACCTGTCGTATGCCGAGAACTTCCTCTACATGACCTTCGGCACGCCCTGCGAGCCGTTCAAGGTCAACCCGATCCTGTCCAAGGCGATGGACAAGATCTTCATCCTGCATGCCGACCACGAGCAGAACGCCTCGACCTCGACTGTCCGTCTGGCCGGTTCGTCGGGCGCCAACCCGTTCGCCTGCATCGCCGCCGGCATCGCCTCGCTGTGGGGTCCGGCCCATGGCGGTGCGAACGAAGCCGTGCTGAAGATGCTGGAGGAGATCGGCTCGGTGGATCGCATCCCCGAGTTCGTCCGCCGCGCCAAGGACAAGAACGACAACTTCCGCCTGATGGGCTTCGGCCACCGGGTCTACAAGAACTACGACCCGCGCGCCCAGGTCATGCGCCAGACCTGCCATGAGGTCCTCGGCGAACTCGGCATCAAGGACGAGCCGCTGCTGGACATTGCGATGGAGCTGGAGAAGATCGCCCTGTCGGACGAGTACTTCATCGAGAAGAAGCTCTATCCGAACGTCGACTTCTATTCGGGCATCATCCTGAAGGCGATGGGCTTCCCGACCAGCATGTTCACCGTGCTGTTCGCGCTGGCCCGTACCGTCGGCTGGATCAGCCAGTGGAAGGAGATGATCGAGGATCCGGTGCAGAAGATCGGCCGTCCGCGTCAGCTCTACACCGGCGACACCAAGCGGCCGTTCGTGCCGCTGGCCGAGCGTGGCTAACCGGCCCACAGCCCACATGGGAATGGGCGGCTCCAACGGAGCCGCCCAAGACCCGACTGCGTACATCGTTCCGGCCCGGCGGGTGCGTCTGCGCCCGCCGGCCAACGACAACAGGGCGCCGCTCGGCTGGCGCGTCCGCCGGCTGATCGTTTACCTGCTGATCCTGGCACTGATCGCCGGGATCGTCTTCATCTGAGACGACGCCTCAGTTCTCGCTTTCCAGCGTGAAGCCTTCGTCGATCCACCCCGTAATGCCGCCGATCATGAGTTTGACCGGCCGCCCGATCCTCGCGAGCCGTAAGGCGGCACGATCGGCGCCGTTGCAATGGGGCCCGGCGCAATAGACCACGAACAGAGTGCCGTCCGGCCAATCCGCCATCCGCCGCTCCGTGATCTTGCCATGCGGCAGGTTCAGCGCTCCCGGCACGTGCCCGCGCGCGAACGCTGCGGGGCCACGCACGTCGAGCAGGATAAAGTCCTGAGTTCCCGACTTCAGCGTCTCGTGGACGTCCCAGCAGTCAGTCTCCAGCGACAGCCGCTTGGCAAAATGAGCCGCCGCCATCTCGGACGGCGCAGAAGGAATTTCGGTGACGAGACTGGGCATAAGGTGCTCGCTGCTGGGGTCTGGTCAGAAGTGACGACCACATCATTCCAATCGCTCCTTCGACTGGAAAGTGGCGCAACTGCCAGCTATCGTGCAGATCATGCCAATCGCCACGCCCCCGCTGGTCGTAGCCCTCGCCTACGACGGTCTCTGCACCTTCGAATTCGGCGTCGCTGTCGAGGTGTTCGGCCTGTCTCGCCCGGAACTCGGGCCGGATTGGTACCGCTTCGCGGTCGCCGCACTCGATGAAGGACCGCTACGCGCGGTGGGCGGCATCCGCGTGGAAGCCGATGGCGGGCTCGACTTGCTCGACCAAGCCGGCATCATCATCATTCCGGGATGGCGCGGCGCACGGGAGCCGGTGCCGGGCGACCTGATCGCCGCGTTGCAACGGGCCGACAAGCGCGGCACACGCATCCTGTCGATCTGCTCCGGCGCGTTCGTTCTCGCCGCCGCCGGGCTTCTGAACGGACGCCGGGCGACCACTCACTGGCGATATGCCGCGACGCTCGGTGAACTCTACCCTGATATTCGGGTGATTCCCGACGTGCTGTATGTCGACGAAGGCAACATTCTGACCTCAGCGGGAAGTGCAGCCGGCATCGATCTCTGTCTGCACCTGGTCCGCCGCGATTTCGGGCCGGAGGCAGCGAACAGCGTGGCCCGCCGTCTGGTCGTCCAGCCGCATCGCGAAGGCGGACAGGCCCAATTCATCGAAACTCCGGTGCCGACCGCCCGCGAAGGAGCCCGCCTGGCTCCCCTGCTCGATCATTTGCGGGAAAGGCTGGCGGAGGAACACAGCCTGTCCGGCATGGCATCGCGTGCGGGGATGAGTGTCCGCACCTTCCTGCGCCGGTTCCAGTCGCTGACCGGCACCACTCCCGGCGACTGGCTGCTGACCGAGCGGCTGGGGCGTGCCCGTGACCTTCTGGAAACGAGCAGCCTGCCGGTGGAGGAGGTGGCGACCCTGACCGGGTTCGGCTCCGCCGCCACCCTCCGTCATCACTTTCGCCGTCGGCTGGGGCTCAGCCCAGCCAACTACCGCGAGCGATTCCGCCGCATATCTGGGCCTGGACCTGCCTCATCGAAAAGGGGCGCAGCTGTCACCGACCACGCCCCTCCTCATGACCATTGACTGAACGGCCGGTCACTTCCGCTCGATCAACTCAACCTTGTATCCGTCCGGGTCTTCGATGAAGGCGATCACGGTCGTCCCATGCTTCATTGGACCCGGCGGGCGCGGAATCTTGACCCCTTCGGCCGCCAGCTTCTCGCAGGTCACGTAGATGTCCGGCACGCCCAGCGCGATATGACCGTAGGCAGTGCCGAGCTCGTACGGCTCCTTCTGATCCCAGTTGTGGGTCAGTTCCAGGACGGCAGTATCGGACTCCTCGCCATAACCGACAAAGGCGAGGGTGAAGCGGCCACCCTCATAGTCGTTGCGGCGCAGCAGCTTCATGCCGAGCAGCCGCGTGTAGAAGTCCAGCGACTTCTCCATATCCAGCACGCGCAGCATCGTGTGCAGCAGACGGAATTCACTCATGGTCTCTGTTCTCCCATTCAGGGTTCGCCCTCTTGGGGCCTGTTCAAGCGTCGCTCCGCAATGACATCCAGAACCGTACGGGCAGCTCTTTCGCTGGGCGGAGTATCGCCTTGCCCCAGCCAGCGGGCCACCTCGGCGACGCCGTCGATCTGCGCCTGACGTGCCGCCGGATCGTCCAGCAGGCGGCCCAGTTCGGTGGCCAGTCTATCCGGCCGGCAATCCTGCTGCAGCAGTTCGGGAATCAGCATCCGATCGAGCATCAGGTTGACGAGGTTGACATATTTCACCCGGATCAGCCGCCGATAAAGCGCGACCGTGACAGGGTTCAGCCGATAGGCGATGACCGTCGGCAGCCGCGCGAGAGCCAACTCCAGTGAAACGGTGCCGGACGCGGCGAGTGCCGCTTCCGCCGCGGCGAAGGCATCGTATTTATCAGCGTCCCCTTCCACCAGCACGGTTCGAACCGGCCAGTCGGCGATGGCCGCCGCCACCCGGTCGCGAACCGTGGCCACTGTCGGCACCACCGCCACCAAAGTCGGGTGGGAGGGTTGCAACCGCTCCAGCGTTGCACGGAAATCCGGCAGCAAGCGCGACACTTCGCCTTTGCGGCTGCCGGGAAGAACGGCAACCACGCGGTCTGCCGGTGCGATCCCATGACGATTGCAAAATCCGGCACCATCGCCCTTCCCCGCCCCGCCCTCGACCACCGAATGGCCGACGAAGGTACAGGCCAGCCCTTCCCTCTCGAAATAGGGCGGCTCGAAGGGAAGCACGGCAAGCAGATGATCGTATATGGCGGCATATTTCGCCGCACGCTTCGGCTTCCAGGCCCAGACCGTCGGTGCGACGTAGTGGATCAAGGGGATGGAAGGTGCCGCCGCACGCACCTTCTTCGCCACGCGCACGGTGAAGCCCGGTGAGTCGATGCCGACCACGGCGTCGGGTCCTACACGCATGATTTCCGCGACAGTCTGGTCGATGCGTCGGATCAGGTTCGGCAGGTGCGGCAGCAGTTCGAAGATGCCGAACAGGGTCAGTTCCGCCATGGGAAAGAGGCTGACCAGCCCTTCCGCCTTCATCTTTTCGCCGCCGATGCCGACGAACTTCACCTTCCCGCCGGTCCGCCGCTTCGCCGCAGCCATCAGCCGGGCTCCCAGCGCGTCACCGGACGGCTCGCCGGCAATCAGGAACAGTGTCGGACCGCTGTCGACCGCGTCAGAGCCGTTCATTGCGGAATCTCGATGCCGACAACGAACAAGCCCAGGCGATCCGCAGCCTCGGCCACCGCGGGCCGATCGACCAGCAGGCTGCCGCCAGCCTCGACAGCGATCCCCCGTAGACCGGCCGCCGCCGCCTTTTCCACCGTGGTGACCCCCATGGTCGGAAGGTCGATGCGGCGATCCTGCTTCGGCTTCTTCACCTTGACCAGAACACCACCGGGTCCCGGACGCGCCAGAACGGCACAGCGATCGAGCATGGCATCGGTTCCCTCGATCGCCTCGACCGCCAGAACGATTCCCTGCTGAACCACCGCACCCTGCCCGACGTCCAGCACCCCCATTGCGCGGGCGACTTCGACCGCACGGGCGATGTCCCGCTCCGCGTCCGCATCGGGTACGAGGCGGCCGACCGGTCCGATGACCGTCAGCAAATCCTTCAACAGATCATGCAATCCGACCACACGGAATCCATCCTCCTCGACCTCGCGCACAACGGCGCGCAGCAGGCCGTCATCGCCGAGTGCGCGGGTGCCGACGCGGGCAAGGAAACGTGCGGTGCGCCAATCCGGCATCAGTTCGGTGAAGGAGGGGCGCTTCACCGGCCCGGCGAGAACGACCTCTCCCACGCCTTCCTCATGCAGACGCCGCAGGATCGTGCCGGCGGCGCCGAATCGGCTCCAGACATGGGGCACCCCGGCAACCGTCTCGGGATCGGTGTGTCCGTCGAAGGCGACGATGAAGACCTCGCGCCCCTGTCCGCGCACCGCATTGGCGATGCGGGCCGGAAGCGTGCCACCGCCGGCCAGGATCGCCAGTTTAGGACCCGCTGCCGGTGATCCGGTTCCCTGTGTGGTATCGGCCATCGGCCGGTCGCCTCAGCTCTCGCGCGGCTGGCAGAGAGACCGGGCTTCCTTGGCCCGGATGAAGGAGAGAACGTCCGAAATCAGAGCACGCTCGCCGAAATCGCGACCGACCTCATCCACCCGTTCGGCGAAGGTGCCCTCCGGGCCGAACAGCATGCGATAGGCGGCACGCAGGGCGTGGATGTCTTCCTTCTTGAAGCCCCGCCGCTCCAGACCGACCAGATTCAGACCGGCCAGGCGGGCGCGGTCGCCCATGACCAGGCCGAAGGGAATCACATCGTTCTCGACACCCGACATGCCGCCGATCATGGCGTGAGAGCCGATGCGCACGAACTGGCGCACTGCCGAAAGACCGCCGATGATGACATAGTCGCCCAGCGTGACGTGACCGCCCAGAGTGGCGTTGTTCGCCATGATGACATGGTCGCCAACGATGCAGTCGTGGGCCACATGCGAGCCCATCATGAACAACCCGTCGTCGCCGACACGGGTAGTCATGCCGCCGCCTTCAGTGCCCGGATTCATTGTCACATGTTCGCGGATCTGATTGCGCGCACCGATGAGGAGTTCGGACGGCTCGCCATGGAACTTCAGATCCTGCGGCCGGTGCCCGATGGACGCGAAGGGATAGATGACGGTTTCGGCGCCGATGCTGGTGCGCCCGTCGACCGCAACATGCGAAACCAGCCGAACGCCGTCGCCCAGCGTAACGTCGGGACCGACGACGCAGAAGGGGCCGATGCTGACCCCCTCCCCCAGCTTGGCCGCGGGATCGACGACGGCGGACGGATGGATGGTAACGGTCATTTTTCGTCCAGGATCATGGCGGAATAGACGGCTTCAGCGACGAGGACGCCGTTGACCTTGGCCTCGCCCTTGAACTTCCACACGTTGGCGCGCTGACGCTGCTTGGTGACGTGGATGTGGATGGTGTCGCCAGGGGTGACGGGGCGGCGGAAGCGAGCCTCGTCTACGGTCATGAAATAGACCAGCTTGCCTTCCGCGTCGGGGCCCAGGGTCGCCACGACCAGCACGGCGGAGGTCTGAGCCATCGCCTCGATGATCAGCACGCCGGGCATGACCGGGCGCGACGGGAAGTGGCCCTGGAAGAAAGGCTCGTTGATCGTGACGTTCTTCACGCCGGTGGCGCCTTCGCCCAGCGTCACATCGATCACCCGGTCGATCATCAGGATCGGGTAGCGATGCGGGATCATCTTCATGATCCGCATGATGTCGATGTCGTCGATCTTATTGCTTTGCGCGTTGTTGTCCGCCGTCACGTCCATTGCCCGGCCGCCCGCCTTTCCACCAACCGATAGAGTTCAGCATACCCTGTTTCAGGGGAACGGGCACCGCCGCCCCTATGGGGAACATCGGTGCCTTATTGTTTGCTCCGCCTTCTTGCCCCATTTCCGCGGCGACCGCAACCGCCGAACCCGGAAACGGAACAGGGCCGCCACCGTCCCCGCTCGGGATGGCGACGGCCCTGTTCAGACAAGCATCACTGCTTGGGGACGTTGAGAGCGACCTGCGGCAGCTTCTTGTTCACGCGCTCCAGCACCGCGTCGGTGACATCGAGCTGCGTGTCGACCAGAACGAACTGCTGGCGGGCTAGAACCAAGTTGGCGCCGCGCTCGCGGGAGATGTCGGCGACCACCTCGACCATCGTCTTGTGAACGACGGCCATCGCTTCGTTCAGGCTGGTTTCCAGAGCGCGCTTGCGGTTCTGGACCGTCTTCTGCACATCGGCGACCTGCTTTTCGAAATCGCGGCGCTTGTTGGCGAGAGCTTCCGGCGACAGGACGGTCTGCTGTTTGCGCAGTTCGTCCTCGTTCTTGCGGAGCTTGTCCTCCAGCGCGGAGATTTCCTTCTGATAAGAATCGCGCAGCGATTCAAAGGACTTGGTGATGCCCTTCGACGCGGCTGAATCCTGCATGATCTTCTGGACGTCGATCACGGCAATGACAGGCGCCTTGAGCTCCGCACCCGGCCCCGGCACTTCGGCCTTCGGGGCCTCGGTCTTGGGCGCCGATTGGGCCGGAGCCGCCTGGGCCATGGCCGAGGTCGCGGCAAAGAGGAGACCGGCAGCCGTAACGGCCGACAGGGCGGCGACGCGGAACGGCGTCTTCGACAGGGTGGATTGCATCTTAGAACCTGGTTCCGAAGCTGAAGCGGATAAGCTCTTTCTTGTCGTAGCCTTCCTTGCGGATCGGCAGGGCGACATCGAGCCGGATGGGGCCGAACGGCGACTTCCACGACACGCCGGTGCCGATGGACACGCGGATGCTCTCGTCATCCTTCACGTTCGGATCGCTGATATCGGCCTTGCCCAGCGTGCCGACATCGGTGAAGGCATGGCCGAGCAGACCGAATTCCTCCGGCAGGCCGAAGGGGAAGCTCATTTCCACCGAGGCGCGGGCATAGCGCGTGCCGCCCAGCGCGTCGCCAGTCGAAATGTCGCGCGGGCCGATACCGGCGGTGTTGAAGCCGCGCAGGGTGTCGCCGCCGATGAAGAAGCGGTCGCCCAGATCCACCTTCTTGCCGAGGCCGTGGATGTAGCCGATTTCGCCGGTGGTGCTGAGCACCCACTGGTCCTCGCCGAGCGGCAGGTAGTAGCCGGCAGCCAGCTTGTTCCGCAGGAAGCGCACCGACCCACCGAGGCCGGCGATGTCGTTGGTCAGGCGAACGAAGTAGCCCTCGGTCGGCGTCAGCTTGCTGTTGCGGACGTCGTAGGTCAGCTCCTGTCCGATCAGCGAGGTCAGACGCTCACCACGCTGCTCCTGGATGTACTTCGACGCGGTGGTCGGCACTTCCTCGATCAGCGTGTCCTGCAGCTGATAGTAAACGCGCTGGCGCAGACGCTCGGTCAGCGGATAGCCGAGGCGCAGGGCGAAGCCGGTATTCTTCTCGTTGAACGAGCTTTCGTCCTGGTAGTTGTAGCGCGTCCGGAAGATGTCGACACCAGCCGACAGGTCGCGGTCCATGAAGTACGGCTCCGTGAAGGAGATATCGTACAGCTGGCGCCGACCGGACAGCGTGGCGCCCAGACGCAGATCCTGGCCGCGGCCGAGGAGATTGCGCTCGCGGATCGAGAAGTCGCCCAACGGGCCGTCGGAGGTCGAGAAGCCCGCACCGATGGAGATTTCACCGGTGGACTGTTCGGCCACGTCGACGTTGACGACGGTACGGTCTGGCGCACTGCTCTCGGACGTCGTGATGTTCACGCGCTCGAAGAAGCCGAGGTCCTTGATGCGCTGCTCCGACCGCTTCAGCTTCGACGCGTTGAAGGGGTCGCCTTCGGACAGCAGCATCTCGCGGCGAATCACCTTGTCGAGAGTCCGGACGTTGCCCGAAATATCGATGCGGTCGACGAAGGTGCGCGGCCCCTCGTTGATCTCGTAGGTGATGTCGATGGTGTGGGTTTCGCGATTGCGCGAAATCCGCGGACGGACGTCGACGAAGGCGTACTGCAGATCGCCGACCGCGCTGGTCAGCTTCGTGATGGTGTCTTCCACCTTCTGGGCATTGTACCAGTCGCCCTCGGTGGTGGTGACGCTGTTCTGCAGAACCGCGGGATCGAGCTGTTTCAGCGAGGTCTTGATGTCGACCTTGCCGAACTTGTAGCGCTCGCCTTCCTCGATGGTGAAGGTGATGAAGAAATCCGTTTTGTCCGGGGTCAGTTCGGCGACCGCCGACACGACGCGGAAATCGGCATAGCCTTCCTTCAGGTAGTAGCGGCGCAGCAAGTCGCGATCGTAGTTCAGGCGATCCGGATCGTAATTGTCATCCGACGACAGGAACCGCCACCAGGCCGATTCCTTGGTCTGGATGTTCTCACGGAGGGTTCCGTCCGAGAAATGCTCGTTGCCGATGAAGGTGATGCCGCGCACGCCGGTGCGCACGCCTTCATTGATCTCGAACACCAGATCGACACGGTTCTGGTCGAGTTGGATGATCTTCGGCTCGACCGTCGCACCGAATCGGCCTTGTCGCCGGTAAATCTCCTGGATGCGCTGAACGTCGGACTGGACCCGGGTTCGGGTATAGACGACACGCGGACGCAGCTGGATTTCCTTCTCCAGCGTATCCTTTTCGATGCGCCGATTGCCCTCGAACGCGATGCGGTTGATGATCGGGTTCTCCGCCACCGTCACGACCAGCGTGTCGCCCTCGCGCTTCAGCACGACATCGGCGAACAGGCCGGTGTTGAACAGCGACTTCAGCGACTGATCGACCCGGTCGGGATCGAACGGCTCGCCGGGCTGGACCGTCAGATAGGAGCGGACCGTTGAAGGTTCGATGCGCTGGGTGCCTTCGACCCGGATGTCGCGCACCGTACCGCCACTGAACACCTGGGTGACCGTGGACCCGGTGACCGCCGGCGCCCGACCGGGCGAGGCGGCGGTTTGGGCGAGGGCGACAGACACCGTCGTCATGGCGCAGCCGGCCATCAGGCCCGCCACCAGAACTTTGCTCGACACCGGCAAATCACGCTCCCTGGCAAGGGGCTGGCTTTAGGAAACCAGTCCCCGGAAGAAATCGACCACGCGCAATTGAACAAGGTCGTTCCACGTGGCGAAGACCATGAGCGTTAATACCAAGGCCAATCCAATTCGGAAACCGTATTCTTGCGCCCGCGCTCCAAGCGGCCGGCCGAGCAGCTTTTCGATGCCGTAAAAAAGCAGGTGTCCGCCGTCCAGCATCGGCACCGGAAACAGGTTGATGAGGCCCAGGTTCACCGACAGGAACGTCATGAACCAGACCAGCGGATACCAGCCGGATTGCGCCACCTCGCCGGACATCTGGGCGATCCGCAACGGCCCGCCCAACTCCTCCGTTCCCCGCGATCCCTGGACCATCTGACCCAATGCGGTGAAGGTGCCGGTGATCATGCCTGCGACTTCACGTCCCGCCTGCCAGACGGCCGTCAGGGGGTCATGACGCATCATGCCGACGCTGCCGCGGCTGATCCCGAGCAGGCCGATCTGGTGAGCGTTGCCGAGTCGGTCGGTGACGGACTGCGACTCCGGCGTGGCGGTCAGGGTCATCACCCGTCCATCACGCTTCAGTTCGATGGCCAGCGGTTCGCCTGGGCGGATCGAAACGATCTGCCGGATCTCTTCGAATCGCTGAACCCCGGTACCATCGACCGACAGGATCAGATCACCCGGCTGGATGCCGGCGCGCTCGGCCGCACTGCCTGGCTGAATTCCACCGACGTCAGGCGGGGTGAAGGACTGGCCGGCGGTCATGAACAACAGGGAAAGAACGACGATGGAGAAGACGAAATTCGCGATCGGTCCGGCCGCGACAATGGCTGCGCGCTGCCCCACCCGCTTGTGGTGGAAGGACACCGCGCGCTCCTCCGCCGACATGGCGGTCAGATGGGCGCCCGGCGTGCTGGCCGGATCGGCATCGCCGAACATCTTGACGTAGCCGCCGAGCGGCAGCGCGCTGAATTTCCAGCGCGTGCCCACCCGGTCGGTGAAACCGAAGATTTCCGGTCCGAAGCCGATGGAGAAGGTCTCGATCCGCACGCCGTTGCGGCGCGCGATCAGGTAGTGACCAAGCTCGTGCACGAAGACGAGCACGGTGAGGACCAGCAGAAAAGCCAGCACCGAGGTCCAGAAACCGCCGATAACGTCCATATCAACCCTTGCGCCTTCCAGCGCCTCGAACGCGGATCATCGGCTGCCAACCGCCGTCGCACCGATGGCCGCAACGCGGCCGGCGGCATCCCGCCTCGCGTCCGCGTCGGCCTCCCGCACGGCGGCGAGATCGCGCAGCGGGCGGTGGGGCAACGCCGTCAACGTCTCCTCGACGATCCGTTCGATGTCGAGGAAGCCGATCCGACGGTCGAGAAACGCCTGGACGGCCACCTCGTTGGCGGCACTGAGTATAGTAGGAGCGCCCCCCCCGCTTTGCAAGGCGGCCCGGGCCAGCCGAAGTGCGGGGAAACGCACGGGATCGGGAGCCTCGAATGTCAGCGTCGCCGCCTTGACCAGATCGAGCCGCTCCGCAGGCGTGGCGATGCGGGCCGGCCAGCCGAGCGCATAGGCGATCGGCGTGCGCATGTCGGGCGTACCGAGCTGAGCCAGAACCGAACCGTCGACATATTCGACCAGCGAATGGATGACGGACTGCGGGTGGACCAGCACGTCGATGCGGTCTTCCGGGACGCCGAACAGGAAGTGGGCTTCGATCAGCTCCAACCCCTTGTTCATCATCGTCGCGCTGTCGACCGAAATCTTGGCGCCCATGTCCCAGGTCGGATGGGCGACCGCCTGCTCCCGCGTCGCAGCGGCCATGAAGGTGCGATCCCTGGTGCGGAAGGGACCGCCGGAAGCCGTCAGGATCAGGCGCGCGACACTGTCGGTACGGTCGAAATCGAAGACTTGGTAGATGGCGGAATGTTCGCTGTCGACCGGCAGCAGCGTTGCGCCGTGAGCCTTCACCTCGTCCATCATCAAGGCGCCGGCGCAGACCAGAACCTCCTTGTTGGCGAAGGCGACGATGGCGCCACGTCGCACGGCGGCGAGCGTCGGCTCCAGACCGGCGGCACCGACGATGGCGGCCATCACCCAGTCGGCCGGACGCTCCGCCGCGGCGGCAACCGCTTCCGATCCGGCGGCGACCTCGATGCCGGTCCCGGAGAGCAGGCTCTTCAACTCGGCATAGGCGGCGGGATCGGCGACCACGGCCAAGCGCGCGTTCAACTGTCGGGCCTGCTGAGCCAGCAGTGCGACGTTGCGGTTGGCGGTCAGCGCCTCCACCGGGAAGCGCTCCGGATCGCGGGAGACGAGATCCACGGTCTGCGTTCCGACCGAGCCCGTGGACCCTAGGATCGTTACGCTGCGCGGCGCATCAGGCCCCGCTCCCCCTTTCACCACCATGACAGAACCGATCCAACGGCCGCGTGGAACAGAGCCAGCACCGGGGCAGCGGCCAGAAGCCCGTCGATGCGGTCGAGGATGCCGCCATGCCCGGGAATGAGCTGGCCGCTGTCCTTCACATTGTAGCGCCGCTTGACCGCCGATTCGAACAGGTCGCCGGCCTGCCCGACCACGGCGACGGCAGCGCCCACCGCCAGAGCGATGTCCGGCCGCGCTGCTCCGAAGGCGAGAGCCACCAGCCAGCCGAACAGAGCCGACGAGGCCATGCCGCCGATCAGGCCCGCCCAGGTCTTCTTGGGACTGATGCGCGGCGCCAGCTTGGGCCCGCCGATGCTTCGGCCCGCGGCATAGGCACCGATGTCGGTCGCCCAAATGGCGATGAGAACGAACAGGAAAAGCGACAGCCCGGCATCCGGCAGATCACGCAGCCACGTCAGGCCGGCCATGCCGACAGCAACGTAAAGCACGCCAAACCCAAGAAGGTTCCGGTCGGCACCGCCGCCGACAATGGCGGTCAGAACTGCGAAGGCCGCCGCCGCTCCCAACCCGGCGGCTGGGCCGGCCGCGATCTGAGCCATCAATGCCACCATGATGCCGACCGCCGCCATGATGCGGGCCGGCAAGCGGCGGGTGCTGGGAACGATGCTGGTCCATTCGGATACGGCGATCAC
Organism: uncultured Azospirillum sp.; assembly: GCA_966212305.1. Classification (GTDB taxonomy): domain Bacteria; phylum Pseudomonadota; class Alphaproteobacteria; order Azospirillales; family Azospirillaceae; genus Azospirillum. The sequence goes on from CBIHQY010000014.1 coordinate 36,045, forward strand.
CGATCCGAAGGCGATCAGGGCATGGAATACCCAGCCGCCCAGCCAGACGGCGCCCAGCACGACCGGCGCCATGACAAGCGCAGACAAGGCGCGTACCTTAAGGTCCCCCGCCCTGGAAGGCTTCACCGGCGGAGTGGCCGATGCGTCAGCGGGACCCGGCAGTGGTTGCGCCGAAGCGGCGTTCCCGTCGGTGGAACTCTTCAATCGCCGCCTCCAGATCGCGCTTTGTGAAATCGGGCCAGAGCGTATCGACGAAGACCAGCTCGGCATAGGCCGCCTGCCACAGCAGGAAATTGCTGATCCGCTTCTCGCCGCTGGTGCGGATGATCAGGTCGGGATCGGGTATGTCGGCGGTGTAGAGCCGGGCCGACAGCGCGCCTTCGTCGATGGCCCCGGGCGCCAGACGCCCGGCAGCGACCTCTTCCGCCAGCCTGCGGGCCGCATGTACGATCTCCAGGCGCGAGCCGTAGCTGAGCGCCACCACCAGCGTCATCACCCGGTTGGCGCGGGTCAGGCCCTCGGCATTGTCGATCAGCCGGTTGATGTCCTCCGACAGCCGGGTCCGGTCGCCGATCACCCGCAAGCGGACGCCCGCCCGATGCAGTTCGGCGACTTCGCTGCGCAGGTAGAAGCGCAGCAGACCCATCAGGTCGCTGACCTCTTCCTCCGGCCGGCGCCAGTTCTCCGAGGAGAAACTGAAGATCGTCAGAGTGCCGATGCCAAGTTCGCGCGCCGCTTCCACGGTGCGGCGGACGGCGTCCACGCCCTTCTTATGACCGGCGGTGCGCGGCAGGCCGCGCGCCTTGGCCCAGCGCCCGTTGCCATCCATGATGATGGCGACATGGCCTGGGGCCGTGTTGGACCGGTTGTCGTCCGCGTCGCGCATTCCGGATCAGACCTGCATGATTTCCTTTTCTTTTTGCGCAAGCGTGTCGTCGACCAGCTTGATATGCTGATCGGTCAGCACCTGCACCTTGTCCGCCTGGACCTTGTGCTCGTCCTGGGTGATCTCGCTGGCCTTCTCGGCCTTCTTCAGGCCGTCCATGCCGTCACGACGGATGTTGCGGACGGCGATACGGCACTGCTCGGCGTACTTGTGGGCGACCTTCGCCAGTTCGGCGCGGCGTTCCTGCGTCAGGTCGGGCAGCGGCACACGGATGACCTGCCCCTCGGACTGGGGGTTCAGGCCCAGGCCGCTGTCGCGGATGGCCTTCTCGACCGCCTTGGTCATGCCGCGGTCCCACACCTGCACCGAGATCAGGCGCGGCTCCGGAACGGAGACCGTCGCGACCTCGCGCAGGTGCATGCGGCTGCCATAGGCCTCCACCATCACCGGTTCGAGCAGATTGGAAGAGGCGCGGCCGGTACGCAGACCGCCCAGTTCCTTGCGAAACGATTCAAGCGCGCCTTCCATGCGGCGCTTCAGATCCGATAGGTCGGGCGCAGCCACGGGCCTACTCCCTTTCTTCCGTTATGATGGTGTACTTGCCACGGCCCTGCATCACTTCGGCGAAGGCGCCGGGCGTGTGGATCGAGAAGACCAGGATGGGAATGTGGTTCTCGCGCGACAGCGCGATCGCCGAAGCATCCATCACCTGCAGGTCCTTGGTCAGGACATCCATGTAGGTGAGGCGTTCGTAACGTTGGGCCGTCTTGTCAAACTTCGGGTCGGCGGTGTAGACGCCATCGACCTGCGTGCCCTTCAGCAAACCGTCACAACCCATTTCGGAGGCGCGCAGCGCCGCGGCGGTGTCGGTGGTGAAGAAAGGGTTGCCGGTGCCGGCGGCGAAGATCACCACCCGGCCCTTTTCCATGTGGCGGACCGCACGGCGCCGGATATAGGGCTCGCAGACCGTCGACATGGGGATGGCCGACTGCACCCGCGTGCTGACGCCCATCCGTTCGAGCGCGCTCTGCATCGAGAGCGCGTTCATCACGGTGGCGAGCATGCCGACATAGTCGGCCGAGGCACGCTCCATGCCGTTCGCCGCCCCCTTCACACCCCGGAAGATGTTCCCCCCGCCAATGACCAGGCAGACCTGGACGCCGAGTGCGATCACCGCTTTCACCTCGTTGGCGATGCGGTTCACCATCTCCGGGTCCAGACCATAGTCGCGCTGACCCATCAGCGCCTCGCCCGACACCTTGAGGAGGACGCGCTTGTAGCGGACGCCCTCGGCCGGCGCGGTGGTCCCGGTGGTTTCGACCATGGGGGGAACGCTCCCTTGCTGTTTCGGAATGCGGCGTACGGACCTTAAGCGTTCGACCTTACCGGTCTCAGCCCTGACCGCCGGCAGCGGCAGCGACTTCGGCGGCGAAGTCCGACTGGGCCTTCTCGATGCCCTCGCCCAGCGCGAAGCGGGTGAAGGCCGTGACCTTGACCGGAGCGCCGATGTCCTTGGCGGCGTTCTCCACCACCTTGCGGACCTTGGTTTCGCCGTCGATCACGTAGGTCTGCTCCAGCAGGCAGACTTCCTCGTAGTACTTGCGGACGCGGCCTTCGACCATCTTCTCGATGATGTTCTCCGGCTTGCCCGACGCGCGGGCCTGCTCGGCCAGCACGCTGCGCTCACGCTCCAGCGACGAGCTGTCGACGTCGGCGATGTCCAGCGCGTCCGGACGGGCGGCGGCGATGTGCATGGCGATCTGCTTGCCGAGATCGGCCAGCTTGGCCGTGTCGCCGGTCGACTCGAGGGCGACCAGGACGCCGATCTTGCCCAGGCCCGGCGCGATGGCCGAGTGGACGTAGCTGACGACGACACCGGCCGAAACCGACAGGGTGACGGCGCGACGCAGGTTCATGTTCTCGCCGACGGTGGCGATCAGGCTGGTCAGCTCGTCCTGGGCGGTGTGCGAGGTGCCCGGATAGGTGGCGGCCTTCAGAGCCTCGACGTCGCCGGCAGAGGTCAGCGCCAGCTCGGCGGCCTTGGCGGCGAAAGCCTGGAACTTGTCGTTGCGGGCGACGAAGTCGGTCTCGGCGTTAACCTCGACGACGGCACCCTTGGTGCCGGCGGTGGCGACGGCGACCAGACCCTCGGCGGCGACGCGGCCCGACTTCTTCGCAGCGGCGGCAAGGCCCTTCTTGCGCAGCCAGTCGACGGCGCCCTCGAGGTCGCCCTGCGTCTCGTTCAGCGCCTTCTTGCAGTCCATCATGCCCGCGCCGGTCTTCTCGCGCAGTTCCTTGACGAGCGAGGCGGTAATCTCGGCCATGTTGCGCCCTCTTCCTTCCAAGCGATCCGGCAGGCGGATCGGATTGAGTCACAAAGTCAAAACGGGTGGCAACCCATAAAAAAGGCAGCCGGGCCATAGGTCATAAGGCCCGGCTGCCCTTGGACCGTCAGGGTCAGGCCTGGGCGGTCTCGGCGGCGGTCTCTTGCTCCGGCAGCTGCTCGGCCGGGGCGTCCTCGGCGGCGCCGACGTCGATGCCGGCGGCGCTCATCTCGGCCTGCAGGCCGTCAAGAACGGCGCCGACCGTCAGGTCGCAGTACAGCTCGATGGCGCGCAGGGCGTCGTCGTTGCCGGGGATCGGGAAGGCCACGCCGTCCGGATCGGAGTTGCTGTCGAGGACCGCGATGACCGGGATGCCCAGCTTGTTGGCTTCCTTGACCGCGATCGACTCCTTGTTGGTGTCGATGATGAAGATGACGTCCGGCAGGCCGCCCATCTCCTTGATGCCGCCCAGCGCACGCTCGAGCTTGTCGCGCTCGCGGGTCAGCTCCAGGATTTCGCGCTTGGTCAGGCCCGAGGTGTCGCCGCCCAGACGCTCTTCCATCTCGCGCAGGCGCTTGATCGACTGGGAGATCGTCTTCCAGTTGGTCAGCATGCCGCCGAGCCAGCGGTGGTTGACGTAGTACTGGCCGCACTTGGCGGCAGCCTCGGCGATGCGCTCCTGGGCCTGGCGCTTGGTGCCGACGAACAGGACGCGGCCACCGCCGGCGACGACGTCACGCACGGCCTGCAGGGCGCGGTGCAGCATCGGGACGGTCTGCTCGAGGTCGATGACGTGCACGCCATTGCGCACACCGAAGATGTACTGGTTCATCTTCGGGTTCCAGCGACGGGTGTGGTGACCGAAGTGGACACCGGCTTCCAGCAGCTGGCGCATGGTGAAGGTGGGCATGGTCATGTGGAAAAAATCCCTTTTTCCGGTTGCTCCGCCGCGGGCATTGTCGACAGCGCATGGAAACCATGACTGAAGACACCGGATCGGGCCATCGGAGTAAAACCGAGGGTCCGCCAGCCCGCGTGAGGTTTTGACGACGGCGCTTACATAGCCCCGCACGCGCATGTTGACAAGGAAAAAGGCCACCCGGAACCACGTCCGGATGGCCTTTTCAGCAAACCGCCAAGGACCGGTGAAAGTTCCTTTACGCCTGCGGCGCGGACGGCGCGGCGACCTTCGGCTTCGGCAGGTCCAGCTTCAGGTGCAACTCCCGCAAACGGGCGGTATCCACCGGCGCCGGGGCCTGCATCAGCAGGTCTTCGGCGCGCTGGTTCAGCGGGAAGGCGATGACCTCGCGGATGTTCGGCTCGTCAGCCAGCAGCATGACGATGCGGTCGATGCCCGGGGCCGAACCGCCGTGCGGCGGGGCGCCCAGCTTGAACGCGCTCAACATGCCGCCGAATCGGGCTTCCAGCTCCTCCGGCGGATAGCCGGCGATCTCGAAGGCCTTGTACATCACTTCCGGCAGGTGGTTACGGATGGCGCCCGACGACAGTTCCACGCCATTGCAGACGATGTCGTACTGGTAGGCCTTGATGTCGAGCGGGTTCATCGTCTCCAGCGCCTTCAGGCCGCCCTGGGGCATGGAGAACGGGTTGTGGCTGAAGATGACCTTGTTGGTCTCCTCGTCCAGCTCGTACATCGGGAAGTCGACGATCCAGCAGAAGCGGAAGGCGTTCTTCTCGATCAGGTCCAGCTCCTCGCCGATGCGGGTGCGGGCGAAGCCGGCCAGCTTGGCCGCCGGGCCGGGCTGGTCGCAGACGAAGAAGATCGCATCGCCGTCCTCAAGGCTGGCCAGCTCGCGCAGGGCGGCCTGGGCCGCTTCCGGCACGAACTTGGCAATCGGACCCTTGCCGCCGCCGGCCTCCATGACGATGTAGCCGAGGCCGGGAGCGCCGAGACCACGGGCCCAGTCGTTCAGCTTGTCGAAGAAGCTGCGCGGACGGTCGGAGACCTTCGGCGCCCGGATGGCGCGGACGACGCCGCCCTTCTCCAACGTCTGCTTGAAGGCGCGGAATTCGACGTCGTCGCGCTTGAACACCTCGGTCACGTCGGTGATGACCAGGGGATTGCGCAGGTCCGGCTTGTCGTTGCCGTACTTCAGCATCGATTCGGCGAAGGAGATGCGGCGGAACGGCAGGCCGTCGATGGCCGGCTTCGACTCGCGGCGGAAGCCGCCGAACTCGTCGAAGATGCCGTGCAGCACCGGCTCGATGGCGGCGAAGACGTCTTCCTGGGTGACGAAGGACATCTCGAAATCGAGCTGGTAGAACTCGCCGGGGCTGCGGTCGGCGCGGGCGTCCTCGTCGCGGAAGCAGGGAGCGATCTGGAAGTAGCGGTCGAAACCGGCGACCATCAGCAGTTGCTTGAACTGCTGCGGCGCCTGCGGCAGGGCATAGAACTTGCCGGGATGGTTGCGGCTCGGCACCAGATAGTCGCGCGCGCCCTCGGGCGAGGAGGCGGTGAGAATCGGCGTCTGGAACTCGGTGAAGCCCTGGTCGATCATGCGGCGGCGCGCCGAGGCGATCACGCGCGAACGCAGCATGATGTTCTCGTGGATGCGCTCGCGGCGCAGGTCGAGGAAGCGGTAGCGCAGGCGCACGTCCTCGCCGGCATCGGTGTCCTGGTTGACCTGCAGCGGGATCTGCTCCGCCTCGCCTTCGACGGTCAGCTCGGCGATCTGCAGTTCGATGCGGCCGGTGGGCAGCTTGTCGTTGATGGTCTCGGCCGTGCGCTTCACCACCTTGCCGGTGACGGTGATGACCGATTCCAGCTTCAGCCGGTTGGCGACCTCGAAGGCCGGGTTGGAGGTATCGACCACGCACTGCGTCAGGCCGTAATGGTCGCGCAGGTCGATGAACAGCAGCTGTCCATGGTCGCGCTTCCGGTTCATCCAGCCCGACAGGCGGACGGTTTCACCGGCATTCTCTTCACGAAGCTGGCCGCAGGTGTGCGTGCGGTAGGGGTGCATGGGTCGAAACACCTTGAAAAGGGCGGATTCCGGCGGAAAAAGCGGTTCGACACACCACACCGGACGCGCGCGAAAGTCAAGCCGCGATAGGGCGCAACGCGCAGCGGCGACGGCTGGATTGGAACGTTTGAAACGCCGTGAAACGCTTTCCGCCGCCCTGTTCACCTGTTCCACGCCCCCCTTCCGACCACCGCGCCGTCATCCCCTTGCGCAATTTAACACCGCCGCCGCGCGACGATAAGCGCGAGGGGAAAATCCGGCGCGAGCGCCCCTGCCCCGCCGCCCGCGCGTGTCTTTTGCAACGTGCATCGGCTCGGCGCGTCGGCGGACTTTCAAGCACCCGTTCGGTCGTGTATGAAGCAACCATGACGCTCATCACGACAACCGACGCCCTTCAGGCCTTCTGCCAGTCGCTGGTAGGTGCCGAGTACATCACGGTCGACACCGAGTTCCTGCGGGAAAAGACCTATTGGCCGCAACTGTGCCTCGTGCAGGTCGGCGGGCCCGACGGCGCGGTCGCCATCGACCCGCTGGCCGAGGGCATCGACCTGGCGCCGCTGTTCGCGCTGATGAGCGACCAGTCGGTGCTGAAGGTGTTCCACGCCGCCCGGCAGGACGTGGAGATCTTCTGGCACCTGTCCGGCCAGATCCCGCATCCGCTGTTCGACACCCAGGTCGCGGCGATGGTCTGCGGCTTCGGCGAAAGCGTGGGCTACGAGACGCTGGTGACCAAGCTGGCCGGCGCCCGCATCGACAAGTCCAGCCGCTTCACCGACTGGTCCCACCGGCCGCTGACCGAGCGCCAGCTCACCTATGCCCTGTCCGACGTCATCCACCTGCGCCCGGCCTACGAGAAGCTGAAGCGCCGTCTCGCCCGTTCCGGCCGTTCGCACTGGCTGGAGGAGGAAATGGCGATCCTGACCGATCCGGCCACTTACCAGGTCGACCCGGAAAGCTCGTACCTGCGGCTGAAGGTGCGGACCAACAAGCCGCGCTTCATGGCGATCCTCAAGGAACTGGCGGCGTGGCGCGAGCGCGAGGCCCAGCGCCGCGACCAGCCGCGCTCGCGCGTGCTGCGCGACGAGGCGCTGCTGGAGATCGCCGCCCATTCGCCGACCACGGTCGACGACCTCGCCCGCACCCGCGGTCTGGGCCGGGGCTTCGCCGAAGGGCGTCAGGGCGCCGACGTGCTGGCCGCGGTGCAGGCGGGGCTGGACCTGCCGGACAGCGCCCTGCCCCGCGTCGAGCCGCGCGAGGAACCCCCGCCCGGCCTGCAACCGATCGTCGAGCTTCTGCGCGTGCTTCTGAAGATGAAGTGCGACGAGAACAATGTGGCGGCGAAGCTTGTGGCCTCGTCTGCCGAGTTGGAGGCTTTGGCCGCCGACGACGGCGCAGACATTCCGGCAATGCACGGATGGCGGCGCGAGCTGTTCGGCAATGATGCGCTCGCCCTGAAGCACGGAAAGATCGGGCTGGCGGTTATAGATCGCCGCGTCCGCATCGTTCCTGCTGGCGAACCGCGCCCGTCCGTCGCCTCGCCCGAATCCGAAACTTGACCTTTTCGGATGGCGTCGTTTCGATGATTGCGGCGCCTTTGCGACGGTCCGGGTGCGTCCTGCGCCCGGACTTTAGCCTTAAGGGCTTTTTAAAGAAAGTTACCGTTAAGATCGGTTCGGCTTCGTAGGATCGGACGGATCGGGCATGCCCGGCCGGTTCGCGGGCCGCCGGAATCGGCCGGGCGAAAGCGCCCGGACGGAAAGCGAAAGGCTGCCAAACAACGAGCGGCCGAAGACATGGGTGGTTGGCAGGCGTGACGCTTGTTGTGGGAGTGAGCAAGGTATGAGCAGGTTTGGCGGCAGACCACCCCTGGGACGGGACCGTGTCCGGCTTTCCACCACGGAAAAGCAGGCCGCCGTCGCCGCCGCCAAGGACCAGAAGCCGGAGTTCGACAACGACAAGCTCCTGAACCTGCTGCGGTCGGCGAAGAACGAATTGCAGGGCATGCGGCTGATCCACATGCATCTGTCGCTTCTGAAGGACCGCGATCCCACCAGCCAGATGATGGTGCGCTCCATCATTCAGGAACTGGCGACGAAAGCCTCCTATCTGCAATCCTTCAACATCTCCAACGGCGACGTCATCATCCTCTACAAGGGGCTGAAGCTGACTGGCGTCACCGACGTCTGCCAGACGGTGGAACAGGTCTTCCTGTCGAAGACATCGCTGACCGGCCCGAACCCTTACAAGGAATTTTCGCTCTATTCGATCATGGAACTGGCGTTGAACTTCATCAACGTCATCCGTTTCATCGAGGAATTGCAGGCGAGTGAGACCGGGCAACACGTCACCGAGACCAAGCCGCCGATCACGCTGGAGGAATTGGGCAAGCTCGAACGATCCATGCAGATGTTCGATCTGTCGCCCTTCCTGTTCAACCAGGGCATCGCCAACATCGGCGGCGGCGATGCGGAGATGGAGTATTATGAACTCTACATCTCCATCAAGCTGCTGCAGGAACGTCTCTGCCCCGATTACGACATCACCGCCAACAAGTGGCTGTTCAACTACTTCACCGCCAACCTCGACCAGTCGGTACTGCGCGCCCTGAACCATGGGCTGAGTTTCATGCGCGGGCGTCGGATCGGCATCAACATCAACCTGTCGACCGTCATCTCCACCGGCTTCGTGAAGTTCGACGAACGGCTGCCGATCGATTTCCGCGGGCAGGTGGTGCTCGAGGTGTCGAAGGGCGATCTGATCGAGAATCTGTCGCTGTTCAACGAGGTGGTGGAGTTCGCGCAGGACCGCCGCTATCAGATCGCGGTGGACGGGCTGAACCCGTTCTGGGTGACGAACTTCGATCTGGAATATCTGAACGCCGATTATGCCAAGATCTTCTGGTCCAACGACATGCTGGAGATGGACCCGCAGTTCGCGAAGTATTTCCGCGACCGCATCGCCGAGCAGGATCGCTGCAAATTCATCCTGGCGCGTTGCGACAGCGTGACCAGCCTGGTCTATGCCCACAAAATGGGAATCAATCTGGTCCAGGGCCGCGCGGTCGACAACATCATGCGCAAGGGCGTCAGCGTCCGCGAGGCCATCGCGCACGCCAAGGTGGATTGAGGACGGCCTTTACGGCTTGCGCGGCGCCTGCCGCAGCAGACCGTCGGTCCAGGCCGGCGGAAGCAGCGCCAGCAGCCAGACTGCGGCCATCATCGGCCAGGGAAAGGCGATTCGCGCCCTGTTGCGCTCCAGCCCACGGCGGATGACGCGGGCTGCGTCGTCGGTTTCCATCAGGAACGGCATGGGAAAGCGGTTGACCGCGGTCATCCGGCTTTTGACGAAGCCGGGGCAGATCACAGACACGCCGATCCCCTCCCCCGCCAGATCGCCGCGCAACGCCTCGCCATAGACCCGGACCATCGCCTTGCTGGCGCAATAGGCCGGCGCGCCGGGAAGGCCACGGAATCCCGCCAGTGACGCCATGATGGCGATCTGGCCGCACCGCCGCGCCCGCATCGCCGGAAGCAGCGGATGGATGCTGTTCAGCACGCCGTCGATGTTCACCGCCAGGATGCGCCGGGCCTGCTCCTCCGTCTCACCGCCGTCGCCGGTGCCGGCCGACATGCCGGCATTGGCGATCAGGAGGTCGACCGGCGTTCCGGCGTCGACCTGCGCCAGCCAGCCGGCCATGGCGGCGCGGTCGGCCACGTCGATCACAGCCGTCTCCACATCGGCGCCGGCGGCGCGGCAGCGCCCGGCCACCGCCTCCAGCCTCGCGGAGTCGCGGCCGGTCAGCGCGAGCGTTGCTCCGGGCGCGGCGTAAAGGACAGCCAGTGCCTCGCCGATGCCGCTGGAGGCGCCGGTGATGACGATGGAGCGCGGCTGTTTCATGGAGTTTCCGCCCTGTTGGCCGGCTGCCATCTGGCGCCGAAGCTTGTTGTGGGGTGATGTCACGTTTATAAGCACCACACCGATCAAAACAGCTTTTCAAATGAGGCCGCCTTTGCCAGCCCATCGCCCCGTCATAGCCAGCATGACCGGTTTCGCGCGCGTCGACGGGCACGGCGACGGTTATTCCTGGACCTTCGAAGCCAAAAGCGTCAATGGCCGCAGCCTGGATCTGCGTTGCCGCCTGCCGTCGGGCTTCGACAGCGTCGAGGCGGTGGCGAGAGCCGAACTGCCGAAGCGGCTGGCCCGCGGCAACGTCAACCTGACGCTGACCGTCAACCGCGCCCAGGCGGTCTCTCAACTGCGCATCAACCGGGAGCTTCTGGCCCAGGTGCTGGAGATCGCTCGGGAGATCGAGGGGGCCGGCGCCGCCCCGCCGCGGCTGGATTCGCTGCTGGCGGTCCGCGGTATCATCGAGCCGGTGGAAGAGGACGAGACCGAGGCGCGCGAGCGCGTCGAATCGGTGCTGAAGGGCGAGCTGGCCAAGCTGGTCGACCAGCTGGTGGTCAACCGCCTTGCCGAGGGTGCGCGAATCGCCGAGGTGCTGAACGGCCATCTCGACGAGATCGCCCGGCTGGTCGAGGCGGCGTCGGCCTGCGCCTCCACGCAGCCGGAAGCGCTGCGCGAGAAGCTGCGCGTCCAGGTCGCCGCGATCCTCGGCTCCTTCCCCGCCCTGTCGGAAGACCGGCTGGCGCAGGAGGCGGCGATCCTGATCGGCAAGGCCGACGTGCGCGAGGAACTGGACCGGCTGCGCGCCCATATCCATGCCGCGCGCGACCTGATGGCGGAGGGCGGAGCCATCGGCCGCCGGTTCGACTTCCTGTGCCAGGAGTTCAATCGCGAGGCCAACACGCTCTGCTCCAAGTCGGCGGACGTCGAACTGACCCGCATCGGCCTGTCGCTGAAAGCTTCGATCGAGCAGCTTCGCGAGCAGGTCCAGAACATCGAGTGACGAAGCATCGTGTGATGAGCGGCTTCAAGACAACCGGCAACTGCGAGCGAGCGCCATGGCTGCGACCAACACCTCCCTGATCCACCGGCGCGGCCTGATGCTGGTGCTGTCCTCCCCGTCGGGCGCCGGCAAGACGACCATCGCCCGCGGCCTGCTGGAGCGCGATGCCGGCATCACCATGTCGGTGTCGGTGACGACCCGGCCGATGCGCCCCGGCGAAGCCGAAGGGCTGGATTACTACTTCATCGACCAGCACCGCTTCGACCACATGGCGGAGACCGGCGACCTGCTGGAGCATGCCCGCGTCTTCGGCAACTGCTATGGCACGCCGCGGGTGGCGGTGGAGGATGCGCTGGGCGCCGGGCGCGACGTGCTGTTCGCCATCGACTGGCAGGGCGCGCAGCAGCTGGCGCAGAACGCCCGCGACGATCTGGTCAGCGTCTTCGTCCTGCCGCCGTCGGTCGGCGAACTGGAACGCCGCCTGCGCGGCCGTGGCCAGGATTCGGAGGAGGTCATCGCCAATCGCATGGCGAAGGCGTCCAACGAGATCAGCCACTGGCCGGAATACGACTACGTCATCGTCAACAGCGACGTGAACGAGAGCATCGCCGCGGTGGAAGCGATCCTGCATGCCGAACGGCTGCGCCGCCGCCGTCAGGTCGGCCTGCCGGAGTTCGTACGCAGCATTCAGGACACCCTGTAACTACTTGTTCGGAAACGGCTTCGCCCGGACCTTGGTTTCGTGGCCGGGCGGGCCGTCGCTGCCGTCCGGCTGTTTGCCGCGGTAATAGCCCTTCTGCCAGCGTTCCTGTGCGGCGGCGCTGCCCGGCGTCTGCAGGTCGCTGTTGAACTGGCTGCGCGAGGACGCCCAGGCGCGGTACTGAGCCGCCGTCTCCGGGTCGCTGTCGAGGTCGCGGACCTCCGGCGTCAGGCTTTCCACCAGACCGCGCTGGATCGGCATCAGATGGGCGAAGGGTTCGCCCTTCTCCCAGGTGACCGGCACGCCGGGCGCGGTGAATTTCCAGTTCATCGTGAAGGGATAGGGCGACCAGTCGGTCTCGATGATCCCCGACAGGCCCGTGATGCCATGCTTCGGGTGGTTCAGCGGTCCGGTGACCATCAGGTTGACGCCCGGCGACGTGCGGAACAGCGCCGCGACGTGGAAGGTCAGCACGCCGCTGCCGAAATGGCTGGCGGGTAGCAGGGGATGCTGCTCCTCCGAGGTGACGGTGATGGCCTCCAGCCCGGTGCCGCCATCCCACACCGCCGTCACCCGCACGGGACAGCAAACCTCCCACCCATGCATGCTGGCGATGTTGAGCGGCAGGCAGCGATAGCCGTACTGCTCCGGCAGGGCGTCGATCCAGTCGCGGGTAGGACGGGCCGGGCGGATGTCGGGCAGTACGCCCGAGAGTGGATAAGCGATCAGCGTCATGGCGCCGCATCCTGCCAGACTTCGCCATCCGGTGTAACCCGGAGGCTGGCGATGGTCACAACCGGCCGCCTGTCCATCCAGATTATTCCTAGTTCCGCGTTAGAGATTGCGCAGTCGCGAAGTACTCAAGTATGTGTCACACTTCGCATTAGAGTTTGATCAATTAGCGAACCGCATTATGCCGTGCCCTCAGGCGACGGCCGCGGTGGCGCGCGTATCGTGTGGGGCTGGGCAATGTTCACCAAACTCAACAGCATCAAGGCGAAGCTCCTGATCCTTCAGGGGCTGTTCCTCGTCACCATCCTGGTGGCCGGCATCTGGTCCGCGACGTCGAAGCGCGAGACGATGGTCGAGGGATACCGCAAATCCATCGAGGCGGTGGTGCAGACCTCGCTGTCGATCATGAAGTCCTACGACGCGCGCGCCGCCAAGGGGGAATTCAGCCGGGAAGAGGCGCAGGCCCGCGCCAAGGCTGCGCTGCGCGCCCTGCGCTTCTTCGGCAACGAATACATGTTCGGGTACGAGCTCGACGGCACCAACGTGTTCCATGGCGTCCGCCCCGACCTGGAAGGCACCCGCAAGCTGGCCGATTTCAAGGACAGCAACGGCGTGCTGGTGATCCGCGGTCTGATCGACTCGGCGCGCAGCGGCGACGGCACTCTGGTCTACAACTTCCCCAAGGCCGGCGGCACCGAACCGTTTCCGAAGCTGGCCTATGCCGCGATCTATGAACCGTGGAGCTGGATGATCGGCACCGGCGTCTATATCGACGACGTCGACGCCGCCTTCCACAGCACGCTGATCAACACGCTGGCGGTGACGCTGGCGGCGGCGCTGGTGCTGGGTCTGTTCGGCTTCCGGCTGGTGTCGCGCATCGGCAAGGGCCTGGACGGCATCGCCGCCGCCACCGGCCGCATCGCCAAGGGCGATCTCGCCGCCCAGGTCGCCGGCACCGATCGCGCCGACGAGGTCGGGGCGCTGGCCCGCTCGGTGGAAACCCTGCGCCTCAGCGCCATCGAGGCGGAAGATCTGCGTCGCCGTCATGCTGTGCTGGAACGGGAAGCCGATGAGGACCGCCGCGCCACCATGAAACGGCTGGCCGACGAGTTTGAAAGCACGGTTGGCGGGCTGGTCCGCTCCGTCGCCGAGTCGGCGGGTCGGTTGACGCACACGTCCGGCGCCATGAGCAGCGGGGCGGAACAGACCACCCGGCTTATGGACGGCGCCGCCCGCGCCGCGGGGACGACCTCCGGCAATGTCCAGGCGGTGGCCGGCGCCACCGAGGAGCTGGCCGCCTCCATCCGCGAGATCGCCCAGCAGATCGCCGAATCGACGACCGGCTCGGCCCGCGCGGTGGAGGATGTCCGCCGGACTTATGGCCTGATCGAGCAGTTGGACGGAGTCGCCCGGCGCACCGTGGAGGTGGTCGACCTGATCCGCTCCATCGCCGAGCAGACCAACCTGCTGGCCCTGAATGCCACCATCGAGGCGGCACGTGCCGGCGAGGCCGGCAAGGGCTTCGCCGTGGTCGCCAACGAGGTGAAGAACCTCGCCAACCAGACCGCCAAGGCCACCGACGACGTGCAGGCGCAGATCGCCGCCATGACCGACGCAACCTCATCGGTGGTCGAGGCGATGCGCGGGGTCGGCGGCGCCATCGAGACGGTTAACAGCGTCGCGTCCAGCATCTCCGCCGCCATCGAGGAACAGGGGGCGGCGACCCGCGACATCAGCCGGAACGTCAACGAAGCGGCGCAGGGTGTCAGTTCGGTCTCCGACAGCCTGAACCTGGTGTGCAGCCACGCCACCGCCACCGGCCAGGCCTCCGCCGAGGTCGCCGCGGCGGCCCGCACGGTGGGCGAACGCGCCGACCGCATGCTGGGCGAGGTGTCGGCCTTCGTCGCCCGCATCCGCCAGGGCTGAGGGTGTTGCGGCGGGGAGCGGGTGCGGCGCCGGATGCATTCGGCAACAATCCGCGCTATGGATGGGTTCAGCCAATCGCCGGACAGATGCCATGACCACCTCCTCCCCCGCCGCCACTCCGACCGTCGCCCGCCGTGGCTGGCTCGACGAGGCGCTGCGCCGACTCGAGGCGGACGTGAACCGCTCGGCCGACACCCACCTGCTGCGGCTGCCGATCCCGGCGGCGCAGGGGATCACGCTGTACCTGAAGGACGAGTCGACCCACCCCACCGGCAGCCTGAAGCACCGGCTGGCGCGGTCGCTGTTCCTCTATGCCATCTGCAACGGCTGGGTACGCGAGGGTACCACGGTGATCGAGGCGTCGTCGGGATCGACCGCGGTGTCGGAGGCCTATTTCGCCCAGCTGCTGGAGCTGCCCTTCGTCGCCGTGGTGCCGCGCAACACCTCGCCGACCAAGATTGCGCAGATCGAGTTCTATGGCGGCCGCTGCCACATGGTGGAGCGAGCGTCGGAGGTCTGTGCCGAGGCGCAGCGGCTGGCGCGTGACTGCGACGGCCATTTCATGGACCAGTTCACCTATGCGGAGCGCGCCACCGACTGGCGCGGCAACAACAACATCGCCCAGTCGATCTTCGAGCAGCTGGCGCAGGAACCGCATCCGGTGCCGGAGTGGATCGTCTGCGGCGCCGGCACCGGCGGCACCTCGGCCACCTTCGGGCGCTATGTGCGCTATCGCCGGCTGCAGACGCGGGTGTGCGTCGCCGATCCGGAACATTCGGCCTTCTTCGCCGGATTCCGCGACAACGATCCGAAGGCCGGCGTCGGACGGGGGTCCGGCATCGAGGGCATCGGCCGGCCGACGGTGGAGCCGTCCTTCCAGCCGACGGTGATCGACCGCATGATCCGCGTGCCCGACGCCGCCAGCATCGCCGCCGTCTGGGTCCTGCGCGAGCGGCTGGGCCGTGCCTGCGGCGGCTCAACCGGCACCAATCTGGTGGGCTCCATCGAATTGATCGCCGAGATGATGCGCGAAGGCCGTCAGGGCAGCGTCGCCACGCTGATCTGCGATCCCGGCGAGCGCTATATGGGGACCTACTTCAACCGCGATTGGCTGCAGGCGAACGGGCTGGACATCGACCCGTGGTGCGAGCGGATCGACGGCTTCTTCCGGACCGGCGCCTGGAGCGGCGACGGGCTGGAAACGGCCGCGCGCTGACTGGGGAGCCGGCGGCCATGACCCGCATGCGGATCCGCATCGATTTCGAGACCGGCGGCTCGATCGGCCCCGGCAAGATCGCCCTGTTGGAGCGGATTCGCGAGACCGGATCGATCTCCGCCGCCGGGCGGGCGCTGGGCATGTCCTATCGGCGGGCGTGGCTGCTGGTGGACGACCTGAACCGCATCTTCCGCGAGCCGGTGGTGAGTGCGGCGGTCGGCGGCAAGCATGGCGGCGGCACGGTGCTGACCGGGTTTGGCGAACAGGTGATCGACCATTACCGCGCGGTGGAGCGCGAAGCGCATGTGGCGACGGCCCACCGGCTGGCAGCGTTGGCGGCGGGGATCAACCCGGATTACGGCGCGGACAAGCAGGTGGACGACGGGAGTTTCGCCGGTGACCCGGGGGTGGGGCCAGGCTGCGGCACGGAGGGTTGAGGGAACCTTGCATCCGATTGATTTGAAACAAAAAAGGCCGGGCACACTGCCCGGCCTTTTCATTTCACAACCCGGCGAACCGTCTACGCGAACGCCTTGTAGGCGATCAGCGTGAAGGTGTCGCGGACGCCGGGAAGCGTCTGCACATGCTCCGTCACGAAACGGCCGATGTCGTCGTCCTGCTTCAGGTAGCACTTCATCAGCAGATCATACTGGCCGGAGATGGAATGCACCTCCGACACCTGTTCGATCAGCTGCACGGCCTGATCGGCGACTTCATAGGCGCGACCGAGATCGCATTTGACCATGACGAAGATGGTCTGCACGGGCTCAGCCCTCCTCGGTCGAGGCTTCGCTGGACGGACGCGGGCGGGCCGAGCGCAGCATGAACGCCGGCATGTGATCGCCGAAGCCGATCACCGGCACGTCGTCGTCATCGTCGTCGCGGCGGCGACGGCGGTCACCGCGATCCCGGTCGCGGCGCGGATCGTTGCTGCGGCGGGATTCGGCGGCGGCCAGCGATTCGCGGGGCTGGCGCTCCTCACGAACCGGACGGTCGTCGCGCGCGGAGCGCTCCTCACGGACGGGACGCTCCTCACGGACGGGACGCTCCTCACGGACCGGACGTTCTTCACGGGCCGGACGGTCGTCGCGGGGGGCGGCTGCCTCCTCACGCGGGGCGCGCTCCTCACGGCCGCCGCGGGGCGGACGGGCTTCCGAGCGGCTGTCCGGCTTGGCACCACGGCCGCCACGACCACGGCCACGACCGCGGGAGCTACCGTCTTCCTCGCCGAACTCGGCCGACTCCAGGCCGTCGATGGCGATCATGGGAATCTCCCGCTTGATGAGGCGCGCGATTGCGCCGACAAGTTTCGTGTCGTCCGGCGTGGCGAGCATGAAGGCCCGCCCCTGCTTGCCGGCGCGGCCGGTGCGGCCGATCCGGTGCACATAGTCGTCGGGGGTCAGCGGCACGTCGAAATTGAAGACGTGGCTGAGCCCCTGGACGTCGATGCCGCGGGCGGCGACGTCGGAGCAGACCAGCAGCGAAATCTCGCCCTGCTTGAACAGTTCCAGCGTCTCGGTGCGCTTGGACTGCACCATGTCGCCGTGCAGAGCGCCGACATTGAAGCCGTGGCGCTCCAGCGACTTCTGCAGGACGGCGATGTCGCGCTTGCGGTTGCAGAAGATGAAGGCGTTCTTGACGTCCTCGGTCTGCAACAGGTGGCGCAGCGCCTTGCGCTTGTCCATGTCATGAACCAGCACCATCGCCTGGGTCACCGTCTCCGCCGGCGAGGCGGGCGGATCGACACTGATCTCAAGCGGCTGGGTCAGGAAGGCGTCGGCCAGACGACGGATTTCCGGCGGCATCGTCGCCGAGAAGAACAGGGTCTGACGATTCTTCGGCAGCTTGCTGACGATGCGCTCGATGTCCGGGATGAAACCCATGTCGAGCATGCGGTCGGCCTCGTCGATGACGAAGACCTTGATGTCGTTCAGCATGATGTTGCCGCGCTCGAACAGGTCGATGAGACGACCCGGAGTCGCGATCAGCACATCCACGCCACGGTCGAGCTTCTTCACCTGTTCGGTGAAGGTCTCGCCGCCGATCAGCAGCGCCATGCTGAGCTTGTGGTACTTGCCGTAGGTCTCGAAGCTTTCCGACACCTGGGCCGCCAGCTCGCGCGTCGGCTCCAGGATCAGAGACCGCGGCATCCGCGCGCGGGCACGGCCCGACGCCAGGATGTCGATCATGGGCAAGGTGAAGCTCGCCGTTTTGCCGGTGCCCGTCTGCGCGCAGCCCAGCACGTCGCGGCGTTGCAGGACACAGGGAATTGCCTGTTCCTGAATGGGCGTCGGTTGGGTGTAACCCTTGTCCTCGATGGCGCGCAGGACGTCAGGGCCAAGCCCAAGTTCCGAAAAAAGCATCCAACCTGTTTCTGTTCTGGAGTGCGGAAATCGAGCGTTCGACGCCCGATGCCTGGATGAGGCCGAAGAATAGGAAGTCAAAGCTGCATGTCAATAGATCCGATGTTCCGAACCCGAAAATTGGCGCAAAAACACGCCGCGTTGGCGAATTCGGCGCTCTGCGCTAGGCTGTCGTCCGGCAGTACCGCGAGTCGCGGCGCTTGCCGGCGCCCCGGTCGGGGGCTGCCCGCTTCAAATGGAACGGTCGAGAGCATTTGATGATTCTTCGTGCCCAGGATTCGGTGCTGGTGGTGGTGGATGTGCAGGAACGGCTGCTGCCGGCCATCCACGACTCCGAGCGCGTCGTCCGCAACGCCGCGATGCTGCTGAAGGGTGCCGCCGCCCTGGCTGTGCCGGTGCTGGTGACCGAGCAATATCCGCGCGGCCTGGGACCGACGGTGGAGGCGGTGCGCGCCCACCTGCCGGAAGGCACGCCGGTGATCGAGAAGATCACCTTCGGCAGCACCGGCGAACCGGCCTTCAATGCGGCGGTGGAGGCGTTGAAACGCCCCCAGATCGTGCTGTGCGGGACGGAGGCGCATGTCTGCGTGATGCAGACCGCGTTGGGACTGCGCCAGCAGGGCCATGCGGTCTATCTGGTCGCCGACGCGGCATCGTCACGCACCCCCGCCAACCACGCCATGGCGCTGGAGCGGATGCGCGCCGCCGGCGTGACCATCGTCACCACCGAAATGGTGCTTTTCGAGTGGATGGAACGGGCCGGCACGCCGGTCTTCAAGGTCGTCAGCGCGCTGGTGAAGTGAGCGCAGGAGAATCCGCATGTCCGCCAACGATACCAGCTCTGCCGGCCGCCCTGCCCTGATCCTGCTGCCCGGGATGCCGCTGGACGCGGCGCTGTGGGACCATCAGGTCCGGCATCTCCGCGACGTCGCCGACCCGCAGGTGGTCGAACTGGCCGACTGCCCCAGCATCGCGGCGATGGCCGACAAGGTGCTGGCCCAGGCGCCGGAGCGCTTCGCCGTCGCCGGCCTGTCGATGGGCGGCTATGTCGCGCTGGAAATCCTGCGCCGCGCGCCGGAGCGGGTGGAACGGCTGGCCCTTCTCGACACCAACGCCCGCCCCGACACGGCGGAGGCGACGGCGACCCGGCGGGAGGCGGTGGCGCTCGCCCGGCAGGGCCGATACGGGCAGGTGATCCGCGCCGCCCTGCCCCGCCTGATCCACCCGGATCGATTGGCGGATGACGGGTTTGTCCGTTCGGTCCTGGCGCAGATGGAGCGCGTGGGCGTCGACGGCTATGCGCGGGAGCAGGAGGCGATCATCAACCGGGTGGACAGCCGGCCGGGGCTGGCCGCCATCCGCTGCCCGGCTCTGGTGATCTGCGGACGCCAGGACATCCTGACGCCGCCGGCCCTGCATGAGGAGATGGCGGACGCCATCCCCGGCGCGCGGCTGGTGCTGATCGAAGACTGCGGCCATCTGTCGGCGATGGAGCAACCACAGGCGGTCACCGCCCTGATGCGCGACTGGCTGCTGCGGGACTGATCCGGCTCAGCAGTCGGATCCGTTGCAGAGCAGATCCGCCCGCGGGCTGGGGAACAGCGAGAAGGTCATGTCGCTGATGAGGCTGCGGAAATCCGGATCGTCCGGCCCCTGCGGCCGGTCGAGCCACCCGGTGGCGGAGGTGAGCGCCGCACCCGACCGGCAGAACGCCCCCTGCACGACGATGGCCCCGCCGGGTGGAGAGGTCCGGATCGGGCCGTTCGTGCAAAGCTCCGAGTTCAGTGTGTTCTCCGCCACATTGAAGGCCAGCACCACCTTGTAGTCGCGCCGCGCCGTATCGTTGGGCGTGGTGGTGAAATTGGTCTTCACGCCCATCACGCGGTTCTGCATGTGGGGCAGTACCTTCTCCGCGAAACGCTCCGGCGGCAGACCGAAGGGGTCGCCATGCAGCACCACCCGCAAATCGCGGTTGCCCGCCGCATAGGCGACTTCGCTGCCCGTGTAGGCCGGGGCCGGCTCGCTCGCCACCACCCGCTCGTTGGAGCAGGCGGCGAGAGCCGAAACGCCCAGTAGAAGGGCGGCGAGCGGCGGGAGCATGCGCATGATGTGATCGTCCGTTGGTGTCGCTGCCCCCGATATGGGGAGCGGCGCCGCACCGGACGAGAGGGTCAGCCCGGTGCGTGACCTAAACGTCACATGTCCCTCAGCCATTTGCCGGCGGCGCGGGCGATCAGGGACGGATAGCCGGGAAGCTCCGGCCCGATCAGCGGAAGATCGAGTTCCGCGACGATCCGCGCGACAGTCCCGTCCGTCAATTCCAGCCCGAGCGAGCGGGCACGGCGGGCGATGACCAGTTCCTGGCCCCAGACATAGACCCGCCGCGCGCCGGTGTTGCGCGCCATGATCCGGGACTGCTCCATCCGTTCGTCGCCATTGATCGGCAACCAGATGTCGGTCATCAGCGTGTCGGCCGGCTCGTCGGTGCGGAATTCCAAAGCATCGGCGTTGACGACGGAGATCTTGGCCACCGCCTCCGCCGGAAGCTGGTCGAACAGGCCGACGCTGCGGTTGACCTCGATCACGTCGGGATCCAGTTCGACGACCGTGACCCGCGTCACTTCCGGCCGCAGGGCCGCGTTCACCGCCGCCCAGCCCATGCCCATTCCCATCACCACGGTATGGCCGGTGGCGGCGCGGACGCCGATCTCCTGGCTTTCGATCTCCAACGGCGTCATCGACATCCAGCTGCGGAGATCGCCACCCGCCTCGCGCCGGAACAGTCCGGCGGTGCCGGTCGTCATCATCGCCGGACTCCAATAGCCGGGACTGAGCAGGATCGGCGCCACCCGCAAATGCCAGCGCCCGACCTCGCATGGTCGATAGCGGGGGATGAACAGGTCGGTGACAAAGGGGGTCAACGGCGACAACGCGTCGGCGAGCATCTCGGGCGGGATGGCATCGGCCGGAATGTCGGCGCCGGGGTATGCCAAGGGCTGCATGGGCCTCCTGCGGGGTCTGGCCATTGTCCGCGAGACGGTCTCCCGGAACGACAACATCGCAGATGATAGCCCAGAGGACGCATTCCCCAAAATAGCGAAATCGTTTTTGGTTTCTCTACCCGAGACCAGATTGCCTCGGGGCCTGAATTCCGAGCCGCGATGATTGGAAAGCGTTCCTCGGCCGTCATCCCCGCCTTCTCGGGAACGACGGTCGAGGAGCGCTCAATGTCCATCGGCACTGATTGCATTCCGGCGCAAAAGGGCTGTCATTATCGCCCCATCACACGTCGATGTCGTCGGCCTTCACAAACTTTGCGTTGTCCTGGATGAACTTGAAGCGCAACTCCGGTCGCTTGCCCATCAGGTCTTCCACCAGCGACCGCGTACGCTCGCATTCCGGCTTTTCCTCCGGATCGGCGGCGTTGGGAACGACCACGCGCAGCAGCGAGCGCTTGGACGGGTCCATGGTGGTATCGCGCAGCTGGGCCGGCATCATCTCGCCCAGGCCCTTGAAGCGGCTGATGTCGGGTTTCTTGCCCTTGAACATCTTCGACAGCAGCTCGTCCTTGTGGGCGTCGTCGCGGGCGTACACCTGCTTGTTGCCGTGGCTGAGGCGGTAGAGCGGCGGCAGGGCGAGGTAGAGGTGGCCCTCCTGGATCAGGCCCGGCATCTCGCGGTAGAAGAAGGTCATCAGCAACGAGGCGATGTGGGCGCCGTCGACGTCGGCGTCGGTCATGATGATGACCCGCTCGTAGCGCAGCTTATCGGTCGAGAAGTCCTTGCCGATGCCGCAACCCAGCGCCTGGGTCAGGTCGTTCAGCTCCTGGTTGGCCTTCATCTTGTCGACCGACGCGCTGGCGACGTTCAGGATCTTGCCGCGCAGCGGCAGGATGGCCTGGGTCTCGCGCTGGCGCGCCTGCTTGGCGGAGCCGCCGGCCGAGTCGCCCTCCACCAGGAACAGCTCGGTGCCCTCCGGGGAGTTGCGCGAGCAGTCGGCCAGCTTGCCGGGCAGGCGCAGGCGGCGGGTGGCCGACTTGCGCGTCATCTCCTTTGATTGCTTGCGGCGCGCCCGCTCCTCGGCCTTCTCGATCAGCCGTTCCAGCAGGCCGTTGGCGCTCTGCGGATCACCGGACAGCCAATGGTCGAAATGGTCCTTCACCGCGGTCTCGACGAGGCGCTGCGCCTCCGCCGTCACCAGCTTCTCCTTGGTCTGGCCCTGGAAATGCGGCTCGCGGATGAAGACCGACAGCAGGATGCAGGCGTCGCCCATCACGTCGTCGGCGGTGACCTGCCCGGCGCGCTTGTTGTTCGTCAGCTCGCCATAGGCCTTCAGGCCGCGGGTCAGCGCCGTGCGCAGGCCGGCCTCGTGCGTGCCGCCCTGCGGGGTCGGCACGGTGTTGCAGTAGGTGTGCGAGAAGCCCTCGTCGTCGTCGGGCCATGCCACCGCCCACTCCACCCGGCCCTGGCCGTTGGGGAAGTCGAGCGCGCCGGAGAAAGGCAAGCGCGTCAGCGTCTTGCGGTCCTTCAGGGCGGCGTTCAGGTAGTCCTGAAGCCCGCCGGGGAAATGCAGGGTTTCCGACGCCGGCGTGGTGGCGTCGACCGACAGCAGGGCCGGGTCGCAGCTCCAGCGGATTTCGACGCCGCGGAAGAGATAGGCCTTGGAGCGCGCCAGCCGGTAGAGCCGGTGCGGTTCGAAATGAGCGGTCTCGCCGAAGATTTCCGGGTCGGCGTGGAAGCGGATGGTGGTGCCGCGCCGGTTGACATTGCCGCGATGGGCCAGCGGCCCCTGCGGCAGGCCGCGGCTGTACTCCTGGACGTAGAGCTGCTTTTCGCGGGCGATCTCCACCGTCAGCTGGTCCGACAGGGCGTTCACCACCGACAGGCCGACGCCGTGCAGGCCGCCCGAGGTCTGGTAAACCTTGTTGGAGAATTTGCCGCCGGAGTGCAGCGTGGTCATGATGACCTCCAGCGCCGACTTGCCCGGATATTTCGGGTGGTCGTCGATGGGGATGCCGCGCCCGTTGTCGCGGACCATCACCGTGCCGTCGGCGGCCAGTTCCAGGTCGATTCGGCTGGCATGACCGGCCACCGCCTCGTCCATGGCGTTGTCCAAGACCTCGGCCACCAGATGGTGCAGCGCACGGTCGTCGGTGCCGCCGATATACATGCCCGGCCGGCGCCGGACAGGCTCCAGCCCCTCCAGAACCTCGATGTCCTGGGCGGAATAGCTGTCGGCCTTGGGGGCCGTGTTCTCGAAAAGATCGCTCATGACGGGATGATAGGAATTTCGTCAGGGGTGCGCAAGCGCATCCTGGGCCGCTTATACTGCGTTGCCACAAGCTTTTGTGGGCGAAATTTTCGGAAAGCTGGAGGAAGCATGGGCGCGGCGGACGGATACGACTTCGACAATGGCCCGGCGCTGCGGGCCATCGCGATGCCGGCGGACACCAATCCGAACGGCGACATCTTCGGCGGCTGGCTGCTGGCCCAGATGGATTTGGCCGGCGGGACGGTGGCGGTGCGGCGCTGCCATGGCCGCGTCGCCACCGTCGGCATCGAAGCGATGACCTTCCACAAGCCGGTCTTCGTCGGCGACGAGGTCAGCTGCTTCGCCCGGATCGAGAAAATCGGTCGCACCTCGCTGCGCGTCCGCATCGAAACCTGGGTGCGGCGCGAGCGTTCCGGTTCCGACCCGATCAAGGTGACGGAGGGCGTGTTCACCTACGTCGCCATCGGCGAGGACCGCAAGCCGCGCGAAGTGCCGCCGGAGTAAGGCCGCTCAGGCCGTCGGCGCCTTGACGAAATGCTGATGCCCGTGGTCGCACTGGCCGCGGGCATGCTTGTCGTCGCAGCTTTCGCCGGAGGTCAGGCCGATCCAGCCATGCAGCGTGGTGGGGTCGAAGCCGGCCTCGCGGCGGTCGCCGACCTGGATCAGCGGACGGCGGATCAGGTCGCGGTCGGCCAGCATCGCCGCCAGGGCCGTGGGCTCGTCAAGGGTGTCGGGCGTGAGGGCGCCGGATTTCACCGCGGCGGCGCGACGGTTGAACCAGGCGTCGATCTCCTTGTCGCCGAAGAAGGCGCGGAGATCGGCCGCCGTCAGGTCGGCGGTGGCGACGTCGCGTTCGACCAGCGTGTGACCGGCGGCGGTCAGCTGCTGCCTCTGCCGGGCGTTCGCCGGACAACCGGCCATTCCGTAGAAAATCACCTCGGCCATGGGGCACTCCGCTGTTGGATGGCGATCCTGATCCGGGGAGCAATCAGGACCGATTTCGTCCAGTCTAACGGCGGTGCAGCATGAAAAAGGGCGCGACATTCCGCCGCGCCCACATTTTTTCTATGGGTATTCAGAAGCGGCCGGCAGGCTCACTTCTGCAGGCGCTTCAGGGCATCCTCGACATACTGGTTGGTGTAGGTCTTGGACAGGTCGATGTTGGCGGACGCCACCGCCGGATCGAAAGCCTTCAGCACCTTCAGCGCGGCTTCGGCGCCGTCCTGGGTGAAGCGGCCGTCGGGCGAATAGGTCGGCTTCGAATGCTCGAAAGCCTGGGCGTAGAGGTTCTGGTTGCCCAGGAAATACTCCGGCGGCAGCACCTTCAGCACATCCTCCGTGCTGGCCTTGTCCAGCCACAGCAGAGTGCGGACGAAGACGTCGGCCAGCGCCTGGGTGGTCTTCGGGTTCTCCTTCACGAAGTCCGGCTTGGTGTAGAGCACGGCGGCGGGATAGGGGCCGCCATAGACTTCCATCGTACCCTTGGCCGTCCGGGTGTCGGCCAGCACGGTGATGTCGCCATCGGCCTCGGCTTGGCTGATGACCGGGTCGAGGTTGACGATGGCGTCGATCTCGCCGCGCTTGATCGCGGCGATGGCGCTGGCGCCGCCGCCGACGCCGATGACCGACACGTCGTCCGGCTTCATGCCCAGGGAGGTCAGGACGTAGTTCAGCATGAAGTTGGTGGAGGAGCCGGGGGCGGTCACGCCGACCTTCTTGCCCTTCAGATCCTTCACCGACTTGATGGTGCCGGCCTTGTTGACGGCGGCCAGCACGATGCCGGGATAGCGGCCGAGCTGCGTCACCGCGACGATGGGCTGACCCTTTGCCTGCATCTGGATGGTGTGGTCGTAGGCGCCGGTCACCACGTCGGCCGAACCGCCGATCAAGGCCTGCAGGCTCTTGGAGCCGCCGCCGAAGTCGCTGATCTCGACGTTCAGACCGGCATCCTTGAAGTAGCCCAGCCGCTCGGCCAGCGTCAGCGGAAGATAGTAGAGCAGCGGCTTGCCGCCGACCGCGATCTTGATGTCGGTCTTCTCGAGCTTCTGCTGGGCGGCGGCCGTACCGGCCGATCCGAGGGTCATGACGACCGCGGCGGCCGCGATCAGCGATTTGAATTTCATTGGTTGCCTCCCTTTTTGGATTTCCCTATGGGACTTCAGTGCTGCCCGCCGTGGTTGTCCTGCGGGCGCCAGTGCAGAAGCCGCTTTTCAATCATGGTGACGGCGGTGTCGATCAGGACGACGAAGATCGTCAGCACCAGCATGCCGGAGAAGACGCCGACCGTATCGAACACGCCTTCCGCCTGATGGATGCGGTAGCCCAGCCCCGCGGCGGAGCCCAGATACTCGCCCACCACCGCGCCAACCATGGCGAAGCCGACGGCGGTGTGCAGTGAGGAGAAGACCCAGGACAGCGCCGAAGGCAGATAGACGTGCCGGAACAGGTCTCGGGAGCTGGCGCCCAGCATGCGGGCGTTGGCCAGAACCACCGGGCTGACCTCCTTCACGCCCTGATAGACGTTGAAGAAGACGATGAAGAAGACCAGCGTCACCCCCAGCGCGACCTTCGACCAGATGCCGAGCCCGAGCCACAGCGCGAAGATCGGCGCCAGCACCACGCGGGGCAGCGCGTTGACCGCCTTGATGTAGGGGTCGAAGACGATGGAGACCAACGGGGCGCGGGCGAACCAGAAACCGAACGCGATTCCCGCCACCGTGCCGATGACGAAGGCCAGCGCGGTTTCCAGCAGCGTAATGCCGAGATGGTACCAGATGACGCCCGAGGCGAAGTCGGCCCAGGTGCGGGCCAGCACCGCCCCCGGCGTGCCGAAGAAGAAGGGGCTGAGGATCTTGGTGTCGGTCAGGACGTGCCAGATCAGGAAGAAGGCGATCAGGACGCCCAGCTGAAGCAGCAGGATGACTGGACGGCTGGGCAGGCGTTTGGCGTGGGATCTCATGATGTCGTCACCGCAGCTTGGTCTGGGCGTAGCCCTTCAGCACTTCGTCGCGCAGTTGCGCCCAGATCTCCTGGTGCAATGCTAGGAACTGCGGAGTCATGCGGATTTCCGCCACGTCGCGCGGGCGGTCCAGGTCGATGCGGTATTCACCGATCAGCCGCGCCCCCGGCCCGGCGGACAGCACCAGCACCCGGTCGGACATGGCGATGGCCTCCTCCAGGTCGTGGGTGATGAAGACCACCGACTTGCGGTCCGCCGCCCACAAATCGAGCAGCTCGTTCTCCATCATCTGGCGGGTCTGGACGTCGAGCGCCGAGAAGGGCTCGTCCATCAGGATGATCTTGGGATCGACGATCAGCGTCTGGGCCAGCGCCACGCGCTTGCGCATGCCGCCCGACAGCTGGTGCGGAAAGCGGTCGCCGAACCCCTCCAGCCCGACGCGGGACAGCCAGGGCCGGGCGCGCTCCCGCGCCTCCGCCTTCGAGACTCCACGGAACTCCAGCCCGGCGGCGACATTGTCGAGCGCCGACTTCCAGGGCATCAGCGCCTCGGCCTGGAACATGTAGCCGGCCTTGGGATTGATGCCGGTCACCGGCTGCCCGAAGGTGAGCGCGCGGCCCTCGCTGGGCTTCAGCAGGCCGGCGGCGACGTTGAGCATCGTCGATTTGCCGCTGCCGGTCGGGCCGACGATCGACACGAACTCCCCATCGGCGACGGTGAAGCTGGCGCCCTGTACGGCGGTGTAGGAACGTCCCCGGCCGTCGGGTGAGGGAAAGGTGCAGGTCACGCCTTCCAACTGGAGGGCGGGCGCCGCGGCGGCCTCGGCCATGTCGGTATGGTCCTTATCTTTTTGGCGGTGCGGTTCGGCGGGCGATGCGCTTTGGTTGGAATGCCATACTGTCCGAACTGGCGCCTATCGGCAACCGATTGAGATCTCCGTGGAATCCGAAGGGAGCCATTCCGCAAACGCACCGCTTACGGTGTCAAAGAAAGGACGCGGGCCCTTATCGGTTGCCGCGATGGCCCACCGTCCAGCATCAATGCTTCCATCAATGGCATAGATCGAAAGCCAGTCCTTTTCCCCTCGCGGAGCCGATATGCCCACGCTGCCGAAACGCCCGTTGATCGCACTTGCCGTCCTGGCCGCCCTGCTCGCCGCGTGGCTCGGTTTCGCCGCCTGGTACGATCACCACCAGCGGGCCGACGAGCAGCCGGCCACCTACAGCGCGCTGATCGAGCGGGCGGGCCGTGGGGAGATCAGTTCAATCACCTTCGCCAACGGCACCGGCCATGCGGTCGCCGCCGACGGCAGCCGCTATCGCGTGGTCATGCCGGTCACCGACGATCTGCTGAAGGAATTGCGCGCCCACGCGGTCGCCATCTCCTTCGAAGAGGGGCCCGGCGGGCTGATGGCGCAGACGGTGGGCGTGCTGGACCGCGCCGCGCCATTCGTGGTGGTGGCCCTGCTGATCGGCGGGCTGCTGATGAGCGGCGGCCAGTTCTTCGGCATGGGCCGCGCCACCCGCGTGCGGCCGGAGGACACCAACACGGTGTTCGCCGACGTGGCCGGCGTCGACGAGGCGAAGGAGGAACTGCGCGAGACGGTGCAGTTCCTGAAGGACCCGCGCCGCTTCGCCATGGCCGGCGCCCGCGTGCCGAAGGGCATCCTGCTGGTCGGCCCGCCCGGCACCGGCAAGACCATGCTGGCGAAGGCGGCGGCGGGCGAGGCCGGCGTGCCGTTCTTCGCCGCGTCGGGATCGGATTTCGTCGAGATGTTCGTCGGTCTAGGTGCGGCGCGCGTGCGCAGCCTGTTCAAGACCGCCCGCGCCAATGCCCCCTGCATCCTGTTCATCGACGAGATCGACGCGCTGGCCGGAAAGCGCGGCGAATCGACCAGCCATTCCGAACGCGAGCAGACGCTGAACCAGCTGCTGGTCGAGATGGACGGCATCGTCGAGGGGGGCGAGGTGGTGGTGATCGCCGCCACCAACCGGTCGGAGATGCTGGACCCCGCGGTGCTGCGCCCCGGCCGCTTCGACCGCCACATCCATGTCAGCCTGCCCGACGTGGCCGGACGCGAGGCCATCCTGGGCGTCCATGCCGGCCGACTGACTCTCGCCCCGGACGTCTGCGCACGCACCGTGGCACGCGGCACGCCGGGCTTCTCCGGCGCGGAACTCGCCAACCTGACAAACGAGGCGGCCCTGTCGGCGGCGCGCCAGGGCCGCGTCGTCGTCACCATGGCGGATTACGAGGCCGCCAAGGACCGCGTGCTGATGGGCGCGGAACGCCGCAGCCTCGCCCTGACGGCGCACGAGCGGCGGCTGATCGCGGTGCATGAGGCCGGGCACGCGCTGGTGTCGCTGCGCTGCCCGCAGGCCGACCCAATCCACAAGGCCACAATCATCCCGCGCGGCGGCGCGCTGGGTATGGTGGTGCGGCTGCCGGAGGGCGACCGGGTCTCCGTCTCGCGCGCCAAGCTGATGGCCGACATCGCCGTCGCCATGGCCGGCCGCGCGGCGGAGGAGATGGCCTTCGGTCCCGATCACGTCACCACCGGGGCCGAGGCCGACTTCCGCGCCGCCACCGATCTCGCCCGCCGCATGGTCACCGCCTGGGGCATGAGCGAGGAGATCGGCTTCGTCGCCCATGCGGCGGCGGAGCCGGGGGCGCGGTCGGAACGGACCGCCTGGCGCATCGACGAGGAGGTCCGCCGCCTCACCGACGAGGGCATGGAGCATGCCCGCCGCCTGCTGCGCACCAACCGCGACGCGCTGGACGGCATCGCCCAAGCCCTGCTGGAACGTGAAACCCTGAGCGGCGGCGAGATCGCCGAACTGGCCGACCGCGAGCAGGAGCGCGCCACCGAAGCGGCCTGAGACCGGACGTGGATCAGGCACGTTCCGGCAGACTCCCCTGATAAGGACATGTCCCGCGTTGCAGCACGGGTGCATACGGGAGTAGACTGACACTCATGCGAATAGGGGTTACAGGAGAGGGGCGCGATGACGGGGCCGCTATCCCGCCGCAGGGTTTTGACGACCGCGCTGCCTCTTCTCTCCGCCCTGCCCCTCCTGGCCTTCCGGCCGGCGGCGGCGCACGAGCCCCCTACCGTCATCCGTGTCGGCGCCTATGAATTTCCGCCTTATGTCGACGAATCGGGCGGGGGTGTCACGCGCGGTCTTCTGGACCTGTTCAACGCCGCGCAGGATGAATTTCGCTTCGAGATGGTAAGGACCGCTCCCCAGCGGCGCTATGACGATCTGGAACAGGGGCGGTTCGACATGATCGCCTTCGAATGCCTCAGCTGGGGCTGGCAGAATCGTCCGGTCGACGCCACCCGGCCCTTCATGCGCGATGCGGAGGTGTTCGTCGCCAGGGCGGCGCCTGGACTCGACCAGCGATATTTCGACGACCTGGGCGGCAAGTCAATTCTCGGACGGTTGGGCTATCACTACGCCTTCGCCGGATTCGAGGCCGATCCCAAGCTGCTTGAGCAGCGCCATCACACCCGCGTTACGGTGACGCATGAGGGCAATGTCCGCAGCGTCGTCGCCGGCCGGGCCGACCTCGCCATCGTCACCCGCTCCTTCCTGACCCGCTTCCTGCAGAGCGAGCCGGACCTAGCCCGGCAGGTCCTGGTGTCCGAGCGCACCGACCAGATTTACGAGCACACCATCCTGACGCGGCGCGGTCGCAAGGTCACCGCCGGCTGGCTGGATGCGCTGCTGAACAGGCTGGAGGCGGACGGACGGCTGGAAGCCCTGTGGCGGCGTAGCGGAATCGTCTCGTGACGCGTCGATCCTCCCTTCTGGCGCGGGTGGTCGGAGCCATCCTGCTGACGACGGCGAGCATCGGTGCCGCGGCCATGCTGCTGTCCGAGCAGATCGTCGAGGGGCAGCGCCACCAGGATCTGCTGCACCGGGCGGAACTGGTCGCCGCCACCCAGGCCGACGCGCTGAGCGGCCCGGTGTGGGAACTCGACAACCGCAGCGCCGAGCGCATGATCGAGGCGCTGACCGTCCGCGATCCGGCCATCCGCTCCATCGCCGTCTTCGAGACCGACCGCGACGAACCGCTGGCACGCACCTCGTCGGGAGACGGCGGGGACGGCGCCGGTCGCATCACGGTCGAGCGCCCCATCGTCCTGCATGGGCGCGAGGGACGGGTGCAGACGGTTGGGCATCTGCGCATCGTCTATTCGACGGCCGAGGTGCGGCAGGCGACGCTGAACGCGCTGGCGCCGGTGGCCGGGCTGTTGCTGCTGTCGCTGCTCGGCGCGATGGCGGCGCTGGGGCTGACGCTGAACCGCATGGTGCTGCACCCGCTGCGGCGGCTGACCCAGCTGGCCAGCGCCATGGCGCGCGGCGATTATGGCGCCCGCATGGATGCCGGGCGGAGCGACGAGATCGGCGTTCTGGCCAACGGCTTCAACCGGATGGCGGCGACGGTGCAGGACCATACCAGCACCCTGGAAAGCCGGGTCCGCGAACGGACGGAGGCGCTGGCCGCCACCAACCGCGCCATCATGGACAGCATCAACTATGCCCAGCTGATCCAGTCCGCAATCCTGCCGTCGGCCGATGCGCTGTCGGCCGGGCTGACCGAGCATTTCGTGCTGTGGCGCCCGCGCGATGTGGTGAGCGGCGATTTCTATGTCTGCCGCGAGGTGGCCGACGGCTTCGTCGTCGCGGTGGCCGACTGCACCGGCCATGGCGTGCCCGGCGCCTTCATGACGATGACCGCCAGCGCGATGCTGAACAATGCGCTGGACCAGATGGGAGCGGCCGATCCGGCGGCGGTGCTGGCCGCCGTCGACCGCAAGGTCCGCGCCGCCCTGCACCAGGAGGGGAAGGCGCGCAGCGGGACGGACTGCTTCGACAATGGTCTGGATTTGGGACTGTGCCACATCCGTCCGGCCGAAGGGCGGCTGGTCTTCGCCGGCGCCCGAGTTCCGCTGCTGATGGTGACCGGCGGCGAGGTGACGGAACTGCGCGGCGACCGCCGCAGCCTGGGCTATCGCCCCACCACGATCGAGTCGGCCCCCGAAGAAGCCGATTCGCCCTTCACCAACCACAGCATCGCCCTGCGCCCCGGCCAGACCTTCCTGATCGGCACCGATGGGCTGGTGGACCAGAATGGCGGCGATCTTGGGCGCAGCTTCGGCCGGAGCAGGCTGCGAGAGCTGCTGAGCCAGGGCGGCGACGGACCGCTCGACCAGATGAAGTCCGACCTGGAAAGCTCGTTGGACCGCTTCCAGGGCCGCCGCGAACAGCGGGACGACATCACCCTATTCGGCTTCCGCGTGCGGCTGACCGACGCAACCGCCATTTCGGGCACCGGATCCAGTCGCCGCGCCGCGTAAAACTCCTGACCCCCTTCGTCAAATCTGTTACAGAGATGCTATTTTTTGTGACAGGTTGTAACGGTGATTCATCGCGGATTGCGGAGACCTGTCGAGTTTGTTTTAAAATTTAGGCATCCTAGGGTATGTTGCACCCGCTGAAGTGGTGACTGGGGAGAGCACGGCATGGCAGGTCCGACGATCGTCGTTGTCGAAGATGAGAATTCCCTGCGGTCCGACATGGTCGAGTATCTGTCGAGCTGCGGATTCGATGCGATCGGCGCGCGCGATGGGGCGGAACTGGACCGGCTGCTGCGGAACCGCAACGCCGCCATCGTCATCCTGGACGTGAACCTGCCGGACGAGGATGGGTTCAAGATCGCGGCCCGGCTGCGCGACGGTCATGGCGCCGGCATCATCATGGTGACCGCCCGCAGTTCCACCGTCGACCGCGTCGTCGGGCTTGAGATCGGCGCCGACGCCTATCTGGTGAAGCCGGTCGAGCTTCGCGAACTGGAAGCGCAGGTGAAGTCGCTGCTGCGCCGGCTGAGCGAGCGCGCCGCGGAAACGGCGAGCCAGGCCGCCAACGGAACCGCGGGCGGCGAGGGCGGCGATTCTGCCGACGAGGCGCGCTGGTCGCTGGACCCCACGGAATGGAGCCTGACCAATCCGGCCGGGATCCGCATCAGCCTGACCAGCATGGAGATGAAGCTGACCAGCCTGCTGGCCGCCCAGGCCCGCAAGCCGGCGACGCGCGACCAGATCTCCCAGGCGCTGTACAACCGCCGCTGGAACCCGGAAGACCGCTCCATCGACACCGTCGTCGGACGCCTGCGCCACAAGGTGGAGGGCGCCATCGGCGGCCCGGCCCCGCTCAAGTCGGTGCATGGGGTCGGCTATGTCTTCTCCGCACCGATCCGGGTGATGGGCGCCGCGCAGGGGTGAGTCAGTCCTGATCCGGCAAACCCTGGCCCGGCGGGTCCCGGTCCAGAGGCTCACGCTCGGGCGTGCGGCGGGGGAACAGCAGGGTGAAGCTGGTGCCGCGATCCGGCGCACTGTCCACGGTGATCGACCCCATCAGCGCTCCGACCACCAGATTGTGGACGATGTGCAGCCCCAACCCGCTGCCGCCGCGGCCGCGCCGGGTGGTGAAGAAGGGCTCGAACACCCTGGCGCGATGCTCCTCGATCATGCCGAGCCCATTGTCGGTGAAGCCCAAGCGGACGGTGTCGGGATCGGGACAGTCGACCGCGATCGTCATGTCCCCTGCCCGTCCGTCGGCGAACGCATGGGTCAGCGCATTCATCACCAGATTCGACAGAATCTGCGACAGCACTCCGGGATAGCCGTCCAGTTCCAGGTCGGCCGGGCAGTTCACCGCGACCGCATGGCCCGATGGCCGCAGCTTCGGCTGCAGGCTGACCAGCGTGTCCTGAATGCAGGCGGCGAGGTTGACGCTGCGCCTTTCGGCGCTGGCACGGTCGACCGCAACCTGCTTGAAACCGGCGATCAGCTGCGCCGCCCGTTCGCAATTGCCGAGGATCAGGTCGGTCGTGTCGGTCGCGGTGGCGAGATAGCGGGCGAACTCCGCCTTGCCCAGTTCGCCGTCGGCGATCCGCCGGCGCATCGCCAGGGTGGCGTCGGCCAGATGCGAGGCGCAGGAAACGGCGATGCCGACCGGCGTGTTGATCTCGTGGGCGACACCGGCGACCAGCGCACCGAGGGAGGCCAGCTTTTCCGACCGGACCATCGCCTCCTGCGCCTCGCGCAGCCTGTCCAGCGCCGCCTCCGCCTCGCTGCGCCGCCGCTCCAGCTCGTGGTTGGCGTCGCTCAGCTGGGCCTGCAGCCGGTCGCTGACCCGCACGAGACGCTGCTGCTCCCGCGTGCTGAGTTCAAAAGCGGCGATCAGGTCGCGGAACTCCGGCAGGCATCCCGGCGCCAGCGCGCCCAGCCTCGTCTCCAGCGCGCGGGCCTTGGCAAGCGCCTCCTCCTCCGCGGCGAAGAGGTTGAAGGTCACGAGGCCCCGCCGGCGGGCAACTCCCGCATCAGGAAGACGACATGCCGCAAATCCTCGGCGAAGTCCTCGCCCAGTTCGCGCATCGACTCGTCATTCTCCTCGACGCACCAGGTCACCGTCACCGGCCGCCCGCCCCTCGCCACCGTCTCCAGCATCTGGAAGATGTTCATCAGCGCCTTGGCGCTGGAACTGTTGAAATAGAGAAGCTCCATATCGAAGCGGATGGCGGCACCGTCCGGACGGTCGAGGAAGCCGCGCAACGCGTCGAACACCGGACCGAAGAAACCGGCGACGTCGTCCGGGTAGGACTCGCCGGTCATGCGTAAATGACCGGCGGCGAAGTCGAATAAGACGCCCGGCGTGCGTCCGGTGGCGGGGATGGTCAGGCTGTCCATGGCGTATCGCTCGGTTCGGCCGCTCACACGCGGACCTTGAGGCAGAAGAAGCTGCGGTCCGCGTCCATGGCATCGAAATCATAGTCGATGGGGTCGCTGGCCCGCCGTGCGATCTCGATCAGCCCCAGGGTCGCGCCACGGCTGCCGTCGTCCGGCTCCTCCCGAAGCTGTTCGCGGTAATAGGTCTTGATGCCGTCGCGATCCAGGCTCTTCAGGTGCTCCAGCCGCTCCCTCAGGCGGGGAACCTCGCTGTTGCGCACGGTGTTGCCGCAGACGATGAAGACCTTGCCGCCCTCCATCCCGATGGTGACCATGCCGGCGCTGAGTTCCACCGCGCGGCCGGCGCTGCCCGACATCTTTTCCGCGGAATAGCGGATGATGTTCTGCATCTGCTCGACGAAGACCGAGAAGACGCGGCGGATGGTCGGGCCATCGGCCTCCTCCAGCGCCATTTTCTCGCGCAGCGCTTCGCCGAGGGAGTAAAGTATCCCTTCCGACAAGTATCCGCTGAAAGAGAACACGATCCCCCGCTCTTCGAGATCACGTTTAATCGACGCATATTGTTGGGCGAGCATGATTGTGGCCTGAGGTTCCACAGGTGCCGTGAGTCAGCCGACTATGTCATCTCCCATGAAAAAGGGCCATAGTCTTTCAGATTGGCGCGACATCTGGCTGCATCACACGGGAAGCACGACCCGGAAGGTCGATCCCTTTCCCAGCGTGCTGTCGACCGCGACGGCGCCGCCATGCAGATGGACGATCTGCTGCACCGTGTGCAGACCGATGCCGGTGCCCGGCACGCCGGACGCGCCCGACCCGCGGAAGAAGCGGTCGAACAGGCGCGGAAGTTCCGGTTCGGGGATGCCGCGGCCGTGGTCGGTCACCTCGATCACCGCCATGGCGCCATCGGTGTCGCCGTGAAGATGGATCGCTTCGCCCGGACCGGAATATTTGACGGCGTTGTTGACGAGATTGGTCAGAACCAGCGCGATCAGGTTGGCGTCGACCTCCGCCCGCCGCGGCAACCCGGCCAGGGTCATGCGGAATTCACGGTCGGGATAGGCGACGCGGAAAGGCCTGACGACGCTGGCGATCACGTCGGGCAGGTCGACCTCCGCCCGCTCGAGAACGAGGGCGTTGGTCTGCAGCCGCTCGTCGGTCAGATGGGCGTCGATCAGGCCGGTCAGACGCTGCACGCTGCTCCGGATCACCGCCAGCCGTTCCAGCATCTCCGGCTCCACCTGCCCGGCCCGCATCGCCAGCAGCTGCGCGGCGCTGTCGATGATGGCGAGCGGCGTGCGGAATTCGTGGCTGACCATGCCCAGGAACTGGCGCTGCCGGTCACGGGCGAGCAACTCGCGTTCCAGCGCACGCTCCACCCGTTCCTTGGCCAGGATCAGCGCCTTCTGGTTGGCGGCCAGTTCGAGCGTCCGCTCCTCCACCCGCTGCTCCAGCGAGTGGTTCAGCGCCACCAGCTCCTCGTACAGGCAGACATTGTCGAAGCCGATGGCGACACGGTTGCAGAACAGCTCCAGCAGGCGGTGCTCGTCCGCGGTGTAGGGCTCCGCCCGTTCAAGCCGGAAGACGGTCACGCCATGCTCGCGCGTGCGGAAGACCAGGACGCAACGGTCGTCGTGATAGAGGTTGCGCTGGGTCAGCAGGGCGTCCGCCACTTCCGCCGCAGCCCCGGCGGACAGGACATCGGCCGCCGGCAGCCCGATGCAGCCGGCAAAGGCACCCAGCCCCGCCACCACGGCGACCGTCCGGCTGCCGTCGGCGCGGTCGACCGGACGGCAGGCCAGAACCGCCGGCGCACCGCCGTGGTCGACGACGCGGGCGATCTGCTCCACCAGCCGTTCGACGAAGGCGCGCATCGGCCGCATCTCGAACAGCGGGGCGGAGGCGCTGAGAATCCGTTCCAGCCCCTGCCTGTTGCGCTCGATCGTCACGATGTCGCGCCAGGCGCGCAGGCTGCTGACCAGCGTGGTGAACAGACGCTGCGCGGTCAGCTCGCTCTTGGCCTTGTAGTCGTTGATGTCGTAGCCGACGATGACGTCCCGCTCCGGCGCCTGGCCGGGCTGGCCGGTGCGCAGGATGATCCGCATGCGGCGGTTGCCCAATTCCTCCCTGATGTGGCGGACCAGCTTCAGGCCGGCGTCCTCCGTCTCCATCACCACGTCGAGAAGGGCGACGGGCAGATCGGGCCGCTGGGCGAGGACCGCCTTCGCTTCTTCCGCCGACAGGGCGCTCACCACCTCGAACGGGCGTCCGTCGAAGTCGAAGTCGCGCAGCAGCACCGCGGTCATGGCGTGAACCTGGGGATCGTCGTCCACCACCAGGACGGGCCAGGGCGAACCGGACGGCCGTTGAGAACTGGCCGCCGTCGCGGCGCCGTCCTCCGGGCCGAACAACAGTTCGTCGTCCAACGCCCCGTCCATCCCCGTCATCCGCCGCCCCCGTCACACCATGCGTGAGTGCCTATGCCCTGCCGCAATGGAACCACCGTACGGTGCCGCTTCCAAGACCGATAAGGCGGGTTGGCAGCATTCGTTTCAATTTGTCGCATATGAACGAAGAGTCATGCACGGCGAAGTCAATGTTATGCAAAGCTTCATTATGCCAGCCCATAACGGAATGTCCGGAAAGTGAGAGTCCTAAGCATCGACGACCATGGCGTCCCTGCCCGGCCGGTTCCACCATGGCCGCTTCGCCTTTGCGATCCACCGGGATGCTCATCTTCACGGGCATCGACATCGGCCTGTCGATCGATGCCCGGGATCGAAGCGATACGGATGATATCGACCATTCAGAGAATTTGTGTACCGTTTTATCACGACATGGTTGTTGAGTGACGGGCGTCGTGCATTGCGCTATGTTTGAGCCTTGCCATCCTCCATGAACGGACGACCTCCCCCAGATGACCCCTGCCGGCTTCGAACAGAATGCACACGCCGCAGGACCCCCGGGCAGCATCCGTGGTGGACGCAAGGCCGCTTCACCGGCAATTCTGGCGCTGCTGGCGGTCGCCCTCGCCCTTACGGCCGCCCTGCTGGTGTTTGCCGCCTATCAATACCGCAGCCAGGTGATCGCCGAGGCGGAGGTCCGCAGCGCCGCGATCGCGCGCGTGCTGGAGGAGCATGCCGCCAAGACGCTCGGCATCCATGCCGCCACGCTGTCGCACATGGAGTGGATGGTCGATGATCTGGGATGGGACCGGATCGAGAGTTCTCCCCTGCTGCACGAACGCCTGAAAGCCATGGCGGCCCAGACGCCGGAGGTGCAGTCCTATTGGATCACCGACGAGAGCGGACGCGTCCGCGCCAGCAGCTTCGAATGGCCGATACGCCCCCTCGACGCGAGCGACCGGGAATATTTCCGCGCCCTTCTGAACCAGGGCAGCACCATCCATATCGGCCCGCGGCTGACGGGCAAGATCAACTCCGAACTCTTCTTCACCCTCAGCCGCCGGATGGAACTGCCGAATCATCAGTTCCAGGGGGTGGCGCAGATCTCTCTCCTGCCCAGCTATTTCGCCGACTTCTACCGTTCGGTCCTGCGAGGGTCGAGCGACGTGATCCTGCTGATGCGCGAAGACGGCGAGGTGCTGGTCCGTACCCCGCCGAACGCCCCACCCGACCGCGCCGACATCGGACGTTTGCCGGAACTGGTCTCGATCCCCGACAGGAACGGCGTCTTCCAAGCGGTGACGCCCTCCGACGGGGTCGAGCGGCTGATGGCCCGCCGCAAGGTGCCGGACATGCCGATCTATGTGGTCTACGGCACCGACGTCGGCTCCATCGAGAAGGCATGGCGCGACCGGGTGATGCCTTATGCGCTGTTCTCGGTTCCGGCATTGGGGCTGCTTGTCCTGCTGGGCGGCATCGCGCTGCACCGGTCGCGTCAGGCCGCCGAGGCCCAAGCGGCATTGCGCCGTTCCAACGAGGCGCTGGAAGACCGGATCACCGAACGCACCCGGCACCTCGATCAGGCCTTGGCCGACAAGGAGGTGTTGCTGCGCGACATCCATCATCGGGTGAAGAACAATCTACAGGTGATCCTCAGCCTGCTGGAGTTGCAGGCGCAGCGCGCGCCGGAACTGGAGGCGCCGTTCAGCGAGGCGCTGACCCGCATCAACACGATGGGACTGATCCACGAACAGATCTACCGTGCCACCGGCGTATCGGCCGTCGCGCTCGACAGCTTCATCGAGGCTCTGGCCGGGCATCTGGACAGCTTCCACAGCCGCCCGGGCCGGACCATCGCCATCAGGCATCGGGTGGAACCGCTCAGCCTCGACCTCAACCGGGTTGTGCCCTTCGCCCTGATCATGAACGAAGTGGTATCGAACGCCTACAAGCACGCCTTCACCGGCCGCTGTACCGGCACCATCGACATCGTGGTGACGGCGGAGAACGGTTCGCTGCATCTGACGATCCAGGACGACGGCACCGGCGCCCCCGAACGCGAGGACCCCTCCACCCCCGGACGGCGGTCCATGGGCATGGACCTGATCCGGGCCTTCGCCCGGCAAATACGTGGCGAGTATCACTTCACCAGAGACGCCGGCACACGGTTCGATCTGGTCTTCCCGCAGGAGAGCGACGCCGTTTAAGGTCCTTCAGATGCTTCAATGAACATCTGGCAGACTTTAGCGCTTGCACCGTTTGGCGGGGCTCGGCTTGGGAGAATTGGCCGCCACACCGTTGGTGGAGCCGTTGCCGAAGCCGGCGGCTGGGCCATTCGTCGGATC
This sequence comes from uncultured Azospirillum sp., assembly GCA_966212305.1. Lineage (GTDB taxonomy): Bacteria > Pseudomonadota > Alphaproteobacteria > Azospirillales > Azospirillaceae > Azospirillum. The sequence continues at coordinate 74,818 of CBIHQY010000014.1, forward strand.
TTCGGACTTCGGAAGCTTCTCCGCGATGCCGAAAGCCAGTTCGCGCCGCCGCAGCTCAGCCAGGATTTCGTCGGGGGCGATGTCGAAGTCGGCCAACAGCACGACCAGATTGTACAGGAGGTCGGCCGCCTCCATCACCAACGCGCCGCGGTCACCGCGCATTGCCTCGATCGCCACCTCGATCGCCTCCTCACCCACCTTCCGTGCCATGCGGGCTCGGCCCTGCGCCAGCAGCTTTGCCGTGCGCGAGGCTTCGGGGACGGAGGAAGGCTCGCGCCGCAGGGTTTGCACGGCTTCGTGCAGGCTGCGGAGCGGATCGGGACCGATGTATTGAACCATGTACCTGAAATCGTTTTTCAAACCGGCGCTGTCAAGACATTGGTTTGTTGACCAAACATTTCACCGGCGCCACTGGACGATCCGAACGCTTCCGGCGGCCGGCAATAGTTCGTGATACTGATTGATTTGGTATTTGACCATTGGCTCAAGGAAATCTCTGTATAGCTGTAATTTTTGCAGCAGCCAGCAATGCAAAGGCAGCGTATTTGGCATTGGGTATACCAGTATATAGTCTCCTCAACAGCCCGATGGAGACGACAATGACCACCACCACTTTCCAACCCGGCACCGACAACCACGCTTCGAACGACGCCCTGCACGCGGTCGCCGAATTCCCGGTGGCCTGGTTCGAAGCCACCCCGGCCTATCTGGTCCTCGGCCCGGTCGGCGCCTTCCTCCGCGAATGGGCCGCCGCCACCCCGGCCGGCTTCATCCTGAGCCTGCTGAAGCGCTGACGCCAAGCCAACCCCCGTCCTACCCCCCAATCAACGGAGTCGATCATGAGCATCCTCAGCCTTCATCATGGCGACCATGGCCTCCATGGCGATACCCAGACCCTGCACCCGGTCCGCGATTTCGTCGCCGACTGGCTGGAAGCCACCCCCGCCGCCATCCTGCTGCGTCCGGTCGGTGCGTTCCTGACGGAATGGGTGAAGTCCACCCCGGCGGTGATCCTGTTCCAGTCCCTGCACCGCTGACCGGGTTTCAAGAACAAAAAAATTCGAGGGTTTGAAAGGCGACCGCGGCACAGCCCAACCATTCGGGCGGCCGCGGCCTTTTCTTTTTGGTAGGTCCGCTTTCAGTCTGCGCCTCAGGCGCCGCCGCGGACATCCTCGACCAGCAGTTCCAGCCGCTGCAGGTCGCGCACCACCAGCGCGTCGGAGCGGCGTTCCAGCATCCCGTCACGGGTCAAGTCGCTCAGCACGCGGGCCACGGTCTCGCGGGTGGTGCTGACGCGCGCGGCAATGTCGGAATGGACGGGGATCGGCGTTATGACCGCGGACGCGCCCTGCCGCGACGCGCGCCGGGCAAGGCGCAGCAGTTCCGCATGGATCCGGTTGTTGGCGCCGAGGGTAGACAGTTCCATGATGCGATCGGTGGCGCCGCGCAGCTTGTCGCAGAGGCGCAGCATCATCGCCATCGCAAGTTCAGGATGGGCGGCAACCAAGATCTGGAAGGGCTTCGCCGGCAGGAAGGCGATCAACGCCCCTTCCTCCAGCGCCACGACCGACGCCGAGCGCGGCCGGCCATCCAGCGCCGACATCTCCCCCGCCAATTCCCCAGCCTCGATATCGCTGAAGCTGATCTCGCGCCCGCCGGCCGAGTGGCTGAGCACCCGCACCCGCCCCTCCACCACGAAGGCGACGTCACGGGTGTCGGCCCAATGGTCGATCAACTGCTCGTCGGGAGCAAAGCGCCGCCAGCGGCATTGGCGTGCCACCGCGGCGCGCTGATCGGCAGACAGAGGGCGAAGCAGTTCGATGCGGTCCAGCCCGGCGGCCGGGGTGTCGGCCGGGGTGTCGGGCAGCGCATCGGGCAGACTGTCGGTTCTGGTCATTTCGGCCTTCGGTACGGGAAGTTCCGGAGCCGCCCCGGACTGTTTGTTGCGCCAAAGGATAGCGCGACCTGCGCAAAGGTGGAAGGCGCTGTGACCAATGGCCGGTGTCAACCCTCCGTTAACGCCGAACGCGCAGAAGGGAACGACGCCTCGCCGAACCGTCCCTCAACCGCACCCCGTTCATCGTTGCCGGAGCGCCGACCATGTCCAGCCTGTTCACCGTGCCCACCGCCCGCCGCGTCGATTCGCAACGGCTGCTGTCGGTCGCCCTGATCCCCTTCGCCGCGGCCATCGCCATGGCGAGCACGGTCGCCGCCACCGGCTTCACCGCCAGCCCGCTGGGCGAGGCGAACAGCACGCTGGGCTTCCTGCTGGATTTCATGAAGTTCTGCTATCTGGCCGTCGCCACGGCCCATCTGTCCGGCGCCATCGCCGACCGCACCTGCGGCAGCATGGCCGCGGGCCTGTCGATGGACGAATTCGACGCACCGGAACCGATGTCGCACGAAGAATTCTGGCGAGCCTTCCCCAACCATGTCGACGGCGCCGCCATCGCCGGGGCGGTCACCCTGCTGTGCGTGATCGTCGGATCGCTGGTCGGCTGACCCATCACCGCCAAACGGCAGTTGAGAGAGGACCGCGCTTGCCCCACTATGGCGCGGACAGACGATCGGCGGATGGGCGGGCGTGAGCGGAGATCAGACTGAACCGAAGGTCCCCGGAAAGGGCCAAGTGAAGGTGCAGACAGGGGAACCGGTGCGGCACCGCCGCGAAGGCATCGGGTTGATGGGGCGCCTGCGCGCCTATTTCCTGGCCGGCCTCCTGGTGACCGCCCCCATCGCCATCACCGTCTACATCGCCTGGTGGTTCGTCTCGCTGATCGACGGATATATCCGCCCGCTGATCCCCAGCACCTACAATCCCGAAAACTACCTGCCCTTCTCGATTCCCGGCATCGGCGTGCTGGTGGTCATCATCGCCGTCACCCTGATCGGCGCCTTCACCGCCGGCTATGTCGGCCGTCTGGTGCTGGGCGTCGGCGAAGGGGTGGTCGGACGCATGCCGGTCGTCCGCTCCGTCTATGGCGGGGTGAAGCAGATCTTCGAGACGGTGCTGGCGAAAAAATCCAATGCCTTCCGCGAGGTGGTGGCGATCCAGTATCCACGCCCCGGCGTATGGTCGCTGGGATTCATCACCGGCGCCGCCCACCCGGAGGTGCAATTGCAGTTGGCGGGAGTGGCCGACGATTTCGTCAACGTCTTCATCCCCTGCGCGCCGCCCACCGCCGGCTATCTGGCCATGGTGCCGCGCCGCGAAGTGACCGTGCTGAACATGAGCGTCGAAGACGGGCTGAAGCTGGTGATGTCCGGCGGCATCGTCGTCCCGCCCGAGCGGCGCCCGACGCTGGTGGAGCCGCCGGCCGACCCTGACCGGGATGGCCCCGACCAGGATGGCGGCGACGATCAGCCCGATCGCAAGGTCTTGGCCGCCGCGTCGCGTTCGAACAGGTAGAGCAGGGTCCGCAACGCCTGCCCGCGCGGGCTGGCGAGATCGGGGTCGCGGTCCACCACCAGCCGGGCATCGTCCCGCGCGACCGCCAGCAGGTCGCCATGCACGGCGAGATCGGCCATCCGGAAGCCGGGCAGGCCCGACTGACGGGTGCCCAGCACCTCGCCGGCGCCGCGCAGACGCAGATCCTCTTCGGCGATGACGAAGCCATCCTCGGTGTCGCGCAGGGTCTTCAGCCGCGCCCGCGCCGTCTCCGTCAGGTTCGAGTCGAACATCAGCAGGCAGCTCGACGGCTTCTCGCCGCGCCCGACCCGGCCGCGCAACTGATGGAGCTGGGCGAGTCCGAAGCGTTCGGCATGCTCGATCACCATCACGGTCGCCTCGGGCACATTGACGCCGACCTCGATCACCGTGGTGGCGACCAGCACGTCCAGGCTGCCCTCGGCGAAGGCGGCCATCACCGCGTCCTTGTCCGGCCCGCGCATCTTGCCATGGACCAGCCCGACCCGGTCACCGAAGGTGGCGCGCAGGAAAGCGTGGCGCTCGGTGGCCGCGGCAAGGTCGCTCTGTTCCGATTCGTCGACCAGCGGGCAGACCCAATAGACCCGCGCGCCCTCCGTCACCTTGCGCTGGATGCCGTGGACCACCTCCTCCAGCCGGTCGAGCGCGATGGTGACGGTCTGCACCGGCTTGCGGCCGGCCGGCTTCTCGGTCAGGCGCGAGACGTCCATGTCGCCATAGGCGGTCAGCGTCAGCGTGCGCGGTATCGGGGTGGCGGTCATCACCAGAACGTCCACGGCCCGGCCCTTGGCCGACAACTGGAGGCGCTGATGGACACCGAAGCGGTGCTGCTCGTCGATCACCGCCAGAGCCAGATCCTTGAAGGCGACATCCTCCTGGAACAGGGCGTGGGTGCCGACCAGCAGCGGCAGTTCTCCCGACGCCAGCCGGTCGAGCACGGCCTGACGCGCCTTGCCCTTGTCGCGGCCGGTCAGCAGACCGATCTCGACGCCCGCGGCCTTGCACAGCGGCGCGAGGCTTTCGGCATGCTGGCGGGCCAGGATCTCGGTGGGAGCCATCAGGGCGGCCTGGGCACCGGTTTCCACCGCGTTCAGCATCGCCATCAGCGCGACCACGGTCTTGCCGCTGCCGACGTCGCCCTGGAGAAGTCGCAGCATCCGCCGCTCCGCCGCCATGTCGGCGTAGATGTCTTCCAGTGAGGCCGCCTGCGAGCCGGTCAGCGAGAAGGGCAGAGCCGCGAGTGCCGCTTGGCGCAGGCTGCCGTCGCCCTGGGTCGCGCGCCCGGCCAGCCGGCGCTGGCTCGCCCGCACCAGCATCAGCGCCAACTGATTCGCCAGCAGCTCGTCATAAGCGAGTCGGCAGCGGATGGGTGCGGTGGCGGCAAGATCGCCCTCGTCCTCCGGCGTGTGGGCGCGGTTCAGCGCCTCGGCCCAGGTCGGCCATTGCCGGCGGGCAAGCCATGCCGGATCCTGCCATTCGTCGAGCGCCGGGATATCGTTCAGGGCGGCGCGCACCGCCTTGCGCAAGGTCTTGGCCGGCAGCCCGGCGGTCATCGGGTAGACCGGCTCCACCAACTCCAACTCTTCCTTGGCATCGACCGGAACGACGGCGTCGGGATGGGTGATCTGGGCGGTGTCGTTGAACCACTCCACCTTGCCGGAAACCACCATGGTCGTGCCGGCCGGGATCTGCTTCGACAGCCAGTCGCCACGGACATGGAAATAGACCAGCTCCAGCACGCCGGTTTCGTCGGTGCAGCGGATCTTGTAGGGGTGGCGCGGGTTCACCGGCGGCGCGTGCGAATCGATGCGCACGGTCAGGGTGGCGATGCGCCCGTGCGGCGCCTGCGCGATCTTCGGTGAGAATCGGCGGTCGACGACACCGCAGGGCAGATGCCACAGCAGATCGACGACGTGGGCGCCGGCGAGCTTCTCCACCAGCTTGCCCAGACGGGGGCCGAGGCCGGGGAGTGCCGTGACCGGTTTGAACAGCGGAAACAGGATGGCGGGACGCACGGGAGGGTCGCTACCGGGAAAGCCTTCGACGGCTTCCAGAAAGCCGGGTGGACCCAGCCACGTCAAGGCCACTGAACGGAATCGGGAAAATGGGGGAGAAAAGAAGGGACGGCGGAGCGCACCCGAGGCCAGGGGCCTATGGTGGGGGGCAACGTCGGCCTTGGATTTGGCCACGGACGCGCTCCGCCGACAGGTACCGTCCGGAGGCAAACGGGAGAACCGGACGATCATATCCGATGGCAGGGAACCATCGGGAAGAGACACCAGATAAGAAGACGCTCTCGTGACGGGCCGGTATTTCAGGGGGGCTGGCCCGACCGCGTCACAAGAAGGACATTAGCCCGGCCGCCCTGTCCCCAACCTGACTCATCCATGAAATCCACTTCATGAACTGCGGTCGTCCCATTGGTTGCAGCGATCGACAACATGCCGGTCTGCGGCACATTCCCGGGCCGCCGGAGCCATCAGGCAGGGCCGATCACTGAAGTTCTTTGATGACTGTTAGAACGGCAGCGTGATCCGGTCACGAAATGCGGCGGACAATCGTAGGTTCGACAGAATCCGAAGTGGTAATTCTTAATCCCTGCCGAAGATATCTGGCATTTAAAGTTCTTTTAACCCTATTCGACGCCTAATCGGCCCGGCGGGAGGTTCGATCCCGAGAAGACGCTCTACCGATCATTAGACCCACACGACACCAATGGAGCTACCCATGCCCGCACAGAAGGTCGCCGATGAAGTCCGCATGGCCAGCCGCATTCATGCGCGCCTGCTGGACGCCTTCATCGCCTTGACGGAGCGGGAACTGGCCGGACTGGCCCCGGGCTTCGCCGAGGAAAGCCTGACCGAGGCACTGGAGGCCTTGCGCGCCGCCCGCAAGAACTATGGCACGACCGCCGGGGTGATGGTCGTTTCGAACCTGGAATTGCCGCAGGCCTCCAACGCCGCCTGACCTCGGCGATCTCCGTCGAACTCCGGTCAGGTGGCAGCCGGCTTGCGGCTGCGTGGCTTGCGCGCCTTGGCGGGCTCGGGAGGCTCGGAAGTCGTGGCTTCCGGTTCGGCGCTCTTCACCGCCGCTCGCGGCTTGGCATTGGTGGTCTTGCGCGGGGCCTTCACCACCGCGATGACCCGAGCGACGTCGTGAACGGCCGCCGCTTCGGCCAGGATCGCGCGCTCGGCCTGGAACCAGTGTTCGGCCTCGCGGCCGTGCGGACGGCCCTCTTCCAGCCAGATCGCATAGGCGCGGTCACGGATGCGCTGTACGACATCCACGCTCATCACATCTCCCCAGGGAATGGTGGTTGGGCTTGCTGCGATGCAAAGACTGCACAATTCGCGAAATACAAGCAACCAAGCGGTTCGTTATCGGCCCTCCGCCGCAGACCGCCGCACTCCCCGGCCGTCACTCCGATGATGTTTCGCCGTGGTCCGGCTGTCGGCTCTGCTGAACTTCGCGCCATTTGGCGACGTTGCGGTTGTGGTCGGCCAGCGACTTGGCGAACACATGGCCGCCGGTGCCATCGGCGACGAAATACAGGAACTCGTGCCGTTCCGGCTTCATCACCGCCTGGATCGACGCCTTGCCCGGATTGGCGATCGGACCCGGCGGCAGGCCGGTCACCACATAGGTGTTGTAGGGCGATTCGAACTTCCAGTCGTTGCGGGTGAGCGCCCGGCCGAGCTCTCCGCTGCCATCGGTCAGCGCGTAGATCACCGTCGGGTCCGACTGCAGCTTCATGCCGGCTTCCAGCCGATTGACGAAAACACCGGCCACCCTGGGCCGCTCGGCGGCGACGCCGGTCTCCTTCTCGACGATGGATGCGAGCGTCAGCGCCTGCTGCGGCGTTTCGAAGGGAAGATTCTGGTCGCGGGTCTTCCACGCCTCCGCCAAGGCCTGGGTCATCGCCGTCTGCATCCGCTCAATCAGGGCGGTGCGGCTGTCGCCATAGGCGAAGTGGTAGGTCTCCGGTAGGAGCGAGCCTTCCTTCGGCGGCTTCGCGATGGCGCCGGTCAGCACGGTTTCCCGTTCCAGAAGCGCCGCCACCTGGGCCGAGGTCAGCCCTTCCGGCACGGTGAGGCGATGCACGATGGTGCGGCCCTGGCGCATCTGCTCCAGGACTGCCTCAATGCTGATTCCTGCGGGAAACTGGTATTCGCCGGCCTTCAGTTCACGGAAGGTGCCGGACAGCTTGGCCGCGGCGACGAACACCAGCGGCGAGCCGATGACGCCGGAGTCGCCCAGCGTTATGGCGATGGCCTCAAGCCCGCTGCCGCGTGGGATGACGACCGTCTCGGCTTGCTCCAATGGTCCGGGGGCCGAATAGCGCTGGTAACCCCAGACGCCGATTCCGCCCGCCGCACCGACCGCGAGGGCCAGCGTCCCCGCGAAAATCCGGAGACCCCAGCCCATCGCTCACCTCTTGAAGACTGCAGACCGCAACGTCGGTGGGAGCTTCGCTTACGCGAATTCCTTGAACACCAGCGAGGCGTTGGTGCCGCCGAACCCGAAGGAGTTCGACAGCGCGGCGCGCACGCGACGCTCCTGCGCGACCTTCGGCACCAGATTGACGCCCATGCAGCTTTCCGACGGGTTGTCGAGATTCAGCGTGGGCGGCACGATGCCGTGGTTGATCGCCTTGATCGAATAGATCGCCTCGACCGCACCGGCGGCCCCCAGCAGGTGGCCGATGGCCGACTTGGTGGAGGACATCGCCAAGCCATCCATGGCGTCGCCGAACAGGCGCTTCACCGCACCCAGCTCGATCTCGTCGCCGAGCGGCGTCGAGGTGCCGTGGGCGTTGACGTAATCGATGTCGGACGGGTTCATGCCGGCGCGCTTCAGCGCACCCTTCATGGCCCGGAAACCGCCATTGCCGTCTTCCGCCGGGGCGGAGATATGGTAGGCGTCGCCCGACATGCCGTAACCGACGACCTCGGCATAGATGGTGGCGCCGCGCTTCTTGGCGTGCTCCAGCTCCTCCAGCACCACGACACCGGCACCCTCGCCGATGACGAAGCCGTCGCGGTCCTTGTCATAGGGACGCGACGCCTTTTCGGGCGTGTCGTTGAAGTTGGTGGACAGCGCGCGCATGGCGGCGAAACCGCCGACGCCGAGACGGCTGACCGCCGCCTCCGTGCCGCCGGCGACCATGATGTCGGCATCATCCCACATGATCAGACGGGCGGCATCGCCGATGGCGTGCGCGCCGGTCGAGCAGGCGGTGACGACCGCGTGGTTGGGGCCCTTGAAGCCGTGCTGAATCGAAATGTGGCCGGAGGCCAGATTGATCAGGCAGCCGGGGATGAAGAAGGGCGACAGGCGGCGCGGACCCTTTTCATGCAAGGTCACGGCGCCGTCGGCGATGCCCGGAAGGCCGCCGATGCCCGAACCGACCATGACGCCGGTCCGCTCGCGTTCTTCATCGGTCTGGGGAACCCAACCCGAATCCTTGATTGCTTCCTGCGCCGCGGCGATGGCGAAGACGATGAAATCATCCATCTTGCGCTGATCCTTCGGCGAAACGAAGGAGTCGGCGTTGAATTCGCCCTCCCCTGTTCCGCGCGGGAGCTGCCCGGCGACTCTGGAGGCCAGGTCCGAAGCATCGAACCCCGTGATGCCGCGGATTCCCGACGTTCCGGAAATCAGCCGCTCCCAGTTCAGCGTGTGGCCGACGCCGAGCGGCGTGACCATACCGAGTCCGGTGACGACGACACGTCTCATGAGGCTGTTCCTTGACCTTTCCTCGAATAAACTGTCGACGATCCAGTCGTCGACGGCCAGGCCCCGCGCTGCTGGTATTGCAATTGCGGTTCGCCTGGCCCTCGGGGGCTCAATGCCCGCGGCCCGATCAGGCGGCGGCGTTGGCCTTGATGAAGTCGATGGCGTCCTTCACCGACAGGATCTTCTCCGCGGCATCGTCCGGGATCTCGACACCGAACTCTTCCTCGAAGGCCATGACCAGCTCGACGGTGTCGAGGCTGTCGGCGCCCAGATCGTCGATGAAGGAGGCGTTCTCCACCACCTTCGACTCCTCGACACCCAGGTGGTCCACAACGATCTTCTTCACGCGCTCGGCGATGTCGCTCATCTTTTAAGACCTTCCAATCCTTGAAACCGCTCGGGATAATCCGGTCGGAGCAACACGCGAAGAACGTGCCGTCCTGCCGCGAAAAGCCCCGTCCGATAACACATTTCAGCAGCCTTGACCAGCACCCGCGAGGGAGCCCGGTTGGCGCCGTTCTTCACACGTGGCGATGCCGCCCCGTCGGATCCTCATCAGATCATGGCCATGCCGCCGTTGATGTGCAGCGTCTGGCCGGTGACGTAGGCGGCCTCCTCGCTCGCGAGGTACACGACCCCGGCGGCGATCTCGTCCGGCTGGCCCATGCGGCCGGCCGGAATGGCGGGGAGCAGCTTCTGCTTCTGCTCGTCGTTCAGGGCGTCGGTCATGGCCGTGGTGATGAACCCCGGCGCGACGCAGTTGACGGTGATGTTGCGCGAGGCCAGCTCGGCCGCCAGCGACTTCGACATGCCGATCAGACCGGCCTTCGACGCGGCGTAGTTGGCCTGCCCCGGATTGCCGGTGACGCCGACGACCGACGTGATGTTGACGATGCGGCCCCAGCGGCGCTTCATCATGCCGCGCATGGCGGCCCGCGACAGGCGGAAAGCCGCCGTCAGGTTCACGTCGATGACCGACTGCCAGTCCTCGTCCTTCAGCCGCATCGCGATCTGGTCGCGGGTCAGGCCGGCGTTGTTGACGAGGATGTCGATCTTGCCCAGCGCCGCCTCGGCGTCCTTGAACAGCTGCTCGGTCGCCGCGGCCTCGGACAGGTTGCCTGGCACGACGAAGGCGCGCTCGCCCAACTCGGCGGCCAGGGCCTCAAGCGGGGCGACGCGGGTGCCGGACAGCGCGACGGCGGCGCCCCGGGCATGCAGCGCACGGGCGATCGACGCGCCGATGCCGCCGGACGCGCCGGTGACGAGGGCCGACTTGCCGGTCAGGTCAAACATGGATGGCCTCACGAGGCTGATGTATCACGGGTCTGATGTGATCACAGGGTCTTCAGGAACGACTCGACATCGGCCGGCGTTCCGACCGACACCGCCGCCAGCTCCTTGTCGATGCGCTTGGTCAGTCCGGCGAGAACCTTGCCCGACCCGACCTCGACCAGCCGCTCGACACCCTGCTCCTTCATATAGAGCACGCATTCGCGCCAGCGGACCATGCCGGTCACCTGTTCGACCAGCAGGCGGCGGATGGCGTTGGGGTCCGACACCGCCGAGGCGGTGACGTTCGCCACAACCGGAACCACCGGGGCGGAAATCGTGACGTTCGCCAGAGCCTCCGCCATCGCGTCGGCGGCTGGCTGCATCAGCGAGCAATGGAATGGCGCCGACACCGGCAGGCGAACCGACCGCTTCAGTCCGCGTTCCGCCGCCAGCGCGATGGCGCGGTCGATGGCGTCGGCACTGCCGGAAATCACCACCTGCCCGACCGAGTTGTCGTTGGCGATGCTGCACACCTCGCCCTGGGCGGCGTCGGCGGCAATCGCCTGCGCCTGATCCAGGTCGGCGCCCAGCAGAGCCGCCATGGCGCCCTTGCCCACCGGAACCGCCTTCTGCATCGCCTGCCCGCGCAGCTTCAGCAGGCGCGCGGCGTCGCCCAGCGAGAAGGCGCCGGCGGCGCAGAGCGCCGAATATTCGCCAAGCGAGTGGCCGGCGACGAAGGTGGCATGCTTGGACAGGTCGACCCCGCCCTCGCTGGCCAGAACCCGCATCACGGCGACGCTGACCGCCATCAGGGCGGGCTGCGCGTTCTCGGTCAGGGTAAGGTCGGCCTCAGGGCCTTCGACCATCAGTCGCGACAGCCGCTGGTTCAGCGCGTCGTCCACCTCCTCGAAGGTGTGACGAGCGACTTCGAACGCTTCGGCGAGTTCGCGGCCCATGCCGACAGCCTGGCTGCCCTGCCCCGGAAAGACGAACGCCCTGGTCATGCTTCGGTGAAACCCTGGATGAATGCGCCCCGCCCCTGCGGCGGCACCATGGATTGGGCGACAGTCATACCCTCACTTTTTAGCAAGTCAAGCGACGCGCGATGACCAAAGCGACAATGGTGCGATAAAACGCCACGTATTGACGCAGAAGGCCGACGAAATACCGCCCTGCGGAAGGGGTTGTTCGTGGGCTGACCCAGAGGCGCCGCAAATCGGGTCTTGCGGGTCTTGTGCCTTATGCTGCGGCGCAAATCAAAGGGCCGCGGTCATGCCTTGCCCACCAGCGCCACCCTGGTCCAGGGCCTGATCTGCGCCAACGCCTCCAGCACCATCGGGCCGGACAGGCCGGAGATCAGCGCCACGCAGAAAATCACGCCGTCCGCGGCATCCAGCCGGTGCAGAACCACCCGCGCACCGGCGGCGAACAGGGCGTGATGCAGGTAAATGGCGTAGGAGGAGGCGCCCACCGTCCGGAAGACCCGGCTCGGCGGCATGGCATGCAGCAGCGTCACCGCTCCACCCATCCCGCACAGCAGGGCGACGCCGCTGTTCCAGCCGAAATGGGGCAGATAGCCCCACAGCGACGCCTGATGCAGGGCCACGCCGACGGCGAGCGCAGCAGTGGCGGCGCCCAGCATCGCCTGCCGGGGAACCATGGCGCGGAAGCGTGTCACCCCCACCCCCAGCAGGAAGTGCGGCAACAGGAAGCAGGCCTCGTTCACCGACAGCACGTTCGAATCGGCATGGACCGTCAGGCACGCAGCCACCGCAGCAGCCATGGCGAGTGCGAACCCGCCCGGCCGGTCCATCGCATGCAGCGCGTCGAGCAGCGCGACGCCCGTGAAGATCAGGAACAGCGCCTGCAGATACCAGAAATGGGCATAGGAGAAGACGTAGATACGCCATATCGAATCGGGGGCGGAGTTGCCGTTCGCACCCGGCGCATGGGTTTGCAGTAGATAGAAGAGAGTGGACACCACCAGGAACGGAAAGCCCAGTCGGCGAAGCTTCTTGACGAAGAAGGTGCTCAGCCGGTCGCCTGTGGCGGGGTTCAGGGCGTACACGAGCCCCGAGATGAAGGTGAAGAGCGGCATGCGGATCAGCTCGAAGCTGTCGGTGGCGTAGCGGTAGACCGAACCATCCGCCACCTGCATGCCGGCCCCGGGAATGCCGACCACGTGGTAGGCGACCAGCAGGATGCAGGCCAGCCCCCTCAGTTCCACGACATGATACGGCAACATGTTCTTGCGCATGGCTGCTCCAAGCACCGGGCTGTCAGCGCCGCGGACGGAGCGCGCAGTCGACCGACGCGCCGCGAACTCCGCCGTGAGCGGCCGGCTGAACATGGCGCCTGGAGCGATCCAATGCACTTCGGTCAAATGCGCCGGAACTTGATCCCGCGAGATAGCCACCCTTACCCTGCCCCACCCAACCCATGCCCAAAGCGGCGCAGCGGGGTTCATCCGGGCAGGTCCCTATCATACGAATAGATTTTTCCGAAAGGCGGCGCATCCCGGGCCGGATTTCCGCTTGCCACCACCACCGGGCTGTGCATACTGCGCCGCTTCATAACTCCTTGCCGGCGGTTCGCCGTCGGCTAGGCCCGGGCGGCTGATCCGATCCATGAGGGATGGGGCGCAGCGCCGGACCATGAACAGCCATGGGGAGTGCAATGGCACTTTACGAGTGCGTGCTGATCGCGCGCCAGGACATTTCGGCCGCCCAGGCCGAGCAGCTCTCTGAGCAGTTCGCCCAGATCGTTCGCGACAACGGCGGCACGATCGCCAAGAGCGAATACTGGGGTCTGAAGACCCTCACCTACAAGATCAAGAAGAACCGCAAGGGTCACTACACCCTCTTCAACATTGACGCGCCGGCCGCCGCCGTCGCCGAGATGGAGCGGAACATGAGCATCAGCGAAGACGTGCTGCGCTTCATGACCGTGCGTGTCGACGCCCTCGATGCCAACCCGTCGGCGATGATGCAGAGCCGCAACGAGCGTGGCGATCGCGGCGATCGTGGCGACCGTGGTCCGCGTCGCTTCGACGACCGTGGCCCGCGTCCGCCGCGCCGTCAGGATAACGTTGCCGCCGCCGAAGGGGAGTCCGCGTAAATGTCCGACAAGCAGACCACGGGCGCTCCGGCCCGCACCGGCGGCGCGCGCCGCCCGTTCTTCCGTCGCCGCAAGACCTGCCCGTTCTCGGGCGCGAATGCTCCGGCGATCGATTACAAGGACGTCAAGCTGCTGTCCCGCTTCATCTCCGAGCGCGGGAAGATCGTCCCGAGCCGCATCACCGCGGTCTCGACGAAGAAGCAGCGTGAACTGGCCCGCGCCATCAAGCGCGCCCGTTTCCTGGCCCTTCTCCCCTACGTGGTGAAGTAAGCCCGGCAACGGCCGAACTGTTTCGGTGAAGGTTCTTCAAGGGGTTTCCATGGCCTTGGGTCCGGCCGTACCGCTGGTGGTCGCCGTCGGCGGCGGTCTGGCAAGCGCGTTCTTCTACCTGTCGGTCACGTTCGGCGGGATGGGTGCGCTGATCCTTGGCTATCTGGCCCCCCTGCCGCTGTTCCTGACGGGACTTTGGCTAGGGGCGCCGGCGGTGGCGCTGGCCGGCCTGGCCGGCGCCGCAGCGGTGATGCTGGGCACCTCCGGCAGCACGCTGGTGGCACTGTCCTACCTGGTGACCGGGGCCGCCCCGGCGATCCTGGTGGTGCGGCAGTCGCTGCTGGCGCGCACGCGGGAGGATGGAACCCTGGAATGGTATCCCCCCGGCCGGGTCCTGATGGGCTTGACCGGGATGGGCGTGGCGGCGCTGCTCGCCGCGGTGATCCTGACGCTCGACCAGCCCGGTGGGTTGGAAGGGCTGATGCGGCAGACCCTGGCCCGAGTCGTCGAGCCGGCGTTCCGCTCGCAGGGCCAGCCGGCCCCGGATCCCGAGGAATTTTGGGTGGCGGCCGTCCTGCCGGGGCTGGTTGCGGTCTCATGGCTTGTCATGACGATCGTCAACGCGGTGCTGGCGCAGGGGGCGCTGATGCGGTTCGGCCGCAATCGGCGCCCTGCCATGCGTCTGTCCGAGCTGGAATTACCGTATTGGCTGGCGCCGCTGTTCGCGGTGGCGGTCGCAGCGGCTTCGGCTGTACCGGGAACCGTTGGGTTCCTGGCGGTCAATCTGGCTCTGATCCTGGCGGTACCCTTCGCCTTTGCCGGACTTTCGGTGGTCCATGTATTCGCCAGCAGCAAATCGGCGCGCACGCTGATCCTGGTTGGCTTCTACATGATGCTGTTTCTCTTCGGGTGGCCGATCCTGCTTTTGGTCGGCCTGGGCATGATCGAGCAATGGATCGGGCTGCGCCGCCGGTTTTCCCCCGCGGCCCCCGGTCAGGAGGACGAGTGATGGAAGTTATTCTGCTGGAGCGGGTCGAGAAGCTCGGCCAGATGGGCCAGGTCGTCAATGTGCGTCCCGGCTTCGCCCGCAACTATCTGCTGCCGCAGCGGAAGGCCATGCGCGCCACCAAGGCGAACCTGGCCGTCTTCGAGAAGCAGAAGGCCCACCTTGAGGCCGTGAACCTGGAGCGCCGCAAGGACGCCGAGCAGGTCGCGACCAAGATGGACAACGTGGCGGTCGTCGTGATCCGTCAGGCCGCCGAGACCGGCGTCCTGTACGGCTCCGTGACCACCCGCGACGTCTCCGACGCGCTGACCGCCGCCGGCTACAAGACCGACCGCAAGCAGGTCCAGATCGACACCCCGATCAAGACCCTGGGTCTGTTCAAGCTGCGCATCGTCCTGCATCCGGAAGTGTCGATCGCGGTCACGGTCAACGTCGCCCGTTCGGCCGAAGAGGCCGAGCTGCAGGCCCAGCGTGGTGGCATGATCACCGCCGCCGACCTGCGCGACGAGGAAGACGAAGAAGAGACCTACGTCGAAGAGACCGCGACCGAGGAAGAGGAGGGCTGATCGCCCTTCTGCCGCTGAAGTCCCGAAGACGCCTTCGGGATTTTGGCGGCACATCGTACCGCTCGTCCGGAAACCGCCCGCCCCACCTGGGGCCGGGCGGTTTTCCGCTTTCGGCGCCGGCGGCAGCGAAGGCAGACAAGACTGTATGCATACGTCCGCAATACCCGATTGAATGGCAGTTCTGACCGATTGACGAATTGTCGCACCCCCTCCTGCGCGCCATGCTTGGAAAGGCACCGCGGAAGGAGTTCGGCATGCTGCTGGTTCGTCTGCTTGCCGCCGCCAAGGGCGACGGAACACTCAATCTCATTACTGCCGATGGGAAACACCATCGGATCGGATCCGGGTCACCAAACCTGACCCTCCGCCTTCACGACCGCGCGGTGGAGCGCGACCTGCTCATCAACCCGCGCCTGCGGTTCGGCGAAGCGTATATGAACGGCCGCTTTTCCATCGAAGGCGGCGGCATCTACGACCTGCTGTCGATGCTGATGAGCGGCGCCGAGGTGCAGGGCGCCCTGGGCCGCATCATGGAGTCGCTGTCGCCACTGCTGCGTCGCGCGCAGCAATACAACCCGATGCGGCGTTCCCGGCAGAATGTCGAGCACCATTACGACCTGTCACGACAGTTCTATCGGCTGTTCCTCGACCGGGACATGCAGTATTCCTGCGCATATTTCGCGGAACCCGGTCTGTCGCTGGACCAGGCCCAGGAGGCCAAGAAGCGACACATCGCGGCCAAGCTGCTGATTGTGCCCGGCATGCGGGTGCTCGATATCGGCTGCGGCTGGGGCGGCATGGCGCTCTATCTGGCGCGGCACACCGGAGCGCGGGTGACCGGCATCACCCTGTCGTCGGAACAGCTCGCCGTGGCGCGCCAGCGGGCGGACGAGGCGGGGCTGTCCGACCGGGTCACCTTCGAACTGCGCGACTATCGCGAGTTCGCCGCCGCCCATCGCGAGGCCTTCGACCGCATCGTCTCGGTCGGCATGTTCGAGCATGTCGGCGTGCCGCAATACCGCAACTACTTCGATGCGGTCCGCGACATGCTGAACGACGAGGGCGTGGCGCTGATCCATTCCATTGGTCGGTTGGACGGACCAGCAAGCACAAACCCCTGGATCCGGAAATACATCTTCCCTGGCGGCTATTCCCCTGCCCTGTCGGAAGTGCTGCCGGTCATCGAGCGATCCGGCCTGCTGGCCACCGACCTGGAAGTTCTGCGCCTGCATTACGCCGAGACGTTGCGCCACTGGCGTGCCCGCTTCATCGCCCATTGGGAGGAGGCGAAGGCGCTGTATGACGAGCGCTTCTGCCGGATGTGGGAGTTCTATCTGGTCGGCGCCGAACTGGCCTTCCGCCTGCAGGGCCATATGGTGTTCCAGGTGCAGGTCGCCCGCTCGCTGGGCGCCGTGCCGTTGACACGCGACTACATGCTGAATGCGGAACGGGACCTTGCCGGCGCAGCGGCCGGCCAATCGGCGGAGTTGCGGCCGTCTCGCACCCCGGAGTCGGCGGCCTGACCGTACAAAAGGCCGAATTTGCAGTTCTTGGGCGGCATTCCGCCGCCAAAGTGGCCCAATCCGGCCAACCGGTAATACCAATTGACCATCATGGCCGGCTGCGGGGCTGCGTTGCAAGCGGAATCGTGCGACATCGACGCCTAAGCCACCGCCGCGCCTTCCTTTCCGTCACGGGGCGATGCTATATAACCGCGATTGATTTCCGCCCGGGGTACCGGGGAGCCACCCATGCGGCATGCTCCCCGGCAACAAGCGCCCGCTGGACGACGCGCCCGGCTCCTAAGGAATGACAACGCCCTTACCCGTTCGGGGAGATCTCGCACCCATGACCAAGATCAAGGTAGCCAATCCGGTCGTCGAACTCGACGGCGACGAGATGACGCGCATCATCTGGCAGTTCATCAAAGACAAGCTGATCCTGCCCTACCTCGACATCGACCTTAAGTACTACGACCTCGGCATCGAGAACCGCGACAAGACCGACGATAAGGTCACCGTCGAGTCCGCGAACGCCATCAAGCAGTATGGCGTCGGCGTGAAGTGCGCGACCATCACTCCGGACGAAGCTCGGGTGAAGGAGTTCAACCTCAAGAAGATGTGGAAGTCGCCCAACGGCACGATCCGCAACATCCTGGGCGGCACCGTCTTCCGCGAGCCGATCGTCTGCTCCAACGTCCCGCGCTATGTCCCGGGCTGGACCAAGCCGATCATCATCGGCCGTCACGCCTTCGGCGACCAGTACAAGGCCACCGACTTCGTCGTTCCCGGCCCGGGCAAGATGACGATCAAGTGGGAAGCGGCCGACGGCAGCAGCCAGATCGAGCACGAGGTGTTTGACTACCCGAGCGCCGGCGTGGCGATGGGCATGTACAACCTCGACGATTCGATCGAGGGCTTCGCCCACTCCAGCTTCATGTACGGTCTGGAGCGCGGTTACTCGGTCTATCTGTCGACCAAGAACACGATCCTGAAGGCCTATGACGGCCGCTTCAAGGACATCTTCCAGAAGGTCTTCGACGAGACCTACGCCGACCAGTTCAAGGCCAAGGGTCTGGTCTACGAGCACCGCCTGATCGACGACATGGTCGCCTCGGCCCTGAAGTGGGAAGGCGGCTTCGTGTGGGCCTGCAAGAACTACGACGGCGACGTGGAGTCGGACGTCGTGGCGCAGGGCTTCGGCTCGCTCGGCCTGATGACCTCGGTCCTGGTCACGCCGGACGGCAAGACCGTCGAGGCCGAGGCCGCCCACGGCACGGTGACCCGCCATTACCGCGAGCACCAGAAGGGCAAGGAAACCTCGACCAACCCGATCGCCTCGATCTATGCCTGGACCCAGGGTCTGGCCTATCGCGGCAAGTTCGACAACACCCCGGACGTGATCAAGTTTGCCCAGACGCTGGAGCGCGTCTGCGTCGAGACCGTCGAGTCCGGCTTCATGACCAAGGATCTCGCCATCCTGATCGGCCCGCAGCAGCCGTGGATGACCACCAAGCAGTTCCTGGACAAGCTGTCGGACAACCTGGAAAAGAAGATGGCCGCCTGGTCGTAAGGCCGGTGCCATCTCTGCCCAGCGCTTATACTTCGCAGGGTGCGACGCCGCGTCCGGGTCAAAGCGGAACGCGGCTCAGCTAGGGTTCGGGCGGGGAGTTTCGGCTCCCCGCTTTTTTCTTGCCCGATTCGTGAAAGGACCGAACCCGATGCCCAACAATCTGTTCCGTGTCGCCGTCGTGGGCGCCGGCGAGACCGGAACGCCGCTGCTGCGCAAGTTGCTGGCCGCCCCCTTCGTCGAGTTGTTGGGTGTGGCGGACCTCGATCCGGAGGCGCCGGGGATTCAGCTTGCGACCCATCGCGGCGTGAAGACCACCACCAATTTCCACGAGCTGGCGCAGTTGGGCGAGCAGCTGGACGTGCTGATCGACGTCACTGGCGTGCCGGCCGTGCGCGATGCGCTGCGCAAGGCGATGCAGGAGACCGGCAACCACCATACGGTGATCGTCCACGAGATGGTCGTGCAGCTGATGCTGTCGCTGCTGAACGGCGAGCTGGTCAGGCTGAAGCACGACACACAGGAATATTGAGACGGATCATCGCGACGGAGCTGGGATTTGCAGCTTCCGCGAATTGCCTCATGATGGGCAAAGGGCGCCCGACGCGGCGTCCGCCCATGTCAGGAGCGGCCATCGATGGAACTCGGCATTCTGGTTATCGCGGCGTTCGTGCTGGTCGTCATCCTGGCGATCACCAGCGTCCGAATCGTCCCCCAGGGCTTCAACTTCATCGTCGAGCGGCTGGGCCGCTATCAGGAGACGCTGCATCCTGGCTTCAACGTGATCTTCCCGGTCATCAGCTCGGTCCGGGCCAAGGTGGACATGCGCGAGACCGTGGTGGACGTGCCGTCGCAGAGCGTCATCACCAAGGACAATGCCGCGGTGACCGCCGACGGTGTTCTGTATTTCCAAGTGCTGGACCCGATGAAGGCGACCTATGAGGTCAACGACCTGCAGCGGGCGATCCAGACGCTGGCGATGACCACCACCCGCACGGTGATGGGATCCATGGACCTCGACGAGTTGCTGAGCCAGCGCGAGGCGATCAACGCCAGCCTGCTGCGCGCGGTGGACGAGGCGACGGCCTCCTGGGGCGTGCGGGTGACCCGCATCGAACTGCGCGACATCACGCCGCCCGACGACATCGTCCAGGCGATGGGCCGACAGTTGAAGGCAGAGCGCCTCCGCCGCGCCCAGATCCTGGAGGCCGACGCCGAGAAGGAAAGCCAGATCCGCATCGCCCAGGGCAAGCTGGAAGCCGCCAAGCTGGAAGCCGAAGCGCGCGAACGGTTGGCGGAGGCGGAGGCCAAGGCCACCCGGCTGGTTTCGGAAGCCGTGGCGCAGGGGTCGAACCAGGCGCTGGGCTATTTCCTCGGCCAGAAATACATGGAAGCCTTGAAGGCCTTTGCCGCGTCCCCCAACCAGAAGACCATGATCCTGCCAGTGGAACTGGCCGGCGTCGCCGGTGCGCTGGCGGGCTTGGGCGATCTGGTCCGCGATGCCACCCCGCCCCGGCCGCCTGCCTCGCCCTCACCCGCTCCGCGCAATCCCTGGTCGGTGCCGTCCACCACAACCGCACCGGACGGGGAGTGAGCGAATGTCGCCTCTGTTGTGGGGAGCGCTGGGTGCCGTGCTGATCGCGGCGGAACTGGTGATCCCCGGTATTTTCCTGGTTTGGTTCGGTGGGGCGGCGCTGCTGACCGGGCTGGTGACGGCGCTGTGGCACGACTGGGGTCTGGTCAACGAGGCCGGATTCTTCACCGTCGCCGCAGGCGCGGCCGTCTCGGTCGCCATCATCCTTGCCCGTCGCCGTAACGCATCGGTGGAGGGCAATGCGGAGCGGATCAATGACCGGGCCGGGCAACTGGTCGGACGCGCGGTGACGCTGAGCGAGCCGATCGTCAATGGACATGGACGGGTGTTCGTCGGCGATACGCTGTGGTCGGTCGAGGGGCCCGACCGGCCGGCAGGTGCGGCGATGCTGGTCGCCGGGCACAAGGGGATGGTGCTGGTGCTGCGCGACGCCTCAGAGGGGCGGTAGGCCTTACCCTGCGCAACCGATCTCAGGATTTTGCCAACAAAAAAGCCCGCCTCTCCCCCGAGAGCGGGCTTTTTTGAATGGCTTGTCGACCGGTCAGGCGGCGCCGACGTTGCGGTCTTCCTCACGCTTCTTGCTGCCCGAGGCGGGCTGGTAGGCCAGCGCGGCGTGTTCCGCGCAATAGGGCATGCCGGGCAAGGCGTTCTTGCCGCAGAAATGGAAATCCTGGTGCTTGGGATCGCCGACCGGCCATTTGCACATCCGCTCCGTCAGAGCAAGGATGGTGGCGCCGCGCGTCGGCTTCTTCTTGATTGGCGACGGCCGGCCCGACAAACCCAAGCGATGGGCCTTGCCGATGACCGCGTTGCGGGTGATGTCTCCCAGAATGTCGGCGATCTCGCTCGCGCTCAAACCCTGGGACCAGAGATCCTTGAGCTGTTGAATCCGCTCGTCCGTCCAACTCATCCCCGAGTACTCCCGATCCGGTGTCCGGTTATGTTGTGGCAAACAGGTCACGGTCTAGTGCCGTTTTCCATAAGCCGCAACATTTTGTGCCAGCCGGTGAAGAAGCTACCAGATGACGGCCGCAGACGATAGGGGGGCGCGGCAACATTCCTGTTGATAAGTCCGTAGGCAGACTCATGAATTCAGCGCGCCATAGACCTCCTCGGCGACGCCGGACAGGGTATCCCGATCGGCTTCTCCGGCAACGGCCAGCGCCAACCCATTGTCTTGCCAATACAAAGCGCGCACACCGCCATCCTGGGCGAAGCGGAACGCTGAACCGGAGGTATTGGGAGAGGGGCGGATATACAACGTGATGCGACGCCCAGCCGCATCCTCGTACATGTACATTGCAACAGGTCCAGCGGAATCGGCCAAAAGCCGCCCGCCGATCAGTTGGTACCCCCCTCGTGTGACTTTTGGGCAACGCATGTTCTTGCCCAACCGCTTGGACAGCCAGTTCACCAGATGGGCTTCCTCATCGACGCCGATCTCGACCGGATGGCGGACCTCGACGGAGAAGACGCGATGGGCGGCGACGGCATCGGCGATGAAGGCGGCGGTCAGCGGCTCGGCCCGCCAGCCGACGCGGTCGCGCAACAGCCAGCCGCCGGCGCCACCGGCGACGAACATCAGAAGGGAGGCGGCGATCGCCGTACCCCACCAAGCCCCCCTGCCCCGGCGTTGCAGGACCGGGGCGGAAGGGTCGCGCGCGGTGAAGGGTGGGGTCAGACGGTCGGGCAGCGGCTGGTCGATCAGCGGGCCGAAGCTCTGGCCCAACAGCGACCGCTGGGCACGATAGCGGTCGAAGCGCTGGGCGAGCTCGGGATTGTCGGCAAGGTGGCGCTCGACCTCGGCCAGCCTTTCCTCCGGCAACTCTCCGTCCAGCCAGGCATGAAGCTCGGCCTCGGTCACGGGATTGCGGGTGCCGCTCATCACTTGATCCTCCTGACGACCTGCTGGGTTCCACCGTCCAGCAGGACCCTCAATTTTTCGCGCGCCCGGGCCAGCCGCGACATCACCGTCCCGATCGGCAGTTCCAGAACCTCCGCCACCTCGCGGTAGGACAGCCCCTCCATTCCCGTCAGCAGCAGGATGGTGCGGTGCTCGTCGGACAACTGGGCGAAGGCGCGGACGAAGTCGCGCACCGCCCCGCGGTCGGCCGGCGGGGCGCTGAGCGCCAGATCGTCGGCCAGATCCTCTACCGGCACCTCCGCGCCGCGCCGGCGCCGGCTGCGCTGGCCGGAGATGTGCAGGTTGTGCAGGATCGTCATCAGCCAGCCGCCGAGCTTCGACGGGTCGCGCAAGGCATGGCGGTTGGCCAGCGCCTTTTCCACGCAGTCCTGCACGAGGTCGTCGGCGTCGGACCGGTTGCCCACCAGGGCGGTGGCATAGCGCCGGAGCCGCGGCACATGCGCGGCAATGGCGCGGTCGTCGATGTCTGGCGGGGTCATGTCGGGTCCGGGCAGGGCGTCGTCACCTGTCATGACGCCCTGCCCTGCCGCTTTATTCCCGCCGCGGCCATGGGATCACTGACCCGGCGAGGAGAAGCCGGCCTTGCCGTCGAAATTGCAGAGGTTTTCGGTCTGGGTGAAGTCGATCCCGGCCGCCGCCAGCCGGCCCAGCAGATCGACGATGGCGCCATGCTGCACCGGGCCATGCTGCGTCAGGAAGCGGCAGCGCCAATGGTCGGTGCAGAAGACGTCGGCGTTGCCGTCCGGCCAGACCCGTTGCGAGCGGTTGGAGATGCTGGTCAGCTTCAGCGCATCGGTCGACAGCGGCAGAACCAGCTCCGCCAGATCGTCGGGCAACCCGCCGGACCATTGCAGGAAGACGTCGACGCCGACCAGTTCCTTCAGCGCACGCACGCGCGGGGCCAGCCGGTTGGTGCCGTCATAGGCTGGACGCGCGGTCGAATAGCCCACCGGCGGCATGGTGACCGGGGTCTGGCCCAAACGCTCCACCACCGCTTCGGCGAAGGCGGCGGTGCCGGCGCGCACGCGGCCCAGCCCGCGGGCATAGATGTCGGCGGTGTGGATGCCGTCCTCGATGGTCTTCAGCCATGCATTGTGGATGCGCGCGGCGATGTCGCCCTGGCCGATATGAACCAGCATCATCACCGCGGCCATCAGCAGGCCCGACGGGTTGGCGATGCCCTGCCCGGCGATCATCGGGGCGGAGCCGTGGATCGCCTCGAACATGGCGCAGGTCTCGCCGATGTTGGCGGAACCGGCCAGCCCGACCGAGCCGGTCAATTGCGCTGCGATGTCGGAAACGATGTCGCCGTAGAGGTTCAGGGTGACGATGACGTCGAATCGCTCCGGCTGGTCGGCCAGCCGGGCGGCGCCGATGTCGACGATCATATGGTCGGCCTTGATCTCCGGATAATCGGCCGCGATCTCGTAGAAGATTTTCAGGAACAGCCCGTCCGTCATCTTCATGACGTTGTCCTTGACGAAGGCCGTCACCTTTTGCCGGTGGTTGGAGCGGGCGAAGTCGAAGGCGTAGCGGACGATTCGCTCCGACCCCGGCCGCGAGATCAGCTTGACCGACTGGATCACGTCGTCGGTCTGGCGATGCTCGATGCCGGCGTAGAGGTCTTCCTCGTTCTCGCGGATGATGACCACGTCCATGCGCGGGTGCCGGGTCCGCACATAGGGGTGGTAGGACACGCAGGGACGGACATTGGCGAACAGGCCCAGCGTGGTGCGGGCGACCACGTTCAGCGACTTGTTGCCATACCCCTGGGGCATGGTGATCGGCCCCTTCAGGAAGACCCGCGTGCGGCGGATCGACCCCCAGCCGGCGGCATCCAGCCCGCCGGGATGGCCCCGTTTGTAGACGGCCTCCCCGGCCGGAACCTCTTCCACCTTCAGCCGCGCGCCGGCCGCGTTCATCACATATAGCACCGCGTCCATGATCTCTGAGCCGATGCCGTCGCCGCGGGCGACCGTGACGGGGGTGATATCGCGCATGCACTCACTCCAAGGGGACGCGCGACCGTAGACGCAAACAGGGGCCTTTTTCAATGGTTGGAGGCAGCGACGGATCGCAGCAACGGGCGGAGCGCACTCCCTACCCGCCAGCTTGTGGGGACAGGGAGTGCGCAACCGGTCAGTGATGGGCCCCGGCGACGCCGCCGCGGCCGTCGGGCACGCCGATGCTGACATTCTGCATCATGCCCTGGTCTTCGTGGTCGAGGATGTGGCAGTGCAGCACATACTCGCCGATGAAGCGCTCGTACCGGGTGCGGACGGTCACCTTGTAGACGCCCTTCGGCGGTTCGGTGGAGGTGAGCGCGTTGGCGTTGTCGCTCTTCACCCAGATGGTGTCCTTCCACACGCCCTTCATGCCGGCATAATCCGGATCGCCCGAGCCGGGTTCGCTGACGTCACGCCCGTCGGGACCGATGATCGAGATGATCTCGAACGGGTTGACGTGGATGTGGAAGGGATGGCTGACGAAGTAGGAGGCCAGTTCCCACTGCTGCGCCGTGCCCAGCACCACCGGCCGGTTGACCACGCTCGGCTGGTAGGCGGCGGCGCCCTTCGGGCCATAGGTGCCGTCCGGATTCTCCACGACCTGGAAGCTGTCGGCGACCTGGAACAGCGGGTTGGTGCGCTTGCCCCCCTCCGGCGGCAGGTTGATGAAGAAGGTCAGTTCCTGCTTGGGCTGGTGCATCACCTCATGCTCGGTGATCGGCCGGTGGGCGGTGAATTTGCTGAAACGCGGGCAATAGGGGGTGTCGACCATCGTCTTGGCCATGCAGCGGGCGGTCAGTCCGTCGATGACCTCCTTGGCGACCGACGGCGCGTATTTCGCAGCGTTGACCGTCAGCTGGCGGATGGTTTCCTTCACCGGATCCTTGACCACCCGGTCGCCCTTGACGCGGACGAAGCCGAGCACGCCGGTGGCGGTGGCGGTCTGGTCCGGGCTGGAATTGGCCGCCGCCGGCTTGTTGACGACGCAATAGATGCCGGGTTCGGGGAAGTTGACCAGCAGGTCGTCACGATAGCCCGGCTGCATCGGCACGCTGGTGCGCACCTGCCCCTCGTTCATGGTCAGGCCGTCGGAGGCCGCCAGGATGTAGGGCACCGGCTGTCCGGTGCAGCGCTCCTTGGCGAAGCGGTCCTGGTCGGCGGCCGACAGGGTCTTTTCCCGCTGGAGGAAGTCGGTGACGTCCAGCTTGCGGAACTCCACCGTGATGGGGGAGCGGACGCCGCCATGGATCAGGCGCCAGCGCTCGGCCTGCCCGGTGTGCGCATTGGCGAACATCGGGCGCACGCGGCCGTTGACGGTGGTGAAGCGCCCGGACTGCTCCCAGGTGCCCGGCCCGAACTGCTGGTAGGAGACGACCTCGCCCACCTCGCCCGGCGCGCAGCTCCAGTCGATGGAGCCGTCGGACTTGGTCTTCAACTGGCCGTCCTTGGTGCAGGCGTAGGGGATCTGCTCGAACAGCAGGACCCGCTCGGTCATCGCCACGCCCTTGGGGCTCTTCAGCAGGGTGTCGAGGTCGCCGTTGGCCTCCGGGGTCGGCGGGCGGTCGCCGCGGATGATCAGCGCGCCGGCCATGCCGCTGCCGACCTGCAGGGCGGTCGAGCCGTGGCGGTGCGGGTGGTACCAGAAGGTGCCGGCCGGATGGTCGGCCGGGATGTTGTATTCATATTCGAAATCGACGCCCGGATTGATCGACACCAGCACATTGTCGCTGTTGCCGGTCGGGCTGACCCAGACGCCGTGGCTGTGCAGGTTGGT
This sequence comes from uncultured Azospirillum sp., assembly GCA_966212305.1. Lineage (GTDB taxonomy): Bacteria > Pseudomonadota > Alphaproteobacteria > Azospirillales > Azospirillaceae > Azospirillum. The sequence continues at coordinate 100,579 of CBIHQY010000014.1, forward strand.
GCCGTTGAAGCAGTGCGGCGTGTTGATGTCCGCCGCCGTCTGATTGGCGCAGTTCGGATCGTCCGGCAGCTGGTTGTGCAGCTTGATGCGGATTGTGTCGCCCGGCGTCGCTTCGATGGTCGGCGCGACATAGGGATGGGCGGGATCGACGTTGGTGCCGCGATAGCTGCGCAGCCGCACCGCGTCCGGACGGCCCTGGGCCGGGTTGCGGATGTAGCCGTCGGTGAAGGAGACGAACAGGTCGTAATTGCGCGCCTGCCCGGTGTGCGGACGCGCGGTCGCCTGCGGCTGGCGCATCAGCAGAGAACCGACGCGCGGCGATTCGGAATTGGTCAGCAGCGGCGGGTTGCCGAACGCCTCGCCGGCCGTGTCCGGATTGTCCTTCGCCGCCGCCGCGGTTGCCGCCATGGCGGACGGTGCAGCACCCAGCGCAAGGGGCAGCAGCAGGCCGATCAAATATGCATGCCTCATGAATCACTCCCTCTGAAAAGACTTATGAGGGCAGATATGATTCCTGATAATTGATCTTTTCAACGATTATACACGTTATCTCACATGTGTCGGTCCGCCGACGCCGGGGCGTCGATTGGCGCGGCGGATGGAACGTTTGGAACGCCGTGAACCGTTTTCCGGGCGGCGTTCCATTGTTCCAACGCGCTACCGGCGCCGGGTGAAGGCGCCCTGCCCGCCCCGCCGTTCCAGGGCGGAGCCGAGGTTGGGGAAATGATCGTCGGGATTGAAGGTCCAGGGATAGACGCCCTTCGGCCCCTCCGCCTCCGGCCGGGCGAGGATCGCGGCGACCGCCTTCGGATCGGGCGGCGTGCGCTCGCGGATGGCGCCGGGGACGCTGTCGTCGTCGAGGGCGGCGAGCATGTCGTCGTCCGGGGCGTCTTGGGGAGCGCTTTGCGGCTGGGTCGCCGAAGCGTGCGCGGGGGGAGCGGCGGCGGCGTCCCGGACATCGGGGGCATCGGCGTCCCTGAACAGGCCGAGCCGCTCGGCCAGCCAGCGCACGGTGGAGGGATCGCCGGCGGAGACCAACCGCTCAATCTGCTCCGTCACCTGGGCGCGCAGCGAGGCGAGCCGGAGATCCGATTCGCGGTTCAGCGCCTGCCTCTCCCACCAGACGCGATGGCGGAAGGGCTGCGAACCGTAATAGGCCCGCCACAGCGTGGTGCGGCTGCAGCCCATGGCACGGGCGACCTGCATGAAGGAGGCCCCGCGCGCCAGCATGCCGGCGGCCATGTTCCACTGTTCCTCATGAAAGCGCGAACCGGGGACGAGCGAGCCTTCGGGCGGCACCGGCGGCTCCTCGGCCCAGAGCGGGAAGCTGTCGGCGGGGCGGCTGGGCGGGTGCAGGCAATCGGGCATGGAACGTCTCCGGGATCGGGTGGGTGGACGCTCCTATTTCAGCGGGAAATACGAGAATTTAGTAGGATAATTTTCATAATCTGACGATCATCACCACCAGCAGGGATCGCAATCAGCGACCGGAAGCGCTGGTGGTTGCGACTGTTCCGACACTAGTGAAATCCACGACCAGCTCTATCCCTTATGATTACCGAACACACCTCCTGCCAAAATGTTTTTTATTGAATCAATCTTTTCAATTATATGCCGACAGAAATATAAAAAAAATTCAACACTCGAAAATATGGCTCAATAAACTTAAATATTAAACTTACGTCTGACAAATACATCTATGTCAGATATTGGATACCATTTTTCCTGTATGTTCGGTATATGTTAATAATTCTTTGAATTTATCGTTGGAACCGTTGGAAGCATTCTAAAGTCGGATAAAATCTTAGACACAACTTCCAACGCATAGCATTGTAGACTAACTGCTTACGTTGAAGCGCATACTCTTTGACGCATCCCTCTTCCGTCGATAAAGTGGTGGCACATTCGATTTCGCTCGGGACGCTGTCATGCATCTTCAACGCTGTCTCGGCTTATAGATAGAACGAAGCAATTTTTGGTGAGCGCATCTGAATAGACGTAAGAATACGAGTGGCCAATTAAAATGATGCACCGTGAGTACGCAGCGCAAAAGCTGGTTATAGCAGCATCTAGATACAACATTCGAATTAACATATTTCTTGCAGGGCCTTTCATAAAGCCGGGAGACCCCATGCCTGAAGGGGAAGGCGTTACATCAGCACACCGAGCACGGTACTCTCTCTTTCACAACATCTGTCAGCATATAGAAATCATTCCTAGCCTTGGAGAGCATAAAGATCTTCTGGAAGCTGGCTTTCACGCGTTCCAAGAAGGAACTAACGCTCACGTGGCCGAGTTACTGATAGCTAAAGATCATTGTGACGCTGTAATAATACTACCATCTAGTCCAGGCTCATTTTGCGAAATTGGCCTGTTTGCAAATTATGACGAAATATGCAGAAAGATGCTGATTATCGTCGATGAAAAATATAAAAATGCCGAGTCCTATTTTTCATTAGGTCCGCTCAAAGAAGCCGAAAGCAATTACTCTGAAATAGAGTATTGCGACTATGACGACCACGATAAATTGTGGAGAATATCTAAAAAATTTATAGAGAAAGTAAGGAGCAGGAAAATGAAAACTTCAGTAAAATCCGCAAAATGAGCAAAGAAAACGAACAACCAGATCACGCATCAGATTTAAAAAATGCGGAGCTAATGTACTTATTTGCTCTATCAATTGTACAGCCAACCAGAATACAAGAATTAACAAAGATGGTGAATGAATACTTTCAAAGTCACCAAAGATTACCATACTTTAACGAAAAAATTACCGACATTCATTATTCAATGCGCTCTAGATCAATCGCGATATCCGTGCGTCGAGGAGTGTATTGTTTGAGCACGCTCGGAAGAAAATTAGTTCGCGACCTGACATTGCACAAAGCCTCTGCGAATGAACGTTTTTTTTGATGAAACGGGAGCGAAATCGCATTAAAAGGAGGTAGGCGGGATGGTTACAAAGCCCCTTTGTATGCTGCATGGGCATCCTGAGTTTTTGGGTCCGGTGTTCCCGGCCCACTGTTTGAAGGCCGGCACCACGGCTTTGTAGCCGGCCAACGCCGTGGTGCCGTCCTTCAATCCGTGACTAACATGCAGTTCATGTAACTGGTAGTTGAGGGGTCTATGCCATCCCGCTCTTATTATAACGTCGCAGATTTCGACCACATTGAAGCGCTGCTTCTTGATCTTCATGGCGAGAGCTTTCGTGACTCGTGGTCAGCGCAAGAAATTGTGTCAGTTTGTCCCCTTGTTAACGAGGAGTCATTGGCCGCCGCGATCGGCGTTGATCTTGAGATTTTGAAGAAAATCTCGCGAAAGATCCATAAGCACTATCGAGAATTTCAGATAGTCCAAAAAAACAAAAAAATCCGCAATATATCGGCGCCACGAACATATCTAAAAGTGATTCAATGGTGGATATTGGACAATATACTTTCAAAATTTTGTTTTCCTGATTGCGTTCATGGATTTGTACCCGGCAAGAGCGCCGCCACTAATGCGACTTTTCATTTCGGAGCTCAACACATCGTCAATATTGACATCAAAGACTTTTTTCCTTCGATCAATTCCGACAAGGTAGAGACCGTATTCATCGGACTAGGGTATGAAAAGTCTTTATCAAAGCTCTTGACTAAATTCTGCACGCTTCGTGGTTCTCTGCCGCAAGGAGCCCCAACGAGTCCTTCTCTCGCAAATCTGGTTAGCGCAGAAATGGACAACGATTTTCAGCGATTAGCAGATAGCTTGAATTGTCAGTATACGAGGTATGCCGACGATATAACGTTTTCATCAAAGTTCTATATCGACATAGATATACTAACATACTCGAAGGAAATTCTTGCAAAATACGGGTTTTCAGCAAACGAATCCAAAACCAAACTGGTAGGACAGGGTGGGAGGCTTGAAGTTACTGGGTTCGTTATCAATAAGAAAGTTCAAATGAGAAGGCAATGGAGAAAACGCGTTAGAGCCATTTTCCATCAAGCATCAATAGCGCCCAATGAGTTTTCCGATCGTAAAAGAGAACTTTCTGGCTACATATCGATGCTTAGTTCATTTTCGGAAAACAGCAAAACTCTGCAGTCATATAAAGTGATCCTTAATTCAGTCCCGTGATAGATTTGTACATTAATGTATTGCCGATAAATGAAAAAAGCCCTCACCTCCCCAACTCCCGCATAGCACCGTCCAGCCCCTCCAGCGTCAATGGGAACATACGGCCTCCCATCAGGCGCTGGAGCAGGCGGGTGCTTTCCGTGTAGTCCCAGTATTGCTGCGGGGTCGGGTTCAGCCACACCGCCTTGGCGTAGACCGACAGCAGGCGCTGCATCCACACCTGTCCGGCTTCTTCGTTCCAGTGCTCGACGCTGCCGCCGGGGTAGACGATCTCGTAGGGGCTCATGGCGGCGTCGCCGACGAAGACCAGCTTGTAGTCGGCGGGATAGGTGTGCAGGACGTCCCAGGTGGATAGGCGCTCGGTGTGGCGGCGGGCGTTGTCGCGCCAGACGCCCTCGTAGACGCAGTTGTGGAAGTAGAAGTGCTCCAGGTGCTTGAATTCGCTGCGCGCGGCGGAGAACAGCTCCTCCACGAGGCGGATGTGGTCGTCCATCGACCCGCCGATGTCGAGGAACAGCAGCACCTTGATCGTGTTGTGCCGCTCCGGAACCATCTTCAGGTCCAGCCAGCCGGCGTTGGCGGCGGTGGCGCGGATGGTGCCGGGAAGGTCCAGTTCGCTGGCCGCTCCGCTGCGGGCGAATTTGCGCAGGCGGCGCAGGGCCACCTTGATGTTGCGGGTGCCGATCTCCACCCGGTCGTCCAGATTCCTGAACTCGCGGCGGTCCCACACCTTGACGGCGCGGCGGTGGCGGCTCTCCTTCTGGCCGATGCGCACGCCCTCCGGGTTGTAGCCGTAGGCGCCGAAGGGAGAGGTGCCGGCGGTGCCGATCCATTTCGATCCACCCTGGTGCCGGCCCTTCTGCTCGGCCAGGCGCTGGGCCAGCGTCTCCATCAGCTTGTCCCAGCCGCCGAGCGCCTGGACCTGCGCCTTCTCCTCGTCGGTCAGGAAGCGTTCGGCCAGCTTGCGCAGCCAGTCCTCCGGCAGGTCGGTGACGGGGACCTCCTCGCCGGCCGGGGTGTCGTCGGTCAGGCCCTTGAAGGTGGCGCCGAAGACGCGGTCGAAGCGGTCGAGGTTGCGTTCGTCCTTAACCAAGCATGCACGACTGAGATAATAGAAGTCCTCGACGCGGAAGGACGCGGTGCCCTGCTTCATGGCCTCCATGAGCGTCAGGTACTCCGTCAGCGAGACGGGGACGCCGGCCTTGCGCAGATCGAAGAAGAAAGACGTGAACATGGGCGCGGTCCTTCGCACGGAATTCCCCAAGGGCGGGGTTCCCCGGGGCGGAGAATAATGCAATGCCCCAGCCGAGAGAACAGCATGAGCCTGCAGAACGCTTCGTTGCCAAATTCCTCCTTGTCCGGCGCTTCCCTCCTCGATTTCGCGCGGGCGCTGGATTTCGCCGCGCACAAGCATATCGACCAGCGCCGCAAGGGCGTGCGGGCCGAACCCTATGTCAACCACCTGTCGGAAGTGGCCCTGCTGGTGGCGCAGGCGACCGAGGGCAAGGACCCGGTCGTGGTGATCGCGGCGCTGCTGCACGACACGCTGGAGGACACCGACGCCAGCTATGAGGAGATCGAGGAGATGTTCGGCGCCGAGGTGGTGCAGGTCGTCGCCGAGACCACCGACGACAAGCGCATGTCGAAGGCCGAGCGCAAGCAGCACCAGATCGACGCCGCCCCCCATGCCTCGCGGCGGGCGAAGCTGGTGAAGCTGGCCGACAAGGTGTCGAACCTGCGCTCCATGGCGCACAGCCCGCCCGCCGACTGGCCGCTGTCGCGCAAGGTCGAGTATTTCGAATGGGCCCATGCGGTGGTCGCCGGACTGCGCGGTGTCGATGCCCGGCTGGAGGCGCTGTTCGACCGCGCCTATCACGACGGGCTGGCGGAGTTGCGCGGGCAGACGGCGTGAGGGCCGGCGGTAGGAAATGACGGGGTAAATCGAGCGGAGGGGAGCTGAATCGGGGCCGGATTGATTTCGCGCAATGCGGCTTCATGACGGAAGTCTTATGGAGAAGGGAATGCCGCCCGTGCCGCTGACGGCCGAGGAAACACGCGCCGAGGAAACTCGCAATGTCCCTTCCGCAAGAAGACTCCACCCTCACCCGTCGCCCCGCCTCCGCGGCCAAGCCGACCGCCTCGTCCCACGCCGAGCCGCATGAGGAGCCGGGACGACACTGGTTCGTCAACCGGCCGAAGGTTTACGCCGCCGACGTGAAGGGCCGGTTCCGGCAGATCAAATGGGCGGCGCTGATCGTCCTGCTGGCGATCTACTACATCACGCCGTGGATCCGCTGGGAACGCGGGCCGGGGATTCCGGATCAGGCGGTGCTGATCGACATGGTCGGGCGCCGGGCGTACTTCCTGTGGATCGAGATCTGGCCGCAGGAGGTCTATTACCTGACCGGCCTGCTGATCCTGGGCGCCTTCGGCATCTTCTTCGCCACCACGCTGGCCGGGCGCATCTGGTGCGGCTATGCCTGCCCGCAGACGGTGTGGACCGACCTGTTCATGTGGGTGGAGCGCAAGATCGAAGGGCCGCGCACCGCCCGCATCCGCCTGGACAAGGCGCCGATGACCGGGGCGAAGCTTGCGCGCAAGACCGCCAAGCATGCGGCGTGGGTCGGCATCTCGCTGCTGACCGGCGGGGCGTGGGTGTTCTATTTCAACGACGCGCCGACGCTGATGAACGAGCTGCTGCACGGGCAGATCACCAGCGGCGTCGCCACCTTCATCGCGCTGTTCACCTTCACCACCTATTTCTTCGCCGGTTGGGCGCGCGAGCAGATCTGCATCTATGTCTGCCCGTGGCGCAGCTTCCAGTCGGCGATGGTGGACGAGGACACCTTCCTGGTCACCTATGAGGATTGGCGCGGCGAAGGCCGCGGGCCGATGCGCAAGTCGCAGAGCTGGGAGGAACGGCAGGCGGCGGGGCTTGGCGACTGCATCGACTGCAAGCAGTGCGTCCATGTCTGCCCGACCGGCACCGACATCCGCGAAGGCCAGCAGATCTCCTGCATCGGCTGCGGCCTGTGCGTCGATGCCTGCAACGACGTGATGCTGCAGATCGGCCGGCCGATCGACCTCGTGCGCTTCGACACCCAGTCGAACCAGATCGCCAAGATCGACGGCAAGCCGGAGCGGGTGAAGCTGGTCCGGCCGCGCACGGTGATCTATTCGCTTATCATGCTGGTGGTGCTGTGCGCCATGGGCATCGCGCTGATGCTGCGGCCGACGCTGGACGTCAGCGTGCTGCGCGACCGGGCGCCGCTGTTCGTGACTCTGTCGGACGGGTCGGTGCAGAACGCCTACACCATCAAGGTGCTGAACAAGACGCACATCGCCCGCAGCTATCTGGTGACGTTCGACGGCCTGCGCGACGCGAAGCTGTCGGTGGCGGGCGACGAGGAAGCCGGCAGCGGCGACAGCCTGACGCTGAAGGCCGATGCCGACACGGTGGCGACCTACCGGGTCTTCGTGAAGGTGCCGGCGTCTGCCGTGAAGTCGGGCTCGACCGACGTGGCGGTGGTCGCCGAGGACCAGACGAGCGGCGAAGTCGGCAAGCACGCCAGCGTGTTCATGGCGCCGTAACGCCCGAAGCCGGACCGGGCGGACAGCGCAACGTGCGTCCCGGGAATGGAACGAACGGGAGGGAAATGAAATTGGGGTGGCCAGGCGGGATAGGCCCCCCTCCGAGCGGTGCACAGCCAAGCCGAAAGCGCTTGCGCGATCGTGGTTACACTGACCTTTTTTGTTTGGTCTCGAATCTGTTTGCGCGATCATCGGGACCGGGCAATGGGCGGTGGCCGCGTGCAGGGCCGTGCAGCCGACAAGGGGGCATGATTTGAAGAACTACGCCAAAAAGATTGCGCTAGCTCCGGACGATGTGCGGCGGGCGATCGTCTATGCCGCCATCAGCCCCACGCCGTCGGCAAGGCTTGATCCCGCCATGCCCAGCCTGGATCGGATCAACTTCATGGTCGATCCGGTGAAAAGCGCGAGGAACCGGCTGAAGATGGTGCTGTTCCCCTGGATGGTCGATGAATTCCGGGGGAAGCCGACCAAGACCAAGGCGATCTGCATCTTCGACATGTTCCTCGCCGACGGCAAGCAGAAGGACGAGAATTTCAGCCGCCTGAGTGGGCGGATGGACACGATCCGGCAGGACTCCGAACTGGCCAAGAGCATGAGCTGGTTCAAGCGAGTTGCGACGTCGAGCAGCCGCAAGGTCGATGCCAACATCTTCGACGACATGTACCGCATCCACATGCTCGGCAAATCCAACGACTCGCTGTTCATAGCCGCCCATCAGGACTTGTTCCGCCAGATCCTGAGCACGCCGCCGACGATGAGCCTCAGCAGCGAGATCTCAGCTGCCGTGCGGGAGATCCGGCAGGCCTGCGAAACCGCCGGTTTCCCGCTCAGGAAACTCGGGCTGACCGACAGCTTCGCCTGAACCGGCGCGGGTCCCTGCAGCCGGTTCAGGACCCCGTCACCTTCGTCCTTGTCCGCTTCACCGTCGTGGGCGGGGGGGCGTCGCCGGTGGGGTCGTCGAGCGCGCTCAGCAGGCGTTCCTTGATCTTCGCCAGCTTCCCCTCATGCGTCACCTTCAGGCCGAAGACGTCCTTCACATAGAAGACGTCGATGGCCTTCTCGCCGAAGGTGGAGACCTTGGCCGAGCTGATCTGCAGGGTCAGGTTCGACAGCGCGCGGGTCAGGTCGTAGAGCAGGCCCGGACGGTCGCGGCCGTTCACCTCGATCACCGTGTGGGTGGTGGAAGCGTTGTTGTCGATCAGCACGCGCGGCGGCACATGGAAGACGCGGGTGCGGCTGGCCTGGGTGTTGCGGCGGGTCGACAGGTCGTTCAGCGGCTTCAGCTGACCCGACAGCACCCTCTCGATCATCACCGACAGCCTGGCGAGCTTGTCGCCGCCCTCGAACGCACCGCCGCCGGCGGCGTCCTGGACGGAGAAGACGTCCAGCGCCATGCCGTTGGTCATGGTGAAGATGCGGGCATCGACGATGTCGGCGCCGCAGGCGGCCAGCGCCCCGGCGAGGCGGGAGAACAGGCCGCTGTGGTCGGTGGCGTAGATCGTCACCTCCGTCACCGCCCGGCCACGGTCGACGCGGGTTTCGACGGTCAGGGGACGCTGTTCCCGCTCCGCCTCGCGGACGAGGCGGGCCTGATGGGCCAGGGTGTCGGTGTCGAAGGCCAGCCAATAGCCGGGATAGCCGAGGCCCTTGTGACGCTCGAACGCCTCCTCGTCGAAGTCGGTCAGCTCGGCGCGCAAGGCGGCCTGGGCCGACTGGATGCGCCGGCCGCGACCCTCGACGGTCATGCCGCCGGACATCAACTCTTCGGAGCGGTTGTAGAGTTCGCGGAGCAGCGTGGCCTTCCAGTTGTTCCAGCGCTGCGGACCCACCGCGCGGATGTCTGCGACGGTCAGCACCAGCAGCAGGCGCAGGCGTTCCGGCGACTGGACCAGGGCCACGAAGTCGCGGACGGTCTTGTCGTCCTCCAGATCGCGCTTGAAGGCGGTGTGCGACATGGCAAGGTGCCAGCGCACCAGCCAGGCCACGGTTTCCGTCTCCTCCGCGCTGAGGCCCAGGCGCGGGCAGAGCTTTTCGGCGACGCGGGCGCCCAGCACCGAATGGTCGCCGCCGCGGCCCTTGGCGATGTCGTGCAACAGCACGGCGACATAGAGCGCCCGCTTCGAGACGACCTTGTGGATCACCTCGGTCGACAGCGGCAGCTCGTCGATATGCTCGCGGGACGCGATCTTGTGCAGGATGCCCAGCGCGAACAGCGTGTGCTCGTCCACCGTGTAGACATGGTACATGTCATACTGCATCTGCGCGACGACCCGACCGAAGTCGGGGATGAAGCGGGCCATCACCCCGGCCTCGTTCATGCGGCGCAGCGTGATCTCCGGATCCTTCGGCCCGGTCAGGATGTCGAGGAAGAGGCGGTTGGCCTCCGGGTCGTTGCGCAGCTTCGGGCCGATGGCGGTCAGCGAGCGGGTGATGGAGCGCAGCGCCGCCGGGTGGATGTCGATGTCGTTCATCTGCGCGGTGTGGAACAGGCGGATCATGTCGATCGGCTGTTCCTTGAACTGCTTGTCGCTGCGGGCGTTCAGCCGCTCGCCGTCGACGATGAAGCCGTCCACGTCCTTGCGCCGGGCGACCGAGGCCAGGCGCAGCAGGTTGAACTTGGGCGGGCGCTTCGATTCGGCTTCCAGCGCGGCGCAGAAGATGCGCGTCAGGTCGCCGACATCCTTGGCGACCAGGAAGTAATGCTTCATGAAGCGCTCGACGCCCTTGGTGCCGGCATGGTCGGTGTAGCCCATGGCGGCGCCGATGCTGGTCTGGACGTCGAAGGTCAGGCGGTCTTCCAGCCGGCCGGTCAGGTAATGCAGGTGGCAGCGCGCGGTCCACAGGAAGTTCTGCGCCTTGGCGAAGCGCTGCGCCTCCTCCGGCGTCAGCACCTTCTTGCCGACCAGCTCATCCACACCCTCGACGCGGTAGAGGTACTTGGCGATCCAGAACAGGGTCTGCAGGTCGCGCAAGCCCCCCTTGCCGTCCTTCAGGTTGGGCTCCAGCACATAGCGGCTGTCGCCCATCTTCAGGTGGCGGTTGTCACGCTCCGCTAGCTTGGCCTCGACGAATTCGGGGCCGGTTCCGGCGACCACATCCTTGTCGTAGCGCTTGCGCAGCTCGGCGAACAGCTTGCCCGGCCCCCAGAGATAGCGCGATTCGAGGATGGCGGTGCGGATGGTGACGTCGGCCTTGGACTGGCGGATGCAGTCGTCGACGCTGCGCACGGCATGGCCGACCTTCAGCCCCAGATCCCACAGGATGTAGAGCATGTATTCGACCACCTGCTCCACCCGCGGCGTGCGCTTGTAGGGCAGCAGGAACAAGAGGTCGATGTCGGAAAACGGCGCCAGCTCGCCGCGGCCATAGCCGCCGGTGGCCGCCACGTCGAACACCTCGCCGGAGGTCGGGTTGGCGGTGGGGAAGATGAAGCGGACGGTGAAGTCGGCCAGCGTGCCGACCAGCCGGTCGGCGAGATAGCAGTTCTCCCGCACGCACTGCTCGCCCGAACCGCCGGCGTCGAAACGCCGCCGCACCTCTACCCGGCCTTCGGCCAGCGCCTTGCGCAGGCAGGCGATCAGCGCCGGGCGCAGCTTGTCGCCGGTGCCGTGCTCGGCGACCAGCTCCTCAAGCTCACCCGCCAGCTTGCGGCGGGAGATGATGGCGCGCTTGTTCGGGATGGCGGGCGCGGGCGACTCTGGCGGGGTCGGCGCCTTGGAGCGGGCGGACAGCATCGGTCGGGGAGAACCTTGGCTTTTGGGGCGGCTTCTGGGGCGGCGTTCAGACGATCCGGAATGGCCGCAACGGCCGCACTATAGCGGTAAAGCCTTCAGGTAGCACGCCTGCACTGGAAAACCAGTGCGCCCGGCGCTGCTTGTGCCTGCGGTTGTGACGGCCGTCACAGCGGTTGCGACGTTGCGGGGCCAGACTGGTCCCATACGGAGCGTATTGCGGGAGATGGGCCATGACCGGCCGGACGATCACGGGACGCGCGGCGGGTGAAGCTTCGGTAAAGGGGCGGCGGGAACTGGCGGCGCTGAACGACGCGCTGACGCTGGCCGAACGCGGGCTGGGGCGGCAGACCACGGCGGCGCTGATGGCGCGGCTGCTGCGGGTCGCGGCGATGTTCCCGCGGTCGGTGGACGACACGCTGATGTGGCAGGTCACCGACCTCGTCACCGGCGACGACGTGTCGGACACGGTGAAGCTGTCGCTGATCCGGATGGGCTGGGCGTCGATCGTCCAGGCGCAGTACCGGGTGCACGGGCTGCGGATGGTGGAGCGGCGCGGGGTCGAGCGGGCGCGGGCTGCGTGAGATTGGTGCCGCGTTTTGCCCCCTCTTGCGTTTTGCCCCCTCCCCATCCCTCCCCCGCTTCGCGGGAGAGGGGGTAGGAGGCTTGCGGAGCCGATGTAGAGGACAGCGGCAGTTCCCTCTCCCGCGGGACGCGGGGGAGGGTTAGGGAGGGGGCAAGCGCAGCGCTCCTAACTCACCCCTCCCGCACACTCACATGCACATTCGCCCCACCCTCGCGGTCCAGCAGCGCGGCGGCTTGCGCCTCCTCGTCCGGCGTGTCGATGCGCACCCACAGGATGACGCCGCCGGCTTCCAGCGCGCGGGTGAACTCGTCGGGCTTGGGGTGGCTGGTCAGCTCGTCCAGATAGTCCTTGATGGCGGCACCACCGACGCCGGCCGCGACAAGTGCCGCCAGCGCGGCCTCGATGGGACCGCCGACGATGGCGATCAGGCCGGCGGTGGTCAGGGGGAAGGCGTATTTCAGCTCGCCCACCAGACCGGTCAGCGCCTCGTCCCGCGGTTGCCCCTTCGGATTCGCGGCGTCCAGCGAGGCGTGGCTGGCCAGGACCGACAGGTCGGCGCGGTCGAAGCCGGCCGCCAGCAGCGCCTCCACCGCGCGGTCGAAACCGGCACGGGTGGAGAAGAGGGCAACGACCTCCCGCACCTCGGCGGGTACGGTTTCCTCGGTCATTTGCGTCATGATGGCCGTCTCCCTATTTTTCAGCCTGCCCTATTGTAGCGACCGGTGGCGCTCGCCCGTCAACCGCAACAGGGACGCAGGCCCCCCGTCGTTCGTGTGCGCCCTATTGTCCCGTGCTTCGACATCCCGCCTATCCCGCGGCCGCATATCCCGTGCTACGGTGCGCTCCTGATACAACACTCCTCCAAGGCCCCGTGGTTCCCGTGTCCGACACCGCAGAAATCGTCATCCCGCCCGACGCCACGCCGATGATGGCGCAGTATCTGGAGATCAAGCAGGCGCATCCCGATTGCCTGCTGTTCTACCGGATGGGCGACTTCTACGAGATGTTCTTCGAGGATGCGGTGAATGCCGCGGCGGCGCTGGACATCGCACTGACCAAGCGCGGCCAGCATCTGGGCGAAGACATCCCGATGTGCGGCGTGCCGGTGCATTCCCACGAGAATTACCTGCAGCGCCTGATCCGCCAGGGCTTCCGCGTCGCCATCTGCGAACAGATGGAAGACCCGGCTGAGGCGAAGAAGCGCGGGTCGAAATCGGTGGTGAAGCGCGGCGTCATCCGCATCGTCACCCCCGGCACCCTGACCGAGGACAGCCTGCTCGACGCCCGATCCTCCAACTGGCTGGCGGCGGTGGCGGAGACGGCGGGCGGGCTGGGGCTGGCCTGGCTGGAGATGTCGACCGGCGAGCTGGTGGTGCAGCCGGTGGAGCGATCGGGACTCGGGGCCGCGCTGGGGCGGCTCGATCCGCAGGAAGTGCTGATCTCCGAGAAGCTGAGCCAGACGCCGGAGCTGTTCGAGCTGTGGGCGGACTGGAAGTCGCGGCTGACCGTGCAGCCCAACCCGCGATTCGACAGCGAGAACGGCAAGCAGCGCCTGCTGAGCCAGTATGGAGTCGGCACGCTCGACGCCTTCGGCACTTTCAGCCGGGCGGAGGTCGCGGCGGCCGGTGCGCTGGTCGGCTATGTCGAGCTGACGCAGAAGGGGCGCGTGCCCCGGCTGTCGCCGCCGCGCCGGTTGGGACCGGGCGCGGTGATGGAGATCGACGCCTCCACCGCGCGCAATCTTGAACTGACGCGGACGCTGAGCGGAGAGCGGCGCGGCAGCCTGCTCGCCACCATCGACCGCACGGTGACGGGGGCCGGTGCCCGGCTGCTCTGCGCCCATCTGGCGGCCCCGCTGACCGATCCGGCCGCCATCGGCCGCCGGCTGGACATGGTGGAGTTCGCGCTGGCCGAGGAGCGGCTGCGCGGCGAACTGCGCGGCGCCTTGCGGAGCTGTCCGGATTTGGAGCGGGCACTGTCGCGGCTGACGCTGGGGCGCGGGGGACCACGCGATCTGGCGGCGATCCGCGACGGGCTGCGGCAGGCCGGGCTGATCCGCGAGTTGCTGGCCGGCGCCATGCCGCTGCCCGACGGGCTGGCGGCGCTCGACAAGCGGCTGGGCGCGCATTCGGAACTGGTCGACCAACTGAGCCAGGCGCTGGCGCCGGAACTGCCGCTGCTGGCGCGGGACGGCGGATTCATCGCCCGCGACTACAGCTATGCGCTGGACGAACTGGTGACGCTGCGCGACGAGAGCCGGCGGCTGATCGCGGGGCTGCAGACGAAATATGCCGAGATCGCCGGGGTGCCGTCGCTGAAGGTCAAGCACAACAACGTGCTGGGCTATCACATCGAGGTGACCGCCGCCCATGCCGACAAGCTGATGTCGGACCGGGCCCGCGAGGTCTTCATGCACCGGCAGACCATGGCGAACGCGGTGCGATTCGGCACGGTGGAGCTGTCGGACCTTGAGCGGCGGATTTCCGAGGCCGCCGACCGGGCGCTGGCGGTGGAGCTGGAGCTGTTCGGCGGGCTGGTGGAGGCGGTGGCGGCCAAGGCCGACGCCATCGCCCAGGCGGCGCACGCGCTGGCGGCGCTGGACGTCGCGACCTCGCTGGCCGAACTGGCGGAGGAACGGCGCTACAGCCGGCCGCTGGTCGATGACAGCCTGGGCTTCACCATCAAGGGCGGGCGGCATCCGGTGGTGGAGGCGGTGCTGGACGCCGGCCATGCCGGGCCGTTCGTGGCCAACGACTGCGATCTGGCGCCGGACAACCGGCTGTGGCTGCTGACCGGCCCGAACATGGCCGGTAAATCGACCTTCCTGCGGCAGAACGCGCTGATCGCGGTGCTGGCGCAGATGGGCAGCTTCGTGCCGGCCGAACAGGCGCATATCGGGGTGGTGGACCGGCTGTACAGCCGCGTCGGCGCCGCCGACGATCTGGCGCGCGGGCGCTCCACCTTCATGGTGGAGATGGTGGAGACGGCGGCGATCCTGAACCAGTCGGGATCTCGGGCGCTGGTGATCCTGGACGAGATCGGGCGCGGCACGGCCACCTTCGACGGGCTGTCGATCGCCTGGGCCTGCGTCGAGCATCTGCACGACGTGAACCGCTGCCGGGCGCTGTTCGCCACGCATTACCACGAGCTGACGATGCTGGCGTCGAAGCTGCCGGCGCTGTCCTGCCACACCATGCGGATCAAGGAATGGCAGGGCGACGTGGTGTTCCTGCACGAGGTGACCGCGGGGGCGGCGGATCGCAGCTATGGCATCCACGTCGCCAAGCTGGCCGGCCTGCCGCCGGCGGTGGTCGGAAGGGCGGACGAGGTACTGAAGCTGCTGGAATCCGGTGACCAGAACGCGACGATCCACCGGCTGGCCGAGGATCTGCCGCTGTTCAGCGCGGCGCTGAAGCGGCCGGCGCCAAAGGTGGAGGCGGAGGTCGCGCCTGCGGGGCCGTCGGTGGTCGAAGAGGCGCTTGCGGGGATCGATCCAGACAGTTTGACGCCCCGGCAGGCGTTGGAGGAGCTTTATCGGTTGCGGGGGATGCTGAGTTAGCCCCCCTCCCTAATCCTCCCCCGCTCAGCGGGGGGAGGGTCAG
Organism: uncultured Azospirillum sp.; assembly: GCA_966212305.1. Taxonomy (GTDB): domain Bacteria; phylum Pseudomonadota; class Alphaproteobacteria; order Azospirillales; family Azospirillaceae; genus Azospirillum. The sequence continues at coordinate 116,211 of CBIHQY010000014.1, forward strand.
GGTGGGGGCATCGAAGCCGAGACTTCGCCGCCCCCGTTACTGCCCCTGCACCAGTTCCCCATGCCGCTCGCAGCCGGCTTCGGCCAGCTCCACGAACAGCTCGGTCACCTGATCCGGTTGGGCGACCTTCGTCGGGTCCTCGCCCGGAAACGCCTGGGTGCGCAGCTTGCTCGCCACCACGCCGGGGTCGATCAGGTTGACGCGCAGGGTCGAGCCGGCGACCTCCATCGCGTAGGTCTTCACGATCATCTCCAGCGCCGCCTTGCTGGCGCCGTAGGGCATCCAGTAATGGTGCGGCGCCTTGGCGGCGGCGGACGTCACGAAGATGGCGCGGCCGGTGCCCGACGCGCGCAGCAGCGGGTCCATCGAACGGATCAGGCGGAAATTCGCCGTCACGTTCAGGTCCATCACCCGCGACCACAGCTTCGGGTCATACTGGGCAACCGGGCCGAGCGCCTCCAGCGCGCCGGCATTGCCGACGACGATGTCCAGCTTGCCGAACCGCTGGTAGAGCGCGTGGCCGAGCTGGTCGATCTTGTCGTAGTCGCGGAGATCCATCGGCACCAGGGTCGCCGACTGGCCGGAGATCTTCTGGATGGCGTCGTCGGTCTCCTCCAGCCCGCCGACGGTGCGGGCGACCAGGACCAGATGGGCGCCTTCGGCGGCGAAGCGCTTGGCGACGGCGGCGCCGATGCCGCGCGATGCACCGGTGACGAGGGCGATGCGGCCGGAAAGACGGGACATGGTGACGACTCGTTTCCTGGGATTATTGTTCGTTCACATATGAAAAACCCTCTCCCAGGGCGGGAGAGGGTTGATCGTCAGGCGCGGACCGGGACGTTCGCCTCTGCCGATGGGCTTTCCAGCGCGTCAGTCAGCGGGATCGGGTAGTCGCCGGTGAAGCAGGCGTCGCAATAGCCGAGATTGGCCGGGTCGCGCTTCTCCTCGCCCATGGCGCGGTACAGGCCGTCGAGCGAGATGAAGGCGAGGCTGTCGGCCTGGATGAACTCGCGCATCTGCTCCACCGTCATGCGGTGGGCCAGCAGCTTGCCCTGTTCGGGCGTGTCGATGCCGTAGAAGCAGGGGTGCGAGGTCGGCGGGCTGGAGATGCGCATGTGCACCTCGGCGGCACCGGCGGCACGGACCATCTCGACGATCTTCTTCGAGGTGGTGCCGCGGACGATGCTGTCGTCGACCAGCACGACGCGCTTGCCCTCGATCATCGCGCGGTTGGCGTTGTGCTTCAGCTTCACGCCGAGGTGGCGGATCTGGTCGGTCGGCTCGATGAAGGTGCGGCCGACATAGTGGTTGCGGATGATGCCGAGGTCGAAGGGCACGCCGGCTTCCTGGGCATAGCCGAGCGCCGCGGGCACGCCGCTGTCCGGCACCGGCACGATCACGTCGGCGGGAACCCCGGCCTCACGGGCCAGTTCACGGCCGATGCGCTGGCGGGCCTGGTAGACGGAGGTGCCCTCCATCACGCTGTCGGGGCGGGCGAAGTAGATGTATTCGAAGATGCACAGGCGGCGCTGCTGCGGCTGGAACGGGCGCAGGCTGTGGACGCCGCTGCCGTCGATGACGATCATCTCGCCCGGCTCGACGTCGCGGACATATTCGGCGCCGACGATGTCGAAGGCGCAGGTCTCGCTCGCCAGCAGATAGGTGTCGCCCAGCCGGCCCAGCACCAGCGGACGGACGCCGAGAGCGTCACGCACGCCGATCACTTCCTTGGAGGTCAGCGCCACCAGGGAGAAGGCGCCCTCGACCTGCCGGACCGCCTCGATCAGGCGATCGACCGGCGAGCCGCCGCGGGCGGTCGCCATCAGGTGGACGATCACCTCGGTGTCGGTGGAGGACTGGAACAGGCAGCCGCGGCGGACCAGCTGGCGGCGCAGCGACTGGGCGTTGGTCAGGTTGCCGTTGTGGGCCAACGCGAAGCCGCCGAACTCGAAATCGGCGTAGAGCGGCTGGACGTTGCGGATCGAGGTGTCGCCGGTGGTGGCGTAGCGCACATGGCCGATGGCGCTGCCGCCCTTCAGCTTGGCGATGATCGCCTCGGAGCTGAAATGGTCGCCGACCAGGCCCAGCGTGTGCTGCAGATGGAAGCGCCCGCCGTCGAAGCTGACGATGCCCGCCGCCTCCTGCCCGCGGTGCTGCAGGGCGTGCAGGCCCAGCGCCGTGATGGCGCCCGCCTGCGGGTTGCCGTAGATGCCGAACACGCCGCACTCTTCGCGCAGCTTGTCGTCGTCGAACGGATGCGTCGTCAGCATCACCAGAAGTCCTTCGTCCAAGAGGCGCCCTGGGGCGCGTCAGCACATGCAACGGAAAGAAACGGTCCACAAACGTCGATAGCGCCGAAACCGAGCGATCAAGCTCAGCGGGCGTTGTTCTGCATCAGCCTTTCAAGGTCGGCGCGGTCGCGGTCCTTATAACCGGTATCGGGCGCCTGCGCACCCCCGGTCTTCGCGGAGCTGGGCACCGGTATCGACAGGCGGTCGAGCGCCTGCTTGGCCTCCAACGCCTGACGCGCACGGTCGCGCGCCATGTCCATCTGGCCGAGTCCTTCCCTGCGCAGGGTCTCCGGCACGAAGGCATAGAGGGTCTCGGCGCCGGCGGCCAGGAAGGGACGGGTCTTCGCCTGCTGCAGCCACACCGGCTGTTCGGCCGGATTCGGCACCAGCCACAGGAAGAACAGGTAGGCGATGGACACCAGCACCCCACCCTTCACCAGCCCGAAGGCGAAACCCAGCGTGCGGTCGAGCGCCGACAGGGCGGAGGCCTGCACCCCGCGCGACAGGCTGCGCCCCAGCAGCGACAGCACGATCAGCGCGACGATGAACACCGCCACCGCCGAAGCGGCGTAGGCCAGCATCTCGAAACGGATATAGATCTGCGCGTAGGGAAGGACATGGGGCAGCGCGTAGAGCGTCACGATCGCGGCGCCGGCCCAGGCGGCGACCGACACCACTTCTGCCACCAGTCCCCGGCTGAAGGCCAGAAGCGCGGCCAGAAGCACGACGGCGATGACGACGATGTCCACCGGATTGACGGGAAGGTTATCCATTGCCCTTAGCCGATTGCCTGTACCGATTGATGACGGAAGTGCGGTCAGATGTATTCGTCGTCACGCCGGCGGCGCGTGTCGTTGTCGTCATGCGGGCGCCGCGATGGCGGCCGGCCGGAAGAGCCCTGCGGCTGGAACAGCGGCATCAGCTCGCCCAACTGCTGGAGTTCGATCGTCTTCAGGCCATTGTCGCCGCGGCTGCTCTTCTTGCCGGTGCGCCGCGCCGGGAAGATGGCGGAGGAGAAGCCGAGCTTCGCCGCCTCCTTCAGGCGCGTGTCGCTCTGGCCGACGGCGCGGACTTCGCCCGACAGGCCGATCTCGCCGAACACCACGGCGTCGGCGGGAACCGGCTCCCCGGTCAGCGACGACACCAGCGCGGCGGCGACGGCGAGGTCAGCGGCGGGTTCGGTGATGCGCAGGCCGCCGGCGACGTTCAGATAAACGTCGTTGGCGCCGATCTGCACGCCGCAGCGCGCCTCCAGCACCGCCAGCACCATGGCGAGGCGCGCCGAATCCCAGCCGACCACGGCGCGGCGCGGCGTGCCGAGCGGCGACGGGGCGACCAGCGCCTGCACCTCCACCAGGACAGGACGGGTGCCCTCCATCCCGGCGAAGACGGCGGCGCCGGACACGTCGCCGCGCCGTTCGGCCAGGAACAGGGCGGACGGGTTGGCGACCTCGCCCAGCCCGGCGTCGCCCATCTCGAACACGCCGATCTCGTCGGTCGGACCGAAACGGTTCTTCACGGCGCGCAGGATGCGGAACTGGTGGCCGCGCTCGCCTTCGAAATAGAGGACGGTGTCCACCATGTGCTCCAGCACGCGGGGACCGGCGATCATGCCTTCCTTGGTCACATGGCCGACCAGAAGCAGGACGACTCCGCGCCGCTTGGCGATGCGGATCAGCTCCTGCGCGCTGGCGCGGACCTGGGCGACGGTGCCGGGGGCGCTGTCCAGATTGTCCATGTACATGGTCTGGATCGAATCGATGACGATCACCTCCGGCCCCTTGGCGTCGTCCAGCGAGGCGACGATGTCGCGCACGCTGGTGGCCGACGCCAGATCGACCGGGGCGGTGGCGCAACCCAGGCGCTGGGCGCGCAGGCGGACCTGATCGACCGCCTCCTCGCCCGAGACATAGGCGCAGCGGTGGTCCTGCGACAGCCGGGCCATCGCCTGGAGCAGAAGGGTCGATTTGCCGATGCCGGGATCGCCGCCGATCAGGATGGCCGAGCCGGGGACCAGCCCGCCGCCGCAAACGCGGTCGAACTCGGCGATGCCGGTCATGCGGCGCGGCGGCGCCTCGCTGGAGCCGTGCAAGCCGACGAAGTCGATGCGGCGGCCGCGCGCGGCGCCCAGCCCCTTGGGCGCGCTGTCGGGCGCCGCCTCCTCGACGAGGCTGTTCCATTCGCCGCAGGCGTCGCACTTGCCTGCCCATTTCGGGAAGGAGGCGCCGCAGGCCTGGCAGACATATCGGGTGGTGGGCTTCGCCAAAGGTCTGGTAGTCCAATGGGGATAGGGCCCGCCACATATAGCAAGCCATTCCGCCGAATCCTACGTTTGCAGGGGTGGAATGCAGGAGCTTTTTTCAGACCGGCGCCGTGATAGCTTGTTGCGCCGTCTGCGGATGGGCGCAGCGGTTGAAAAATATCTGAGGATTTACGTGACGGATGACTGTGTGATGGACAGGGAAGGCAAGCGGATCGTGCTGCACGGTCCGGAAGGGTTCGAGGCGGTGCGGAAGGCCTGCCGGCTGGCGGCGGAGACGCTGGACTACATCGCGCCCTTCGTGGTGCCGGGGGTCAGCACCGGACGGCTCGACGCGCTGATCGAGGAATTCCAGCGCGACCGCGGCGGCATTCCGGCGACGCTGGGCTATCAGGGCTATCCGGCCAGCAGTTGCATCTCGCCCAACCACGTCGTCAACCACGGCATCCCCAGCGACGACAAGAAGCTGGTCGAAGGCGACATCGTCAACATCGACGTCACGGTGATTCTCGACGGCTGGTACGGCGACAGCAGCCGCATGTATTTCGTCGGCGAGAAGATCGGCGTGAAGGCGCGCAAGCTGGTCGACCTGACCTATCGCTGCATGATGGCCGGCATCGCCCAGGCCAAGCCGGGCAACCATCTGGGCGACATCGGCCACGCCATCCAGACGATGGCCGAGGCGGCGCGCTGCTCCGTCGTGCGCGATTTCGGCGGGCACGGCATCGGGCAGGTCTTCCACGGCGCCCCGCATGTCGACCATTTCGGCAAGCCCGGCACCGGCGTGGAGCTGCGTCCCGGCATGATCTTCACGGTGGAGCCGATGATCAACGCCGGCCGGCCGGAGGTGAAGATCCTGTCCGACGGCTGGACCACGGTCACCCGCGACCGTTCGCTGTCGGCGCAGTTCGAGCACCAGATCGGCATCACCGAGGACGGCTGCGAGATTTTCACGCTCTCCCCCGCCGGCTTCACCCAACCTCCTTATGGTAACGCCGCATGAGCCACGAACAGAAGCCGTGGGAGGTGGTGGGCAGCCGCGTGTTGCTGGACGCCAGCCCCTATCTGAAGGTGCGGGCGGAGACGGTGCGGCTGCCGGACGGGCGGACGGTGGAAAATTTCTATCAGCTGGACCAGCCCGACTTCGCCTTGATGTATGTCGAGACCGAGGACGGCAAGGTCGTGATGCTGCGCACCTACAAGCATGGGGCGCGGCGGGTCAGCCTGACCTTCCCCGCCGGCGCCATCGACCCCGGCGAGGAACCGCTGGAGGCCGCCAGGCGCGAGCTGCTGGAGGAGACCGGCTATGCCGCCGATGACTGGACGGCGCTGGGCGGCTTCGTCGTTGGGGCCAATTCCAAGGGCAGCACCTGCCACATGTTCCACGCCAAGGGCGCCCGCAAGGTGGCGGAGCCCGACAATGGCGATCTTGAGGACATGCGGATCGAACTGCACAGCGCGCGCGAGCTGATCGACGCGGCGGCGCGCGGCGATTACGCGGTGCTGCCGGTGATCGCCATGCTGGGGGCGATGCTGATGCCCGAACTGCGCGAGGGGCTGGGCATGGCGGCGCGGACGCGGTCGGTGTAAAAAGACAGGGCGACCTTTCACCGACCGGGAGGGCGGGCATGGCCCTGCGCAAACAGCGCCGGATGACGCTTGACGAGTTTCTCGCCTGGGAGGAGCGGCAGGACAGCCGCCACGAATTCCTCCAGGGCGAGATCGTCGCCATGGTCGGCGGGACGGTCGCCCACAACCAGATCTCCGGCAACATCTACGCCGCCTTGCGCGCGGCGCTGCGCGGCTCGCCCTGCCGGGCGTTTCAGGAGACGATGCGGATCCTCGCCGACGAGTCGGTGTTCTATCCGGACGTTTTCGTCACCTGCGCTGCGCTGAACGACCGCGACCGGCTGGCGACCGAGCCGACGGTGATCGTCGAGGTGCTGTCGGACAGCACCTCGAGCTACGACCACACCACCAAGAGCGCCGCTTACCGCACCCTGCCCTCCCTGACCCAATATGTGCTGGTCCATCAGCGCGTGGCGGTGGTGGAAAGCTTCCGGCGGGCGGGCGACGGCTGGACGCATGAGCTGATCTCCGGGCAGGAGGGCGTGCTGTCGATCCCGGCGCTGGAGGTGGCACTGCCGCTGTCCACGATCTATGAGGACACGCAAGTATCCTTCGACCTGACCATCCATATGGGCGACACCAATGATGCCTGAACGCGGCTTGTCCGCCGATCGGTTGATCGAACTGCTGGGGCTACAGCCGCATCCGGAAGGCGGCTGCTACGTCGAGACCTATCGGGCGCCGGCGGATGGCGGGCGCGGGTCGGTGACGGCGATCTATTTCCTGCTGCGGGCGGGGGAGCGGTCGCACTGGCACACGGTGGATGCCGTGGTTATCTCGGATGCAGCTTTTTAGCATCTGCTGTTCACGATAACGGTCGCTAGATGGCAGACCTTACTTATCCCAAGCCTCGAGCTTACACAGGCCGACGACGGCCAGTCGCAGCATCAAACAGCCAAGAAATTGTTGTGCAGAGTTGCGGCGCCCATTCCGGAACAATCTCCAGAATGGACCCGTGCGGTCCAGCACAAGGCAATGTAAAAAGCGGGAGCGGACCAAACGCCCCTGGCACTCTGGCCAGGGGGCGTCAAGGTCGGTGGCGGTCATCGGCTCCCCAGCCTGTACCGCACCTCATGTTTTGCTTGAAGAGACATTAAGTCAAGGTCGGTGTCGAAATACCCCGGGGGTGGGGGGGGCGCGCCCCCCCCGACGCACAATTTATGGGGCATGCCCCCCAAAATTAGGGTTAGCGGGTGGGGGGGGGAATGTGTCAAAGACCGCGGCGCACGCATAC
>CBIHQY010000015.1:0-121672 GCA_966212305.1 uncultured Azospirillum sp.
TCAGGCTCATAACCTGAAGGCCGCAGGTTCAAATCCTGCCCCCGCAACCAAATCATCAAGAAGCCCGCCTCCCCAAGGAGCGCGGGCTTTTTGCTGTCCGCATTTTTCCGGCGGTACAGGTGCCATCCCAGCCCCGCAAACGCATTGCATGGTTTCAGATGCAACGATATGGTTGGCCCAACCGATCAATGATGGTCGCGCCACCTTGAGGGTTGGGGGCGTCGGCCGCGCCTGTGGAGAAACCGGATGTCCAAGAACTTCGCCTCGCACGCCGACCTGGACGAGAAGACCGTCAGCTTCGACAAGCTGTCGGACAACGCCTATGCCTACACGGCGGAGGGCGATCCCAACACCGGCATCGTCATCGGTGACGATGCGGTGATGGTGATCGACACCCAGGCGACTCCGGTGATGGCTCAGGACGTTATCCGCCGCATCCGCGAGGTCACCGACAAGCCGATCCGCCATGTCGTGCTGTCGCATTACCATGCAGTGCGCGTTCTGGGCGCGTCGGGCTATGCGCCGGAACAGATCATCGCCAGCGAGGACACCCGCGACCTGATCGTCGAGCGCGGCGAGGCCGACATGGCGAGCGAGATCGGCCGCTTCCCCCGCCTGTTCCGCGCCGTCGAATCGGTCCCCGGTCTCACCTGGCCGACCATCACCTTCAGCGGCAAGATGACGATGTGGCTGGGCTCGCTGGAGGTGCAGTTGCTGCAACTCGGCCGTGGCCACAGCAAGGGCGACACGGTGGTGTGGCTGCCGCAGCAGAAGATCCTGTTCTCCGGCGACCTCGTCGAATATGGCGCCACCCCCTATTGCGGCGATGCCTATTTCACCAACTGGCCGGCGACGCTCGACGCCATCGCCGCGCTGAAGCCGGAGAAGCTGGTGCCCGGCCGCGGCGCCGCCCTGACCTCGGCGGAGCAGGTGCAGGAGGGGCTGCGCGGCACCCGCGCCTTCACCAGCGAGCTGTTCGAACTGGTGAAGCAGGGCGTCGCCGAGGGAAAGGACCTGCGGGCCATCTACAAGGACACCTACGCGGCGTTGAAGCCGAAGTTCAGCCACTGGGTGATCTTCGACCATTGCATGCCCTTCAACGTCACCCGCGCTTATGACGAGGCGACCGGCCACGTCGATCCCCGCATTTGGACCGCCGAGCGCGACATGGAGATGTGGCGCCAGCTGGAGGGCTGACGCCACCGTTTCCCATCAGGCGGTGACGATCAGGCGGACATGGCGCTTGCGGCCGGCCGACAGGACGGCCGGTGCGGTGAGCGTCGCCGCCTCGTCCGTCACCGGCTGGCCGTCCAAACGGGCGCCGCCTTCGCGGATCAGGCGGCGCGCCGCGCCCTTGGACGCCGACAGGCCGACCGCCACCAGCGCATCGACCAGCGGCACGCCGTCGGTCCCACGCTGCAACGTGACCTCCGGCAGGCCGTCGCCGTCGGGGGCGAAGGGGCTGCCGGCGGCCGATGCCGCCCGTTCGGCCTCCGGAGATCCATGGCACAGGCGGGAGGCCTCCGTCGCCAGGATGATTTTCGCCTCGTTGATCTCGGCGCCTTCCAGCCGCTCCAGTCGGGCGATCTCCTCCAGCGGCAGTTCGGTGAACAGACGCAGGAAGCGGCCGACGTCGGCATCCTCGGTGTTGCGCCAGAACTGCCAGAAATCGAAGGGCCTCAGGGCGTCGGCGTTCAGCCACACCGCGCCGCCGGCGGTCTTGCCCATCTTGGTGCCCGACGCGGTGGTCAGCAGCGGCGTGGTCAGGCCGAACAGCTCGCGCCGCTCCACCCTGCGGGCCAGCTCGATGCCGTTGACGATGTTGCCCCACTGGTCCGACCCGCCCATCTGCAGCAGGCAACCGTGGCGCCGCGACAGCTCCAGGAAATCATAGGCCTGGAGGATCATGTAGTTGAATTCCAGGAAGGTCAGCGGCTGTTCGCGCTCCATCCGCTGGCGCACCGACTCGAAGCTCAGCATGCGGTTGATGGTGAAATGGCGGCCGACGTCGCGCAGGAAGGGCACGTAATCCAGCCCGTCCAGCCAGTCGGCGTTGTCCACCATGACGGCGTCGGCCGGGCCGTCTCCGAAGCTCATGTACTGGCTGAAGACGCGGCGCAGCCCGGCGGCATTGGCGGCGATCTGGCTGTCGTCCAGCATCGGCCGCGTGGTGTCGCGGAAGCTGGGGTCGCCGATCCTGGTGGTGCCGCCGCCGATCAGCACGATGGGCCGGTTGCCGGTGCGCTGAAGCCAGCGTAGCGCCATGATCGACAGCAGATGCCCGACATGCAGGCTGGCCGCCGTGGCGTCGAAGCCGACATAGGCGGTCAGCACGCCGCCCGGCGCCGCGGCGGCGAGGCCGGACAAATCGTCGGCCGGGTCGCTGCATTGGTGGAGGAAACCGCGCTCGCGCAGGATGCGCAGGAAGTCGGCGGCACTGGAGTCGGTCGGCTTCGGGACGTCTCTACGGTTGGCCGGGCCGTCCGGAGACTGTCTCTATCGCGTGAGAGAACCATGGCCGCCGGACTTGCGACGGCATGGTTTCGGGTATGACCGATCGACGCCGCGCTATGTGAGCGGCGGATAATACATCGGGGCGGTAAGGGAGATGCGGTCGGTCATGGCGCTTTCCCTACACCGGCATGCCGGAAAGATCCACCCCGTATCCCTCACTTCCGCCCGAGCATCTGCCGGCGGGCCAGCGCGCGGTGCAGCTGCATGCGCTGGGACACGCTGCGCAGGCGGGGGCTGCGGGCGCCGGGGGCGAACAGCCCGTCCAGGTTCCGGCCGAACATTTCCCAGCTGCGCAGCGGGCCGGTGTCGATGTGCAGGAAATGCGAGCGCGGATACCAGCCGACGCCGCCGCGCTTGAGGTCCAGCGCGCTGCGGTGCGCGTCGGGCAGGCGCGACGACAGGGTGACATCCAGGGCGCGGCCCAGCAGATGCTGGCTGTGTTCCGCCACCCCCAGGCTGCGGGCGGCCAGCATGGCGTTGGTTTCCGGCGTTCGGAAGGCCGACAGGATGGTCGCCTTGGATTGGCCCACCGCCTCCAGGATGTCGGCCAGGAAGTCGAGCGTGCCGACGTCGACCGGCCCTTCCTTGTTGGCGTGGTGGTCGCGCAGGAACTTGGCGAGATCGGCCATCGCGTCGGGCAGCGGGCCGGAGGCGTCGCGATAGGGGCCGTCGAAGGTTTCGCCGGTGTTCTGGTTCCTTAGGCTGAGACGGCGCGGCGCGGCGGGGGCGGCCAGCGCGCGGTCGGACATCAGAACCAGCGCTCCGCACCCGATCAACAGGCTGCGGCGCTTCAGGGATAAGGGCGAGGAGGACATGCGGTCGGTCGAATCCTTCGGCGGGGCACCGTCAGGTCAACAAAATGGCGACCGATTCGCAAATGCAAAGTGGCGGCGCATGGCGCGGCTGCATGGGAAGCGGGAGAAGGGGGAAGCGGGAGAGCCGGGCTTTCACAGCAGGCGCTGCGCCTTGAAGCTGGTGTGGCGACCGCCCTTGCCGATCACCAGATGGTCGTGGACGACGAGACCGACGGCGTTGCCGGCGCGGACGATCTCCTTGGTCATCTCGACATCGGCGCGGCTCGGGGTCGGGTCGCCGGAGGGATGGTTGTGGACGAGGATCACGGCGGCGGCCGACAGCTCCAGCGCCCGCTTCACCACCTCGCGCGGGTAGACGGGGGTGTGGTCGATGGTGCCGCGCTGCTGCACCTCGTCGGCGATCAGCTTGTTCTTGCGGTCGAGGAACAGCAGGCGGAACTGCTCCGTCGGTTCATGCGCCATGGCGGCGGCGCAATAGTCGATCAGCGCCTGCCAGGAGGCGAGCACCGGCCGGTCGATCACCCGCTGCTGCAGGGCGCGCAGGGCCGCCGCCCCGACGATGCGCACGGTGGCGACGGCGTTGTCGGTGCCGAGCGACACACCCTCCGCCTTCAGGCCGCGCAGCCGTTCGGGCGGGGCGTTGACCACCCCCCACAGGTCGCCGAAGGTCCGGATCAGCAGCTTGGCCAACGGCTTTACGTCGCGCCGCGGGCTGGCGGCGAACAGCACCATCTCCAGCAGCTCGTAATCCTCCAGCGCGTCGGCGCCGCGGTCGAGGAAGCGGCGGCGCAGGCGGTTGCGGTGGTCGAGGTAATGGGGATCGCCATCCTCCGCCCCGTCCTCCGTCCCGCCGTCCGTGGCGGGGAATGGAGCGTCGGTGGCGGGATCGGTGGCGGCATCGGTCGGGGACGACAGCAGGTCCGGGAGGGGCAGGAGGCCGGCGCTCAGGCCGGCATCGTCCATCTGCGCGCCGCCGTCCTTGCCCGCCGTTCCGCGGGCACTCCGGCCGCGTCCCCCCGAAGCCTGTCCTGCCGTCCTGCGTCCTGCCATCGGTCATCGCCATGCATCTGTATGGAGACGACTATAGCGTCTGATCGCGCGAGCGCACAGGGGTCGCGCTCGCGCGGGTGGAGAAAGACTTTGGGGTCCCTGGTTCAATCGGCGAGGCCGGGCTGTTCGTTGCCGCGGCCGGGCAGCATGCGGGTCAGGACGTTGTCGCGGCGGACGAAGTGGTGCCACAGGGCCGCCGCCGCGTGGACAGCGGCGAGCGCGAGGATCAGGTTGGCGCCAAGCTCGTGGATCTCCTTCACCGAGCGGCCCAGCGTGCGGTCGGCCTCGACGGGGGAGGGGATGGTGAACAGGCCGAAGAAGGACAGCGTGTCGCCGCGCAGCCAAGTCAGCACCACCCCGACCAGCGGAATGCCCAGCATCAGGAGGTAAAGCCCGAGATGGACGGCCTGGGAGGCGCCGCGTTCGATCGGCGTCATCTCCACCGGAAGGGCGGGCGTGCCGCGGGTGAAGCGCAGCCCGATCCGCGCCAGCACCAACCCCAGCAGCAACAGACCGAAGGAGATGTGCAGCCACCAGATCGTGGCGCGCATCGGGTTCCCGCGTTCATAGAAGTCCTCGCCGAAGGTCAGCAGATAGACGCCGACGATCAGAAGGGCGATCAGCCAGTGCAGGGTTTTCTGGGTTGCGCTGTAGGTGTTGGGCATCGGACGGACTCCGGTGGAAAGGCGGCGTTGATCGCGCCTCCGTTCAGGCGGTGATGTTCAAGGTGCGGCCACGGTTGGGGTCGGCCGGCAGGCTGGGGGCGGACCCGCGCGACTCGGCGGCCTGGGCGGCGGCGCTCTCGCGGGTGTCGTTGTCCCGGTCGCCGTCGCTGTCGATCCCGGCGGGTGCCGGCGGGGTTGCCGGACGGCTCTGCAACGGCGACGGCATCGACGGCAGGGAGGCGGAGGACGTGGCGGACAGCATCGGCGGTCATCCTGGCAGGAGCGGTGGGCGCCGGCGCCGGTCATGCCGGCGCGGCTGGGGAGGGACAGTCCCCACCGGTCTATCCTGCCAAGCTTACATGTGGCTTACGGGGCGCCGGTGACAGCCGGGATGGGGCGTACTGCGTCGGTTCGTCGCTGCATAGGCGGAAAGTACAGGGCGAAGCTGGCGCCGCCGCCGGGGGTATCCTCGACCGAAACGCAGCCGCCATGCGCCGCCATCGTGCGGGCGACGATGGACAGGCCCAATCCGGCGCCTTTGGAGCCGTTGGCGCGGTCGCGGCCGCCTTGCCAGAACCGTTCGAACACATGGGCGCGCAGGTTCGGCGGAATGCCGGGGCCGCGGTCGATCACCCGCAGCACCGGCTCGCCCGCGGCCGAAACCGCCAGTTCCACGCTGACCGTGCTGCCGGCGGGGGCATGGCAGACGGCGTTTTCCACCAGATTGCGCAGGGCGCGGAACAGCGGATCGTGGGCGCCGCGCACCGGCAGCGGCCGGTCGTCGCCGGTCACCTCGATCAGGCGCCCTTTCCCCAGCGCCAGCGGGGCGAGGTGGGCCGAGACCTCCACCGCCAGCCGGGCCAGATCGACGGTTTCGTCGGGGGCGATGCGCAGGGCGTCCAGCCGGGCCAGATCGAGCAGCTGGTCGACCAGCCGGGCCATGCCGGCGACATCCTCGCGGATCGGGGCGCCGGGGGTGCCGATCAGCGCCAGATGGGCGTCCAGCACCGCCAGCGGCGTGCGCAGCTCATGCGCGGCGTCGGCGATGAAGCCGCGCTGCGCCTCGTATCCGGCCTCCAGACGGTCCAGCGCCTGGTTGACCGCGCGGACCAGCGGCAGGACCTCGCGCGGCATGTCCTGTTCCGGCAGCCGTTCCGACACGCTGTCCGGTCCGATGGCGGCGGCGCGGGCCGACGCGCGGCGCAGGGGGCGCAGGCCGCGATGGATGATGACGAGGTTGACCAGGATCAGCACCAGGGCGAAGGGCAGCCAGATCCAGCCGAAATGCTCGACGAACTCCTCCAGCAGCCATTCGATGTGCAGTTCCTCCTCGCCGGAGGCCACCTGGATCCAATAGGGCTGGCCGCCGACGGTGATGCGGTGGCTGAGCCCGTAGAGCGGCGGTTCGCCATTCTGCGCCGGCACCCGGAAGACGTTGTGCGGCCGGTCGGTGGCGTTGGGGTCGAGCGGGCCGTCCACCCCGTCTGAGCCGAGCAGCAGCCGTCCGTCCCCGTCGACCACGGCGAAGGAGGCGGCATTCACCCGCAGCATCGCGCGCACCGACTCGGGCAGCTCGGTGTTCAGCCGGCCGTCCTTCTTCTGGTCGTCAGGCCCGCGAACCGCCTTGTCGATCACGCGGACGACGCCGGACAGGGTGCGCTGGCGCATCCGGTCGTGGGTGCCTTTGAACTCGACATAGAGCAGCAGCGCCGTGGTGGCGACCGCCAGCAGCGTGACCAGCACCAGCCAGCGCGCGATGGCCGCCAGCAGGGACTGCGGGCGCCTTTCGGTCGCGCCGGCGCTCATTCCCTGGTCTCCCCGCCCCCGGTCTCTCCGCCAACCTCCGCCGGGGTTTCGGTCAGGATATAGCCGATGCCGCGCAGGGTCTGGACGCCGGCCGTCGCACCGGCGGCCTGCAGCCGCTTGCGCAGGCGGTGGATCAGCACCTCGACCGCGTTCGACCCGACCTCGTCGCCGAAGCCGTACAGGCCGTTTTCCAGCGCCGCCTTCGACACCACCCGGCCGGCGCGGCGCAGCAGCAGCTCCAGCGCGTCAAGCTCGCGCCGGCTGAGGTCGAGCGGCCGGCCGGCGACGGTCGCCAGCCGGGCGGCCGAATCGAAGGCGACGTTCCCCTGTTGCAGCACCATGCCCAGCGCCGCTCCCGGCCGGCGCAGCAGGGCGCGGATGCGGGCCACCAGCTCCTCCAGCGCGAAGGGCTTCAGCAGATAGTCGTCGGCCCCCAGGTTCAGCCCCCTGACCCGGTCGTCCACCCCATCGCGGGCGGTCAGGATCAACACCGGGGTGGTGTCGGCCCGCGCCCGCAGCGCCGACAGCAGGGTCAGCCCGTCGGCATCGGGCAGGCCGAGGTCGAGCAGGACGGCGTCGAAACCGGCGACCGCCAGGGCGGCCGACGCATCCTCCGCGCTATGGAGGAGGTCGACGGCGAATCCGGCCTTGCGCAGCCCCTCGGCGGTCAGGCAGGCCAGCCGGCGGTTGTCTTCGATCAGCAGCAGCCGCAAGGCGGAATTCCGGAATCGTGGGCGGGATGCGGTGGGCGCGACTCTCCGCCTTTTGCCCGGCGACTGCAAGCGGGCCACGGAACCGGAGGGGGCGCGCCGCCTTCCGCCGTGGCAGCCAACCGCCAGCGCGCACGGGGAGACCGAGACAGAGTCGTCTTCTGGCCGTTAACCTCGCCATCAGCTTGCGGGGAACGCCGATGAATGCAGGTACGAGACAGGATGAACCCGGCACCTTAACCGGCGAGAGCGCCACGCCGACCACCAGGCGAACCATCGGGGCGCTCTGCGTCGCGTATGTCGTCGGAACGCTTGCGGCGCTGCCGTTTGCCGCCACGCCCGGTCCGGTCATTCCGTCCGTCACCACCACCTTCGGCGCCGGGGTGCTCATCACCGACCTCTGCACCGGCTACCTGCTGCTCGTTCAGTTCCGCGCCGTCCGCTCGGCGTCGGTGCTTCTCCTGGCTGCCGCCTACTTCTACAGCGCGGCGATGGCGCTTCTGCACGTGCTCAGCTTTCCCGGAGCCTGGATCGCCGACCGCCCGCTGATCGGCAACCCCCAATCGGTGGGGTGGCTGTTCCTGTTCTGGATCGTCGGATTCCCGATCCTCGTCCTCGCCGCCATTCTCGCCGAAGCCTTTCGCAGGGAGCGGATCGCCCCCCAGCGCGTCGATCAGGCCATCGCCGCCACCGTGGCGGCCGTTGCGGCGCTGATCGCCCTGCTTGGGCTGATCGCCACGGTCGGCCAGGGCTGGCTGCCGCACGAGTTGCAGGGAAACGTCTTTGCCACCTGGGGTAATGCGGCCCAGTGGACATCCGTCGCTCTCTCGACGGCGGCCTTCCTTCTGCTGTGGCTGGTCACGCGCGGACGCAATGTCCTGTTCGGCTGGCTCGGTGTCGCCTTGCTCGCCTTCGCCGCCTTCAACGCGCTCGCCGTGGCCGGGGGCGCCCGCTACACCGTCGGTTGGGATCTGAGCCGGGTCAGCGGCTTCGTCTCCGCCAGCCTTCTGCTGGTGTTCTTCCTCGGCCAGTTCGCCAAGCTCCATCGCTCGTTGCGCGAGGCGAACGAAACGCTGGAGCAGCGGGTTGCCGAACGAACCACCGAACTGGAAGCGTCGAACCAGCGGATGCGAAAGGCGCTCGACGAGCGCAGCCTGCTGCTTCGCGAGGTGTATCACCGGGTCAAAAACAACCTTCAGGTCATCGACAGCATCATCGCCATCCAGACCATCGCCTTGGACACCACACCTCCCGAGGAGCTGCTGAGCGATCTGCGCCACCGCATCAACGCCCTTGGCCTTGTCCATCAGCAGTTGATGACGTCGGACGATCTGACCACCTTCGAGATCCTGCCATTTCTTGAAGAACTCCGGGCCAGCCTGGAAGTGACGGGTGGAAGCGACCGGCAGGGCATAGAAATCTCCGTGGATGCCGATCCCCTGCGGGTCAATCTGGATTTCGCCATTCCGCTCGGTCTGATCGTGACCGAGCTGGTGCAGAACGCCCTCAAGCACGCATTCGTGAATGGCGGCGGCGGAGCGGTGCGGGTTCAGCTCAAGCGCCGGGCCGGCGATGCGCTGCTGCTTTCGGTCCAGGACAATGGCCGCGGCCGTTACCGGATTGATGGAACTTCGGGTAAGGTTGACGCGTTGGGGTTGACGATCGTCAAAGCTCTGGTTGCTCAATTGGAGGGGGAGATGAGCATGCCCGACGTGGAAGGGACCAGGGTCGAAGTGCGGATGCCCCGCCCGGAGGTCCTGGCATGATGGACGAGATCACATGCGTCCTTGTGGTCGATGACGAGGAGCTGATCGCGTTGGCGCTGACGCTCACACTCGGCTCCATGGGGCTGCGGGTTTGCGGAACGGCTGCCACCGCGGCGCAGGCTGTCGAAATGGCGCAGCGGCACCGTCCCTCTCTGGTGCTGATGGATGTCCGTTTGAAAGGCCATGCGGACGGCGTGGACGCAGCCATCGAAATTCACCGGACAGTCGGAGCGCGGGTGATCTTCATCACCGGCTCGCGGGAGCCCGAAACGGTCGAGCGTATCCGTCAGGACCATCCCGCCGGCATCCTGTTCAAGCCCATTCTGCCCGTTCACTTGAAAACGGAGATTGAGAAGGCTCTTGGGCGCTAGATCCGTCTGACGCTCACCTCAGCCAGGGGGAGGTGGCCCACAGTTCGCGCAGGGCCGTGGTCGATCTGGTCAGTTCGGCGGCGTACTGGTCGGGAGGCAGCAGGCGAAGCTGCTGATACAGCTCCTTCATCCTGTCCTGGAAGGCCGGATCCTTGGCGGCGCCGGCCAGCGCATCGACCAGCTTCGCCCGCACGTCGGGCGGCAGGCCCCGCGGGGCGGCGATGCCGCGCAGCGACGACATCAGCATCGGGAAGCCCTGCTCCGCGAAGGTGGGAATGTCCGGCATCTGCTGCTGCCGCCGTTCGGTCATCACGCCCAGGATGCGGATGCGGTCGTTCTTCCTGTACTGCATCGCCTCGCCGAAATTCACGGCGCTCAGCACGATCTTCTTGTTGGCCAGCGCCGCCTCGTTGGCGGCGGAGCCCTGGAAGGGTACATGGGTGAAGGTCACGCCGGCCTGACGCTGGAACATCAGCATCGCCAGATGGTCGTCGGACCCGATGCCGGTGGTGCCGACCGTCACGCCGTCGGGGTTGGCCCTGGCGAAGGCGGCGACGTCGGCCAGCGAGCGGAACGGGCTGTCCTCGTGGACGGCGAAGGCGCCGGGATCGTCCACCAGATTGTAGAGCGGATCGAGCCGGTCCAGCGAATAGCGGGCCTGGCGTTCGATCGGGATGGCATTGACGTTGGGCGAGTTGATGGCGCCGATGGTGTAGCCGTCGGGAGTTGCGTCGGCGACGGCGGCAAAGCCGATCTCGCCGCCGGCACCGGGCTTGTTCACCACCTCGACCCGGGCGCCCTTGCCCAGATGCCGTTCAAGAAAGGGAGCCAGCGCACGGACCAGCAGATCGGTGCCGCCGCCCGTGCCGAATGCGACGATCATCGTGACCGGCCTCTCCGGATAGGCCGCCCGGGCATGCGTCGCCGACAGGAACAGGGCGCCGGCCACGGACGCCAGGGTCAGAGCTTTCCAGAACGTCATGGTCCCCCCTTCGACGATGCGCCGCGCTGGCGGGCCGGAGGCGGCTTGCCGGGCGGCAAGGAACGGCATCCGGGCCGATTCGGCGCAAAACGGCAGCCATTCCGGCGGGTTCGCTGTAATCGCGCATGGCGACGGTCCGGCTGCCGCGGAATATCTGGGATTGTTCCTAATTCAGCAAGAACAATCCTTCAATGCTGAAGCATATGGTTTCGCGTCATCGCGTCAATACACCGCAGAATAGCGGGTATGATTGATGGCTGTGACATCGTCTTTCAAATATTTACTGTAGATATGCCGCGGAAGTCCGAAGATTTTGCTTTGCGGTTCCTGGCCTCGGGAAGTCGAGAATCGTCGGCGGACAGTCGTCTTCCGCCTCCCGGCCGCCGACCCGCCTTGACGCTGAGTTGCAGGAACCCGATATGCTTTGGCGCCTTTCGGCCGGGGTTTTCCCTTTATTCGGGAGGGCGATGAAATCTTTATCGGCCCGTGATATGCGGCGCATTCACCGGTGCTCGCGGCCGTCGCACCGGATGGGCCGCAGGCGGCGGAAAGGGCGCCGGGAGGCCGATGGAAAAGGACGGCATTCCGGGCCGTTTCCGGGCGTTGACAGTTGGTGGGCACCGCACTATGGTGCGCGCCTTCAATCGAGCCGCCGAGCGTTCAGGAACAGCATCATGAAAATCGTCAACTCCCTGAAGTCGATGAAGACGCGCCATAAGGCCTGCCGCGTGATCCGCCGCAAGGGTCGCGTCTACGTCATCAACAAGCAGAACCCCCGTTTCAAGGCCCGCCAGGGCTGATCGATCCGCAAGGGTCGATCGACTGCGAGGCCGGGCATCGCGCCCAGCCTCTCCGTCATCGGGTGTTTACGCAAGAGCCGCGCCTTCGGGTGCGGCTCTTGCGTTTTGGGGCTTCGGAATCGGGGCCTCCGGAATCGGAAACGGCATCGTCTTGTATTAGGATCCCGGCGAATGGTACGTGTGGCGGACGAGTTCGCCGCAACGGGATAAGGACCGCCCGCCATGAAGATGCCGGTGCCGGACAGCGGGGTGATCGCCCGCCGCCGGGAGATCGTGGAGGCGCTGCGCGCCATCGTTCCGGGCGAAGGCGTGATCGTCGACGAGAACGAGCTGCGCGCCTATGAATGCGACGGCCTGACCGCCTACCGCCAGCTGCCGATGGTCGCCGTGCTGCCCAGCACGGTGGAGCAGGTGTCGCAAATCCTGAAGACCTGCAAGGCGATGGGGGTGAAGGTGGTGCCGCGCGGCGCCGGCACCTCTCTGTCGGGCGGGGCGCTGCCGCTGGCCGACGGCGTGCTGCTGGGCATGGGCAAGTTCAAGCGCATCCTCGACATCGATTACGCCAACCGCTGCGTCACCGTGCAGCCGGGGGTGACCAACCTCGGCATCTCCAACGCCGTGGCGCATGAGGGCTTCTATTACGCCCCCGATCCCTCCAGCCAGATCGCCTGCACCATCGGCGGCAACATCGCCGAGAATTCCGGCGGCGTGCACTGCCTGAAATACGGGCTGACCACCAACAACGTGCTGGGGCTGGAGATGGTGCTGATCGATGGCACCGTCATCCGGCTGGGCGGCAAGCATCTGGACGCCGGCGGCTACGACCTGATGGGGATCATCACCGGGTCGGAGGGGCTGCTGGGCGTGGTGACCGAGGTCACGGTGCGCATCCTGAAGAAGCCGGCCACCGCCCGCGCCGTCCTGCTGGGCTTCCCCAGCAGCGAGCAGGGCGGCGACTGCGTGGCCGCCATCATCGCGGCGGGCATCATCCCCGGCGGCATGGAGATGATGGACCGCCCCGCCATCCACGCGGCGGAGGCCTTCGTCCATGCCGGCTACCCGCTGGACGTCGAGGCGCTGCTGATCGTCGAGCTGGACGGCCCGGCGGCGGAGGTCGACCACCTGATCGACCGGGTGGAGGCCATCGCGCGGGACAAGGGCGCCTGCTATGCCCGCGTGTCGAAGAGCGAGGAGGAGCGGCTGGCCTTCTGGGCCGGGCGCAAGGCCGCCTTCCCGGCGGTGGGGCGAATCAGCCCGGACTATTACTGCATGGACGGCACCATCCCGCGCAAGGCGCTGCCGCTGGTGCTGCAACGGATGCAGGAGATGTCGGACCGCTGCGGCCTGCGAGTCGCCAACGTCTTCCATGCCGGCGACGGCAACCTGCACCCGCTGATCCTCTACGATGCCAACAAGCCGGGCGAACTGGAGGCGGCGGAGGAGTTCGGCAACGACATCCTGCGCCTGTGCGTCGAGGTCGGCGGCGTGCTGACCGGCGAGCATGGGGTGGGGGTGGAGAAGCGCGACCTGATGACCGACCAGTTCGACGAGGCCGACCTTCAGCAGCAGCAGCGGCTGAAATGCGCCTTCGACCCCGACGGTCTGCTGAACCCCGGCAAGGTCTTCCCCACGCTGCACCGCTGCGCCGAGCTTGGCCGGCTGCACGTCCACCAGGGGGAGCTGCGCTTCCCCGACATTCCGCGCTTCTGAAGGGCCGCTGTCCGCCATGACCATCACCACCTTGAAGCCGGAAACCGCCGCGCAGGTGACCGACGCGGTGCGCTGGGCGCTGTCGGCCGGCGAACCGCTGGAGATCCTGGGCAGCGGCAGCCGCCGCGGGCTGGGCCGCCCGGTGCAGGCCGGCCACGCGCTCGACCTGTCGGGCCTGTCCGGCGTCATCGCCTATGAGCCGGAGGAGCTGGTGCTGACCGCGCTGGCCGGCACGCCGATGGACACCATCCGCGCCATGCTGGCCGACCGTGGGCAGCATCTGGCCTTCGAGCCGCCGGAAGGAGGAACCTTGGGCGGTCTGGTCGCCAGCGGGCTGGCCGGGCCGCGCCGCATCTCCGCCGGATCGGCCCGCGACCACACGCTGGGCATCGCCGGCGTCAGCGGCCGGGCCGAGGCCTACAAGGGCGGCGGCAAGGTGGTGAAGAACGTCACCGGCTATGATGTGCCCAAGCTGATGGCGGGCTCCTTCGGCACGCTGACCGCGCTGACCGAGATCACGGTGAAGGTGCTGCCGGCGCCGGAAGACACCGCGACTCTGCTGCTGTTCGGGCTGGACGATTCGGCGGCGGTGGCGATGCTCGACCGCGCGCTGCGCAGCCCCTACGAGGTGTCGGGCGCCGCCCATCTGCCGGCGGCGACCGCCGCGCGGTCGGGTGTGTTCGACGTGGCGGGAGCGGGCGGTGCGGTGACGCTGGTGCGGCTGGAAGGCTTCGGCCCCTCGGTCGCCGCGCGCGTCACCATGCTGCGCGAGGAACTTCGGGCCGACGCCGTGCTGGGCCGCGACGAGTCGCTCGCGCTCTGGCGCGAGGTGAGGGACGGGGCCGGGTTGGGGGAGGGCGCTGGTGGCGACACCCACCTCTGGAAACTCTCCGTTCCCCCCTCCGCCGGCCCCTCCACCGTCGAGGCCATCCGCCGGATGCTCGACGTCGAGGTCTTCTATGACTGGGGCGGCGGGCTGGTCTGGCTGGCGGCGCCGCCCGACTCGGGAGCGACCATCCGCGGCGCTCTCTCCGCCGGCGGCCATGCCACGCTGGTGCGGGCGCCGGAGGCGGTGCGCGCCGCAACCGATGTGTTCCAGCCCTTGCCCGATCCGCTGATGGCGCTCAGCCGCCGGGTCAAGGAAAGCTTCGACCCCAAGGGCATCCTCAACCCCGGCCGCATGTATGCGGGGCTGTAACGGGAAGACCGATCTCGATGCAAACGAACTTCTCGCTGGCCCAGCTGGCCGATGCCGCGATCCGCGAATCGGACCAGATCCTGCGCAAATGCGTGCATTGCGGCTTCTGCACCGCGACCTGTCCGACCTACACCATCCTGGGTGACGAGCTGGACAGCCCGCGCGGCCGCATCTACCAGATCAAGGACATGCTGGAGAAGGGCGGACCGCCGCCCGACACCACGGTCAAGCACATCGACCGCTGCCTGTCCTGCCTGTCCTGCATGACGACCTGCCCGTCGGGCGTCCATTACATGCATCTGGTCGATCACGCCCGCGCCCATATCGAGGCGACCTATACCCGCCCGCCGGCCGACCGGGCGGTGCGCGACCTGCTGGCGCGGGTGCTGCCCAACCCGCGGCTGTTCCGGATGGCCCTGCTGGGCGCATCGCTCGGCCGGCCGTTCCGCGTCATGCTGCCCAAGCGGCTGTCGGCCATGCTGTCGCTGACCCCGTCCAGCGTCCCGGCGCCGAGCTACAGCGACCGGCCCGGCACCCATCCGGCCGAGGGGTCGCGCAAGAAGCGCGTGGCCCTGCTGATCGGCTGCGCCCAGCAGGTGCTGGCGCCGCAGATCAACGAGGCGACCATCCGCCTGCTGACCCGTCACGGGGTGGAGGTCGTGGTGTCCAAGGGTGCCGACTGCTGCGGCGCCTTGACGCACCACATGGGCAAGGAGGATCTCGCCCACGCCGCCGCGAAGAAGACCATCGACGCCTGGACGAAGGAGATCGAGGGCGAGGGGCTGGACGCCATCGTCATCAACGCATCCGGCTGCGGCACCAGCGTCAAGGATTACGGCCACATGTTCCGCGAGGACTCCGCCTATGCTGCCAAGGCGGTGCGGGTGGCGGATCTCGCCAAGGATGTCACCGAACTGATGGACGAGATCGGGCTGGCCCGGCCGGTGGTGGAGACGGGGCAGGCGGTGGCCTACCACTCCGCCTGTTCGATGCAGCACGGCCAGCGCATCAAGGAGCCGCCACGCGCCCTGCTGCGCGCCGCCGGATTCCTGGTGAAGGAAATCCCCGACGCGCATCTCTGCTGCGGGTCGGCCGGCACCTACAACATGCTGCAGCCCGAACTGGCGGGGGAACTGCGCGACCGCAAGGTCGCCGCCATCGAAAGCACGCAGGCCCAGGCGGTGGCGGCCGGCAATCTCGGCTGCATCACCCAGATCGCGGGCGGGACCGGGCTGCCGGTGGTCCATACGGTGGAACTGCTGGACTGGGCGACCGGCGGCCCGATGCCCGACGCGCTGGCCGGCCGCGCCGCCTTCCGGCAGGGCGGGGCGCGGGCGGCCTGAGGGGCGGGGCAAGGGGAGGTGGCGTAGGCTGTGCCGGGGGGTTCCTTACCCCCATAATTCTGTGTTTATCTGCGTTCATCTGTGTCAGAAAATCCGCCCGCTTCTCCGCCCACCCTCCCAGCCCCGCCCCGTTCAGGTCATCACCTTGTCCTTGCCACCCACGGAAAACGTCCCGATGAGCGCCGCCTACGGAATCACCCAACGCCTGTCGGCCTGGGGCGTTCACATCTTCACGGCCAGCGGCGCCGTGCTGGGGCTGCTCGGCCTGCTGGCGGCGGCGGCGGGCGATGCCAAGCTGTGCCTGATGTGGCTGGGCATCGCGCTGGTCGTCGACGGCGTCGACGGCACGCTGGCCCGCCGTGTCTCGGTCAAGCAGGTGCTGCCGGGCATCGACGGCTCGGCGCTCGACCTCGTGATCGACTATCTGACCTATGTCGTCGTGCCGGCGGTGTTCATCCACCGCTTCGGGCTGCTGCCGGAGGGGCTGATCAGCATCGCGCTGGCCGCCTGGATCCTGCTGACCGCGCTCTATTGCTTCGCCAATGTCGGGATGAAGAGCGGCGACAATTATTTCGTCGGCTTCCCGGCGATCTGGAACGTGGTGGCGCTCTATTTCTGGCTGCTCGACCTCAGCCCCTGGTTCAATGCGGCGGTGGTGGTGGTGCTGGGGCTGCTGACCTTCACAACGGTCAAGTTCCTGCATCCCTTCCGCGTCAAGGCGCTGATGCCGCTGAACATCGCGGTCACCACGGTCTGGCTGCTCTGCTGCATCGCGCTGGTGGTGATCTGGCCGGCGCGGCCGGGCTGGCTGTTCGGCCTGTGGCTGGCGACCTCGGTCTATTACGCCGCGGTCTGCGCCTGGCGGACCCTGCGCGGTCCCTGATGAGGGCGTGAGGGAACCGGGACGGCCGGCGGACGTTGCTCATGGGCAGTCCGGCATCCGCTCCAGCAAAGGGTTCCCGCTTTGGCCGAAGGCTCCACCAAGGTCGTGCTCGCAGCGCTCGGCGGCAATCTGATGATCGCGCTGACCAAGTTCGTCGCCAGCGCGATGACCGGCAGCGCCGCCATGTTCAGCGAGGCGATCCATTCCGCCGTCGACAGCGGCAACCAGTTGCTGCTGCTCTACGGCATCCGCCGCGCCCGCCGTCCGCCGACGCCGCAGCATCCCTTCGGCCATGGGCGCGAGGTGTATTTCTGGTCCTTCGTGGTCGCCGTGCTGCTGTTCGGCATCGGCGCCGGCCTGTCCGTCTATGACGGCTGGCACGCCCTGTCCAATCCGGAGCCGGTGGAAAGCCCCTGGGTGAATTTCACCGTGCTGGGCTTCGCCGTGCTGTTCGAAGGCTTTTCCTGGATCGTCGCGCTGCGCGAGTTCCGCCGTACCCAGAGCGGCGTCGGCATCCTGTCGGCGCTCCACCGGTCGAAGAACCCGTCGGTCTTCGTCGTGCTGCTGGAGGACACCGCGGCGCTGATCGGCCTGCTGCTGGCCGGCATCGGCCTGTATCTGGGCGAGGTGACCGGCGATCCCATCTACGACGCCTATGCCTCCATCGCCATCGGCGTCGTGCTGGCCATCGTCGCGGCGCTGCTGGCCTATGAGTCGAAGGGGCTGCTGATCGGCGAGTCGGCCGACCGCCGCATCGTCGACGGCATCCGCCGCATCGTCGGCGAGGAGGCGCGGGTGAAGCGCCCGCTCGACGTGCTGACCATGCATATGGGCCCCGACGACGTGCTGCTGAACCTGTCGGTGGAGTTCCAGGACAGCCTGAACGCCCGCGAGGTGGAAGACGCCGTCTGCACGCTGGAAAGCCGCATCCGCAGCCAATACCCGGTCGTCCGCCGCATCTTCGTCGAGGCCGAGTCGCTGCGCGCCCGCCGTGGCCGGCAGGCGGATGACGGAACCGCCCCGGCGCAGGGGCTTCCCGCCGAGTGATGGCGACGGCCCATCCGATCCGCATCGGCACCGCCGGCTGGAGCATCCCCAGGCTCTCGGCCCCGGCCTTTCCCGTCGAGGGCACCCATCTGGAACGCACCGCCCGCGTCATGCCGATGACGGAGGTGAACAGCAGCTTCTACCGCCCGCACAAGCCGGAAACCTGGGCGCGCTGGGCGGCCTCCACCCCGCTCGGCTTCCGCTTCGCGGTGAAACTGCCCAAGGCGATCAGCCACGAGGCCCGGCTGGCCGGCGCCGAGGCGGCGCTGGACCGCTTCCTGGCGGAGGCGGGGATGCTGGGCGACCGCTTCGGTCCGCTGCTGGTGCAACTGCCGCCCAGCCTGCGCTTCGACCGTGGGGTGGCGGAGGATTTCTTCGCGCTGCTGCGCGCCCGCTTCGACGGCGACGTGGTGTGCGAGCCGCGCCACGCCTCCTGGTTCACCGACGAGGCCGAGGCTTTGCTGGCCGCCCACCGCGTCGCCCGCGTCGCCGCCGATCCCGCCCCGGTGGCGGGCGCGGGCGAGCCGGGCGGCTGGGACGGGCTGCGCTATTGGCGGCTGCATGGGTCGCCGGTGATCTACCGCTCGGCCTACGAGCCGGCGGTGCTGGACGCGCTGGCCGGGAGGCTGTCGGCGGAGGCGGCGCTGCGGCCGGTCTGGTGCGTCTTCGACAACACCGCCGACTTCCACGCCGTCGACGACGCGCTGGCGACGATGGCGCGGCTGGGAATGGAACCGCCCCGCGCCCAGCGCTGAGAAACGCTCGATTATCGGCGGACTCTCCATTGGGATGACCCTCCAGCACGACCGAGACAGTGCATTGTTGCAAGGCTATGCTGCGGCAAAACGCCCCCGATAGAGGGGCAACGTCGTGCAGGCGGTGCGGTCATGGAGTTCGTCGTTCTACTGCTGATCTTCGGCTTCATCACCCACCGGCTGGACCGGCGGTTGAAGGCGCAGGCCGCCGAAATCGCCCTCCTGCGCGGCAGGCTGGACAAGGCGCTGACCGGCGCGCTGCCGCTCTCCGCCGCCGAGACCGCTCCCGCCGATGAGGCCGTCCCCGAGGTCGAAGCGCTTCCCGAGGAGGAGGTCGGCGAACCGGTCTTCGCGTCCGAAGCAGAAGAACCGGCGGCCCCTCCACCGCCGTCCGCCACACCGGCCCCGCCGCGGGCGGGTTGGCGCGAACTGGAGGAGTCGCTGGCCTCGCGCTGGCTGATCTGGCTCGGCGGCGGCACGATGGCGTTGGCGGCGGCCTTCTTCATCAAGCTGTCGGTCGATCACGGCTGGCTCGGGCCGGGCGTCCGCGTCGCGCTCGGGCTGCTCGCCGGCTTCGGGTTGATGGTGGGGGGAGAGTGGCTGCGCCGCCGGCCGATGCAGCGCGCCGTCGCCGCCCTGCAACCGGATTACGTGCCGCCGGCCCTGACCGCCGCTGGCCTGTTCACCGCCTTCATCAGCGTCTATGGCGGCTTCGCCCTGTTCGGCCTGTTCGCGCCGCTGGTCGCCTTCGCGCTGCTGGCCGCCCTGTCGCTGATCGGCATCGGGCTGTCGCTGCTGCAGGGGCCGCTCATCGCGGCTTTGGGGCTGCTGGCCGGCTATGTCTCTCCCCTGCTGGTGTCGACGGACAATCCCGACGCCTGGGGCCTGTTCGCCTATCTGCTGGCGTTGAACGGAGCCGGGATGGCGGTGGTGCTGTATCGCGGCTGGCGCTGGCTCGGCTGGGGCGCGCTGACCGGTGCGGCGCTGTGGCCGCTGCTCTGGCTGATCGACCCCTGGCGCAGCGGCGACGCGCTGCCGACCGGCCTCTATCTGCTGCTGACCTCGGCGCTGTTCCTGGTCCCGGCGGTGCTGGGCGTGCTGGACCAGACGCCGCCCGAGCCCGCCCCCGCCACCGGCTGGCGCCGCGCGCTGCCCGACTGGATCCGGCGCAAGCAGCGCCACCCCGCCGACCGGCTGGCGATGATGGCGATGCGGCTGTTCGGCCTGCTGGTCGCCGCCGTCACCTGGATCGACGATCACGGCTCGGTGTCGCTGATCGTGCTCGGCCTGTTCGCCCTGCTGGCGATGGTCGCCGGCCGGCGGACGGAGCGGATCGCCGGCGTCGCCTGGATCGCCGCGCTGACCGTGCTGCTGTCCCTGGCGCCCTGGAGCCTGCCCTATGTCCCCGCCAGCCCGCCGCCGCTGAACGCGGACGGCCAGCCGCTGATCGTGGTCGATCCGGCCGGTTATCCGGCTGCGGTCGCGCATTTCCTGTGGGTGGCGGGTGGATTCGCCGCCCTGTTCGGCATTGGCGGATTCATCGCCCTGTGGGATGCGCGGCGGGCCGCCCTGTGGGCGTCGCTGTCGGCGCTGGTGCCGCTGGCCCTGCTGACCCTGGCCTATGCCGTGGTGGAGCCGCCGGAAACCGCCATCGGCTGGCCGGCCGCCGCACTTGGGCTTGCCGCCCTGCTGGTCGGCGCCACCACGCCGCTGGCCCGCCACCGCCACCGGCCGGGCGCCTCGCTGGGGCTGGCCGCCTTCGCCGCCGGAGCCACCGGCGCCATCGCGCTCGGCGCCACCATGGTCCTGCAGGAGGCATGGCTGACGGTCGCGCTGGCGATGCAGGTGCCGGTGCTGGCATGGCTGGAGCGGCAGCTGAACCTGCGCGAGCTGCGCGGCGTCACCCTGCTGGTGGCGGTCGCCGTTCTGGTGCGGCTGGCGGTCAATCCGTATGTGCTGGATTACGAAGGCTATGGCTGGATCGCCTACGGCTATGGCCTGCCGGCGCTGGGGTTCCTGGCGGCGGCGCGCTGGATGCGCTCGGCTCCCGACGGCAGAGGCGACGATCTGGTGGTGATGGTGCTGGAGGCCGGCGCCCTGATCTTCACCACGCTGATGCTGTCGCTGGGCATCCATCGCTGGATGTCCGGCAGCCTGGAGGAGGCGCCGTCATCCCTGGCGGAGGTGGCGCTGCATACCCTGTCCTGGCTCGGCCTCGCCCTGCTGCTGGCGGCCGACCGGCGGTGGAGCGCGCGGCCCGTCGCGGTGTGGGGCCGGCGCCTTCTGGTCCTGCTGGCCGCCCTCAGCGCGGTCTTCCTGCATCTGATGGCGCTGAACCCGCTGTGGAACGACGAGTGGGTGGGCAATTGGCCGGTGGTCAACCGGCTGCTGCTGGCCTATGGCGGGCCGGCCGTGCTGGGGCTGGTCTATCTGTGGTACGACCCGCCGCCGTCGCGTGCCTTGCGCAGCGCCGCTCCGGTTCTGCCGCTGCTGCTGATCGCCACCAATCTGGCGCTGGAGATCCGCCGCGCCTTCCAGGGGCCGGTCCTGTCCGGCTACGAGATGTCGGACGCCGAATGGTACAGCTATTCCGCCGGCTTCCTGCTGTTCGCGGTGGCGATGCTGGTGGTGGGGATCCGCTTCGGCTGGGGCTGGATGCGCCATGCCGGGCTTATTCTCGTGCTGGCCGTGGTCGCCAAGGTGTTCCTCAGCGACATGTCCGACCTGGAGGGGATGTACCGCGTCGCCTCCTTCCTCGGCCTCGGCCTCTGTCTGGTCGGCACCGGCTGGCTCTATCAGCGGCTGCTGCGTCCGCCGCCCACCGGTACGCCGCCGAGCGGCACGCCGTCCGAGCCGGAGCCGCCGATCTCCCCGGCCGACGATCTGCCCACGGATGGTCTGTTGGACCAACGGACTCATTGACAGGCCGGGCGCGGGACGCTCCCATACGGGGAAGGATGGGCCGGGAGCAAACCCGGCCCGTGCAACCGGAGGAGCAGCGCTCATGGCAAGCGACACGCACGGCAACGCCTATCCCATCCTGCCCGACGGCGAGGAGGGCTTCACCGTCGAGGCGGCGCGGATGAAGTTCGGCCCCGGCATGCTGGCCGAGCTGGGTGGCGACGCGCTGTCGCTGGGCATGACGCGGGTGGCGCTGTTCACCGACCCGCGGGTTGCCGCAACCGCACCCTTCGCCATGGCGCTCGACTCGCTGAAGCGGGCGGGCGTCGATCCGGTGGTCTATGACCGCTGCCGGGTGGAGCCGACCAGCGCGTCCTTCCTCGACGCCGCCGCTTTCGCGCGGGACGGCGGCTTCGACGGCTATGTCTCCATCGGCGGCGGGTCGGTGATCGACACTGCCAAGGCG
The DNA here is from genome assembly GCA_966212305.1 of uncultured Azospirillum sp. Taxonomy (GTDB): domain Bacteria; phylum Pseudomonadota; class Alphaproteobacteria; order Azospirillales; family Azospirillaceae; genus Azospirillum. The sequence continues at coordinate 21,783 of CBIHQY010000015.1, forward strand.
GCCAACCTCTACGCCACCTATCCGGCCGACTTCCTCGCCTACGTCAACAAGCCGCTGGGGGAGGGCATCCCGGTGCCCGGCCCGGTCAAGCCGCACATCGCCTGCCCGACCACCTGCGGCACCGGGAGCGAGACCACCGGCGTCGCCATCTTCGACCATGTGGAAAAGCAGGTGAAGACCGGCATCTCGTCGCGCTACCTGCGGCCGAGCCTCGCCGTCGTCGATCCCCGCACCATCGACAGCCTGCCGCCCGGCGCCATCGCCGCCACCGGCTTCGACGTGCTGACCCACGCCATCGAAAGCCACACCGCGCGGCCCTTCCGCTCCCGCCAGAAACCGGAGTCGCCGACGGCCCGCCCGCCTTACCAGGGTGCCAACCCGTGGTCGGACATCGGCAGCCTGCAGGCGATCCGGCTGGGCGGGCAATGGTTGGAACGGGCGGTCAACGACCCCGACTGCCTGGAGGCGCGCGACGCCCTGATGTTCGCGGCGACTCTGGCCGGTTTGGCCTTCGGCAATGCCGGCGTCCACATCCCGCACGCCATGTCCTATTCGGTGGCCGGGATGAACCACAGCTTCACCGCCACCGGCTACGAGACGGTGGACCCGATGGTGCCGCACGGCATCTCCGTGGTCCTGAACGCCCCCGCCGCCTTCCGCTTCACCGGCCCCGCCGCCCCCGAAGCCCATCTCCGCGCCGCCGAGGCGCTGGGCGCCGACACGCGCGGCGCCTCGCCGACGGATGGCGGCGAGTTGCTGGCGACGCGGCTGATTTCGATGATGCGGGCGACGGGATTGCCGAACGGGCTGTCGGCGCTGGGATATGGCGAGGCCGACATTCCGGGACTGGTCAAGGGCGCCGCCGCCCAGCAACGCCTGCTGACCATCGCCCCGCGCCCGGTGTCGGAGGACGACCTGCGCGGGTTGTACGCGGACGCGATGCGCTATTGGTGAGGAATTAAAGTCCCCTCCCGCCACCCCACCAAGATCCCCTCTCCCCCCCCCCGGGGAGAGGGGGAGGAAGCCTGTTTTCCCGCTGACCATTGCCCCGGACACCAGCCCGATATAGGAATTATACCCTATGCTCGTGCGGAGTCCTCATGCCCCCCGTCAACCGGTTTCCCACCCTGTTCACCGCTCCCCTCCGCCGCAGCACGAGCGGCGTGGAACAGGTGAACAGCCCCCGGAAAACCGTTTCACGGTGTTTCAAACGTTCCATCCATCCCCACACCCGGCCCCTCTCCCCAGAAGGAAGAGGGGCGCCGGGCCGGGCGTCAGAACTGCTCTTCGCTCAGCGCCATCACCGTGTTGCGGGCGCTGGCGATGGTCGGCAGCAGGGCGGGGGCGGTCGCCAGAACCTGCTCGGCGTAGAAGCGCGCGACGATCAGCTTGGTTTCCAGGAAGGACGCGTTGGCGCCGGGCTGGCGCATGCCCTCCATCGCCTTCATCGCCGAGCGGGCGAGCATCCAGCCGCCGGCCACACTGCCCCACAGCTTCAGATACGCCACCGCACCGGCGGCGGCCCCTTGCAGGTCGCCCTCCGCCTGGGTCGCGACCATCCAGTCGATGGCTTTGTCCAGCGCGTCCAGCCCGGTCGACAGCTCGGTGCGGATCACCGCCAGATCGTCGCCGGGGGCCGCCCCCAGCTCCTCCACCGTCGCCCGCATGTCGGCGACGAAGGCTCTCGCCGCCGCGCCCTTGTCGCGGCCGGTCTTGCGGAAGGTCAGGTCGTTGCCGTGGATGCCGTTGGTGCCCTCGTAGATCGGGGTGATGCGGGCGTCGCGGTAATGCTGGGCGGCGCCGGTCTCCTCGATGAAGCCCATGCCGCCATGGATCTGCACGCCGGTGGAGGCCACCTCGCAGCCGATGTCGGTCGACCACGCCTTGACGATCGGGGTCAGCACATCGACCCGCGCGGTCGCGGCAGCGCGCACCGCCGGGTCCTCGTGGTGGCGGGAGATGTCCAGCTGCGTGCCGGCATAGAGCGCCAGGGCGCGCGCGGCCTCGGTCTTGGCGCGCATGTCCAGCAGCATGCGGCGCACGTCCGGATGCTTGATGATGGCGACGCCGGAGCCCTTGGGATCGGCCAGATCCTTGCTCTGCACGCGGGCCTTCGCATAGTCGCGGGCCTGCTGATAGGCGCGCTCGGCGATCGCCACGCCCTGGATGCCGACGCCGAGCCGGGCGTTGTTCATCATCGTGAACATGTATTCGATGCCGCGGTTCTCCTCGCCGACGAGGTAGCCGATGGCGCCCTCGTCGTCGCCATAGGCCATCACCGCGGTCGGGCTGGCCATGATGCCCAGCTTGTGCTCCAGGCTGGCGCAGCGCAGGTCGTTGCGCTCGCCCGGCGTGCCGTCCGGCTTGGGCAGGAACTTCGGCACGATGAACAGGCTGATGCCCTTGATGCCGGCCGGGGCGTCGGGCAGGCGGGCCAGCACCAGATGGACAATGTTCTCCGTCAGGTCATGCTCGCCATAGGTGATGAAGATCTTCTGGCCGGTGATGCGATAGCTGCCGTCGTCCGCCCGCACCGCCTTGGTCCGCACCGCGGCGAGGTCGCTGCCCGCCTGCGGTTCGGTCAGGTTCATCGTCCCGGTCCATTCGCCGGAGATCATCTTCGACAGATAAACCGCCTTCTGCTCGGCGCTCGCATGCTCGGTCAGCAGATCCACCGCGCCCTGGGTCAGCAGCGGGCACAGGCCGAAGGACAGGTTGGCGGCCTGCCACATCTCGTTGACCGCGAAGGCGACCGTCCAGGGCAGGCCCTGCCCGCCATACTCCGGCTCGAAGGGCAGGCTGTTCCAGCCGGCTTGCGTGAACTGGCCGTAGGCGTCCTTCCAGCCGGTGGCGGTGCGGACGACGCCGTTCTCCAGCTTCGCCCCTTCCTTGTCGCCGACCCGATTCAGTGGGGCGAGCACGCCGGAGGCGAACTTGCCGGCCTCCTCCAGGATTGCGTCGACCAGATCGGGGGCGGCGCTGTCGCAATGGGGCAGGGCGGCGATGGCGTCGAGGCCCACCACCTCGTTCAGGACGAAGCGCAGATCGTCGACCGGAGCGGTGTAGGTCATGGCGGGGCGAATCTCCCAGGGAATGATTGTTTGGTTTACCTATACGTTAACATACAGCATCGGATGGCGCTTGGCGAGAGGGCGGGATGCCGCGTCATGACAAGGCTAGGCTCCGGGGGTGCCCGCATCAAGCCTCCGTCCGACTGGCACGATGCCTGCATGAGTGGAGGTGCCTCCCATCGGGGCCATCACACGGGGATCGACCCATGACCTACGCTTCCGCCCTCGGCAACCTCAGCAACGCAGCCACCCAGGCCGCCGGCGCCACCCGCGGCCCGGCCAATGTGGAGGCCGCCGTGCGCAATGCCAGCGCGAAGACGGGGGTCGATTTTTCCTACCTCATGGAAAAAGCTGCCGTGGAGAGCGGGTATCGCACGGACGTAAAGTCCTCCTCCTCCTCGGCGACCGGGCTCTACCAGTTCATCGACAGCACCTGGCTGCAAGCGATGAAGGAGCATGGCGCCGACCACGGCTATGGCAAATACGCCAACGCCATCCAGACCCGCGGCGACGGCCGCCCCTATGTCGCAGATCCGGAGATGAAGAAGGAGATCCTGGAACTGCGCAAGGATCCGACCGCGTCGGCCCTGATGGCCGCGGAATTCACCCGCGACAACAAGGAGTATCTGGAAGAGACGGTGGGCGGCAAGATCGGCTCGACCGAGCTGTACATGGCCCATTTCCTCGGGGCCGGCGGTGCGTCGAAGTTCCTGAACGCGATGCAGGAGAATCCCGGCCGCACCGCCCGCGACGTCTTCCCCGACGCGGCGGCGGCCAACAAGAACGTCTTCTACGACAAGGCCACCGGCAAGGCGAAGTCGCTGAAGGAGATCTACGACCGCTTCGCCTCGAAGTTCTCGGAGAACCCGCTTGCCAACTTCGCCCCGGCCCAGGTGGCGAACGACGCGGTGCGCAAGCAGGACATGCCCGACGGCTTCACCACCCAGGTGCCGATGGCGCCGGCCAAGTCGCTGAACGGCACGCCGCTGTCGATCTATCAGGTGCTGGCGCTGAACGCGCTGGAGACTCCGGACGAGGTCGACAGCATCAGCGGCCGTCCGGCCCGGCTGCGCGACAAGGAGAACCGCCGTATGCGTGACGAACCTGTGCGCACCGACCAGACGGCGGGCACCGGCGTCGCCATGGGCTTCGGGCTCGGGCTGGGGCGCATCGTCGGGTCCGAATCGGCGACGCCGGTCGCCTCGGCCACCGCGGGCGCCGCCGGGACCAACGGGGTCGCCAAGGCGGCGTAAAGCTGTCAACTGGGCGGGGTGGGGTCAAAATGCCCTACTCTGGCGCTTTGACTTGACGGTCGGATGGGTGCAAGGTCGCGCCGTTTTTTGGCGCTCACCCCTCAGGACCGATCATGAGCAACCAGCAGCCCGCCGTCACCTTCGAGGAAATCCGCGCGCTCGTGCGCAACCTGCCCGGCCCCGACCTGGAGGCCGGCACCGCGGCCCTCCAGCGCGAACGGCAGCTGACCAAGCCGGCGGGCTCGCTCGGCCGGCTGGAGGAGATCGCGCAGTGGATGGCGACCTGGCAGGGTCAGCACCCGGCCGAGGTTCGCCGCCCGCGTGTCGCCGTCTTCGCCGGCAACCACGGCGTGGCCGCCCGCGGCGTCTCGGCCTATCCGGCCGAGGTGACGGTGCAGATGGTCGCCAACTTCCAGAATGGCGGCGCCGCGGTCAACCAGCTCTGCGAGGTGGCCGACGCCGACCTGCGCGTCTACGAGCTGGACCTCGACAACCCGACCGCCGACTTCACCCAGGGCCCGGCCATGGGTGAGGAGGAATGCTGCCGCACCATGGCCTACGGCATGATGGCGGTGGAGATGGGCGTCCAGCTGCTGTCGCTGGGCGAGATGGGCATCGGCAACTCGACCTCGGCGGCGGCGCTGTGCCTGGCGCTGTTTGGCGGCGAGGCGGCCGACTGGACCGGCCGCGGCACCGGCATCGACGACGAAGGCCTCGCCCGCAAGATCGCCGCGGTGGAGGCCGGCGTCGCCGCCAACCCGCAGGCCAAGGACGACCCGTTCGAGGCTTTGCGCTGCCTGGGCGGCTATGAGTTCGCCGCGATCGCCGGCGCCATCCTGGCCGCCCGCGTCGCCCGCGTTCCGGTTCTGCTCGACGGATTCGCCTGCACCGCCGCCGCCGCCGTGCTCTACAAGGCCGACCGCCGCGCGCTCGACCACTGCATGGTCGCCCACCGCTCGGTCGAGCCGGGCCACACCCGTCTGATGCAGGCCATCGGCAAGGAGCCGCTGCTCGATCTCGGCATGCGGCTGGGCGAGGGTTCCGGCGCGGCGCTGGCGATCAACATCGTGAAGTCGGCCGTTGCCTGCCACGCCGGCATGGCGACCTTCGCCGAAGCGGGCGTCAGCACGCAGGGGTGAGGGGCAACAGGGATGTCGTGGGGGCGGTCCTCGCCCTCACAGCATCCCGCCCTCACAACATTCCGTCCGCCAGATCGCTGATCGCCGCCGACAGGAACAGGTCCAGCATCACAAGGGCCGCGGCGGCCAACCCCGGCAGCGACAGGGCGGTGCGCAGGACGAACCACTGGTAGGTCAGCATCGCCATCATCACGCCGAAGACCAGCGCTTCGGACACTCCCGACGGCAGCAGGCCGGTGGCGGACAGCACGATGGTCGGCAGGTAGATCACCATCTGTACCACCGCCGACCAGTTGTAGGCGGTCAGCGCGCCGGGATAGAGCTGCTCCTTGCCCATCAGCGACGCGATGCGGAACAGGACCAGCGGGAAGGCGGTCCAGCTGACGACGTAGGCGATGCCCTCCACCGTCACCAACTGCAGGATCGGCGTTCCCTCCAGCTGGTTCCACAGCCGGATCGCCAGCAGCAAGGCATAGGCCGGCAGCACCACCAGCGCGGCGTAGAAGGAGTTCAGCGCCCCTTCCGGCGTGCGGTCGAAGAATTCCATCCCCGTCCGATCGAAGCGGGCCAGCCGCCATGCGCCGGTCAGGGCGGACAGGATGGCGGGGGTGGTCAGCGGCATCGTGGTGTCCCGGTCAGGCTTCTCACCCGGCAAGGCGCGTGAACACGCCCTTCAGGATCGACTCGTAGATGGCGGTCAACTGGCGCAGATCCTCCACCGAACAATATTCGTCCACCTTGTGCATGGTCTGGCCGACCAGCCCGAACTCCACCACCGGGCAGACATTCTTGATGAAGCGCGCGTCCGACGTGCCGCCGGTGGTCGAATATTCCGGGCGGCGCCCGGTCACGCCCTCCACCGCCTCGGCCACCAGTTCGGTCAGCGGGCCGGGCGGGGTGACGAAGCTGTCGCCGGAGCAATAGATCTCCAGCTCATAGGCGCCGCCGACGGCATCGAAGGTTTGGCGCAGCCACGCCTCGATGCTGGCCGGGGTGTGGGCGTCATTGAAGCGGATGTTGAAGGTCGCCTTGCCCTGGGCCGGAATGACGTTGGTCGCCTTGTTGCCGACGTCGATGGTGGTCAGCGCCAGGGTGGAGGGCTGGAAATGCGCCGTGCCCTCGTCCATCGGGTGTTCGGTGATGGCGGCCAGCATGCGGACCAGCCGCGGCAGCGGGTTGTCGGCCAGATGGGGATAGGCGACGTGGCCTTGCGCGCCGAACACGGTCAGGAAGCCGCTCAGGCTGCCGCGCCGGCCGATCTTGATCATGTCGCCCAGAGCCTTGGGGTTGGTCGGCTCCCCCACCACGCAGGCGTCGATGCGCTCGCCGCGCTTGGCCAGCCAGTCCAGAACCTTGCGGGTGCCGTTGATCGCCACCCCTTCCTCGTCGCCGGTGATCAGCAGGCTGATGGAGCCGGCGGGCGGCCCGTCCTGCAGCCGGCGCGACACGGCGGCGACGAAGGCGGCGATGGCGCCCTTCATGTCGACCGCGCCGCGGCCGAACAGGCGTCCGCCCATCACCTCGCCAGCGAAGGGATCGACCGTCCAGCCCTTGTCTCCCGGCGGCACCACGTCGGTATGGCCGGCGAAGCAGAAGTTGGGCCCCTCGGTGCCGAGCCGGGCATAGAGGTTCTCCACCGGCTCCGTCCCCTCCTGCTGGAAGCGCAGGCGGTGGCAGGTGAATCCCATCGGTGTCAGCGCCGCCTCCAGCACGCCCAGAGCACCGTCGTCGCGCGGCGTGACGCTGGGGCAGCGGATCAGGTCCTGGGCGAGGGCGACGGGATCGATGGTCATGCGGCTCTTTTCCAACCGGCCCGGTCTCCGCCGGTCGTCATCCCCGCGCAGGCGGGGAACCAGGTGCAGGGGCCGGAGTGCTGCGATGCCAAGCCTGGACCCCCGCCTGCGCGGGGGTGACGGGGGAACGGGGTGAACGGCTTGCCGATCAATCCCGCAGCAGGTCGTTGATCGCCGTCTTCGAGCGGGTCTTCTCGTCGACGCGCTTGATGATGACGCAGCAGTACAGGCTGGGACCCGGGGTGCCGTCCGGCAGCGCCTTGCCGGGCAGCGAGCCGGGGACGACGACCGAATAGGCCGGAATGCGGCCCATGAAGACCTCGCCGGTGTGGCGGTCGATGATCTTGGTCGAGGCGCCGATGTAGCAGCCCATGGAGACGACGGCGCCTTCCTCGACGATCACGCCCTCGACGATCTCCGAACGGGCGCCGATGAAGCAGTTGTCCTCGATGATGACCGGGTCGGCCTGCAGCGGCTCCAGCACGCCGCCGATGCCGACGCCGCCCGACAGGTGGACGTTCTTGCCGATCTGGGCGCAGGAGCCGACGGTGACCCAGGTGTCGACCATGGTGCCGCTGTCGACATAGGCGCCGACATTGACGAAGCTGGGCATCAGGATGACGCCGGGGGCGACATAGGACGACTTGCGGGCGATGGCGCCGGGCAGGGCGCGGAAGCCGGCGTTCTGGAACTGGCCTTCGCTCCAGCCCTCGAACTTCGGCGGCACCTTGTCGTACCAGGACGAACCGCCGGGACCGCCGGGGATCATCTCGTTGGCGTTCAGGCGGAAGGACAGCAGCACCGCCTTCTTCAGCCACTGGTTGACCTTCCAGCCGTCCGCGGTCTTCTCCGCGACGCGCAGGTCGCCGGCATCGAGCGCATCCAGCGCCGCGTTCACGGCGTCGCGGACGGGGCCGGTGGTGGCGGTGGTGAGGTCGGCCCGGTTTTCCCAGGCGGCGTCGATGGTGGCTTGCAGGCTGGCGTGGCTCATGGCGCGGTCGTTCTGCTGTCGATTGTCCAAGGGACGGCACCATGGAGCCGCATCGCGCCCGCTGTCAACCGTACCCGCGGCCGACATTGGCCGGTTTGCGACAAAGCCCCAGCTTTATGTCTGGCGATCGGATTCACGCTTCAAATCGATTCCGATTTTACGCGATCCGATCTAACCCCCCGCCACCGCGGCCAGCCAGGAGGGCAGATCGTCCACGGTGTGGTCGATGTGGATCCCGGCGCCGACGCCGGCCTTCTCGTATTCCTTCTCGCCGCGAACCCAGACCGTGGTCATGCCCAGCGCGTGGGCGGGGGCGAGGTTGCGGGCGATGTCCTCCACCATGCAGGCGTCGGCCGGGTCGACGCCGTGGCGTTCCACCAGCGTGGCGTAGGGACGGGGGTCGGGCTTCGGCACGAAACCGCCGGCGGCGATGTCGAACACCGCTTCGAATCGGTCGAGAATTCCCAGCCGGCTGGCGACATTCTCGGCATGGCGGACGGAGCCGTTGGTGTAGATGATCTTGCGGCCGGGCAGCCGGCCCAGCGCGTCGGCCAGCAGGGCGGAGGGCTGGACGCCGGTCACGTCGATATCGTGGACGTAATCCATGTAGGCGACCGGATCGACGTCATGCTCCATCATCAGGCCGCGCAGCGTGGTGCCGTATTCGCGGAAGAAATGCTTCTGCCGCACCCGCGCCTCGTCCATGCCGATGTTGAAATGGGTGGCGATGAACTCGTTGATCCGGCGGTCGACCTGGGCGAACAGGTTGCAGGACGCCGGGTAGAGCGTGTTGTCGAGGTCGAAGATCCACACCGCGCGGTCGCGCAGCGCGGCGAGGGGGTTGAGGGCGGATCCGGTGGCGGAGTCGGGTGCCGGTGCGGCGGGGGAGGTCGGGACGGTCATCCCCCAAGAATGGGGCCGTCGACGGCTGGCCGCAAGGCGCTTCATATGGTCGCAGCGCCGCCACGCTCCTTCGACCAAGCCGGCGCCATGGGGGGCTCCCGCCTCGTTGGTTGATTGAAGATTAACCCCTAAAGAGGTAGCATGGACCGGACCTTATAACGGTTTGCAGCCTAAGGTTTTTCGCCCCGCCCGCCTCGTGGCCCGTCCGCCTCGTGGCCCGCCGATCTGGGATCGCCGTGGACCTTCTCCTGACCACCGGTACTTCCGCCCCGACCGCCGGTCCGACCGGCCCCGTAACGCTGGTCGCGCTGTATCCCGGCCCGGCCCTGCGGCTGGATTCGGCCCTGGCCGTCGCCGAAGCCAATGCCGAGGCGGAAGACATGATGGACAGCGATCCGCGCTGGCTGCCGGAGCTGCGCAACTGGCTGTCGGGGTCCAGCGTGGCGCCGGGGCTGCGCTCTGTGCCGGTGGAATCCCTGCGCGGGATCATGATCGTCGAATGGGCCGGCGTGCCGCTGCCCGACGGCGGCTTTCTGCTGCTGGGCCGCGACGACACGCTGGAACGGCAGCTGCGCCACACGCTGACCGAATCGCGGCGGCGCTACAAGGATTTGGTGGAGGTCTCCTCCGACTTCGCCTGGGAAACGGGACCGGACGGCACCTTCGTCTTCGTCAGCCACAAGGGGGCGCTGGGCTATCCGGCCGATGCGCTGATCGGCTGTGACCCGCGCAGGCTGGCGCTGGAGGATGCGGAAGACCTGCCGATGCCCTTCGACTGCCGCCGCGCCGTCGATCAGTCCGAGCTTTGGCTGAAGAGCGCCGACGGCACGCCGGCCTGCATCGTCGCCTCCGCCCTGCCGCTGTTCGGGCCGCAGGGCGATTGGATCGGCGCCCGCGGCGTCTGCCGCGACGTGACCGAACAGGTGCTGCGCTCCAACGAACTGGCGCGCATCCGTTATCGCGAACGGCTGCTCGGCCACATCGTCCACACCCTGCGCGACCGGCTCGATGCGGCGGAAGCGTTGGTGGTGGCCGCCACGGAGACGGCGCGGGCGCTCAGCGCCGACGGCTGCCGCATCTACCGGGCGGAGGAGGGGGGTGGCAGCGCCGGCGCTCAGGACGGCGGCCGCGTTTCCCTGTCGCTGGTGGCGGAGTTCGGCGCGGAGTTGCCGGAGGTCGGAACCGCCCTGCTCGACCGCATCGCCAATGGCGAAGGGCAACTGGCCGACCGGCTGGGCGATGTGCAACTGATCGGTGAGCGGACCGAGTACCGGCAGACGGTGAACGGCGCGCTGCTGGTCTGGCGCACCGGCGATTCTGAGCCCTGGGATGACGATGACCGCCAGTTGATGTCCGGCGTGGCCGACCATATCGGCATCGCGCATGCCCATCTCGCCTATCAGGAGCGGTTGCGCCGCCTGTCGGAGCGCGACGGGCTGACCGGGTTGTTCAACCGCCGCACCTTTTTCGAACGGCTGGATGAGTCGATCTCGCGGCCGGACAGCGGGCCGTCGGCCCTGCTCTATGTCGACCTGGACAATTTCAAGGCGGTCAACGACCTGCACGGCCACCAGCAGGGCGACACGGTGCTGAAGGCCATCGGCACGCTGCTGACCACCGGGGTGCGGCCGGGCGACCTGCCGGGACGGCTGGGCGGCGACGAATTCGTGCTGTGGCTGGGCCGCACCGACGAGGAGAAGGCGCGGATCGTCGCCGATCGGCTGCTGAACGGCATGCGTGACCTTGCCCACCTGTCGGCAAGCCCGGAAAAGCCGCTGGGCCTGTCGATCGGCATCGCCGTCCATACCCCCGGCCGTGGCGAGACGGTGCGCGAGTTGACAGACCGCGCCGATGCCGCCATGTACGACGCCAAGAAGAGCGGCAAGGGCCATTACGCCCTGGCGCCGGTCTTTCAGGCATCTTCGTCCGACATTTCCGCCGCGGAGCCCGCCCCGTGACCCCGCCTGCCTCCCCGCGTCCCGAGGCGCTGGACCCCGCCGATTACGAATCCGCCAAGCGGATGGTGCAGAGCGAGGATCCGGCGGTTCGCCGGAAGGTCGCCGAGCATCCCAAGACCCGGCCGGAGCTGCTGTATTTCCTGGCCGCCGACGCCGCGGCCGAGGTGCGGCGCGCCATCGCCACCAATGCCGGAACGCCGCGGCAGGCCGACCTGCTGCTGGCCAAGGACCGCGAGGTCATGGTGCGGCAGGCGGTGGCACAGAAGATCGCCCGCCTGCTGCCGGAGCTGTCGGCCGATCAGGCGATCCAGATCGAGCGGCTGACGGTGGAATGCCTGGAAACGCTGGCGCGCGACCAGGCGACGGAGGTGCGCGGCATCCTGGCCGAGGCGCTGAAGGACCTGCCCAACGCCCCGCACGGCGTCATCAACCGGCTGGCCCGCGACGTGGAGCTGTCGGTCTGCGCGCCGGTGCTGCAGCATTCGCCGATCCTCACCGAAGAGGATCTGACCGACATCATCATGAAGGGGCCGGTGCGGGGCGCGATGACCGCCATCGCCAGCCGGCACAACGTCTCGGCCTCCGTCGCCGACGCCATCGCGCGTTCGGACGACGAGGCGGCGATGACGGCGCTGCTCGGCAACCCGTCGGCCCAAATCCGCGAAGAGACGCTCGACCGTATTCTCGATCAGGCGCCGCAGCACGAGCCCTGGCATTCGCCGCTGGTCCGCCGTCCACGGCTGCCGGCGCGCGCGGTGGCTCGGTTGGCCAGCTTCGTCGCCGACAGTCTGCTGAAGGTTCTGCAGGACCGCGACGACCTCGATCCGGAGGCGGCGCGCGGGCTGGTGGAGGCGGTACGCCAGCGGGTGGGGCAGGCGGCGGCCGGCACCGCGCCCGGCCAGCCGCTCGGCCCGGTCGATTTCGGCGAGGAGGCGGTCGGCGGTGCCGCCGGGCCGGAGAAGCCGGTGGAACGTCCCAGCGACAAGGCGGCGCGCCTGAACAAGGAAGGCAAGCTGACCGAGAAGCTGATCGAGGGGTCCATGGTGGAGGGCGACCGCGGCTTCGTCATGGCGGCGCTGGCGGAGCTGTCGCAGATCCCGCTGCCGGTGGTCGACCGCATCGTCGCCACCCATGCGCCGCGCGCCGTCACCGCGCTGGTATGGCGCGCCGGGCTGACCATGCGCTTCGCCCGGCAGGTCCAGTTGCGGCTTGCCCAGATTCCGCCAAAAACGGCGCTTAATGCTCGCGACGGCACGCACTATCCGATGACCGATGAAGAGATGCGCTGGCAGCTCGAATTCTTCGGTGTCGAGGAGAAGGCGTGACGTTCCCAACCGTTTTCGGGTTTTCCCTGGCATGCGTGTCGCTTTCCTCGCCTTCTTCGTCGTCCTGATTGCCGCTGCCACCAGCTTCGCCGCCCCGCCGCGCGAAACGCCGGAGGAGCGCGCGGTCGCCGCGACCTTCGACGCCGCCCGCAGCGCGCTGGCCGAAAAGCGGGGATCGGCGGTGATTTCGCTGCTCACCCGCAACTCGGTCAAATCGCTTGAATCGGTGCGGGACGCCGCCCGCCAGCCCGGCGACGCACCGCTGCAGCGGCTGGAGCCGGCGGAACGCTTCGCCGCCATGGGCCTGCGCCGCTATCTCGGCCCGGCGGAGCTGCGCCGCATGTCGGTGGGCGACATCGCCAACCATGCGCTGAAGGCGGGCTGGCTCGGCCCCAACGTCATCTCCCGCAGCTCCCTGGGGCCGGTGCGGGTCAAGGGCGACCGGGCATCGGGCCTGCTGATGGTCGATAACCGGCCGGCGCTGGTTCCGGCCGACTTCGTGCGCGAAGGCGGGGCGTGGCGCATCGATCTTTCCAGCGTCTTCTCCTTCGGCAGCCAGATGTTGAAGGGCTTCGCCGCCATGTCCGGCAAGGACGAGACCGCCTATATCGACGAACTGCTTGATCGGTTGCCGGCCAAGCCGGGGGCGATGAGGACGCGCTGAGTCCGAGTGCGATAATCCGTCCGGCCGCGTCCATCCGCGCGATTGCGGCGATTCAAGAGTTTGCGTAGACTCGCGCCCACTTCCACCAAGTGTTGGCGCCGACGATGACCGCACCGGAAGAGTCCAGTTCCACGCCGGCCCCCGGCCGAACCGTGCCCTGCGGCGCACGGTTTCGCGCGGCCGTGCTGGAACTTGCCGCCGTACGCGGGGTCGGGGTGCCGGCGCTCGTGACGGCCGCCCTGCTGCTGGCGCCGGAGAGGGCAGCCGATCCCGGATTGCGCGACTCGGGCGGAGAAGCGGTGCTGGAGGTGGACGGTGTGGAGGCCGGCGACGCCGCGATCCGCAGGGCGCTGGCCGCCGCCCTGGCGCTTGCCGATCCGGGCGCCCGCATCCTGCCGGCCGAAGACGTGCGCCGGCTGGAGGCGGCGGTGGAGACGCTGGGCTACCGCAACAAGACGCTGGCCCATGCGCTGCAGCGTTTGTCATTCCAGCCGCTCGACGGCCAGATCACCGAAGTGCGCGACGCGGCGCAGCTGTTCGGCTTCGTCAATGAATGGTGTTTCGACGAGGATCAGGTGCGGCGGCGTTTCCGCGAATTGGCGCCGGTCTATCACCCCGACACCGGCATCGTCGCCTGCCGCGAACGGATGGGCCAGCTGATCGACGCCCGCAACCTGCTGGTCCACCATGTCCGCAGCGTCTACAGCTCCGGCGACTGGCTGGCGAAGCGGGGCAGGACCCCCGTCTGATCCTGGCTCCGATCCTGGCCGAACCGCCTTAGCAGGCCAGTCCGATCGCCTCTTCGACGATCGCCTGATCCAGCGTGGCGCCGTCCAGCACGGCGCCGGTCAGATCGGCGCCGGTCAGATCGGCTTCGCTGAGGTCGGCCCCGGTCAGGTCCGCCCCGGCCAGATTTGCTCCGGCGAGGTTGGCCTTGCGCAGGTCGGCCTTGCAAAGCAGCGCCATGCCCAGCCGGGCGCGCTGCAGATTGGCGCGCCAGACATGGCCGCTCATCGTCTGGATATGGACGGGGCCAAGCTGCGCACCGGTCAGGTCGGCGCCGGTCAGGGTGGCGCGCTCGAAATTCACGCCGCGCAGATCGGCCTTCGACAGGTTGGCCTTGCGCAGGTCGGCCAGCGACAGGTCGGCTATCGCCATCGCCGCACCCGACAGGTTGGCGCCGCGCAGCGCGATGCATTGCAGGATCGCCGCCGACAGGTTGATGCCGTCCAGCTTGCGGCCCGACAGATCCAGCGCCGACAGATCGGCACGCTTGCCGGCCTTGCCGCCGCTGTCGATCCAGCTCAGATGCTCCATCAGCATCTCGCGCAGGTCGTCTTCCGGGTTCTCCAGCGTCTTGGCCAGCACCGCCGCCTGAATGTTGGGCGAGCGCATCTGGGTGGCGTCCAGGATGGCGCCGATCAGCGTGGCGCCGCTGAAATTGGTGCGGTTGATGGCGCAGCCGGTCATCACCGCTCCCGACAAGCGGGCGCCCGAAAGGTTGGCCTCGGTCAGGTCGGCGTCGGTCAGGTCGCAGCCGGTCAGGTTGGAGCCGGTCAGGTTCGCCCGCATGAATTTCGTGCCGCGCAGGATGGCATCGGTCAGGTCGGTCTGCATGACGAAGGCGTTGGCGATCTTCGCCCGCGACAGGTCGGCGCCGCGGATGGTCGCCGCCGTCAGCTCCGACGTGAGGACCGAGTCCTCATACTCCTGCGCGTACATCCCGCCGCTGGCGTCGTAATGCAGCAGCGTGCCGTCGCGCAGGTCGACCTCCACCAGCGTCGCCTCGCTCAGCACCGCGCCGCGCAGGCAGGCGCCGCGCAGGTCGGCCCGGCGCAGGTCCGCCTTTTCCAGATTGGCGAGCCGCAGGTCGGCGGCATAGAGGTTGGCATTGGAAAGGTTGGCGCCGGTCAGCCGCGCGCTGAACAGCTTGGCGCCCGACAGGTCGGCGTCGGACAGGTCGATGCCGGACAGGTCGAGATGCGACAGGTCGCGCATCTTCAGGTTGGCGCGCACGCCGCCGGGCTGGCTTTTACGGAACGCCTGGTGCCGCAACAGGATCGCATTGAGCTGGCTCTGGGTCAGCTTGGTTCGCGGACTGTTGGACCCGAAGCCCTGGGCGGACGACATCGCCGGCATACCTTCTCTATTTGGAAACCCATAATCCGAAAGAGTCGCCAAAATTTGGTTAAGAGTCGGCGGACTGTGACAAGGTTGCGACCGATAACCGCGCCCCGGCAAGGCCGACCTTCGGCGGAAGAGCAAAGAGCGCTTGCAACGGTTGACTCGCGATCCCGGCTTCTCTATGGTCCGCCGACCTGTCTTCCGCCAAGTCGATAGACCGGGTACCCCGGCCCCATGCCGGGTATCTCCGCCAGTCCGCGAGGTTCGCGCACTGGCGCTTTCGTGCTTGTGCGGGTGGCGGCTCTGATGCTGGACCCGGAACTGGGGAACGAGTAACGCATGTTCGAAGGCCTGACCGGACGCCTGGGCGACATCTTCGACAAGCTGCGCCGCCGTGGCGCGCTGACCGAGGAGGACGTCTCCGCAGCACTGCGCGAAGTTCGCGTGGCGATGCTGGAGGCCGACGTCGCGCTGCCCGTCGTCAAGCAATTCGTCGCCCAGGTGAAGGAACGGGCTGTCGGGCAGGAGGTGCTGAAGTCCGTCACCCCCGGCCAGCAGGTCATCAAGATCGTCCACGACAACCTCGTGGAGATGCTGGGCGAAGGCGCCGACATCAACCTGAACGCCGCCGCCCCGGTGCCGATCCTGATGGTCGGCCTGCAGGGGTCGGGCAAGACCACCAGCACCGCCAAGATCGCGCTCCGCCTGAAGACGAAGGAACGCAAGAAGGTCCTGATGGCCTCGCTGGACGTCCGCCGTCCGGCCGCGCAGGAACAGCTGAAGGTTCTGGGCGAGCAGACCGGCGTCGCGACGCTGCCGATCGTGCCGGGCCAGGACCCGGTCGCCATTGCCAAACGCGCCATCGAGACCGGCCGTCTCGAAGGCTATGACGTCGTCATGCTCGACACCGCCGGCCGCCTCGCCATCGACGAGGAGCTGATGGCGGAGGTCGCGGCGGTCCGCGACGCGACCAGGCCGGCGGAAACGCTTCTGGTCGCCGATGCGATGACCGGCCAGGACGCCGTCACCGTCGCCACCAATTTCAACGACAAGGTCGGCATCACCGGCATCGTGCTGACCCGCATCGACGGCGACGCCCGCGGCGGCGCCGCCCTGTCGATGCGCCAGATCACCGGCAAGCCGATCAAGCTGCTGGGCGTCGGCGAAAAGATCGACGCGCTGGAGTCCTTCCACCCCGACCGCATTGCCGGCCGTATCCTCGGCATGGGCGACGTGGTGTCGCTGGTGGAGAAGGCCGTCGAAACCATCGACAAGGACGAGGCCGAAAAGCTCGCCCGCAAGATGGAGAAGGGCCAGGGCTTCGACCTCGACGACATGGCGATGCAGCTGAAGCAGCTCCGCAAGATGGGCGGCATGTCCGGCCTGATGGGAATGCTGCCGGGCATCGGCAAGATCAAGGACCAGCTGAAGGACGCCAACGTCGACGACGGGATGATCAAGCGCCAGGAGGCGATCATCTCCTCGATGACCAAGGCGGAGCGCAAGAACCCCGACATCATCAAGGCTTCGCGCCGCAAGCGCATCGCCGCCGGTTCCGGCACCTCGGTGCAGGAGGTCAACAAGCTGCTGAAGCAGTTCGAGACCATGCGCGGAATGATGAAGCAGGTGCAGAAGCTGGGGAAGAAGGGAATGCTGCGCGGCGGCCTGGGAAATCTGCTGCCGAAGGGACTTGGCGGCTTTGGCGGCAAGGGGCCTTTCGGCTGACCTGACCGCCTCACGAAATCACCTGATACCTGTTTGACTTGAGAAGAGAAAGTTTCGACCAATGGCTCTGAAGATTCGTCTGGCTCGCGGTGGTGCGAAGAAGCGTCCGTTCTACTCGATCGTCATCGCGGACGCCCGCAGCCCGCGTGACGGCCGCTTCATCGAGAAGATCGGCACCTACAACCCGATGCTGCCGCGCGAGCACGAGCAGCGCATCATCCTGAACGCAGAGCGCGCCAAGCATTGGCTGTCGGTCGGCGCCCAGCCGACGGACCGCGTCGTGCACTTCCTGGCCAATGCCGGCCTGGTCGAGAAGCCCGCCGTCCGCGAGACCCCGAAGAAGTCGGCTCCGAAGGCCAAGGCGCAGGAGCGTCTGAAGGCCGAGGCCGCCGCTGCCGCGGCTGCCGCCGAGGGCTGATAAGGGTGAAGGTGGGCCTCTTGGCCCGCAGGGGTGAGGTCGTGACGACGTGCCGGGTGCTCCTTCGATGACCGCCAAAATCTGTGTCGGCCAATTCGCGGGATCGCACGGCGTGCGGGGGCTGGTGAAGCTGCGCAGCTTCACCGCCGAACCCGCCGACATCATGGCCTATGGCCCGCTGTCGGACGAAATCGGCGCCCGCCGCTTCACGGTGACGCTCCAGGGCATGGTCAAGGACAACTTCCTGGCCAAGGTCGACGGGGTGACCAGCCGCGAACAGGCGCAGGCGCTGGCCGGTGTGCGGCTCTATGTGGACCGCGGCGCCCTGCCGGCGACGGGGGACGAGGACGAGTTCTACCATGCCGACCTGATCGGCCTGCGTGCTGAACTCGCCGACGGAACCGTCTACGGCACGGTGAAGGCGATCTATGACTTCGGCGCGGGTGACGTGCTGGAGGTCAGGACCGCCGGCGGGCCGCTGGAGATGCTTCCCTTCTCCAAGGCCTGCGTGCCTGTGGTGGATGTCCGGGGCGGTCGCATCGTCGTCGATCTTCCGGCCGTGATCGAAGCCCGCGAGGGTTCCGATGACGAGGCGGACGAGGGCGAGGGGGAAGAGGGCGGAGACCAGGGCGGGGAGGAGGGGCCGTGAACCACGGCGCCGACGGCCCGCGGGTCTGGACGGCCAAGGTTCTGACGCTGTTCCCGGAAATGTTTCCGGGGCCGCTCGGTCACTCGCTGGCCGGCAAGGCGTTGGAAAATGGAGTCTGGGCACTGGAATCGGTGGACATTCGCTCGTTCGCGCGCGATAAACACCGCTCCGTCGACGACACCCCCTTCGGCGGAGGGGCCGGCATGGTCATGCGGCCCGACGTGCTGGACGCGGCTTTGACCGCGACGGCGGGACCTGTGGGGGCACCGGGACGCGGCCGGGCGATCTATCTGTCGCCTCGCGGACGGGTGCTGAACCAGGAACTGGTCAAGGAGCTGGCCGCCACCCCGGTGGTGACGCTGCTCTGCGGCCGGTACGAAGGGGTGGACCAGCGGGTCCTCGATGCGCACGGCCTCGAAGAGGTCAGCCTCGGGGATTTCGTGCTGTCCGGCGGGGAACTCGCCGCGCTCAGCCTGATGGATGCCGTGGTGCGCTTGCTCCCCGGCGTCATGGGCAACGTGGAGACGGCGGGCGAAGAGAGTTTCGAACGGGGGTTGCTCGAATACCCCCACTACACCCGTCCGGCGGTCTGGACCGACGGGCAGGGTGTGGAACGCGCGGTGCCGGAGGTTCTGCTGTCCGGTCACCACGGAAAGGTCAAGGCCTGGCGGCTGGCCGAGGCGGAGAAGATCACGGAGGCCCGACGGCCGGACCTGTGGTCGCTCTACCAGGCGGGGCGTCCGGCAGAAACTGTTACGAACAAGGGTCGGCGGCAGGCTCGCCGGCGCGACCCGAAACCGGAGTGACGGTCCGCCGCGAGGCGCACCGATAGAAAAGGGGTAGTGCTATGAACCTGTTGCAGCAGCTCGAGCAGGAGCAGATCGAGAAGGCCCTTGGTGGCAAGACGATCCCGGTCTTCTCGTCGGGCGACACCGTCCGCGTGAACGTGAAGGTCGTCGAAGGCACGCGCGAGCGCGTCCAGGCCTATGAGGGCGTCGTGATCGCCCGCAAGAACGCCGGCGTGAACAGCTCCTTCACCGTCCGGAAGATCAGCTACGGCGAGGGCGTGGAGCGCGTGTTCCCGCTGTACTCCCCGCGCATCGACTCGATCGAGCTGGTCCGCAAGGGCGCCGTCCGCCGCGCCAAGCTGTACTATCTGCGCGATCTGCGCGGCAAGGCCGCCCGCATCGCCGAGCGCACCACCGGCCGCGGCATGGTCAACGGCCGCCGGGCTGCCGAGTAAGGCGCCTACCGGTTCGTTCCAGGTTCATAGGTTCGGCGCCCGGCCTTCCGGCTGGGCGTCTTCTTCCCGTCACCATCAGCAAAGCTTAAGGAGTAGGCGCCATGAAGCGCACGTTCCAGCCGTCCAAAATCGTGCGTAAGCGTCGCCACGGCTTCCGCCACCGCATGTCGACCGTCGGCGGCCGCAAGGTCATCGCCCGTCGCCGCGCCCGCGGCCGCAAGGTCCTGAGCGCCTGATCCCCGCGATGGCGGCGCCGGACCACGAGGTCGGGCGCCTGATGCGGCGGCCGGAATTTCTGGCCGTGGCCGGGACACGGCGCAAGCATGTGGCTCCCGGCCTGATCCTCCAGGTGCGCCGGCACGACGACAAGCAGCGGCCCGCCGACGGCGGTCCGCCGATCCGTTTCGGTTTGACGGCGAGCCGCAAGGTCGGCAACGCGGTGGTGCGCAATCGCGCCCGCCGCCGTTTGCGTGAGGCCGCGCGGCAGCTTCTGTCCACCCACGCCGCTCCAGACCATGACTTCGTCCTGGTCGCGCGTGGCGGTACCGCCGAACGACCCTGGACCGATCTGCTCGGCGACCTGACCGCCGGGCTGAAGCGCCTCGGCCTCTGGCGCGAGGCGGAAGGGTAGGAGGCCCGCGACGTCATGTTTCGCATCGCCGGCCTCAGCCCGCTCGCGCACCTGCTTCGCGCGCTCGTTTATCTCTATCGCTGGACCTTGTCGCCCTTCGTGGGCTGGCATTGCCGTTTTCAGCCGACCTGCTCCTGCTACGCCATCGAATCGCTGGAAAAGCACGGCGCCATCCGGGGGGGATGGCTGACGGTGCGCCGGCTCGGGCGTTGCCATCCCTGGGGCGGGTCCGGCTGGGATCCCGTGCCCGATCCCGTCCCGCAGGGGGCGCCCCAGGCGTCCCATCGCTGCGGCCAGCGGGAAAAAGGGCATGCGGCGGTTGCCCAGCCCGGCGAAAACCCGTAACAAGGCCGCGCACACGCCGCCCTTCTTCCAAAGGCCCCACGGCAACCGGGACGCCATGACCGACCAACGCAACCTCATCATCGCGATTGCCCTGTCGATCGCCATCCTTCTGGGCTTCCAGTATTTCTACGAGAAGCCGCGGGTGGAGCAGCAGAAGCAACTCGCCGCCCAGCAGGCCGCCCAGACGGAGCAGTCGGTGCCGGTGCCGGCCCCCGGCGTGCCCGCCCAGCAGCCTCCCGGCATGAGCACGGCAGAGGTCGCGAAGGAGCGCCCCGCGCTGCTCGCCGAGCAGATGGCGGCCGGCACCCGCGTGAAGATCGACACGCCGGCCCTGCACGGGTCCGTCAACCTCGTCGGCGGCCGCATCGACGACCTGACGCTGGCCCAGTACCACGAGACGCCGGACCCCAAGAGCGCGGAGATCGTGCTGCTGGCCCCGGCCGGCACGCCCGCCGCCTACTATGCCGAGTTCGGCTGGGTGCCGCAGGGCGCCGGAATCGCCACCCCGACTGCGACCACCCGCTGGACCGCCGACGGCACCGCGCTGACTCCGACCAAGCCGCTGACCCTGACCTGGGACAACGGCCAGGGGCTGGTGTTCGAGCGCAAGATCGCCGTCGACCCGGACTTCATGTTCACGGTGACGCAGACCGTGCGCAACACCGGCGCCAACCCGGTCACCCTGCTGCCCTACAGCCTGGTGTCTCGTACGGGCACGCCGCACACCTCGGGCTACTACATCCTGCATGAGGGGCCGCTCGGCGTCTTCAACGGTTCGCTGACCGAAGAGAAGTACGACGACGTCCGCAAGGCCGGCAGCATCTCCAAGGAGACCACCGGCGGCTGGATCGGCATCACCGACAAGTATTGGCTGGTGTCGCTGGTGCCCGATTCGAACGAGAAGGTCACCGCGCGCTTCCTCTATAACCAGGTCGCCAATTCCGACCGCTACCAGACCGACACCATGGGTGCACCGGTCACGATTGCGCCGGGTGCGTCGGTCGAGAACACCGGCCGGCTGTTCGCCGGCGCCAAGCAGGTGAAGCTGCTCGACAGCTATTCCGAAAAGCTGAACATCAAGAATTTCGATCTCGCGATCGACTTCGGTTGGTTCTATTTCCTGACCAAGCCGTTCTTCTACGCCCTGGATTTCCTGGGCCGCGTCATCGGCAACTTCGGCATCGCCATCCTGGTGCTGACCGTCTGCGTCAAGGCCGTCTTCTTCCCGCTCGCCAACAAGTCCTATCAGGCGATGAGCAAGATGAAGGCGCTGCAGCCGAAGATGCAGGAGCTGCGCGAGAAGTTCAGCGACGATCAGCCGCGCATGAACCAGGAGCTGATGGCGCTGTACAAGCGCGAGAAGGTCTCCCCGGTGTCGGGCTGCCTGCCGATCCTGATCCAGATCCCGGTCTTCTTCTCGCTCTACAAGGTGCTGTTCGTGACCATCGAAATGCGGCATGCGCCGTTCTTCGGCTGGATCCACGATCTCTCCGCGCCTGATCCGACGAACCTGTTCACGCTGTTCGGCGTCATTCCCTGGGACCCGCCGCACCTGCTGCATCTCGGCCTGTGGCCGCTGATCATGGGTGTGACCATGTGGTTCCAGCAGAAGATGAACCCGGCCCCGCCGGACCCGGTCCAGCAGAAGGTGTTCCAGTTCCTGCCCATCGTCTTCACCTTCATGCTCGCGGGCTTCCCGGCCGGTCTGGTGATCTACTGGGCCTGGAACAACTCGCTGTCGGTCCTGCAGCAGTGGACCATCATGAAGCGCATGGGCGTGAAGGCCTGATCGGCCCGATCCCTCCTCTGCCCAGTTTCTGAGACCTGCCGCCGGCAAAGACCCTTGACGGGCCTTTGCCGGCGGTATGTTTTTCAGATCACCCCAACGAGAGCACTTGTCATGACCACCCCCGACACGCCGACCCCCAACACCCCCAGCATCGTTTCCGGCTTCGACGAGGCCGCGCTGGAGGCCGGGCGGCTGCTGTTCGCCAAGGAGTGCGACTTCGTCTGGGGCGCCAACGCGCTGAACCAGCTGCCGGAGGCCGACCTGCCGGAGGTCGCCTTCGCCGGACGGTCGAATGTCGGCAAGTCGAGCCTCGTCAACGCGCTGACCGGGCGCAAGACGCTGGCCCGCACCTCCAACACGCCGGGCCGCACGCAGCAGCTCAACTTCTTCAACCTCGGCAACCGGCTGAAGCTGGTGGACATGCCCGGCTACGGCTATGCCAAGGAATCGAAGGAGAAGGTGGAGGCGTGGAACGACATGGTCCGCCGGTTCCTGCGCGGTCGCGTCACCTTGCGCCGGGCATTGGTGCTGATCGATTCGCGCCATGGGCTGAAGCCGAACGACCATGAGATCATGGAGATGCTGGACCGTACGGCCGTGCCCTATGTCGTCGTGCTGACCAAGGCGGACAAGGTGAAGGCCGCGGATCTGGATAAGGTGCGCCGCGACACCCAGGCAGGGCTGAAGAAGCACCCGGCCGCCTTCCCAGACATCCACGTCACCAGTTCGGAGAAGGGCGACGGCATCGCCGAACTGCGCGCCAGTCTGGCGGCATTGGCCCTGGCCGCCGAATAGGGGCCAGTGGCGATGGGCGGCTTTTCTCCCGCGCTGCTGTTCCTGATGCAGGCCCTGCTGCTGATCGCCGGGCCGTTTCTGCTGTGGCGGCTCGGCGGCGGCCGTCACATCGCCCCGATGGTGGTCATCCAGATCCTGTTCGGGGTGGCGCTGGGGCCGTCGCTGCTCGGCCGGCTGGTGCCTGATTTGTGGGGCGTCCTGTTCGCGCCGGCGGCACTGGCGCCGCTGTCCGGTCTGGCCCTGATGGCCGTCGTTTTTTTCGCCTTCCTGACCGGCCTGCATCTCGATCCCACCGAGTTCCGCGGGCGGGGAGGTGCCTTCGCTACTGTGGCGCTGTCCAGCATGCTGGTACCGACGCTGTTGGGCGGAGCCTTGGGCTGGTGGCTGGCCGGCGCCTTTCCCGCCATGACCGGAAGACATGCGACCCCCGGCCTGTTCGCCGCCGGCTTCGGCATCTGTGTCGGCGTCACCGCCCTGCCGGTGCTGGGCGCCATCCTGCGCGAGATGGATTTGCTCGGCGACCGGGTCGGGCGTCTGGCGCTGGGTTATGCCGCGGTGAACGACGCGCTGCTTTGGCTGCTGATCACCGCGGTCCTGGCATGGTCCACGGCCGATGGTGGCGATGCCTGGGCGGTGGCCCAAGTGGGGCTGCTCGGCTTCGCTTATGTCGGGCTGACGATTTTGGCCGTCCGCCCGCTGCTCGACCGCCTGCTGGAGCGGGTGGCACCGGACGGGCGGATGGGCGACACAGCCGTGGTGGTGACCTGTGCCGCGCTGCTGGCCTCTGCCGCGGTGACGGAGTTGATCGGACTGCACTACATCCTGGGAGCTTTCATCGCCGGTACGGCCATGCCGCGCCGCTACGCCGCGGCGATCCTCGACCGGCTGGAGCATTTCGCGACGCTGATCCTGCTGCCCTTCTTCTTCACGCTGACCGGGCTGAAGGTGAATTTGACGCTGGACGACCCGGCGCAATGGACGGTCTTCGCGCTCGCCAGCGTCGCCACGTTCACCGGCAAGATGGCCGGCACCACCTTGCCCGCCCGCTGGACCGGGGAAAGCTGGCCGGACGCGCTCAGGCTCGGCACGCTGATGCCGTGCAAGGGGCTGATGGAGGTGATCGTCCTGACCGTCCTGCTGGAGGCGGGCGTGCTGTCCGGCCCCTGTTTCTCGGCGATGGTGCTGATGGCGGTGGCGGTTACGGCTCTGACGCAACCGATGACGCGGCTGGCCGGACTGTGCCGTCCGGCCGGCTGTACGGCGGCGGCGACCGCGGGTGGTCGGCGCGGGGGTATGTGACCGTTAAATTGCCCCCTAGGCAACCGGCCGGCCTTTCCGTTAAAGAAGCCCAACCGTCCACCCCGACAAAGGGCATCCTCCCGTGCAGACTCCCACCCGTGACGAGTGGCTCGCCAAGGCCCGTACCCTGTCCGAAGCGCTGCCCTACATGCGCCGCTATGCCGGGAGCACCTTCGTCATCAAGTACGGCGGCCACGCCATGGGCGACGCCGGCCTTGCGGAGCTGTTCGCGCGCGACATCGTCCTGCTGAAGCAGGTCGGCATCAACCCGGTGGTCGTTCACGGCGGTGGGCCGCAGATCGGCCAGATGCTGGAGCGCCTGAAGATCAAGTCCAGCTTCATCGACGGCCTGCGCGTCACCGACAAGGAGACGGTCGAGGTGGTCGAGATGGTGCTGGCCGGCTCCATCAACAAGCAGATCGTCGCCGCCATCAACAGCGCCGGCGGTCGCGCCGTCGGCCTGTCGGGCAAGGACAGCAACCTGATCACCGCCCGCCGGCTGGAGCGGGTGCAGCGCGACCCCGACAGCAACATAGAGCGGGTGCTGGACCTGGGCTTCGTCGGCGAACCCTACAAGGTGAACCCGGAGATCCTGCATGCCCTCGCCAAGTCGGACATCATCCCGGTGATCGCGCCGGTGGGCTTCGACGTGAAAGGCGACACCTACAACATCAATGCCGACACGGCGGCCGGTGCGGTCGCGGCGGCGGTGAAGGCGGCGCGCTTCTTCCTGCTGACCGACGTGGCCGGCGTCCTCGACAAGGAAAAGAAGCTGATCGAGAAGATGTCGCTGGCGGATGCCCACAAGGCCATCGCCGACGGCACCGCATCGGGTGGCATGATCCCGAAGATCGAGACCTGCATCGGCGCGGTGGAGCAGGGCGTCGACGCCGCTGTTATCCTGGATGGCCGCGTGCCGCATGCGCTGCTGCTGGAAATCTTCACCGAAGGCGGCGCCGGCACCATGATCGGCAAGGCCTGACTCCGTAAACGGGGGACCGATGAGCGACCTGCGCAAGGACCTGCTCCGCCAGATGAAGGCCATCCGTGAAAAGATGGACCCGAAGCTGGTGGAGCGTGCCAGGCTGGCGGCGTTGGGCAAGGTCCCCTACGACAGCGACGCGGCGAAGGAGGCGGTCGGCCATTTCCTCGACGCCAAGCGGGATGGCGGCGCCTTCCGGCGCAAGCTGGAACAGGCGCTGAAGGCTGAGGGCGCGGCGCTGGACCTCGACAATGGCGAGGACAAGGCTGCGCCGGTGAAGCCGACCGCGAAGCCGAGACGTGGCGGCCGCGTGACGTAAATTGCCCTCTCCCAGGGTGGGAGAGGGGCGGATTACCGATGCAAGGAGCACAGCCTTGCTGCATGTCTTCGTCAATGACGGCGGTCTGCTGCGCTGGGCCAGGGAGGCTGCCGCGGAAGAGGCGGCGCCGCTGCCCGACTCCGCCGTGTGGCTCGACCTCATCAATCCGACCTCCGAAGAATTGGCGCGGGCGGAGGCGTTGATCGGCTCCGGCCTGCCCACCCGCGAACAGATGGCGGAGATCGAGGAGTCGAGCCGTCTGCGCATGGCCGGCGGCGCCCTGACCATGACCGTCACCGCGCTGGTCTGGGCAGATACCGACGAGCCGCGCATCGCCACCGTCAGTTTCGTGCTGGCCGGGCGGCGGCTGGTGACCATCCACGACATCGATCCGCAGGCACTGCTGGCTTTCCGCCGCCGCGCCACCCATGGCGAGATCTCGGCCGCCCGTGGCGAGCTGGTTCTGGCGGCGCTGGTGGATGGGATGGTCGACCGCACCTCGGTCGTGCTGCGGCGAACCGGAGTGGAATTGGATGCGCTGAACCGCCGCTATTTCCGCGGGCGCAAGCTGCGCTCGCGCGGCGAAACGCTGGACGATGCCCAGACGCTGAAGCGCATCGGCCATGCAGGCCACCTGATCGGCAAGGCGCGGGTCAGTCTGGCCAGCCTTACCCGCATGACCGATTTCCTGGCGCGCGGCGATGGCTGGAATTCCGGCAAGGCGACGCGTCGCTGGGCCAAGACCACGCTGCAGGACCTGCGCGGGCTCGACCAGTATGCCCGGTTCCTGGCCGGCAAGGTCGCGCTGGCGCTGGACACCGCGCTGGGCCAGATCAACGTCGAGCAGAACGAGATCGTCAAGATCGTGTCGGTGCTGACCGTTCTGCTCTATCCGCCGACCCTG
Organism: uncultured Azospirillum sp.; assembly: GCA_966212305.1. Taxonomy (GTDB): domain Bacteria; phylum Pseudomonadota; class Alphaproteobacteria; order Azospirillales; family Azospirillaceae; genus Azospirillum. The sequence continues at coordinate 48,103 of CBIHQY010000015.1, forward strand.
GTCGCCAGCATCGGCGGCATGAACTTCACCGACATGCCCGGCAGCCATTCGCCCTTCGGCTATGCCAGCGCCCTGGGCCTGATGCTGCTGTCGGCGTTGCTGCCGATGGTCTATGTGCGGTCGAAACGCTGGATGTAGAGATTATCCACAATATGACAGGCGGATCGTCCGCGGCGCTTTCCTTTTGACAGGCGCGTCCGCCGTCGGCAGGATGGGCGCATTCCAGGGGGGTCCCGACAGGGGGCTGAGATACCAACGGCCGGACGGCGCAACGCGCAACCGGCAGCGTGGTGACCCTTCGAACCTGATCCGGGTCATACCGGCGAAGGGAGGGACCTCGTGACGGGCCGACCACGCCCCGTCCGGCCGTATCGGCCCCGCCATGCCGGGGAATCATGCCGGGATACGGCCCGCACGATGATACCGAACCTCCGTCCGCAGTCCCGGGTTTGTCCGCCCAACTTCGACGGAGAAACCCAATGCCCAAGGACTTCAACGAGAACGCCATCCGCATTTCGACCGGCCCGCTGCCGTCGTCGCGGAAAATCCATGTGCCCGGCACGCGCTTTCCCGACCTACGCGTTGCCATGCGCGAGATCGCGCTGTCGGGCGGCGAGCCGCCGCTGACCGTCTATGACGCCTCCGGCCCCTACACCGACGAATCGGTCACCATCGACGTGCGGGCCGGCCTGGCCAAGCACCGCCGCGACTGGATTCTGGCCCGTGGCGATGTCGAGACCACCGACAGCGGCGTGCTGCGCGCCAAGGACGGCGGCGCGGTGACCCAGATGGCCTACGCCCGCGCCGGCATTGTCACTGCGGAGATGGAATACATCGCCGTCCGCGAGAATCTGGGCCGCGCGGCGGCGCTGGAGGCCGCGCGCGACGGCGAGGATTTCGGTGCCGAGATCCCCGACTTCATCACCCCGGAATTCGTCCGTGACGAGGTGGCGCGCGGGCGGGCGATCATCCCGTCCAACGTCAACCACCCCGAGTCGGAGCCGATGATCATCGGCCGCAACTTCCTGACCAAGATCAACGCCAACATCGGCAATTCCGCCGTGACCTCCTCGATCGAGGAAGAGGTGGAGAAGATGGTCTGGTCGATCCGCTGGGGGGCGGACACCGTGATGGATCTGTCCACCGGCGCCGACATCCACCAGACCCGCGAGTGGATCCTGCGCAATTCCCCGGTTCCCATCGGCACCGTGCCGATCTATCAGGCGCTGGAGAAGGTGAAGGGCAGCGCGGAAGACCTGACCTGGGAGTTGTTCCGCGACACGCTGATCGAACAGGCGGAGCAGGGCGTCGATTACTTCACCATCCATGCCGGGTTGCGGCTGGCCCACATCCCGCTGACGGCGAAGCGGGTGACCGGGATCGTCTCGCGCGGCGGCTCGATCATCGCCAAATGGTGTCTGGCGCATCACCGCGAGAATTTCCTCTACGACCATTTCGCCGACATCGTCGAAATCTGCCGCGCCTATGACGTGGCGCTGTCGATGGGCGACGGCCTGCGGCCGGGCAGCCAGGCCGACGCCAACGACGCCGCGCAGTTCGCCGAACTGGAGACGCTGGGCGAGCTGACCAAGATCGCCTGGGCGCGCGACGTTCAGGTGATGATCGAGGGGCCGGGCCATGTGCCGATGCACAAGATCAAGCACAATGTGGAGAAGCAGATCGCGCTGTGCGGCGAGGCGCCCTTCTACACGCTCGGGCCGTTGGTGACCGACATCGCGCCGGGCTACGACCACATCACCAGCGCCATCGGGGCGGCGATGATCGGCTGGTTCGGCACGGCGATGCTCTGCTACGTCACGCCGAAGGAGCATCTGGGGCTGCCCGACCGCGACGACGTGAAGGCCGGCGTCATCGCCTACAAGATCGCCGCTCATGCCGCCGACCTCGCCAAGGGCCACCCGGCGGCGCGGCTGCGCGACGACGCCATGTCGCGCGCCCGCTTCTCCTTCCGCTGGCGCGACCAGTTCGCCCTGTCGCTCGACCCCGACACGGCAATGGCCTACCACGACGAGACCCTGCCGGCGGAAGGGGCCAAGACCGCGCATTTCTGTTCGATGTGCGGGCCGAAATTCTGTTCGATGAAGATCACGCAGGAAATCCGCGACGCCGCGGAGTCCGGCATGGCCGAGATGTCGCAGAAGTTCCGCAAGTCGGGCGGGGAGATCTACCAGCCGGCGGCGGAGTGAGGGAGGGGAGGGGGCGGGCCGCCGCCCCCTCCGTCACCCCGCGTACCTGATCTCCAGTACTTCCACCTGTTCCATCCCCGCTGGCGTGCGCACGTCCACCAGATCACCCTCCCGCGCCTTCAGCAGGGCGCGGGCGATGGGGGAAATCCAGCTGACATGGCCGCGGTCGGGGTCGACCTCGTCGGCTCCGACGATCGTGATGGTGTTCTCCGACCCATCCTCGCGGGCATAGGTGACGGTGGCGCCGAAGAAGATCTGTTCGCGGTTCTTCTGGTCCTGCGGATTGACCACCACCGCCGATTCCAGCCGCTTGTTCAGGAAGCGGATGCGGCGGTCGATCTCACGCAGGCGCTTCTTGCCGTAGAGATAGTCGCCATTCTCAGACCGGTCGCCGTTGCCGGCGGCCCAGGACACCACCTCCACCACCTTCGGCCGCTCGACCCGCAGCAGGTGGCGCAGTTCCTCCTGCATGCGCTGGAAGCCGGGCGGGGTCATGTAGTTCTTGAAACCCTGCGGCAGCGGTGCCGGTTCGTCGAGATCGTCGTCTTCGGGCGTGTCGTTCTCGCGGGTGAAGGCCTTGCTCATGGTCCGACCTGTCCTGTGGCAGGGGTGATAACGTCCGGGAAAAGGAAAAGGCGCCTTGCGGCGCCTTTTCCCGTTCCAGAGGTCCCGGTTGGGCCGTTGGACTTACCGCTTCCACCAGCCGCGGCGCGGCTTGGCGTTCGCCTCGTCCTCGTCACCGGCGGGAGCCGGTTCGTTGGCGGGTTCGGCGGCCGGAGCGGGCTGCGGCACCGGAGCGGCTGCAACCGGCGCGGCTTCCGCCGGAGCTTCGGCAGCGGCCTTGCGCTTGCGCGACGCCTTCTTGGCCGGAGCCTTGTCGGTCGCGACCTCCGCCGGGGCTTCGGCAGCGGCAGCGGCCTTGCGCTTGCGACCCTTGGCCGGCGCCTCCACAGCGGCCGGAGCGGCCACGGGAGCAGCCTCCACCGGAGCCTCTGCGGCAGCCTTGCGCTTGCGCGAGGCCTTCTTGGCCGGCGCGGTTTCGGCAGCGGCTTCCGCCGGAGCCTCGACCGCCGCGGCGGCCTTGCGCTTGCGGCCCTTGGCCGGGGCTTCGGCAACTGCCGGAGCGGCCACGGGGGCAGCCTCGGCCGGGGCTTCGGCGGCGGCCTTGCGCTTGCGCGACGCCTTCTTCGCCGGCGCCGGAGCGGTCACCGGCGGCTCGGTGGCGGGCACCGGAACCGAGGCTTCCTCGACCACCGGGGCCGTATCGCCGGCCAGGATCCAGTCGAGGTCGCTCGCCTCGGCCGGGGCCGGAGTCGCCTGAGCCGGAGCGGCGGGCTGCTCGGAGCCGGCGTCCTCGCCGCCCTCCAGGCCTTCCGCACCCTCGCGGCGCGACCGGCGACGGCCACCGCGCTTGCCGCGGCGGCGCTTCTTGCGGCCTTCGCCGTTGCGCTCGCCGGCGTCGGCGCCGGTTTCGTCCTCGCCCTCATCCTCGTCGTCGCCTTCGCCTTCGCCTTCGGCTTCAGCCGAGTCGGCGTCGTCGTCGGCGGGTTCGGAGATCGCGGCACCGGGGATCGCCTCGGCGGCAACCGGCAGAGCGGTCTCCTCGGTCTCCTGACCGGCTTCGTCCGTCTCGCCTTCGCCCTCGGCGGTGTCGCCCTCGGCCCGGCCATCCTCGCGGTCACGGCCACGGCCGCGACGGCGGCGGCGGCGGCGGCGGCGATCCTCGCCATTGCCATCGCCGTTGGCCTCGGCACGCTCGGCGGCCTCCTCGACCTGGGCGGTTTCGACCTCGGCTTCCGGCTCCTCCACCGGCTCGACCGGCTCGGCGGCGAGCGCGCGGTCGGTCTCGGCCATCACGCGGTCGGCGCTGACCAACGGGCCTTCCTCGTCGGGCAGACGGGCCTTGTTGCGCTCCAGACGGTGGTCCGGGGTGATCAGCGTGTCGTCGGCCTGGACCATGACGCTGAAGGCGTGGCGCTCTTCGATCTTGGCCAGTTCACCGCGCTTCTGGTTGAGGATGTAGAGCGCGATGGAGGTCGGGACGTAGATGGTGATCTCGGCCGACCGCTTGCGGATGCCCTCTTCCTCGATGGCGCGCAGGACGTGCAGCGAGGCGGATTCGACCGAACGGACGACGCCGGTGCCCGAGCAGTGCGGGCAACGCTCGAAGTTGGTCTCCAGCAGCGACGGACGCAGACGCTGGCGCGACAGCTCCAGCAGGCCGAAGGCGGAGATGCGGCCGAGCTGGATGCGTGCCCGGTCGTTCTTCATCGCCTCCTTCATGCGGCGCTCGACGGCGGCGTTGTTCCGCGGCTCCTCCATGTCGATGAAGTCGATGACGATCAGGCCGGCCAGATCGCGCAGACGCAGCTGGCGCGCCACCTCGTCGGCGGCCTCCAGGTTGGTCTTGTAGGCGGTTTCCTCGATGTTGCGCTCGCGGGTCGACTTGCCGGAGTTGACGTCGATGGAGACCAGCGCCTCGGTCGGGTTGATGACGATGTAGCCGCCGGAGCGCAGCTGCACCACCGGGCTGTGGATCGCGTCGATCTGCGTTTCCACCTGATAGCGGTGGAACAGCGGGATCTGGCTGTCGCGGTACAGCTGGACGCGCTGGGAATGACCCGGCATCAGCATGTCCATGAACTCGCGCGCCGTGCGGAAACCGGCTTCGCCCTCGACCCAGATCTCGTCGATGTCGTTGGAATAGAGATCGCGGATCGACCGCTTGATCAGGTTCGCCTCTTCATAGATGAGGCAGGGGGCCGACGACTTCAGCGTCTGTTCGCGGATGTCGTCCCACAGGCGCAGGAGATATTCCAGGTCGCGCTTGATCTCGGGCTTGGAACGCTCCAGCCCGGCGGTGCGCAGGATGACCGCCATACCGTCGGGAATGTCGAGATCCGACAGGATTTCCTTCAGGCGCTTGCGGTCGGCCGGGTTGGTGATCTTGCGGGAAATCCCGCCGCCACGACCGGTGTTGGGCATCAGGACGCAGTAGCGGCCGGGCAGCGACAGGTAGGTGGTCAGCGCCGCACCCTTGTTGCCGCGCTCCTCCTTCGTCACCTGCACCAGCATGACCTGCCGGCGCTTCACCACTTCCTGGATCTTGTAGGAACGCAGCGGGCGAGAACGGCGGCGCTGGGTCTCGGCCTCCTCGTCCTCGTCGCCGCCCAGCGTGTCGGGGCTGTCGGCGGACTGTGCGGCGCCCTCGGTCTGGGCGGCCTGCTCGTCACCGGACTCGGTGTCTTCGCCGTTGTCGTCGCCGTCTTCCTCATCCGACGCCTCCGGCGCGATGGGGGAGGGCATCGGCGACCATTCCTCGACCACCTGCTCGGGGCGGATCGGCTCGCCCATCACGGCGCCGTCGGCGGCGGCCTCGGCCCGGGCTTCCGCCTGCTCTTCCAGGCGGCGTTCCTCGGCCAGCAGGGCCTCGCGGTCGGCCATCGGGATGCGGTAATAGTCGGGGTGGATTTCGGAGAAGGCGAGGAAGCCGTGGCGGTTCCCGCCATATTCCACGAAGGCCGCCTGAAGCGAAGGCTCGACCCGCGTCACCTTCGCCAGGTAGATGTTGCCCTTCAGCTGCTTGCGGCTGGCGATCTCGAAGTCGAGTTCTTCCAGCCGGTTCCCATTGACCACGGCAACCCGGGTTTCTTCCGGGTGCGTGGCGTCCACCAGCATGCGCTTGGCCATATACGGTCCTCAACGGCGCGACCCAGGGAACCCGCGCGACCGGTCGGGCCGCCTGGACGCAGCGTCTGTTGTGGGCGAAGCATACGGCACTACGGACCGGAACCGCCGAACGGCGCTGACGAGAGCAGCCAGGACGGCCCGGTCGACACGCGCCGGGCTGCCGCCTTGCGGCCACAGCCAGCTTCGAGGTTTCGTCCTCTCACCGCCAATCCGAACGCGCCACCCCGCGACGTCCCTCCGGCGCGGATGGCCGGACAGGCGGTGTCGGGGGCGACGCCGCAGCCCCTTGGTCGGCCCCGTGACCGGCGATCGGCTGATCCTGGGAGGTTGGTCCCGGCATCAGCGAATCGGCGCTCACCTTGGGAGTCCGACCCGAATCTGGCGAATTGCGGTCTGTCGCAAAGATACCATAGACAAGCGATCCCTCTTGCACAACGCGGAAATGCGCCGATTCGGCGAACAAGTTCGTCGCGGGGAAGCGGGCATGCGTGCTTCCACCATGGCAGTCTGTCCCGAAATGGCCGCCGCCGCGCTCACGCTCACTGTTGCAGGAACGGCACCCCCGTCCGGAATTGACTCGGGATCTGACGATCCGCGTTGAGAGCGTTGAATTGGCTAGGCTATAGCTGAGCGTCCGTTGCCTTGTTTTGTGCCCCTCCAGCCGCCGAGGAGTCTCGATGCCACGGCCGCCCAGCCCGACCACAACCGCCGCTCCAGCCACCGCTTCGCCGCATCGGCTGGCGATGCGCGTTCTCGGTGCGGTTCTGCTGGCGCTGGTGCTGTTCGGCTTCGGGGCGGCCGGCATCGCAAGGGCGCAGACCACTGCGGCCCTGCAGTCGGCGCCGCAGCGCACGGCGGTGGTCGATGCCCGGCTGGGCATCCATCCGGACAAGACCCGTTTCGTGCTGGAACTGAGCGATGCGGTGTCCTTCACCGTATCGATGGCCGCCGATCCCTACCGCATCATCGTCGATCTGCCCGAGCTGACCTGGCCCGGCGGCGCGCTGCCGGTGGAGGGCAAGGGGGTGGTCGCGCGCTACCGCCATGCCACGGTCGGCCCGCGCGGCACGCGGCTGACCTTCGAGACGGTCGGTCCCGCCCGGCTGCGCGAGGGTTATATGATCCCGGCGCGGGACGGCCACCAGCCGCGCCTCGTGCTCGACCTGGAGAAGACCACCCAGGCGGAGTTCCGGCAGCTTGCCGCCGCCACCGCCGGACACGGTGACACCAGTGAGATCGGATCGAATGAGATCGGATCGACGACTCCGCTGACGATGAGTTCGATCGTCTCGTCGGCAATGGCGGTTCCCGTGCCCGAGCAGGCTCCCGCCCGGTCCTCCACCGCCGTTACCGCCCCGCCGCCCTTCGCGCCGCTGCCGCCGATCCCGCCGGCCCAGCTGATCCCGGCCTCCCTGCCCGTCGCACCGCCGCTGCCGGACAACAAGCCGCCGACGGTGGCGGAAAAGCCGCTGATCGTGCTCGACCCCGGCCATGGCGGCCAGGACCCCGGCGCCATCGGCGTCGGCGGCATCTATGAGAAGGACATCACGCTCGCCACCGCCAAGGAGGTGAAGCGCCAGCTGGAGGCGACCGGCCGCTACCGGGTGAGGCTGACCCGCGACAGCGACGTGTTCATCCGCCTGCGCGACCGCGTCGCCATCGGGCGGGAGGCCGGCGCCGACCTGTTCATCTCGCTGCATGCCGACAGCATCAGCAGCGGCGACGTGCGCGGCATGTCGATCTATACCCTGTCCGACAAGGCGTCCGACCGCGAGGCGGAGATGCTGGCGGCCAAGGAGAACCGGGCCGACGCCCTGGTCGGGCTCGACCTGTCGGGCGAGAACAGGCTGGTCGCCAACATCCTGATCGATCTGGCCCAGCGCGACGCCATGAACCATTCAAAGCGCTTCGCCACGCTGGCGCTGCAGAATCTCGGGCGCGAGGTGCCGCTGATCCCCAACCGGCCGCACCGGCAGGCCGGCTTCGCCGTGCTGACCGCGCCCGACGTGCCGTCGGCGCTGATCGAGATGGGGTACCTGTCGAACCGGCAGGACATCAGGCTGCTGACCTCCACCGGCCACCGCGAGCGTCTGGGCAAGGGGCTGGCCCGCACCATCGACGCCTATTTCCGCTGGCTGCACGGCACGCAGCGGAGCTGAAACGGCGCCGGACCGCCGGAGTACTGACTGCCCGAATACCCCCTTTGCGCCGGCGCCTTCTTGCGGGTGCCCTCTGCGCGTCACATTTTCCTGACATGACGGGAACGGGGGCGGCACTTCGCACCGCAACGGTGTAGGATGCGCCGCCCTGTCAGGCGCACCTGCGATCCGGATCCATCGGGACCGGACTTCGGGCGCGCCGTTCGTCGTTTCTTGCGGGATCGGTCATGCGCCTTCTTCTGTCCTTGCTGATGGCTTTCGTGATGCTGGCTCTTGCCGGCGCCGGGGGGCTGGTCTTCCTGTTCGAGCATTACGACCACGACCTGCCCGACTACACCAAGCTGGCCAACTACGAGCCGCCGGTGACCACGCGCATCTATGCCGGCGACGGGCGCCTGATGGCGGAATTCGCGTCGGAACGGCGCATCTTCGTGCCGATCGACGCCATGCCGCGTCAGGTCATGAACGCCTTCATGGCGGCCGAGGACAAGAATTTCTATGGCCACCAGGGCGTCGATCCGATCGGCATCCTGCGCGCGATCCTAACCAACATCGAGAATTTCGGCCGCGAGCGCCGGCCGGTCGGTGCCAGCACGATCACGCAGCAGGTCGCCAAGAACATGCTGCTGACCAACGAGGTCTCCTTCGCCCGCAAGATCAAGGAAGCGATCCTGGCGATCCGCATCGAGCGGACCTTCAGCAAGGACCGCATCCTGGAGCTGTACCTGAACGAGATCTTCCTGGGGAACCGCTCCTACGGCGTGGCGGCGGCGGCGCTGAACTACTTCAACAAGGCGCTGGACGAGCTGAGCATCGAGGAGGTCGCCTTCCTGGCGGCCTTGCCCAAGGCGCCCTCCAACTACAATCCGGACCGCCAGCACGACGCCGCCATCGCCCGCCGCAACTGGGTGATCGGCCGCATGGCGGAAGACGGCTACATCACGCCGGAGGAGGCGAAGGCCGCGCAAGGACGGCCGCTGGTCACCCGCAAGCGCGACGAGCAGGAGGTGGTGACCGCCGAGTATTTCTCCGAGGAGGTCCGGCGCGAGCTCGTGAAGCTCTACGGCGAGCAGGCGCTGTATGAGGGCGGGCTGTCGGTCCGCGCCTCGATGGACCCGACGCTGCAGGTGACTGCGACCAAGGCGCTGCGCGACGGGCTGATCGCCTACGACCGCCGCCATGGCTGGCGCGGTCCCGTCGCCAAGATGGAGAATTTCGACAACTGGCCGAAGAAGCTGGCCGCCATGCCGCCGCCCGCCGGGTCGGAAGGCTGGAAGCTGGCGGTTGTTCTGAAGGACGATCAGGCGGACGGTCTGGACATCGGGGTGGCCGATGGCACCCGCGGCCGCATCCCGCTGTCCGAACTGCGCTGGGCCCGCGCCTCCAAGGATGGCGACGTCTCCGGCCCGGCGATCCGCAAGCCGTCCGACGTCGCCAAGCTGGGCGATGTCCTGCTGGTCGAGCCGCTGAGCGGCCCGTCCAAGGACGAGGACGAGAAGCCGGCCAGGAAGTCCGACAAGTCCGCGCCCAAGGAACTGCCGCCGAACAGCTATGCCCTGCGCCAGATCCCGCAGGTGCAGGGCGGCCTCGTGGCGCTCGATCCGCACACCGGCCGCGTGCTGGCCATGGTCGGCGGCTTCTCCCCCGCCATGAGCGTCTTCAACCGTGCCACCCAGGCGCTGCGCCAGCCCGGTTCGGCCTTCAAGCCCTTCGTTTATCTGACGGCGCTGAACCAGGGCTTCACCCCGTCGTCGCTGGTGATGGACGCGCCCTTCTCCTTCGACCCGGGCGGCGGACAGCCGGTCTGGCGGCCGGAGAACTACAGCCATGAATTCTACGGCCCGACACCGCTGCGCGTCGGCATCGAGAAGTCGCGCAACGTCATGACCGTCCGCCTTGCCCAGCAGATCGGCATGGACAAGGTCAAGGCGCTGGTCGAGAAGTTCGGCATCGTCGACAACCTGCAGCCCTACCTGCCGATGGCGCTGGGTGCCGGCGAGACCACGGTGCTGCGGCTCGCCACCGCCTACGCCATGCTGGACAATGGCGGCAAGCGGGTGGTGCCGACCTTCATCGACCGTGTGCAGGACCGCAACGGCAAGACCATCTTCCGCCACGACAACCGCGCGTGCGAGGGCTGCAACAACGTCGCCTGGAAGGACGGAATGGCGGTGCCGGCGGTGCCCGACACCCGCGAGCAGGTGAACGACCCGCGCACCACCTACCAGATCGTCTCGATCCTGGAGGGCGTGGTGCAGCGCGGCACCGCGGCGGCGCTGCGTTCGCTGGGCAAGCCGCTGGCCGGCAAGACCGGCACCACCAACGACAGCCACGACGCCTGGTTCATGGGCTTCTCGCCCGATCTGGTGGTTGGCACCTACATCGGCTTCGACCAGCCGCGCTCGCTGGGCGGCCACGAGACCGGCGGTTCCGCCGCGGTGCCGGTGTTCAAGGAGGTCATGCAGGTGGCGTTGAAGGACAAGCCGGCGACGCCGTTCCGCGTGCCGCCCGGCCTGCGCCTCGTCCGCGTCAACCCGGCCAACGGACAGCTGGCCCAGCCGGGCGACAACCGCGCCATCTGGGAAGCCTTCCTGCCGGGCACCGAGCCCAACCCCGACCAGCCGCAGGTGGTGCTGGACGGTTCCTCGCAGGGGGCCGGCGCCATGACGGGCGATCCGAACGCCATAGGCGGCTTCGGCTCGCAACAGCCGGGCGTGCCGGCCCCGCCGGCCGCGGCGACGCTGGGAACCGGCGGCCTGTACTGAGTGAAGGGGGGAGGGGGCGCTCTTGCGGGCGCCCCTTCGTCAATGCGTCGAATCCGTGGCCGACAGCGAGGCCAGCGCGTCCACCGGGCAGGTTCCGAGCGGGCGCAACGCCGGTTCCAGGGCGGCGAACATCGCGCGCACGCCGTTCTCGTTGACGTGCAGGGCGTCCATGAACAGCTCGTCCTTGTCCACCGCGCGGCGGGCGTCGATCACGGTGACGCCGGCGGGCAGGCGGCTCTTCAGCTCGGCGAAAAAGGCGTCGAAATTCCTCAGCTTGCCGGCATAGGTCGGGAAATAGGGGGTGATGACCACCGCCACCCGGGTGCCGTGCGCCTGGGCGCTGCGGATGATGCGGTCCAGCGCCTGCCAGTTGGCGTCGGCGGCGGTCATCACCTCTTCCGGCGCGGCGGCCAGCTGCGCCTTCAACGGTTCGGGGATGGCGCCCACCAGGGTGCGGTCAGCGGCGGGCTTCAGCAGGCCGCCGACCAGCCGCATGGTCTGGTTGTTGTTGAAGGTCATCAGGTGGAAGGCGTGGTTGGCCATCCACAGCTCCTCGTTCTCCTGCCGGATGAAGGCGTCGATCCGCGGCGAGTAGTGGGCAAGCAGCGGCAGGTCGGCGAGGTCGTGCGGGTTGTCGACCACGCCGGTCGGCTCCAGCACCAGCAGGCGCGGCGCGCCGTGGCGTTCGACGTAATCCTCCCACAGCAGCGCCGACAGCACGGTCGGCGCCCCGCCCATGCCCAAATTCAGCGCCCGGCCGCAGGTCATGTCCTGCAGGGCGGAAACGGGGAAATGGTTGTCGGCCCGCGAGTTGCCGAGCACCAGCACCTCGGCCGGCCCGCGAACCGGCCGCGGTTCCGCTTTCAGGGCGGCCTTCACCAGCAGGGGACTCGGCTGCTCTCCCTGATCGGCAGGCGGCTTGGCGTGCGGCTTGATGCCCGGCGTTTCGGCTTCCGGGTCGAACGGGCGGTAGATCGCCATGAAGCGGTCGCTGGAGCGCAGCAGCAGGCCGCCCAGCGCCGACGCCAGGACCCGGTCCATTGCCGTGACGGTGGCGAGGATCAGCACGATGCAAGCCAAAAGGCGGTACATGGCAGGAGGCTCCGTCCGGTCAGAACTGGAAGTAGATGAAGGCGTGGTTGGCGAAGCTGCCGAACAGCAGCATCACCAGGATCAGGGCGGAGCAGGCCATCGACCGCGCCACCACATTCATCCCGGCATAGCGGCGGCCGGCCCCGCGCTCGATCAGCGCGTCGACCATCAGCACGATCAGGCCGGTGACGGCGACGCGCAGAAGCGAGCTGGCCTGCTGGTTGCCCTGCTGAAGCCCGAAATCGCCGTCGGCGATGATGGAGAGGATGGTCCAGACCGTATGCAGGCTGTCGGCGCGGAAGGGCAGCCAAGTCAGCGTCACCACGGCGAAGACCAGCCCGACCATAACCAGCCGCCCGGCGGCCAGCACCGGGCCGCTGAGCCGCACCGGGCTGAGCGCGGCCAGCCGGCGCACGCCGTCCTCGACCAGCATCAACCCGCCATGCAGCGCCCCCCACAGGACGAAGGTCCAGTTGGCGCCGTGCCACAGGCCGGAGATCAGCATGGTGATGACGACGTTGCGGATGCGCAGCCAGCGCGTGCGGCTGCCGCCCATCGGCACATAGACGTAGTCGCGGAACCATGTGGACAGCGAGATGTGCCAGCGCCGCCAGAAATCGCGCATGCCTGTGGCGAAATAGGGCCGGGCGAAGTTCTGGCACATGGTGTAGCCGAAGATCTGCGCCAGCCCGATGGCGATCAGCGAATAGCCGGCGAAGTCGCCGTAGATCTGCAGCGAGAAGCAGATCAACCCGATCACATGCTGGAGCGCGTTGAAGAACTCCGGCTGGTGGAAGCGGGCGTCGACCACCACCGCGGCGTTGTCGGCCAGCCCGATCTTCAGGAAATAGCCCCAGATCACCTTTTCCAGCCCGGCGAAGCGGTCCTCGAACGGGATGTCGCGCGGGCGCTGCTGGATTTGCGGCAGCAGGTCGCGCGCCCGCACGATGGGGCCGGCCACCAGCTGCGGGAAGAAGGCGACGAAGCTGGCATAGCGGACCAGCGAGCGTTCCGGCTGCTTCAGTTCGCCGGTGTAGAGGTCGATGCCGTAGCTGAGATTCTGAAAGGTGTAGAAGGAGATGCCGACCGGCAGCAGGATGTCGAGCGTCCGCCGCCCGATCTCGATCCCCAGCGAGGCGAGCGCCACCTCCGCGCTGTCGGCGAAGAAATTGTAGTATTTGAAGAAGAACAGCATGCCCAGGTTGGCGCCCAGGCTGATGAACAGGAACAGCTTCCTGGTCTGGCGGTCGGGCGCATCGGCGATCTTCAACCCGCAATAGAAGTCGATGAAGGTGCTGAGCGCCAGCAGGCCGCAGAACCGGTAGTCCCAATAGCCGTAGAAGATGTAGCTCGCCACCAGCAGGAATGGCGTGAAGGTGCGGGTGCGGGCCAGCGCCATGAAGCCGGCGCTGAACACGGTGATGAACAGCAGGAAATTCAGGCTGGTGAAGCTCATCGTGCCCCCGGCAGAGGTGGTCGCGCGTCCTTGCATCCGCGCAGGAATGGCCATGCGCGGAAACGCGCAAGAAAGGCGCGGAACGACGCCGACCATAACCTCGATTTCGGGAATTCCCGGCCTCCGCGGTAGGGTTGTGCGGCCGGATTTGGGACGTACTCTGAAATGAGCCGGGACGATGATCCCAAACGGTTAGGACCTCCAAGCAGGGGCTGGGCCATACTCGAAAGTGGCAAGCCCTCCCATTGCCGGCTTCCGGTTGGCCCGCTCGCGGTCATTAAGAGGGTGCAAGGCGGGGAACGAGCGGCTACATATGCAGCCGACGAACCTTTCAACTCTGGCTGACGAGGAGGCACCGCCATGCGGGCCGAGATCGAAGCGGCCGCCGGCGAGATCAGAGAATCGCTGGCGCTGCTGAGGAGGCATCTTTGACTGGGACAACGCACTGCGACGTCTCGACGAACTGAACAACCTCGCGGAGGATCCCAAGCTTTGGGACGACCCGACGCGGGCCCAGACCATCATGCGCGAGCGCACCCAGCTGGACGCCTCCGTCTCCGGCTACCGGGCGCTGGAGCGCGATCTGTCCGACAGCCTGGAACTGATCGAGATGGGCGAGGCGGAAGGGGACGCCACCGTCGTCGCCGATGCCGAGGCCCAGCTCTATGGCCTGCGAGACCGTGCCAACAAGCTGCAGATCGAAAGCCTGCTGTCGGGCGAGGCCGATGCCAACGACTGCTTCGTCGAGGTGAATGCCGGCGCCGGCGGCACGGAGGCCCAGGACTGGGCGCTCATGCTGATGCGCATGTACACCCGCTGGGCGGAGCAGCACGGCTACAAGACGGAATGGCTGGACGAGACGCCGGGTGAAGAGGCCGGCATCAAGTCCGCAACCGTTCAGATCAAGGGCCACAACGCCTATGGCTGGCTGAAGACCGAGGCCGGCGTGCACCGTCTGGTGCGCATCAGCCCGTTCGACAGCCAGGCGCGGCGCCAGACCAGCTTCGCCGCCGTCTCGATTTCCCCGGTGATCGACGACAAGATCGACATCGAGATCAACGAGAAGGACTGCCGCATCGACACCTACCGGGCGTCGGGCGCCGGCGGCCAGCACATCAACAAGACCGACTCGGCGGTGCGCATCACGCACATCCCGACGAACATCGCGGTGAGCTGCCAGCAGGAACGGTCGCAGCACAAGAACCGCGCCAAGGCGTGGGACATGCTGCGCGCCCGCCTGTACGAGCGCGAGCTGAAGATCCGCGAGGATGCCGCCGCCGCGCTGGAAGCCACCAAGACCGACATCGGCTGGGGCCACCAGATCCGCTCCTATGTCCTGCACCCGTACCAGATGGTGAAGGATCTGCGGACGGAGGTGGAAACCTCGCAGAGCCAGGCGGTGCTGGACGGTGCGCTCGATCCCTTCCTGGAGGCGGCGCTCGCCTCCCGGATCAAGGGGCAGAGCGACGACGCGCACGCCGCCGGCGGCTGACGGGTCGGAACGAAAAAAGGGGCGGTCGCTTGCGGCCGCCCTTTTTGATTCCCAGCATTCTGGAATGCAAGGCTGGGCTCGGCTGTTTCAACAGGCTGCGGCCCCAACGATCTGGAGCAACCGATCCATGAACCGACTTCTTCTTCCGGCCCTGTGCGGCGCCATGCTGCTGGCGACCCCGGCCTTCGCCGCGTGCGAGACCGACAATCTGCCGGACGAGATGCGCCAAGCCTTCATCTCCGGCGCGCAGGAGGCGTTGAACGAGCACGGCTTCAACGCCGGAACGGTCGACGGCAAGATGGGATCACGCACCCGCACGGCGATCCGCTCCTACCAGCGTGCGGCGAAACTCCCGGTCGACGGCTGCGCCACCCAGGGGCTTCTCGACCACCTGAACTTCAGCCAACCCAGGATTTACGGCCCGAACAAGCCGCGCTGATCCGGGTTTAGGGTTTCACGCCAGCATGTCGAGCAGGCGGCGGCTGTTCTCCTGCGTCGCCTGCAGCACCTTGGCGTTCGCGGCGAAATCCACCTGGGCGGAGGTCAGGTCCAGCACCACCGCCGGGTCCAGGTTGCCCGCCGCGATCTGCTCCGACGCCGCCTCGGTCCGTGCCTGCGCGTCCTGCAATCCGTCGAGCGCGCCGGCCTGCGGCCGGTAGGGCGTGGCGGTGGTGCCCGATCCGATGGCTGACCCGATATCCATGACGCGCTGTCCGGCTGGTTGAGCGGTCAGGATAGGGGGCTGAGGGTTTAGGGTTGGTGAATGGGGGCGAAGTCGGCCCCCACCGGCCTTACCCCTCCGCCAGCCACTTCGCCAGCCGCTCCAGGAACGCCGTTGCCTCCGCCGGATCGTGCAGGCTCCAGGTCGCGGCGGTCTCTGCCGGGCTTTCCATCACCCGGATGCCGATACCCCGGTCGGCCAACGCGCGGAAGGCGTCCTCGTCCGTCTCGTCGTCGCCGAGATAGATCGGGAGGGTGCCGTTTCCCTCCAGCCCCAGCGTCTCCAGCAGGGTGACCACGGCGCGGCCCTTGTCCCAGGGCAGGTTGGGGCGAAGCTCGAACAGTTCCTTGCCGCCGGTCATGCGCAGCCGCGGCTGGACCTCCGCCACCGCGCGGACGGCTTCGCCGACCTGCGGCTTGTCGGGCGGGGCGACCTGACGGGTGTGGATGGCGATGGCGAAGCGCTTGCGCTCCACCAGAGCGCCGGCGATGCCGCCGAGCCGGTCGTGCAGAAGCCGTTCGGCCGCGTCGAGGTCGGGAACATACTCCACCCCCACCTGCCGGCGCAGGTCAGGCCCGCGCAAGTCGAAGCCGTGGCTGCCGGCATAGACCAGCCCGTCCACCGCGACCATCGCCATCAGATCATCCAGGTCACGCCCGCTGACGAAGGCGACCGGGCAGAGGGCCGACAGCCGCTGCACCACCGCGCGCGCCTCGTCCGGCATCACCGCCAATTCGGGGCGCGGCGCGATGGCGGCCAGCGTTCCGTCATAGTCGAGGAACAGGGCGGGGGTACGTCCGCCCAGCGCTGCGGTGAAAGCGTCGAATTCCGTGAAAGCGGATGGTGGGAAGAGGGTCAATGCTGGCTCCTCGCGCCGCTGCCTGTCGGGATGCGGCGGCTGACCGGAGCCGGCACGCCGCAGGTGAGTAACGGGCGGGAGGGGAAGACGGCCAGAGTCCTGACGAAATGAGCGGGCTTTCTGTGGCCGATCCGCAACAGAACCCGCCAAAAGCTGCGGCCCCACGCAGGGGCCGGCTTTGGGGGTTGCAGGCCCCCCGGGTTCTGTTACTGTTGCAGTGCAGCAAGCGATTGCTGCTTCGCCCTTCTTGGGCGTTTCCTCCCTAAACTCAAGGCCGCTGACTTCAGCGGCCTTTTTCTTGCCAGAAAGCCCCCTGGGAAGGCAACCCCTGAAAAACGTCATAGCGCTGCGGTTTTTCCCTCTGGAATCCGCAGTTTAAGGGGGACGGGCCGCCGCTCGGGCGTGGTCGGTCATCGGTGCCGGCCGTTCGGCTGAGCAAGAAAATCTTTTGCTTACAAAGAGTTGCGCTGATGGGGTTCGGCTGTTCGAGCCGTGACCATCGGATTTCACGGCCGTGGAGCCGCTCCGGATTGGGACATTGTCCGGACCATGGGCACTGTCCGTCCAGTGGAATTTTTTGTGCGGATCGGCCGCCAGACCGGGTCGGGGAGTGAAAAACCGCCGCAGGGGAACGGAAGCACTGCCACCGGCCGGCGAACTGTCGTATAGATCGACGTGAAACGCCCATCCGCCGTCATCCACAGGAGTCGTTCCCATGGACATCGCCATCATGGTCCTCGCCGTCGCTTTCTTCTTCTGGCAGACCATCACCGACTGAGCAGGCCACTGCCGTCGGACGAACGAAAAGGGCGGCCCTCGTGGCCGCCCTTTTTCATGTCGTCCTTCATGTCGCCGGCCGGCTTGCCGGCGGTTCAGTCGGCGGCGATCGGCGGCTCCAGCCGGGCATGGGTCGATGCGATCAGTTGCAGCGTCTCCATGATCGACCCGATCGCCTCGTGCAGGTCGGCCTGCTCGTCGCCGGGCAGTCTCGCCAGCACCGTCTCCAGTTCGACAGCCGCGTTTTGCAGGCTGGCGCAGGCATGCTCCAGATGGCGTCCGGTGCCCTGAACTGCGCCAGTGTCATTTGCAGAATGCAAACGCGCTGCCGGTTTTCCGGCCCGCGTCGCGTTCCGGTTTGCAAAATGCAAATGGACGCTGTTGCCCGCAGCCCGCGTCCCCACTTTTTTCCGCATCATGGGCGTACCCTCGTTCGGTCCGGCAAAAGAATGCGCAAGTCCCGTGCCACTCCGTGACCGTTGGTTGCGGCTGCCGTCGCGACGGTGGTGACGGTCAGTCCGGCCACAGGCGGGCGGCGCCGCGCATTCCGCTTTCGGCGCCATGGCGGGCGACAGCCATCCGGGTGCGCGGCTCGGCCGCCAGGGTCCAGGCGCCCCAGCGCCGCGTCACCGCTTCGCACAGGCCGGGCAGGGCGGACAGGCCGCCGCCGACAACGACCATGTCCGGGTCCAGCAGGTTCAGCACCGGGGCCAGCGCGCGGGCCAGCGCATCGGCATGCCGGGCCAGGGTTCCGGCCGCGGCGGCATTGCCGGCCAGGGCGCGGGCGGCGATCTCCGGCGGGTCCAGCGTCTCGCCGGCCAGATGGCGGTGCAGGCGCGTCAGCCCGGCGCCGCACAGCACGGTTTCCAGGCAACCGGTCTTGCCGCAGCCGCAGGGCACCGGCGGGCCGTCTGCCTCCTCGCGCCAGGGAAGCGGCGCATGTCCCCATTCGCCGGCCAGTCCGTTGGCGCCGGGCAGGATACGGCCATCGATCACGATGCCGCCGCCGACCCCGGTGCCCAGGATGATGCCGAACACCACTGTTGCCCCGGCCGTTCCGCCGGCAGCCGCGCCGTCGGTGGCTTCCGACAGGGTGAAGCAGTTGGCGTCGTTGGCGATCCGCACCGGCCGTCCGATCCGCCGGGCTGCGTCGTCGGCGAAGGGACGGCCCTCCAGCCAGGGCAGGTTCACCGCGCGCACCCGTCCGGCGGCGGCATCGACCACACCGGGAAGGCTGATGCCGATGCCGCGCGTGTCGCCGGCAGGATCGCCAGCAGGAATGCCAGCAGGATCAAGGGCAGCCACCGTCTCGGCCAGCGCATCCAGTGTGGCGTCATAGCCGCGCGGGGTCGGGCGGCGGTGTCGGGCGAGTTCCGTGCCATCCCGGTCCAGCGCCACGGCGGCGATCTTGGTGCCGCCCAAATCGATTCCGAGTCGCATGCCTGCCGCCGTCCGGATGGTGGAAGATGACCGATTTTCGGGGGCAACCCTATACCGCTCCCCCGATCGGCGGGCCAGGGATGCTTTCGTGCCGGAAGGGTCAATCCACCCACCCCGGAAGAGAGGGGGTAACCGCCCTTTGCCCCGTCGGGGCTTGCGGGGGGCATCACTAGAGTCTCATGAGCGCACCCTTCACTGATCGGCGTCTTGAGATGTCCATGGACCGTTCTGCCCCGAAACATTCCTCGCGCGCCCGGCGCGCCGCTCCGGGCCACCACGATCCCGTTTCCGAATCCGCCGGCGCCACGGCGGCCGAGATCCGTGATGGACTGGTTCTCGCATTCCTGGCCCGCAAGAGGCTGCTGGTGCTGGTGGGCGACGCCGGGTCGGGCCGTCCCGGGCTGTTCCGCCAACTGGTCGAGCATGTCGAGGCGGACGGCGCCATGGCGCTGCCGGTCGCGGCGTCGCTCGGCGCGGAGTTGGAGGATCTGGTCGCCGCCGCCGGCACCGGCGCGCTGCCCGATCTGGCCGCCGGGGAGGACGGTGGCGAGGTCGATTTCGACGCCCTGATCGCCGCGCTGGAGGAAAGGCTGGAGCTTGCCGGTTCCGGGCTGCTGGCGGTGGACAACGCCGCCGTGCTGGCGCCGCCGGTGCTGACCGATCTGGTCGAGCTGACGCGGGCGGAAACGCCGTCCGGCCGCTTCATGCAGGTGCTGCTCTGCGGCACACCCGAGTTGGAAGGAACCTTGGCGCGGGCCGGGCTGACGGATGTGCTGCGCGACATGGGCGTGATCTACCGGATGTCGCCCGGCGGGGGCTTCGCCGACGAGTCGCAGGATGCCGCCGCATCGGCGGCTCCGCGTCCGGTGCCGATCCTGGCGCCGCCACCCCAGTCGGCGGCGATTCCGCCCGCGAACGATTGGTCTGTGGGTGAGCGGCAGGAAGACCGGTCGCAGGATCACCGCTGGTCGGGCGATCAGGAGTGGAGCGACCGCGATCCCGCACCGATGGCCGGTGCGGAGGGGCCGGTCGCCGACTATCGTGACCGGGGGTATCCGGGTTTCGGCCAAGGCCAGACCATGCGGGCGCCGCGCCGAACCGGGCTCTATGCCGGAGCGGCGCTGACCACGCTGGTCCTGCTGGGCGCCGCCGGTGCCGCCATCGCCACGGCGATGCCGGGCGCCTTCCCCGACCGGGCGTTGGCGATGGTGGAGGAGGGTTGGGTCCGGGCGCGCGATGCGGTCGAGCGGACTGTGCTGGGCCTGACCGGCAGCGAGGCTCCGGCCGCCGGCCGGCAGGCCGCCGCCGATACCGGCACGGTTGCGCCCGGTGCCGCCCCAACCGTTCCGACACCGTCCGTTCCGGCAACCTCCGCTCCTGTGGCGCCTGCCGTTTCGACGCCGACGTCGACACCACCCGCCGCGACCGCACCCGCTCCACGCCCGGCCGCCACGACCGATGTTCAGAAGACTTCGGCCCAGAGCGCGCAGCCGCCTGCGAGCGGCACTCAGACGGTGGCGAAGGCGGCGGTGCCCGCCTCGGCCGCCACTCCGCCTGCGGCTGCACCGGTCGAGACCGCGGCGCTGCCGCCGGCCCGCTCGCAGCCCCAGTCACAGATCCAGTCGCAGCCGTCAGCCGCCGCCAAGCCCTCCGCCTCGACGGGCAATGCGGAGGCGGCGCCGGGCGTGGCCTCGCTGCCGCCGCTGGAGGACCCGTCGGCCACGCCCGCCGTCCCCGCCGTGCCGCAGGTCGCCGTTCCCGAGGCCGACACCGCCCAGCGCGTGCGCAGCATGGTCGATCAGGCCCGCCGCCAGATTGCCGGCAAACGCCTGACCACCCCGCCCGGCGACAACGCCTTCGAGACGGTGCAGCGCATCCGCCAGATCGCGCCGTCGGCGCCGGAGGTGGCGGAACTGCTGACCACGATGGAGGACACGTATCGCCGCTGGGCGATGCTGGCGGAGCGCGACGGCGACTGGTCGGAGACGAAGCGCTTCTACGAACGGGCGCAGATGATCTCGCCCGCCAGCCCCGATCTGGTCGAACGCATACGCGCCGCCAGCGAGCAGCGGGCCTATACCGGTTCGTCCACCGGCACCGCGTCCGGTACCGGCGGCGGAAGTTCCGCGGCGCCGGTGAAGGCGACTCCGGGTCTGGGCGACCGCGAATCGGTGCTGGCCCTGCTGCGCAACCCGGCGGAGCTGTCGCGCACGCTGCAGGCCGGGGCCAGCCCGGATACCCGGCTGGAGAATGGCAAGACCCTGCTGATGATCGCCGCCGAACAGGGGCTGACCGACGCGGTGCGGGTGCTGCTGGACCGTCACGCCCGCTCCGATCTGCGCACCTCCGACGGCGCCACGGCGGTGATGTACGCCGCCTGGGGCGGGCATGATGCGGTGGTCCGCGCGCTGGCCGACGGCGGCGCCGATCTCGACACCACCAACAGCGACGGCAAGACCGCGCTGATGGCCGCCGCCGCCCGCGGCCATCAGGATGTGGCGCGCACGCTGATCCAGCACGGGGTGATGGTCGACCGCACCACCGCCTATGGCTGGTCGGCGCTGATGTACGCCGCCAACAACGGGCACGAGGCGGTGGCCAAGCTGCTGCTCGACAGCGGCGCCAACCCCTACCGCATGGACGCCAACGGCAACTCCGCCCTGACTTTGGGCGCGTTGCAGGGGCATGTACAGGTGGTGGAGGCGCTGAAGCCGCGCTGATCCGCGACTGCCGATGGTATTACTGGTCCAGGCGGACGGAGCCGCGCCACAGGCCGGCGCTCTGTCCGCCATTGGCGTAGTGGAAGACGCCCGGCCCGTCCGGCTGGCCATCGCGGAAGCGCCCGGCGAACCGGCTGCCGTCGGTGAAGGTCATCACCCCATAACCTGACATCAGGTCGCCCGACCATTCCCCTTCATAGGTTTGGCCGTTGGCGAAGTGGTAGACACCCGCCCCCTGACGAATCGGCCGGCCGAGCCCCGAACCGGAGGACGGCTGCGCCCAGGCTCCTTCGTAACGGTCGCCGCCGGAAAAGCCGTAGCTCCAGTGTCGGCTGTCGGGGCGGCCGCGCGCCCGTTCCGCGGCGGTGCGGGCATCGCCCAGCGCACGCATCGCCTGCTGTTCCGCTTCCACCGCCGGGCTGTCCGGAACGGTGAAGCCGGTGCCGGGCGGCGCGGTCGGGAAGCTGCGCTGCTGCTCCGTCCGGATCGGATCGGAACTGCCGGTGGCTGGCGGCTCAACTCCCTGCTCCATGCCGGGATCGCCGAAGGAGGGTCCGGCCTCCACCGGGCCACGGGCGCGGGCGGCGAGCGGCGACGGGTCTGCCCAGCGGGCGGCCAGCACGCCGGCGGTGAGATAGCCGGTCCGTCCGGCCGGATCGCGCACGCGCAGCCAGCTTCCTTCCGGCACAGCCTCCAACACCGTCACCATGCTGCCGGCCGACAGCTGTGCGACACCGCGCGCACCGACGGCCGGCCGGTCGAACAGGGTGCTCGACTTCGCCATCTCGTATTCGCCGGGCGGAAGGCTGGGGGTGGTCACCGCCGGCGGCTCCTTCGCAGGCGGTTCCTTTGCCGGAGGGGTGGTGGACGCGGCCGGCGGTTTGGCGGGCGCCGATGCCACAGCCGGCACCAGCACCAGATTGCTGCCCAGCCGGTCCTGCAGCCAGGGCAGTTGCCGGCCGTCGCTGCGTTCGGCGACGGCACGCGCCACCTCCGCCAGCGAATCGCGGAAGGCGACGCCGGGCTTGACCATCTCGCGCGCCAGCGCGGCGGTGAAGGGATCGGGCCCCTTGCCCGATTTGGGCGGCACCGGCGGGACGCCCGGACGGTGGGCGAAGACGACGAACAGGCCGTCCGCCTCCATCGGCGTGCCCAGTGCGCCGCCGCCGACCCGCTGGGCCAGCGCCTCGGCGATGCTGGGGTCGATCACCACCACCGCCTTGCGTCCGCTGTCCCGCAGGTCGCTCAACACGGTGTCGAGGTCCAGGGCGGTGCGCGGCAGGTCCTCCGCACCCGTGGGTGCCGCGTCGGCCGGCAGCAGGAACTCCCGCTCCCCAAGCCCGACGGCAAGCCCGGTGTAATAGACGAAGCCGAGGTCGGCACCGGACAGCGCCTCGCGGAAGCGCTCCAGCGCCGATTCCATGGCGACCCGACCGACATTGTCGGCTCGCGTCACCGAAAACCCGGCGTTGCGCAAGGCGGACGCCATGGCCGAGGCATTGGCCGCGGCCTGGTCCGACCGGCTGTCGAGTGCCGTGTAGCGGCCATTGTCGATGACCAGCGCCATGCGCTTTCCAGTTTCCGCCAGCGCGCCGCCGAAGGGCAGGGCGGCCAGCAGCGCCGCCGTGAGGACGGTCGCTTCAAGGCAGCGCCTCCACCCTCCTGTCCTGCGGCGGGTGGCATGGCTTGCGGTCGGGGTGGCGGTCATCGTCACGGCGTTCCATCCTTCGTCTGCGCGGCAGCCTCCGGCACGGGCATGATCCTATGCGCCGCCCGATACCGGGTTGCGTACCGCCGCCGGGAGCATAGCCTTTTCCAACATTCGGGAAGCCCGCTCTTTCGGGGCGGCGGACTGTGCCGGCGTTACCCCGCGTGGACGATGGGCGGAGCCGGAGCCGGCGCCGCACCTCCGGCGGGAGGGACGAGATCCGGCGAGGTATCGCTTTCCCTTCGCGGCGAAGCCGCCTATATGACGCTCCTTCGCAGACAACGAGGTTCGCCATGCCGCCCGCCAAGCCGTCCGTCGTCCGGATGTCCGACACCGAAATCGCCCGCGTGCAGATGTACCTGCGCAAGACGCTGGGCAATCCGAAGATCGTGATCGAGCCGCCGGCCAAGCCCGGCCAGTCGGCCGAAGTGACGGTGGATGGCGAGTTCTTCGGCACGCTGAACCGTGACGAGGACGAGGGCGAGGTGTCCTATGCCCTGAACGTCGTCATCCTGGAAGAGGACCTGCCGGAGCCGCCGGCCATTCCGCGCCGCTGATCCCCGGTTTTCGTATTGCGACGTCCTAGCGGCTGTGGGCGCGAAGCTCCGCCGCCAGGGCGGCCAGCAGGGTCTGCCCGCCCGACAGGGTCAGGCCGCGCACCAGCACGATCGCCCTGTGCCCGCCGCGCCGGTGCATGACCAGCCGCACGTTGCGGCTGCCCGCCGCCTTCAGTTCCGCCTTGACCGCATCGTTGGGCGCGACGTTGCCGGCGACGAGATTCATCTCGGCCTTGTGGCCGTAATCGTGCGCCGGATCGATCCAGGCGACGAACAGCGGCTTGCCGCCCACCATCGGGTACAGCGCCAGATCGCGGATCGTCTCGTGCGCATGGATGCGTGAACCGTCCACCGTCAGGCCGCGTGCCGTCACGCCCAGTCGCACGGCCCGGCATTGGACCGTTTCGGTCAGCATCACCACCCACAGCAGCAGCACCGGAACCGCGCAGAAGACCGCCAGCCATTGCAGCATGCCGGACAGTTCCTCGGGCGCCAGCCCGGCCCCGGCGATGAAGCCGGTCGCCAGCAGTCCCGCGATCAGCAGGTAGCGTGTGCGGATCACAGGAGTCAGCACCGGCGTCGCCACGAACACGGCACCGGCCGCGCCGTCCTCGCGCGTGACTTCAAGGCTGGGGGGCGTCTTGGCGGCGGGCATGTCTCAAGGGTGTTGCGGTTAAGGGGCGTGATCCTGTTCCGGCATGGTGCCGCCCGTCCAGTTCTTTCACCCATCTCCCTTCGATGGACGGCCCGCACCCGCGGAGCGTGTCGCCCTTGTGTCGCCCTTCGCCCATGCCTTGAAAATGGCGGGGGGCGTGGTAATCTCGGGGGCAGGAGGTGACGCGAGCCGCTTCCTGAATGGCGGGACCGGTTTCCCGGCCCCACCATCTTTGGCTTACCTGTCCTGGTCCGTGTTGAAGCCCGCTTCGAACTCGAACGTCAGCTTGAACCAGAAGCGGCCAAGCCACTTCAGGAATTTTCTCACTCGCGTCACCTCCTTTCGGTTGCCCTTCGCGCGTGATGCGCGTCCGGCGGCGCGAGAATGCCGTGCGCGCATGTGCATGCCAATGTCGCTTCGGCGAAAACTTCCCTTAGAGTTGTGTACTGATGTCCTCTGGCAAGAGGGCTGGGCTTTTGCAACCCTGGCGCCTCAGTCGGAGGGGTGATAGTTTGCGGAACGGATGATTCTGACCAAACCGTCAAGTCCGCTCCCCAAATCCGAGCTGTGAAGGACCGCCGCCCGTGACCTTCCCCAATCCGCTCGATGTCCGGGAAGCGACTGCTGCCCGACAAGGCTCGGACCGGGCCGCTTCCTCGGCCGCGTCCCCGGTGGTCGTCGAGGCGCGCAGGCTTTCGCTGGTCTATCCCACGGCGGATAAGCCGGTCACGGCGCTCAGCGAGGTCGATTTGACCATCGCGCGGGGCGATTTCGTCTCTCTGATCGGCCCCAGCGGCTGCGGCAAGACCACCTTGTTGCGGGTGATCGCCGATCTTGAGCGGCCCACTTCCGGCCATGTCGCCATCGAAGGAATGACGCCGGAGCAGGCGCGGCTGAAGCGGCTCTATGGATACGTCTTCCAGGCTCCGGCGCTCTATCCCTGGCGGACGGTGGAGCGCAATGTGATGCTGCCGCTGGAGATCATGGGGCTGCCCAAGGCCGAACGGCAGCAGCGCGCCCGCGAACAGCTTGAGCGCGTCGGCCTGGTCGGCTTCGAGCGCAAGTTCCCCTGGCAACTGTCGGGCGGCATGCAGCAGCGCGTGTCGATTGCCCGCGCCCTGGCCCTGCAGCCCGACCTGCTGCTGATGGACGAGCCGTTCGGCGCGCTGGACGAGATCACGCGCGACCATCTGAACCTGCATCTGACCCAGCTGTGGCGGGCGACGGGCAAGACCTGCGTCTTCGTCACCCATTCCATCGCTGAGGCGGTGTTCCTCTCCACCCGCATCGTGGTCATGAGCCCGCGCCCCGGCCGCATTCTCGACGTCATCGACTGCAATTCGCTGCCGCGCGAGCGCACGCTGGACATCCGCGAGTCGCCGGAATTCGCCGCCATCGCCCACCGCGTGCGCGAGGGGCTGAAGGAAGGGCACAGCTACGATGACTAAGCGCGCGCTTCCGGTGACGGTGATGACGCTGCTCCTGCTGGCGGCGTGGTATGTCGGGGCGGCGTGGCTGAACTGGCCGCAGGCGGCGGAGGCGCTGGCCCGCGCCGGCAAGTCTGACGGTTTCGGTGACGTTCTGGCCCAGGCCTATGCGATGAAGCGGCCGATCCTGCCCACCCCCGATCAGGTGGTGGTGGAACTGTGGAAGTCGCTGACCGGCTATGCGCCGACCAGCCCGCGCAACCTGCTGTTCCACACCTGGGTGACGACGGAGGCGGCGCTGACCGGGCTGGCGATGGGGCTGGTTCTGGGCATCCTGCTGGCCGCCGGCATCGTCTACACCCGCACGCTGGAAGCCAGCCTGCTGCCCTGGGTGATCGCGTCGCAGACCATCCCGATCCTGGCCATCGCGCCGATGATCGTCGTCATTCTCGGCAACATCGGGCTGACCGGTCTGCTGCCGAAGGCGGTGATCTGCATGTATCTGTGCTTTTTCCCGATCACGGTGGGCATGGTGAAGGGGCTGCGCTCCGCAGATCCGCTGTGGCTCGACCTGATGCGGACCTATTCGGCCAGCGGGATGCGCGCCTTCTGGTCGCTGCGGCTGCCGGCCTCCATGCCCTTCCTGTTCGCCAGCCTCAAGGTGTCGGTCGCCATCAGCGTGGTCGGCGCCATCGTCGGCGAGTTGCCGACCGGCGGGCAGGCCGGGCTGGGGGCGCGGCTGCTGTCGGGGTCCTATTATGGGCAAACGGTGCAGATCTGGGCGGCGCTGATCATGGCCTCGCTGCTGTCGGTCGCGCTGATCGGGGTGGTGCGCGGGCTGGAACTGGTCCTGCTTGGCCGGGCGGGTGCGCGATGAGCGAGGCTATCACGAACCCCTACCGCACCAGCCTGCGCAGCGCCGCCGATTGGGGGCTGGTCGCCGCGGCCCTGCCGGCGTTGGTGGCGCTGGTCCTGCCGCTGGGCAGGCTGGACGGTACGCCCGTCGGCTGGTTCGGCGGAACCATGGCGCCGCTGTTCCTGATCGGCGTGGTGCTGGCAGTTGTCGCCGGACGTTCGGCGCCGAAACTGGTCTGGGGCGCCTGGGTGGAACTGGCCGGCGTGGCGCTGGCCTGGCTCCTGCCGTTTCATTTGCTGAAAGAGGGGCTGGATCTGTCGGCCGGCTGGGGGCTGTGGCTGTTCCTGGTGGCGGCGACCTTTCTGCTGTGGCGGGTGATGAGCGTGCTGGCCGGGGTGCCGGGTTGGATCCGCTCCGTCATCGTGCCCGGCCTGTTAGGCCTTGGGCTGCTGGTGGGGTGGGAGGTGCTGGTCCGCGGCTTCCAGGTGCCGGCGATCCTGCTGCCGCCGCCCAGCCGCATCGCCTCGGCGCTGGCCGCCAACGCGCCGGTGCTGTGGGACGATTTCCGCCAGACGGTGCTGACCTCCGTCCTGCGCGGCTATGTGATGGGCTGCGGCGCCGGCTTCCTCGTGGCAATCCTTGCCGACCGGGTGCCGTTTCTTGCCCGTGGATTGCTGCCGCTCGGCAATCTCGCCAGCGCGATACCCGTCGTCGGCATCGCGCCGATCATGGTGATGTGGTTCGGCTTCGACTGGCAGTCGAAGGCGGCGGTCATCGTCGTGATGACCTTCTTCCCGATGCTGATCAACACGCTGGCGGGGCTCGACAATTCGGAGCGCATCCAGTTGGACCTGATGCGGTCCTACGGCGCCGGCTATGGCCGGACGCTGGTGAAGCTGCGGCTGCCCAACGCGCTGCCCTTCCTGTTCAACGGGTTGAAGATCAACTCCACCCTGGCGCTGATCGGCGCCATCGTCGCCGAATTCTTCGGCACGCCGGTGGTCGGCATGGGTTTCCGCATCTCCACCGAGGTGGCGCGGATGAACCTGGACATCGTGTGGGCGACCATCGCGGTGGCGGCGCTGACCGGCTCCGGACTTTACGGCGGGCTCGCCTTGCTGGAGCGGGCGACGACGGCGTGGCACCCGTCGATGCGGCAACGCTGAACCACCGGGACGGCGCTGGCACGGCCATTGCTTTCAACCCTCCAGTCCAGCGGGCAGGGGAGGTGGGCATGGCCGTCGTCGTTCTGAAGCATGTCCGCCTGACGCGGGCGCTCCAGGCCATCGAAATGGCCGCGGCGTCGCTGGACGGCGAGCTTGCCGCCTTGCATGCCGCCGGTCAGGCGGGATTGCTGGGCAACCATGCCGAGGAAGCCACGCTTCTGCGCACCTATGTCCGCACCTTGCGCGTTCTGTTGCAGGCGATGACCCCCGACGAACTGGACGAAGCGGGCCTGAGCGAGCGTCATGGTCTGGCGGAGGCCGCGGTCGGCCGCTGTGCCGGCGCATTGCGGACGTTGGAGCTGCCGGCCGGCTCCGGTCCCGTCAGCGGCATAGCCTGACGAACCCTGTCGCGAAGTTGACAGCGCCTTGACGTCTTCCGGCCACTACCATACTGCCGTATGGCTGGAATGCGGAAAGCCTTTCCCCTCTCCAGCGGAGGAACGCCGCGCTATAGTGGCGGGCCCAACGAACAGTCGGACCCCGCCGACAAGGCTGCGGGCATAAAAGGGCGCGATGAGGCTTCTCGTTTCCGATCTGACCCACCGCTATGACGATCTGACCGTCCTGGACGGCATCGACCTGACCCTGGCGGAGGGCGAAATCCTGGCCGTGATCGGCCCCAGCGGCTGCGGAAAGTCGACGCTGCTCGGTATCGCCGGCGGCATCGTCGCCCCGACCTCCGGCAGCATCCGGGTGGAGGGGGAGGTGCCGGACGGCTGCCTGAATCCGATCACCTTCATCTTCCAGGATTTCGCCCTGCTGCCCTGGCGCACGGTGGAGGACAACATCGCCCTGGTGCTGGAGCATCACCCGCTCTCGACCGCGGAGCGGCGCGAGCGCGTCGACAGCGGCCTGCGCCGCATGGGGCTGTCGGAGTTCCGCAACGCCCTGCCCAAGCAGCTGTCCGGCGGCATGCGCCAGCGCGTCGGCATTGCCCGCGCGCTGGCTGTGCGCCCGGCTATGCTGTTGCTGGACGAGCCGCTGTCGGCGCTCGACGCCCAGACGCGCGAGCTGCTGATGGACGATTTCCTGGAGTTGTGGCGGCGGGAGAAGACCACAGCGCTCTATGTCACCCACAATCTGGACGAGGCGCTGCGGCTGGCCGACCGCGTCTGCGTGCTGAGCCGCCGTCCCGGCCGCATCCGCGAACTGGTCACCATCGAGGAGCCGCGCGAGCGCCGGCAGGAGCCGTCGGCCCAGGCCCATCTGGCCGAAGTGCGCGACCGGCTGTGGCACCTGATGAAGGCCGAAGCCCAGATGGCCGACCGGGAGATCGCCCGTGCCTGACAGCCTGAACCCTAAAGTCGCTCCCGCCGCATCCACCATGGGCCAGCCCGTCCGCTTCCGCGGCGGCGGATTTACCGTGAAACGCCACCCCTGGGCGGCGCTGGCCGCCTTCGCGGTGCTGATCGCGGTGTGGGAGGGGGCGAGCCGCCTCGGCCTCGCCAGCCCGCTGTTCCTGCCGCCGCCGAGCGCGGTCGGCCACGCGCTGGCCGGCATGGTGACGGACGGTACGCTCTGGCTGAACCTGAAGGCGTCGCTGGCGCGCATCGCCGTCGGCTGGGTGATGGGCACGGCGGGCGGCATGCTGGTCGGCTTCGCCATGGGCATCTTCTCCACCGCCCGCGCGGTGGGGGTGCCGCTGGTGTCGGCCTTCTTCCCGATCCCGAAGATCGCGCTGTTGCCGCTGTTCATCCTGTGGTTCGGCATCGGCGAGCCGTCGAAATTCGCCACCATCGGCTTCGGCGTCTTCTTCCCCACCGTCATCGCCACCTACAGCGCCATCGATCAGGTGCCGCGCAACCTGATCCGCATGGCGCAGAGCTTCGGCCTGCCCTGGGGATCGATCCTGCGCTCCATCGTGTTGCCGGGCGCCCTGCCGGGCATCCTGGCCGGCTTCCGCATCACCGCGTCGATCGCGCTGATCCTGGTGGTGGCGGCCGAGATGATCGGGGCGGAATACGGCATCGGCGCCTTCGTGTTGATGGCCGGCAACCTGATGCAGACCGATACGCTGCTGGCCGGCGTGCTGGTGCTGTCGCTGCTGGGTCTCGCCATCGGCACGGTGCTGTCGCAGCTTGAGCGGCGCCTGCTGAACTGGCGCTGACCGGCATTCTTCACAAGAAACCTGAACCATCCATCGGGAGGATTTCCGTCCATGACCGCCGCCATGACCGTGGCCCGCCTCACCCGGCGCGCCGTGATCGCCACTGCCGGGGCAGCCTTCGCCGCCGGCACCCTGATGTCCGCCGCTCTGGCGCAGCCGCTGGAGAAGGCGACGGTCGGTGCGCTGGCGCTGTCCTCCTCCGGGCCGATCTTCATCGCCAAGGCGAAGGGCTATTTCGAGAAGGAAGGGCTGGACGTCGATGTGAAGATGTTCACCTCGGCCCAGCAGGTGCCGGTCGCGGTGGCCTCGGGCGACGTCGATTTCGGCGTCACCGGCCTGACCGCCGGCTTCTACAATCTCGCCTCCAAGGGGGCGGTCACCATCATCGCCGCCCAGAGCCGCGACGAGCCGGGTTTCCCCTTGAGCGCCTATATGGCGACCAACGCCGCCTATGACGCCGGGCTGAAGACGCCGGCCGACCTGAAGGGCAAGCGTATCGCCATCACCACCGTCGGCTCGACCTTCCATTACATGATCGGGCTGCTGGCGCATAAGCACGGGTTCACGGTCAAGGACGTGACCATGGTGCCGCTGCAGGACGTGCCGAAGATGGTCGCCGCCTTCAAGGGCGGGCAGGTCGACGCCATCATCGCGCCGTCCACCGTGTCGCGGCAGCTGGCGACCGACGGTGCCGGCAAGATCCTGGGCTGGGTCGGCGACGAGACGCCCTGGCAGCTGGGCGCCCTGTTCACCGCGCCGGCGACGATGAAGGACCGCCGTCCGCTGGTGGAGAAGTTCGTGCGCGCCTACAAGACGGCGCTGGCCGAATACCACGCCGCCTTCAACGGCAAGGATGCGCAGGGCAAGATGATGAAGGGGCCCGGCTATGACGAGCTGCTGGGCATCATCGCCACCGCCACCAAGCAGAAGCCGGAAATCGTCGCCGCCGGCCTGCCCTATGTCGACCCGCAGGCCCGCCTGCTGGTGGACGACGTGGTCAATCAGGTGAAGTTCTGGCAGGCCGAGGGGCAGGTCGACAAGTCACTGGACCCGAAGTCGGTGATGGACCTCAGCGTCGCGGGGGAGTGATTCTCCCTCTCCCGCCCCGGGAGAGGGCTTTATACCGCCAGATAGGCCGCCCTCACGCTGTCGTCGGCCTTCAACTCCGTCATCGTGCCGGTCCAGCGCAGGCGGCCGGTTTCGATGACGCAGGCGCGGTCGGCGACGGCCGAGGCGAAGGACAGGCTCTGTTCGGACAGCAGGACCGACAGCCCCTCCGCCTTCAGGCGCCGCACCGCGTCGGCCATCTGCTTGACGATCAGCGGCGCCAGTCCTTCCGACGGTTCGTCGAGCAGAAGCAGCGACGGGTTGCCCATCAGCGTGCGGGCCAGCGTCAGCATCTGCTGCTCGCCGCCGCTCATCCGGGTGCCGCGGCGGCCGCGCATCTCCGCGAGGTTGGGGAACAGCGCGAACAGCTTGTCCGGCGTCCAGGCCGGGGCGCCGGGGCGGGGCGGCTGGCGGCCGACCTCCAGATTCTCCTCCACCGTCAGGTCGGCGAAGATGCGGCGGTCCTCCGGCACATAGCCGACGCCGAGCCGGGCGATGCGGTGGGCGGGCAGGGCGGACAGGTCGCGTCCGTCGAAGCGCAGGGTTGCGGCGCGGCGTTCCACCAGCCCCATGATCGCCTTCAGCGTGGTGGTCTTGCCTGCGCCGTTGCGGCCCATCAGCGCCACCACCTCGCCGCGGCCCACCGTCAGGGCGATGCCGTCGAGGATATGGGCGCGGCCGTACCAGGCCTGGAGGCCGTCCATCGTCAGCAGAGCTTCGCTCACGCCTCGCCTCCCAGATAGACGGATTGCACGCGAGGGTTCGCGCGCACCTGATCCGGCGAGCCCTCCGCGATCAGCCGGCCGCGGTCGAGCACCAGCACGCGGGTGGCGTGGCCGAAGACGGCATCCATGTCATGCTCGGTGAACAGCACGGCAAGGCCGCGCTCGCGCACCAGCTCCGCCGTCAGCGCCATCAGGGCGAGCCGTTCCGCCGGGGCCATGCCGGCGGTCGGCTCGTCCATCAGCAGGACGGTCGGCTCGCTCGCCAGCGCCATCGCCAGTTCGACCCGCTTGACGTCGCCATAGGCCAGCACGCCGCAGGGGCGGTCGGCTTGGGCGGCCATGCCGACGCGGTCCAGCAGAGCCAGCGCCGGCTCGCGGAACTGCGCGGCGGCCGGGCGCCACAGGCCGAACAGGTGGCGGGCACGGGACAGCAGCACCATCTGCACATTCTCCGCCACCGTCATCGAGGCGAAGGTCGCGGTGATCTGGAAGGTGCGCCCGACGCCCAGCGCCCAGATGCGCCGCGGCGGCAGACCCACCAGCTCGGTGCCGTCCAGCCTGACCGAGCCCGAGTCGGGCCGCAGTTGGCCGTTCAGCAGGTTGAAGCAGGTGCTCTTGCCGGCGCCGTTCGGGCCGATCAGCGCCAGCAGGTCACCGGAGCGCAGGGTGAAGGACACGCCGCCCACCGCCTGCACCCCGCCGAAGGAACGTTGCAGGTCGCGCACCACCAATTCGCTCATGGGCAATTCGCTCATGCCCGCCTCCGCCCGAAGTTCGAACGCAGGCTGGACAGGAAGCCGACGATGCCCTTGGGGAAGACCAGCACCAGCGCGACGATGATGAGGCCCAGCGCCAGCCGCCACCAGTCGGTCATGCTCATCACCTCGGATTCGAGCAGGTGGAAGACCGCGGCACCGGCCAGCGGTCCGGCGACGGTCTGGATGCCGCCCATCAGCACCATCACCAGCGCATCGACCGACTGCGGCACCGCCAGCAGGGTGGGGAAGACGCTGCCCTTGGCGAAGGCGTAGAGACCGCCGGCCAAACCCGCCGCCGCGCCGGCCAGCACGAAGGCCATCCATTGGAAGCGGCGCACGTCGATGCCCACCGACTCGGCGCGGAGCCCTGAGTCGCGGCCGGCCCTCAGCGCATAGCCGAAGGGGGCGAAGGCCGCCCGGCGCAGCAGCCACAGCGCCCCGCCGCACAGCGCCAGCGTCAGCCAGTAATAAGCCGCCTTGCCTGCCGCCCAGGCCGACGGCCAGACGCCGAGGATGCCGTTGTCGCCACCGGTCACCGCGTACCATTGGAAGGCGATCGACCAGACAATCTGCGCGAAGGCCAGCGTCAGCATGGCGAAATAGAGCCCCGACCGCCGCACGCAGAACCAGCCCGCCACCAGCGCCCCCAGCCCGGCCAGAACCGGCGCGCCGGCCAGCGCCAGCGGCATCGGCGCGTCCATGTGCTTGACCAGCAGGGCCGAGCCGTAGGCGCCCAGCCCGAACCATGCCGCATGGCCGAAGGACACCAGCCCGCCCAGCCCGATCAGCAGATGCAGGCTGGCGGCGAACAGGGCGAGGATGACCACCTCGGTCAGCAGGATCAGCGCGTAATCGCCGGCGACCAGCGGCGCCGCGGCCATGACCGCCAGAAGGGCCAGCGCCCAGACCCCGGCATGGCGTCCGGCCGTCAGCGGCACGGTCACCGTGGCGGGTGCGGTCGGCGGCGCCTCGTCGGCCCGGCCGAGCAGGCCATGCGGGCGCAGCACCAGCACCACCGCCATGAACAGGAAGACGATCACCAGCGTGATCTGCGGAAAGACCAGGATGCCGAAGGCCTGCAACTGCCCGATCAGCAGCGAGGCGAGGAAGGCGCCGGTCAGGCTGCCCATGCCGCCGACCACGACGACGACGAAGGCCTCCACCACGATGGCCATGTCCATCTGCAGGGTCACCGCCTCGCGCGGGACCTGCAGCGCGCCGCCCAGCCCGGCGAGCGCGCAGCCCAGGAACAGCACGCCGGTGAACAGCCGCGCCGGATCGACGCCGAGCGCGCTGGTCATCTCGCGGTCCTGCGTCGCCGCGCGCACCAGCGTGCCCCAGCGGGTGCGGTTGAACAACAGCCACAGCAATCCCAGAACCAGCGGCCCGAGTCCGATCAGCACGAGGTCGTAGAGCGGAAAGGGCTGGTCGAGGATATCGACGGAGCCCTTCAACCCCGGCGCCCGGCGGCCCAGCAGATCCTCCGGCCCCCAGGCCCAGGCGGTCAAATCCTGCACCACCAGCACGACGCCGAAGGTGCCCAGCAGCTGGAACAGCTCCGGCGAGCGGTAGAGCCGGCGCAGCAGCCCGATCTCCATCGCGGCACCGAGAACGCCCATTGCCAGCGCCGCGGCGGTCACCGATCCCCAGAAGCCGGCCGGCGTGCCGCCGAACCGCTCGATCAGCGACCAGCCGGCATAGGCGCCGACCATGTAGAAGGAGCCGTGCGCGAAATTCACGATCCGCGTCACGCCGAACACGATGGTCAGCCCCGACGACACCAGGAACAGCGTCGCCGCGGTCGCAAGGCCGCTGAGGGCCTGGACGAGGAGGAAGGACATGGAGTGGAGCGCCGGAAGCCCGGCGCCTTACTCCGCCGGCCGCATCTTGCGCGCCACGTCGTCGGGCGGCAGGTAGTTGGCGCCGTCGGCGTAGTGCCAGTCCTTCATGGTGCCGCGGCCGTCCTTCACCGTCGTCGTGCCGACATAGGCGCCCATGGTCGCCTGATGGTCGGACGCGCGGAAAGTCACCGGGCCGACCGGGCTGTCGATGGTCAGGCCGGCCAGCGCATCGACGATCGGCTCCGCATTGGCGGACCCGGCCTTGGTGATCGCGGCGGCGACCGCCTTCATGGTGATGTAGCCGACGATGGAACCCGCCTTGGGCGATTCCTTGAAGCGCGCGGTGTAGGCGGCGACGAAGGCCCTGTGGGCGGGCGTGTCGATCTGGTCCCAGGGATAGCCGGTGACGATCCAGCCTTCCGGCGCCTCATCCTTCATCGGCTCCAGATATTCCGGCTCGCCGGTCAGCAGGCTGACGACCTTGCGGTTGCGGAACAGGCCGCGCCCCTCGCCCTCGCGCACGAACTTGGCGAGATCGGCGCCGAAGGTGACGTTGAAGATGGCGTCGGGCTTGGCGGCTGCCAGCGCCTGGACGGTCGGGCCGGCCTCCAGCTTGCCCTGGGCCGGCCACTGCTCGGCCACGAACTCCACGTCCGGGCGCTTTTCCTTCAGCAGTTGCTTGAACCACGCCACCGCCGACTGGCCGTATTCGTAGTTGGGGGCGACGGTGGCCCAGCGCTTGGCCGGCAGCTTTGCCGCCTCCTCCACCAGCATGGCCGCCTGCATGTAGGTGCTGGGGCGCAGGCGGAAGGTGTAGCGGTTGCCCTTGGCCCAGGTGATGGCGTCGGTCAGCGGCTCGGCCGCGACGAAGGGCACCTTGTTGCGCGCGGCGAAATCGGCAACGGCCAGCCCGATGTGGGAGAAATAGGTGCCGGCCAGCACGTCCACCGCCTCGTTCGTCACCAGCTCCTGCGCGACGCGCACCGCGTCGTCGGGCTTGCCGGCGTCGTCGCGCGAGACGACCTGCAGTTCGCAGCAGCCGATCACGCCGCCCTGGGCGTTGATCTCCTCCAGCGCCAGCTGCCAACCCTGGCGGTAGGGGATGGTGAAGGCGGGCAGGCCGGTGTAGCTGTTGATCTCGCCCACCCGCACCGGCGCGCCGCTGAACTTCGCGGATTGGGCCGCGGCGGGACCGGTGGCGAGCGCGGCGACGGAAATCGCGGCGAACAGAGCGGCGGAAAGAAGGAACTTCGCCGTCGGCGAGGCGGTCGGGTGGCGGTGCTTCATCCTGCGGGGACCCCGGTTCGTGAGAGACCAGCGGCGTGTCCGGGTCGCGGTGCGACGCAACACACCGCGTTCATAGCAAACCCCGCGCAAAAGTCACCGCCTGATCGGGGTTTTCCCGTTCGGTCTTTCCCGACGGCCAAGCGATGCCACCTACATCAGGCGGGCCAGCAGGGCCATGAACTGCACCCGCTCTTCCTCCGACAGCGGTTCCAGCGTGCGTTCGTGGGCGGCGGCGGCGTTGGCCATCAGGTCGACGACCAGCGCCTGCCCGATCCGCGTCAGGCGGACGCTGGTGCGGCGGCGGTCCTGCGGGTCGGGCTGCCGTTCGACCAGATTGCGCTCCACCAGCCGCAGGATCACACCCTGCGTGGTCGCCGGATCCATGTAGGTCAGCCGGCCGAGCTGGTTCTGCGACAGCGGACCCTCGGCATACAGGGTGGCCAGGGCCGCCCATTGGGTGGGGGTCAACAGCGAATCGCCGATCAGGTCGATGAAGATCGCCGACGAGCGCTGATGGGCGCGGCGGAGGCGGTGGTGAACCTGGCCGGCCAACTGGTAGTCGTCGGGAGGCAGTCGTCCGAAGTCGTCCATGGCAACGGGCCCGTGGTTCGCGCCCGCCTTCGGTCCGGGGCGAAGGCTGGGGCGGGCACGGACCGCCGCTCCCGGCTGCGTGGGCAGGGGTGGCCCGGCGTTTGCCGCCTGTCGCCACCCGATGCGTCCATTATGCGTTCCTCATGGAAAGGGTAGAAAACACAATGGCCGCAGTGCAACCTTCGCAGATGCGTCATAGAGCCACAGGAATGCAAACGTCATCGGCAGCGCAACAAAAGAAGCGGCGCAAGTTCGAAAACAAGGCAAGCGCCGACTCTGCCGCAATTCGGGTGGACCCGATCGCCGATTCATGACGCGGTCGCCACGATACGCTTCGGCCGCCGCCGCTTCTCACCGCCTGTTCTTCGTTAGGGTTTCCGCTTGGGCGGATAGCTGTCGGGGGGAGCGGTCTTCTCGCTGGGACTGGCCGGGCCCTCTCCATCGGGAGGCGTCACCCCGCCCGGCGTGTAGGGCGGGGTGGTGGCGTCGGGCGGGCGCTTGGTCGAGGGCGGCGGCGGCGGCGTGTCGAGTCGGCGTGTCATACGGCACCTTTCCTGGTCAGGAATCGTCATGAACAACCCTGTGCCGGGCCGACGGTTCCAAGTAGGGGTGGGGCAGGGGCGGTGGAGCATCGCCAGTTCTGCCGGCCGATGGCTATGACCTTCATCTTACGACCATTTAAAAAAGGGGCGGGAATCAAGCGTATCATTGCCGCCGCCAGTCTTGTCCCATTGCCGGACTTTTGTTGCGGCGACACCACAGGACCCGGCAAAAGCGGCGGCGGCCGGGCTTCACTGTTGCGGAAGGAGCACGGATTGTTGTGTCTTTGCCGAGGATGCGTCCGCATCGGTTCCCGCCGGAAGGCGGCGCCCGGGCGTGTCCCACCAAGGGGCCGGCCCCCGGCCCGATGAGCCGACCGAACCCAGAGCCGACCGAACCCAGCCAAGCGCGGTGACTCCATGAAGACCAGCACCCTTTCCCTCCTCGCCCTCGCTCTCGCCTCGACCGGGCTGACGTCGCTTCCCGCCGCCGCCCAGGACGACCTGCAGCGTGGCGAAACCGTGCTGGAGCGTCGCCGGCCGGAGCTGGAGCAGCTCGGCGTCCGCGCCGGCTCCTTCCTGTTCCTGCCGCGGGTGGAAGCCGGCGCCACCTATGAAACCAACGTCTACGCCACCCGCGACAACCATGAGGACGACGTCATCTGGACGGTCCGGCCGCGGCTCGACATCAAGTCCGACTTCTCGGCCCATGCGCTGAACTTCTCGGCCTCGGCCGATACCGGCCGCTACAGCGACCATTCCGGCGAGAACTACACGGACTTTGCCGTGCAGGCCGACGGGCGTTACGACGTGAACAAGGGCGGTGCGCTGGACGGCCGACTGTTCCACCGCCGCAACCACGAGGGCCGCGGCGACATCAACAGCCTGCAGGGCTATGCCGAGCCGGTGAAGTATTTCACCAGCGGCGGCGAGGCCGGATATACCCAGCGCTTCAACCGCCTGCGCGCCCGCGTGTCGGGTTCGGCCCAGTACCTCTCCTATGAGGACGTCGACCTGATCGGCGGCGGCGTTGGCCTGCAGGGCGACCGCGACCGCTGGGAATATGCGACGGTCGGCCGCGTCGGCTACGAGTTCATCGAGGGCTACGAGGCCTTCGTCCAGGGCACCTATTCCTGGACCCGCCACAAGAACGACCGCGACGCCGCCGGCCTCGACCGCGATTCGGACGGGTACGAGGTGGTCGGCGGCCTTGCCAGCCAGCTGACCGGCCTGATCACCGGCGAGATTTTTGCCGGCTATCTCGTCCGCAACTACAAGGACTCGCGGCTGGAGGATTTCGGCGGCCTGTCCTTCGGCGGGCGCCTGAATTGGGCGGTCACCCAGCTGACCGGCATCAGCGCCACCGCCAGCCGGCAGGTGCACGAGACCTCGGCAAGCCCGGGCTTCGGCACGGCGTCCAGCTACACCCGCACCCTGTTCGCCCTGGGCGTCGATCACGAGCTGCTGCGCTCGCTGGTGCTGAACGGCCGGCTGCAGTACCGCCAGGACGACTTCAACGGAAACGACCGCAACGACAAGGTTTACACGGCCAGCATCGGCGGCACCTACCAGATGAACCGCTACCTGTATCTGACCAGCGGCTACACCTATGAAAAGCGCAACTCCAACCTGAGTGCGGCCGAGTACAGCGACAACCTGATCTATCTGCGACTAGGCGCCCAGATGTAATCCAGGCTGTAATCCGCCGAATCCGGATCGTCCGTCCGGGAAAGTCCCGGCCGAAGGTCCTAAAGTTTTTGCTGAACAGGGCAGGGCGTCCGTCCTATGACGGGCGCCCTTTTCTTATGCCTGCTTTTATGGCCGGGAGCGATGTATTGGGGGGACCCGAAGGCGGTAATTCCTCTCCACTTTTTCCCAAGCGCTTGCGAGTTGCTAGTCTCCACCCGAATTCAGGTGCGTGACCAAAGGGCGCCGCTGCAAGGCGGCCGGCGGATGGGTGGTTCCAAGGAGCCGTTCCATCCATCCGGGCCAACCGGACCGGCGATCAGGACCGGACCGGCGCTGCGGCAGGCATCCACCAGCCAGGGAAAGGGTTTAGGGATGAATCGACGTCATGTGTTCCGTGCGCTGGGCCAGGGGATCGGGTTGGCCGCGCTGGCCGTTGCCATGGTCGGCTGTGCCGGCAACGACGCGCCGATGGAGACCGCCGGCGCCGCTCAGATCGGAGAATACCATCTCGGCCCGGGAGACGCCTTGCGCGTCATCGTGTTCGGTGAGGAACAGCTGTCCGGCGAGTTCCGCGTGGACGGCACCGGCAAGGTCGCCATGCCGCTGATCGGCGAGGTCTCGGCCAAGGACCGCAGCACCCGCGACCTGGAAAAGGAAATCACCACCCGTCTGTCCGCCGGCTATGTGAAGGAGCCGAAGGTCAGCGTCGAGGTGCTGAACCATCGGCCCTTCTTCATCCTGGGCGAGGTGCGCAACCCCGGCCAGTACCAGTATGTGAACGGTATGACCGCCCTGTCGGCCGTGGCGATGGCCGGCGGCTACACCTACCGCGCCAAGGAGGATTACGTCCTCATCACCCGCGGCGCCGATCCCAAGAAGGAAATCCGCAAAGCTCCGATCACGACCTCGGTGATGCCGGACGACGTCCTCCGCGTGCCGGAGCGCTATTTCTGAGCCTAGGCTTCCAAGGGTCGATTACCGGACGCCTGACAGCGAAAAGCCCGACCGGGACCCCCGGCCGGGCTTTTCGCTGTTCTGAACGACTCGCAATCAGACGGTCAGGTGTCGAGCGTATCGCCGCCCTTCTTCTGGCCCGGCGGGATGCGCTGATCTTTGGGAACGATGGGATCGCGCGACATGCCGTGCGGCGGCGTGGTGCCGGCGGCCTCGTCGTCGGTGCCGAGCGGAGCCGCGGCGGGATCGGTGGCCGGAACCTTGTCGCCGGTCAGCCCGCGGTCGATGTCCGAGCGCATCCGATTGGCCTCCGCGCTGGGAGTGGTGGGCGTGTCACCGCCCGACTCGGGGCGCTGGGGCTTGGTCATGATCGGCCTTTCGCACAAGCTGGTGTCCAATGCCTCCTCCAACCGCGCTGCCGTCCAAGGGTTCCGTGGTGATGATACCGTTCAGTGCCGCATCGGAGCAGCCATGGCCTCGACCCTAAATGCCCAGTGCGCGGTGGTGCCGGCGGGCGTGAGACACCCCTTCGGGTGTTCCGACCGAATGCCGTTTAGTTTTCAGGTATCCTGAAGTCCGCGCGCGCGGTTCGGATGGTGTTCGAGCACGAAGGCGAGCACGCCCCGCAGTGGGCTGCAATCCCGAGATGCTGCGGAACTGGGTTCGGCAGGCCGAGCGTGATCAGGACAAGCGACCCGATCCGACAACGGACGAGCAGGAGCGGATCAAGGCGCTGGAGCGTGAGGTGCGGGAGCTGCGCCAAGCGAATGAAATCCTTCGCAAGGCGTTGGCATATTTCGCCCAGGCGGAGCTCGAGCGCCCGTTCAGGAAATGATCGCCTTCATCGACAGGCACCGCGCTGTCCACGGAGTCGAGCCGATCTTGCCGAGGTGCTGCCGATCGCCCTGTCGACCTACCATGCCCATGCCGCCCGGAAGGCCGATCCGGCCAAGGCGTCGGCCCGCTGGCGACGTGACGCGGAGCTGAGTGTTGCTATCCAGCAGGTCTGGGACGCGAACTTCCAGGTCTATGGGGTGAGGAAAGTCTGGCGGCAGTTGCGGCGAGACGGCATCGATGTGGCGCGCTGCACGGTTGCTCGGCTGATGAAGCAGATGGGTCTGAAGGGGGCGACGCGTGGCAAGGCGGTGCGCACTACGATCAGCGACAAAGCCGCGCTCTATCCCGCTGACCGGGTGAACCGCCAGTTCCAGGCATCCCGTCCGAATGCCTTGTGGATGGCGGATTTTACCTACGTGTCGACGTGGCAAGGCTTCGTCTATGTCGCCTTCGTCATCGACACCTTCGCCCGCTGGATCGTGGGCTGGCGGGTCTCCAGCACAGCTCATGCCGGCTTCGTTCTGGATGCGCTCGAACAGGCACTCCACGACCGCCGCCCCATCAAGGGCAGCGGCCTCATTCACCATAGCGACCGTGGGTCGCAATACGTTGCCATTCGCCACGCTGAGCGTCTCACGGAGGCTGGGGCCGAACCCTCCGTCGGCAGCGTCGGCGATTCCCACGACAACGCCTTGGCCGAAACCATCAACGCTCTCTACAAGACCGAGGTGATCCTGCGTCGCGGGCCATGGCGCACCCTGGAGGCTGTCGAGTTCGCCACCCTGGAGTGGGTCGAATGGTTCAACCACCGGCGCCTCCTCGGACCCATCGGCAACGAGGCCGAAGCGCGTTACTACGCACAAACCGAGGACGTCGCCATCGCGGCGTGACTCAAGCCGAATGGCCTCCGATAAACCCGGCGCGGTTCAGTGCGTCGGCGCTGGCGAATAGAGGATCGGCCGGGCGGGCGCTGTAGTCGCCTTCCAGGCGCGCGACGCCGAGACGCGCCGCCGCCGCCGCCGCCGCCGCGCGGAGAAGGGCACGCGCCAGTTCCATGACGGTCGAGGACTCGGGCGAGGCGTCAACGCCATGCTGCGCCAGCAGGGCGACGCCGGACCCGCTCGCAACCCCGATGTCATTCCGCCGCAGTAGGTCCGCTGCACCTTCGGCACGATCGCGGGCCCGCTGGGCGGCACGCCCAAAATCGTCGGGATCGTCGAACCGATGCGCTGCCGCTTCCCGCTCGAACTCGGCGAGTGCCGCGGCGAACCATTGCCGGGCGAGACTGGCGATTTGCTTCGGGGAAAGGGTGGGATCGTTCTCGATCATGGCGAACAGCTGATCGAGCCGCCAGCGCGGATCCGGAGGAAGGCGTTGGGCACGGCGGACATCCTATGTGTCCATCATGCCACTAGCCGCCCTGTGGACCCTTCCGGTGGACCACTCGCGTGGACCTATGGCTGGAAGGGGGGATCTTGCCCCAAAAGATTGGCCTTTACAGGGGCTTGGGGCGGTTTGGTGCCGGATACAGGAATCGAACCCGTGACCTTCTGATTACAAATCAGCTGCTCTACCAGCTGAGCTAATCCGGCGCGCCCCTCGCTTGGCGGAGGCACACCTTAGCGTCCCTTTTCCGTGCAAACAAGCACTTGGCCGCGCCGGATCCACTTCGTGGTCACTCGCGCAGGCGGGCAACCTCGTATAGCGCCACCGCGGCGGCATTGGAAACGTTGAGACTGCCCACCGGACCGCCGGTCGGCAGACGGGCGATGGCGTCGCAGCGTTCCATGGTCAGCCGACGCAACCCGCTGCCTTCGGCCCCCATAACCAGCACCGTCTTGCCCGTCAGATCCAGCTTTGCCAGAGTCGATTGTCCCGATTCGGCCAGCCCGACCGACCAGAAGCCGTTCTGCTGCAGGTCGGTCAACGCGCGCGCGAGGTTGGTGACGCGAATCAGCGGCACCGCTTCCAGCGCGCCCGACGCACTCTTCGCCAGCACGCCCGTGGTTTCCGGCGCATGGCGTTCGGTCACCACCACGGCGCGGGCGCCGAAGGCGGCGGCTGACCGCAGGATGGCGCCGACATTGTGCGGATCCGTGACTTGGTCGAGCGCAACGATGACCGCCGATTTCTCGGACTCCAACTCGTTGCACAAATCCTCGATGCCCAACTCGGGCAGGGGAGATGCGTCGACGACGATGCCTTGGTGGACCGCGCCCGCCGGCAGCATCCGGTCAAGCTCCAGGCGGTCGACCGGCGAGGCCTCCGGCCTTTGCAGCCCCAATGCGCGCGCCGCCGCAAAAACCGGCTCCAGCGCCGCACGGCCCGAGTCGGTCGCCAGCAATCGGTGGATGCGTCGCTCCGGGTTTGTCCAGGCGGCAGCGACCGGGTGCAGGC
The DNA here is from genome assembly GCA_966212305.1 of uncultured Azospirillum sp. Classification (GTDB taxonomy): domain Bacteria; phylum Pseudomonadota; class Alphaproteobacteria; order Azospirillales; family Azospirillaceae; genus Azospirillum. The sequence continues at coordinate 90,742 of CBIHQY010000015.1, forward strand.
CATAGAGAAGAACGCCGCGCGCGGCCGGAGGACGCCCACCCTTCGCCGGACGCCGGCCGGAACGCCCGGAGTCGTCCGTCTGGTCCTGCCGCGGCGATGCCCCGTGCTGTGCCTTGGCGCCGGAACGTTCGGCGCCGTGGTCGGCATTGCGGTCGGAAGAGCGGCTGGAAGCGGGGCCGGAGCCGGGATGTCTGGAGCGCGTCATGATACCCACGAAGAAGGGGAGGGGGGCCGCAGCGAACCGCGACCGAATTTTTTCTGGTGTGAACCGCTTAACCCGTGTTGACAAGGCCTGAAAAATTCGCATATTGCCGAACTCCGCGGCGGGCACTGCCAAGCCGCGGATTGGAAGGGTGGCCGAGTGGTTAAAGGCAGCAGACTGTAAATCTGCCCGCGATAGCGTACGCTGGTTCGAATCCAGCCCCTTCCACCACTACTTTCCACGGCTTGTCCGTGATCGCGTTTGCCCCGGACGGTCGCGCCGGCGGGATGCTAGGCGGGTGTAGCTCAATGGTAGAGCAGAAGCCTTCCAAGCTTACGACGGGGGTTCGATTCCCCTCACCCGCTCCAATCCCGCGTGCGCCACGGAAAACGGATCTCGGCCGGGCCATTGTGTGCGTCCGGAACGTCGGGAACGAAAGACCAAAGCGATGGCGAAGGCAAAGTTTGAGCGGAACAAGCCGCACTGCAACGTTGGCACGATCGGCCACGTCGACCACGGCAAGACGTCGCTGACGGCGGCGATCACGAAGGTGCTGGCGGAGTCCGGCGGCGCCACCTTCACCGCTTACGACCAGATCGACAAGGCGCCGGAAGAGAAGGCGCGCGGCATCACGATCTCGACGGCCCACGTCGAGTACGAGACGCAGAACCGCCACTACGCGCACGTCGACTGCCCGGGCCACGCCGACTACGTGAAGAACATGATCACGGGCGCCGCCCAGATGGACGGCGCGATCCTGGTCGTGTCGGCCGCTGACGGCCCGATGCCGCAGACCCGCGAGCACATCCTGCTGGCCCGCCAGGTTGGCGTTCCGGCGCTGGTGGTGTTCTTGAACAAGGTCGACATGGTCGACGATCCGGAACTGCTGGAGCTGGTCGAGCTGGAAGTTCGCGAGCTGCTGTCCTCCTACCAGTTCCCGGGCGACGACATTCCGATCACCAAGGGTTCGGCGCTGTGCGCGCTGGAAGACCGTCAGCCGGAGATCGGCCGCGACGCCGTTCTCGCTCTGATGAAGACGGTGGACGAGTACATCCCGCAGCCGGAGCGTCCGATCGATCGTCCGTTCCTGATGCCGATCGAGGACGTGTTCTCGATCTCGGGCCGCGGCACCGTGGTGACCGGCCGCGTCGAGCGCGGTATCGTCAAGGTCGGTGAGGAAGTCGAGATCGTCGGCCTGAAGGCGACGGTGAAGACGACCGTGACCGGCGTCGAGATGTTCCGCAAGCTGCTCGAGTCGGGCCAGGCTGGCGACAACATCGGCGCGCTGCTGCGCGGCACCAAGCGTGAGGACGTCGAGCGCGGCCAGGTTCTGGCCAAGCCGGGTTCGATCACCCCGCACACCAAGTTCAAGGCCGAAGCCTACATCCTGACGAAGGAAGAGGGCGGTCGTCACACCCCGTTCTTCACCAACTACCGTCCGCAGTTCTACTTCCGCACGACGGACGTGACGGGCATGGTCTCGCTGCCGGAAGGCGTCGAGATGGTGATGCCGGGCGACAACGTCGCCATGGACGTGGCTCTGATCGCCCCGATCGCCATGGACGAAGGCCTGCGCTTCGCCATCCGCGAAGGCGGCCGCACGGTCGGCGCCGGCGTCGTTGCCAAGATCATCGAGTGATGCTATAAGCCTGCCTCCCCCGCCAGGCTCCGGCCCGGCGGGGGAGTTTTATCTGGCTGAAGAGTACGGTTGGGCTTCCGGAAAGCTGTTCTAAAAAGTTATTCCGAAAGTCGGGTCGAAAGGCCTTGACAGCGCCGCTGAAAGAATGCTTTAAGCGGCGTCCCACGCCGAAAGGTGTGGCCGGACGGAGATAGGAGTGTAGCTCAATTGGTAGAGCACCGGTCTCCAAAACCGGGGGTTGGGGGTTCGAGCCCCTCCACTCCTGCCATCCCGTCCCAATAATGGTTAGGGTAAAAGCGGCGCCCTCACAGTCGCTCCGGAGCTCGCACGGTTCGCACGATGGCTAAAGTCAATCCCGCAGAATTCGCGCGCGAGGTCCGCCGCGAGGTAGCCAGGGTCACCTGGCCGACCCGCAAGGAAACCGGCATCACGACCGCCATGGTTTTCGTCATGGTCGTGCTCGCCGCCCTGTTCTTCCTCGTCGTCGATCAGGTGCTGGCGGTTGCCGTTCGCTTGATCCTTGGGCTGGGAGGCTAAGACATGGCAGCGCGCTGGTACGTCGTTCACGTTTATTCGGGTTTCGAGAAGAAGGTCTCCCAGGCGATCCGCGAGAAGGCGGCTCAGAAGGGTCTGGAAGACAAGTTCGAGGAAATCCTGGTCCCGACCGAAGAAGTGGTCGAAGTGCGCCGGGGTTCCAAGATCAACACGGAACGCAAGTTCTTCCCCGGCTATGTCCTCGTCAAGATGGACCTGACCGACGAATCCTGGTCGCTGGTGAAGAACACGCCGAAGGTTACGGACTTCCTGGGCGGTGGCGGCAAGCCGCAGCCGATTTCCCAGCGCGAGGCCGAGCGGATCATCCATCAGGTGCAGGAAGGCTTTGAGCGCCCCAAGCCCTCGGTCACCTTCGAGGTGGGCGAGCAGGTGCGAGTGAGCGACGGTCCCTTCACCTCGTTCAATGGTGTCGTCGAGGAAGTCGACGAAGAGAAGTCCCGCCTCAAGGTGGCGGTGTCGATCTTCGGCCGCTCCACGCCGGTCGAGCTGGAATACACGCAGGTCGAAAAGATCTAAGCGCAAGGTTCCAAAGTTTTACGTGTCGGAGCTGCCGGTGCTTGCATCGGTGGCTCCATTCTGTTGCGGGAGGCTCGCCATGGCCGAACCGCAAAACCCCGCGACGCCGCGCCGGGCCATCCGGTCGTAGGCGTGAGGTGTCGTCCCAGGAGGTTGTGAGATGGCGAAGAAAATCGTCGGTTACATCAAGCTGCAGGTTCCGGCCGGCAAGGCGAACCCGTCGCCGCCCATCGGCCCGGCGCTCGGTCAGCGCGGCCTGAACATCATGGAGTTCTGCAAGGCGTTCAACGCCAAGACGGCGGACCTGGAAGTCGGCATGCCGATTCCCGTGGTCATCACCGCCTATGGCGACCGCACCTTCACCTTCGTGACCAAGACCCCGCCGGTCAGCTACTTCCTCAAGAAGGCTTCGGGCAAGGACAAGGGCTCGACGACCCCCGGCAAGGGTGGTTTCGTCGGCCAGGTCACGACCTCGCAGATCCGCGAGATCGCCCAGAAGAAGATGGTCGACCTGAACGCGCACGACGTCGAAGCCGCCGCGACGATGATCGCCGGTTCCGCCCGCTCGATGGGCCTCGAAGTGGTGGAGGGCTGATCCTATGGCGAAGCTGGGCAAGCGTCTGACCGACGCCTACAAGACCGTCAACCGCGACAACTTCTACGCGCTGGAAGAGGCTGTCACCCTGGTGAAGGGTGCCGCCAAGGCCAAGTTCGACGAGACCATCGAAATCGCGATGAACCTCGGCATCGATCCGCGCCACGCCGACCAGATGGTACGCGGCGTCGTGAACCTGCCGAACGGCACCGGCAAGACCGTCCGCGTGGCGGTGTTCGCCCGTGGCGCCAAGGTCGATGAGGCTCTGGCCGCCGGCGCCGACGTGGTCGGCGGTGACGACCTCGCCGAACAGATCCTGGCCGGCAACATCAACTTCGACCGCTGCATCGCCTCGCCCGACATGATGGGCGTGGTCGGCAAGCTCGGTAAGGTGCTCGGCCCGCGCGGCCTGATGCCGAACCCGAAGCTGGGCACCGTGACCCCCGACGTCGCCGGCGCCGTGAAGGCCGCCAAGGCCGGCGCCGTGGAGTTCCGTGCGGAGAAGACCGGTATCGTCCACGCCGGCGTCGGCAAGGTCAGCTTCTCGGAAGAGGCGCTGGTCCAGAACATCCGCGCCTTCGTCGATGCCATCACCCGTGCCAAGCCGACCGGCGCCAAGGGCCAGTACCTGCTGAAGGTCTCGCTCTCGTCGACGATGGGTCCCGGCCTGAAGCTCGACCTCACCAGTGTGTCGGCTGCGGCCGGCGCCGCGGCGTAATCGACCGTCTTTCGCCGCCGGCGCTTTCGGGTGCCGGTGGCGACCGGGTGGATGATCCAAGGGGGCCTGCCCCGGCGGAACGCCCACCCACCCCTGTCCGAGACCGCAGGTGTCCGACCCTTCTCTGGAAGGTGAGGGCTTAAAATTCACCGGCGCAGACAGGAGTTGAACCCGTTGACCATTCCGGACCCCGTCAAGGCGGGGCCACCGGTTCAGGAACGGCTTGAACTTCTGGGACAGGTTCGCCGGACCTCCGGCCCGCAAGGGCAGGGGGTTCATGTAAACCTCTGTGCAAGGAGGCGATCCGTGGATCGTACACAAAAAGAAGCGACGATCGCGGCTCTGCAATCGAAGCTCCAGGACACGGGCCTGGTGGTGGTCACCCACCATCTGGGCCTGACGGTGAAGGAAGTCACCGACCTGCGTGCGAAGGTTCGGGCTGCTGGCGCCAGCTTCAAAGTGACGAAGAACCGGCTCGCCCGTCGTTCCCTTCAGGGGACGCAGTTCGAAGGTCTGGACGGTCTCTTCAAGGGACCGACGGCGATCGCCTACTCGAAGGATCCCGTTGCGGCCGCCAAGGTGGTGGCCGACTACGCGAAGACCAACGAGAAGCTCAAGATCGTCGGCGCCAGCCTCGGCACCCAGATTCTGGACGCGGAGGGGGTCAAGGCCCTCGCCTCGCTCCCGTCGCTGGACGAACTGCGTGGCCGCCTCGTGGGCATGATCCAGACCCCGGCGACCCGTATCGCCGGTGTCCTCCAGGCTCCGGGTGGCCAGGTCGCCCGCGTGCTTGCCGCCTACGCGAAGAAGGACGACGAGGCAGCCTGAGCTGGCCCACAAGGCCAGTCCGACTCACTCGTTTTTTTCCATCCCCAGAACTCAAGTCGTTTGGAGTAGTAACATGGCTGATCTGCAGAAGCTCGTCGACGATCTGTCGGCCCTGACCGTCCTGGAAGCCGCCGAGCTGTCGAAGCTCCTCGAAGAGAAGTGGGGCGTCTCCGCCGCCGCTCCGGTGGCCGTTGCCGCCGCCGGCCCGGCCGCTGCCGCTGCCGCTCCGGCCGAAGAGCAGACCGAGTTCACGGTGATCCTCGCCGATGCCGGCGACAAGAAGATCAACGTGATTAAGGAAGTCCGTGCGATCACCGGCCTGGGCCTGAAGGAAGCCAAGGACCTGGTCGAGGGCGCTCCGAAGCCGGTCAAGGAAGGCGCCACGAAGGACGAGGCCGCCAAGATCAAGAAGCAGCTTGAAGAGGCCGGCGCCAAGGTCGATATTAAGTAAGACCTTGTTGCGTTACGGATCATACAGTTCCACGCCGGACGGCGGTCGGTTCCCCAGGGAACCTGCCGCCGCACGGCGTTTTCTGCCTTCCGCCGGACCGGGCTTGCCCGGCCCGGCTCTTTCCGTCGCCATCATGGGGACGGCCCGCGCGGGCGCCCTCGGGACCGGACGACACCAGTCGGCTTGATCCTGCGGTCGGTTGAACGGTCGGTATAACGCGCATCACGTACAGACGTTTGGGGACATCCATGGCCAAATCCTTTACGGGTCGTAAACGTGTTCGGAAGAGCTTCGGGCGCATCCCGGAAGTCACCCAGATGCCCAACCTCATCGAGGTGCAGCGCAGCTCCTACGACCACTTCCTGCAAATGGACATCGCCCCGGAAAAGCGGGCGAACCTGGGCCTGCAGGAAGTGTTCAAGTCGGTCTTCCCGATCAAGGACTTTTCCGACCGTGCGGTGCTGGATTTCGTCAAGTATGAGCTTGAGCAGCCGAAGTACGACGTCGAGGAGTGCCAGCAGCGTGGCATGACCTTCGCCGCTCCGCTGAAGGTGACCCTGCGCCTGTCCGTGTTCGACGTCGAGGAGGACACCGGCCTCCGTTCGATCCGCGATATCAAGGAGCAGGACGTCTACATGGGCGACATGCCCCTGATGACGGCCAACGGCACTTTCGTCATCAACGGCACCGAACGCGTCATCGTCTCGCAGATGCACCGCTCGCCGGGCGTCTTCTTCGACCATGACAAGGGCAAGACCCACGCGTCGGGCAAGTATCTGTTCGCCGCCCGCGTGATCCCCTATCGCGGCTCCTGGCTGGACTTCGAGTTCGACGCCAAGGATCTCGTCTACGTCCGCATCGACCGCCGCCGCAAGCTGCCGGCCACCACGCTGCTGTTCGCTCTGGACGGCGCGGATACCGAGGCGCTGCGTGCCGAGCGCAAGGCCAACCGCAAGGACCTGCTGCCCTACGAGGCGCAGGGCATGGCCAAGGAAGAGATCCTCAACTACTTCTACGACACCATCACCTACACGCGCTCGGCCGGCGGTTGGAAGACCCCGTTCAGCGCCGAGCGGATGAAGGGCGTCAAGCTCATCTCGGACCTCGTGGACGCCTCCACCGGCGCCATCGTCGCCGAGGCCGGCACCAAGATGACCCCGCGCGTCATCAAGAAGCTCGTCGAGGCCGGCCTGACCGAGCAGCAGGTCTCCACCGAGGAGCTGACCGGCCGCTACCTCGCCGTCGACATCATCAACGAGCGCACGGGCGAAGTCCTGTTCGAAGCCGGTGACGAGCTGTCGGCGAGCGACCTCGACAAGCTGGAGAAGACCGGCGTCGACGAGCTGCCGGTGCTGGCGATCGACCATCTGAACGTCGGCGCCTACATCCGCAACACCATGAATGCGGATCGCAACGCCAGCCGCGAAGACGCGCTGATCGACATCTACCGCGTCATGCGTCCGGGCGAGCCGCCGACCTTGGAATCGGCCGAGGCGCTGTTCTCGGGCCTGTTCTTCGACAGCGAGCGCTACGACCTGTCGGCCGTCGGCCGCGTGAAGATGAACGCGCGCCTGAACTTCCAGACGGACGACCAGATGCGCGTTCTCCGCAAGGAGGACATCCTGGAGATCCTGAAGGTTCTGGTGAACCTGAAGGACGGCCGCGGCGAGATCGACGACATCGACCATCTCGGCAACCGCCGCGTCCGCTCGGTCGGCGAGCTGATGGAGAACCAGTACCGCGTCGGCCTGCTGCGCATGGAACGTGCGATCCGCGAGCGCATGAGCTCGGTCGAGATCGACACGGTGATGCCGCACGACCTGATCAACGCCAAGCCGGCCGCCGCCGCCGTGCGCGAGTTCTTCGGCTCGTCGCAGCTGTCGCAGTTCATGGACCAGACCAACCCGCTGTCCGAGATCACGCACAAGCGTCGTCTCTCGGCTCTCGGCCCGGGCGGTCTGACCCGCGAGCGCGCCGGCTTCGAGGTGCGCGACGTGCACCCGACGCACTATGGCCGCATCTGCCCGATTGAGACCCCGGAAGGTCCGAACATCGGTCTGATCAACTCGCTGGCGACCTACGCCCGCGTGAACCAGTACGGCTTCATCGAGAGCCCCTACCGCAAGGTCATCGACGGCAAGGTCACCAACGAGGTGGTCTATCTGTCGGCGATGGAGGAGGGCCGCTACGTCGTCGCCCAGGCGAACGCCGAGCTGAACCCCGACAACAGCTTCGCCGCCGATCTGGTTTCGTGCCGCCAGGGCGGTGAATACCTGATGTTCCGGCCGGAAGCGATCGACCTGATCGACGTGTCGCCGAAGCAGCTGGTGTCCGTCGCCGCGGCGCTGATCCCGTTCCTGGAGAACGACGACGCCAACCGCGCGCTGATGGGCTCGAACATGCAGCGTCAGGCGGTCCCGCTGGTGAAGGCCGACGCGCCGCTGGTCGGCACCGGCATGGAGGCGACCGTCGCCCGCGACAGCGGCGTGACCATCGTCGCCAAGCGTTCCGGCATCGTCGACCAGGTCGACGCCACCCGCATCGTCGTCCGCGCCACAGACAGCTCGGACAGCACGGCGCCGGGTGTAGATATCTACAACCTGCTGAAGTTCCAGCGTTCCAACCAGAACACCTGCATCACCCAGCGTCCGCTGGTGAAGGTCGGTGACCGGGTGAACGCCGGCGACATCGTGGCCGACGGCCCGTCGACCGATCTCGGCGAGCTGGCGCTCGGCCGGAACGTGCTCGTCGCGTTCATGCCGTGGAACGGCTACAACTTCGAGGATTCGATCCTCATCAACGAGCGCATCGTCAAGGACGACGTCTTCACCTCGATCCACATCGAGGAGTTCGAGGTCATGGCCCGCGACACCAAGCTGGGCCAGGAGGAAATCACCCGCGACATTCCAAACGTGGGTGAGGAAGCTCTGAAGAACCTCGACGAGGCCGGCATCGTCTACATCGGCGCCGAAGTCCGTCCGGGCGACATCCTGGTCGGCAAGGTGACGCCGAAGGGCGAAAGCCCGATGACGCCGGAAGAGAAGCTGCTGCGCGCCATCTTCGGCGAAAAGGCCTCCGACGTCCGCGACACCTCGCTGCGCCTGCCGCCGGGCGTCGTCGGCACCATCGTCGAGGTCCGCGTCTTCAGCCGCCGCGGCGTCGACAAGGACGAGCGCGCGCTTGCCATCGAACGCGCCGAGATCGAGAAGCTGGCGAAGGACCGCGACGACGAGCGCGGCATCCTGGAGCGCAGCTTCTACACCCGCCTGAAGGAAGTGCTGCTCGGCCAGACCGCGCAGTCCGGCCCGAAGGGCATGAAGGGCGGCACGGTCCTGACCGAGGAGGTTCTGGCCGGCCTGTCGAAGGGCCTGTGGCGCCAGATCGCCATCGCCGACGAGCAGGTGATGGAGACGGTCGAGAACCTGGCCAAGGTGTTCGACGACTCGATCAAGGCCCTGCAGGACCGCTTCGAGAACAAGGTCGACAAGCTGCAGCGCGGTGACGAGCTGCCGCCGGGCGTCATGAAGATGGTCAAGGTCTTCGTCGCGGTGAAGCGCAAGCTTCAGCCGGGCGACAAGATGGCCGGCCGTCACGGCAACAAGGGTGTCGTCTCGCGCATCATCCCGCAGGAGGACATGCCGTACCTCGAGGACGGCACCCCGGTCGATCTGGTGCTGAACCCGCTGGGCGTGCCGTCGCGCATGAATGTCGGTCAGATCCTGGAAACCCACCTCGGTTGGGCGGCCTCGGGTCTGGGCCGGCAGATCGGCCGCGCGGTCGACCAGTACCGTTTGGCGATCCGCCAGAAGGCGGAAGGCGCTCCCCAGCTGGAGGCCCTGCGCAGCACGCTGAAGTCGGCGTACGGTGAGGTGACCTACAACGAGGACATCGCCGACATGACCGACGGCGAGCTGCTGGAACTGGGCGGCAACCTGCGCAAGGGCGTGCCCTTCGCGACGCCGGTCTTCGACGGCGCCCGCGAGGAGGACATCTGCGTCCATCTGGAGCGTGCCGGTTTCGACCGGTCGGGCCAGTCGACGCTGGTTGACGGCCGGACCGGCGAGACCTTCGACCGCAAGGTCACCGTCGGCTACATCTACATGCTGAAGCTGCACCACCTGGTGGACGACAAGATCCACGCCCGGTCGATCGGCCCCTACTCGCTGGTCACGCAGCAGCCGCTGGGCGGCAAGGCCCAGTTCGGCGGTCAGCGCTTCGGTGAGATGGAGGTCTGGGCGCTCGAAGCCTACGGCGCCGCTTACACGCTGCAGGAAATGCTGACGGTGAAGTCGGACGACGTGTCCGGCCGCACCAAGGTCTACGAGGCCATTGTCCGCGGCGACGACAACTTCGAGGCCGGCATTCCGGAGTCGTTCAACGTGCTGGTCAAGGAGCTGCGCTCGCTCGGCCTGAACGTCGAACTGAACCAGCGGTCTTACTGAGCCGATTTGACGTGACCAAACCCCGGAACGGTGCGAGCACCGCTCCGGGGTCATGCACTGCCCTTAACCGACAACGCGGCGATGCCAGCGGGAGACGGTCATGAATGAGTTGATGAACATTTTCGGCCAGGTCCAGGGGCCGCAGAGCTTCGATCAGATCCGCATCCAGATCGCGAGCCCCGAGCGGATCCGGTCCTGGTCCTACGGCGAGATCAAGAAGCCGGAAACCATCAACTATCGCACCTTCAAGCCGGAGCGCGACGGCCTGTTCTGCGCCCGCATCTTCGGCCCGATCAAGGATTACGAGTGCTTGTGCGGCAAGTACAAGCGCATGAAGTATCGCGGCATCATCTGCGAGAAGTGCGGCGTCGAGGTCACGCTGTCGAAGGTCCGGCGCGAGCGCATGGGCCACATCGAACTGGCGTCCCCCGTCGCGCATATCTGGTTCCTGAAGTCGCTGCCGAGCCGCATCGGTCTGCTGCTCGACATGACGCTCAAGGATCTGGAGCGCATCCTCTATTTCGAAAACTACGTCGTCATCGAGCCGGGCCTCACCCCGCTGAAGCTGCATTCGCTGCTGAACGAGGAAGAGTACCTGAACGCCCAGGACGAGTACGGCGAGGACGCCTTCACCGCGTCGATCGGTGCCGAAGCGCTGCGCATCATGCTGTCCGCGCTCGACCTCGACGAGGAGAAGAAGCGCTGCCGTGAGGATCTGCGCGACACCAACTCCGAAGCCAAGCGCAAGAAGCTGGTCAAGCGCCTGAAGCTGATCGACGCCTTCATGGCCTCGCAGTCGCGGCCCGAATGGATGATCCTGGAAGTCATTCCGGTGATCCCGCCCGAGCTGCGTCCGCTGGTCCCGCTGGACGGCGGCCGCTTCGCCACGTCGGATCTGAACGACCTGTACCGCCGCGTCATCAACCGCAACAACCGTTTGAAGCGGCTGATCGAGCTGAAGGCGCCGGACATCATCGTCCGCAACGAGAAGCGCATGCTGCAGGAGGCCGTCGACGCTCTGTTCGACAACGGCCGCCGTGGCCGCGTCATCACCGGCGCCAACAAGCGTCCGCTGAAGTCGCTGTCCGACATGCTGAAGGGCAAGCAGGGCCGCTTCCGTCAGAACCTGCTCGGCAAGCGCGTCGACTACTCCGGCCGTTCGGTCATCGTCGTCGGTCCGGAGCTGAAGCTGCACCAGTGCGGCCTGCCGAAGAAGATGGCGCTGGAGCTGTTCAAGCCCTTCATCTACGCCAAGCTGGAACTGTACGGTCTCGCGTCCACCATCAAGGCCGCCAAGCGGATGGTGGAGAAGGAGCGTCCCGAGGTGTGGGACATCCTGGAAGAGGTCATCCGCGAACATCCGGTGATGCTGAACCGTGCGCCGACGCTGCACCGTCTTGGCATCCAGGCGTTCGAGCCGACGCTGATCGAAGGCAAGGCGATCCAGCTGCACCCGCTGGTCTGCACGGCCTTCAATGCCGACTTCGACGGCGACCAGATGGCCGTGCACGTCCCGCTGAGCCTCGAGGCCCAGCTGGAAGCGCGCGTCCTGATGATGTCGACCAACAACATCCTGTCGCCCGCCAACGGCAAGCCGATCATCGTGCCGTCGCAGGACATCGTCCTCGGCATCTATTACATCTCGATGGACCGCCCGAGCGAGAAGGGCGAGGGCATGGTGTTCGCCACCGTCTCGGAAATCGAGCAGGCGCTGAACGCCAAGGTCCTGTCGATCCATGCGAAGATCAAGGCCCGCTACGTCGGCGTTGACGACGAAGGCAACGAGCTGATCAGCATCGTCGAGACGACGCCGGGCCGCATGCTCCTGTCGGAGCTGCTGCCGCGCCATCCGAAGGTGCCCTTCTCGCTGATCAACCGCGTCCTGACCAAGAAGGACGTCGGCAACGTCATCGACGCCGTCTACCGCCATTGCGGTCAGAAGGAGACGGTGATCTTCGCCGATCGCCTGATGAAGCTCGGCTTCGGCCACGCCTGCCGCGCCGGCATCTCCTTCGGCAAGGACGACATGGTCATCCCGGCCGCCAAGGAGAAGCTGGTCAACGAGTCGAAGGAGCGGGTGAAGGAGTTCGAGCAGCAGTATCTCGACGGCCTGATCACCCAGGGCGAGAAGTACAACAAGGTCGTCGACGTCTGGTCGGAATGCACCGAAAAGGTCGCCTCCGAGATGATGAAGGCGATCTCGACCACCGAAGCCGGCAAGCAGGTCAACTCGGTGTACATGATGGCCCACTCCGGTGCGCGTGGTTCCGCCGCGCAGATCCGTCAGCTGGCCGGCATGCGCGGCCTGATGGCCAAGCCGTCGGGCGAGATCATCGAGACGCCGATCATCTCGAACTTCAAGGAAGGCCTGACCGTGCTGGAGTACTTCAACTCCACCCACGGCGCCCGCAAGGGTCTGGCCGACACCGCCTTGAAGACGGCGAACTCCGGTTACCTGACACGCCGTCTGGTCGACGTGGCGCAGGACGCCATCATCGTCGAACATGATTGCGGCACCGAGCGCGGCATCACCGTCAAGGCGGTGATCGACGGCGGCGAGGTCATCAGCCCGTTGGGCGACCGCATCCTCGGCCGCACCGTGGTCGGGGCGGTGATCGACCCGCTGAACGGCGAGCTGATCGTCGAGGACGGCGGCCTGATCGACGAGCCGACGGTCGACCGCATCGAGCGGTCGGGCATCGACTCGGTCAAGATCCGCTCGGTCCTGACCTGCGAGACCCGCGACGGCGTCTGCGCCAAGTGCTACGGCCGTGATCTGGCACGCGGCACGCTGGTCAACACCGGCGAGGCGGTCGGCGTCATCGCGGCGCAGTCGATCGGCGAGCCGGGCACCCAGCTGACGATGCGCACCTTCCACATCGGTGGTGCGGCGCAGCGCGGTGCGGAGCAGAGCCAGATCGAGGCGGCGTTCGAAGCGACGGTGCGGATCAACAACCGCAACATCGTCATGAACTCTTCGGGCATCCCGGTCGTCATGGGTCGTAGCACCGAGGTGATCCTGCTTGACGACCAGGGCCGCGAGCGGGCGCGTCACCGCGTGCCGTACGGTGCCAAGCTGCTGGCGGACGAGGGCGTCAAGGTCGAGCGCGGCGCCAAGCTGGCCGAGTGGGACCCCTACACCCTGCCGATCATCACCGAGCGCGCCGGTACCGCCCGCTACATCGACCTCGTGGAAGGCATCTCCATGCGCGAGGTGATGGACGAGGCCACGGGCATCAGCTCCAAGGTGGTGGTCGACTGGCGCCAGCAGCCGCGCGGTGCCGATCTGAAGCCGCGCATCGCGCTGGTGGATGAGCGGGGCGAGCTGATCACCCTGCCGAACGGCCTGGAAGCCCGCTACTTCATGTCGGTGGACGCCATCCTGTCGGTTGAGAACGGTGCCGAGGTCCGGGCCGGCGACGTGCTGGCCCGTATCCCGCGCGAGTCGTCGAAGACACGCGACATCACCGGCGGTCTGCCGCGCGTGGCCGAGCTGTTCGAGGCGCGTCGTCCGAAGGACTTCGCCATCATCTCGGAGATGAGCGGCCGCGTCGAATTCGGCAAGGACTACAAGACCAAGCGCCGCATCGTCGTGCGGAACGAGGAATCGGGGGACGAGAAGGAATATCTGATCCCGAAGGGCAAGCACATCTCCGTGCAGGAAGGCGATTACGTCGAGCGCGGCGACCTGCTGATGGACGGCAACCCGGTGCCGCACGACATCCTGGCGGTGATGGGTGTGGAGGCCTTGGCCGACTACCTGATCAACGAGATCCAGGACGTCTATCGACTGCAGGGCGTGAAGATCAACGACAAGCACATCGAGGTGATCGTTCGCCAGATGCTGCAGAAGGTCGAGATCACCGACGCCGGCGAGACCACCTTCCTGGTGGGCGAGCAGGTCGACCGTCAGGAGTTCGACGAGGAGAACGAGAAGACGGTCGCCGAAGGCCTGCAGCCGGCTCACGGTCACCCGGTTCTGCAGGGCATCACCAAGGCCAGCCTGCAGACGCGCTCCTTCATCTCGGCCGCGTCGTTCCAGGAAACCACCCGCGTCCTCACGGAAGCGGCCGTCGGCGGCAAGGTCGACAACCTGGAAGGCCTGAAGGAGAACGTGATCGTCGGCCGTCTGATCCCGGCCGGCACGGGTTCCGTGGTGAACCGTCTGAAGCTGATCGCCGCCGAGCGTGACCGCGAAGCGGCCCTGGAAGCCGGCGCTCCGGAGGAAACTCCGGCCCTGCCGACACCGGGCGAGGAAAGCTCCGCGGCCTGATCCGTCGGGGCGATTGAGTAGGGGAGGGGGCGCGTTCCGCAGGGGACGCGCCCTTTTCTTTTTGGGTCTCGCGTCGGCGCCACGGGACTTTCCACAGGCTGAAATACCGTTCTTGACTCTCCCTCGGCCTTTCCCTAAAGTCCGCGAACTTCAAAGGACGCCCGGGCTCTCCGTGTGTCCGCTTGAATCCACCGATCCCGCCGATCGGAGTCCTCCGGTCGGCTTTCGCTCATTCAGCCCGCTCGGAACGGCAACGTTTCGCAGGCGGGCTTTTGCTTCGTCCGGCTCCGCCGGCCGAGTGATCTTGAAGGGATGAAGGGCAGATATGCCGACGATCAACCAGTTGATCCGTAAGCCGCGCGAGCCGTTGGCCGCGCGCAACAAGGTTCCCGCGATGGAGGCCTGTCCGCAGAAGCGTGGCGTCTGCACTCGCGTTTACACCACCACCCCGAAGAAGCCGAACTCGGCGCTCCGTAAGGTCGCCCGCGTTCGTCTGACGAACGGCTTCGAGGTGACGAGCTACATCCCTGGTGAGGGCCACAACCTCCAGGAACACTCGGTGGTCATGATCCGCGGCGGTCGTGTGAAGGATCTTCCCGGCGTTCGCTACCACATCATTCGCGGCACGCTGGATACCCAGGGCGTCAAGGATCGTAAGCAGCGCCGTTCGAAGTACGGCGCGAAGCGTCCGAAGTAAGGAGAACTCACGATGTCCCGTCGTCATCGCGCCGAGAAGCGTGAAGTCCTGCCGGACGCCAAGTATGGCGACCGCGTTCTGACCAAGTTCATGAACTGCCTGATGTTTGACGGCAAGAAGTCGTCGGCTGAAAGCATCGTCTACGGCGCGCTGGGCCGTATCGAGGTCAAGACCAAGAACGACCCCGTTCAGGTCTTCCACGATGCCCTGGCCAACGTGAAGCCGCACCTGGAAGTCCGCAGCCGCCGCGTCGGTGGTGCGACCTATCAGGTTCCGGTCGAGGTCCGTTCGGATCGCGCCCAGGCTCTCGCCATTCGTTGGCTGATCAGCGCCGCCCGCGCTCGCTCGGAAAACACCATGACCGAGCGTCTGTCGGGTGAGTTGCTCGACGCTGCCAGCCAGCGCGGCACCGCCGTGAAGAAGCGCGAAGATACGCACCGCATGGCGGAAGCCAACAAGGCGTTCTCGCACTACCGCTGGTAAGGTTCACGCCTGTCCTGGTGATTTTGCATGCCCCGTTCGCACGCCCTCGACCGTTACCGCAACATCGGCATCATGGCTCACATCGATGCCGGCAAGACGACGACGACCGAGCGCATCCTGTTCTATACCGGCAAGTCCTATCGCATGGGCGAGGTCAATGACGGCACCGCCGTCATGGATTGGATGGAGCAGGAGCAGGAACGGGGCATCACCATCACCTCGGCGGCAACGACCTGTTTCTGGCGCGACCACCGCATCAACATCATCGATACGCCCGGCCACGTGGATTTCACCATTGAAGTCGAGCGGTCGTTGCGTGTCCTGGATGGCGCCGTTGCCATCTTCGACGCGGTTGCGGGGGTCGAGCCCCAGACGGAAACCGTGTGGCGGCAGGCCGACAAGTACGGCGTGCCGCGCATGGCCTTCGTCAACAAGATGGACCGCGTCGGCGCGGACTTCGACGGCTGCGTCGCCATGATGGCCGACCGGCTGGGCGTCAAGCCGCTGGTCCTTCAGATTCCCGTCGGCAGCGAAGCCGGCTTCTCCGGCGTCGTCGATCT
The DNA here is from genome assembly GCA_966212305.1 of uncultured Azospirillum sp. Classification (GTDB taxonomy): domain Bacteria; phylum Pseudomonadota; class Alphaproteobacteria; order Azospirillales; family Azospirillaceae; genus Azospirillum. The sequence goes on from CBIHQY010000015.1 coordinate 106,701, forward strand.
GGTCGCCATGCGCGCCACGATCTGGAAGGCCGAGACGCTCGGCGCCGAATTCGAACACACCGACATTCCCGAGGAACTGGCCGAGACCGCCGCAAGTGCCCGTCAGGCGCTGCTGGAGGCCGTGCTCGATCTCGACGAGGCGGCGATGGCCGCCTATCTGGAGCGCGGCGACGAGCCTGCGCCCGACGCCCTGCGTGCATTGATCCGCAAGGGCACGATCTCCAATGCCGTTGTCCCTGTGCTCTGCGGGTCTGCCTTCCGCAACAAGGGCATTCAACCGATGCTCGACGCGGTCGTCCACTATCTGCCGGCGCCGAACGACATCGGTGCAGTGAAGGGCCACGCCGTCGGCGGCGACCGTTCTGAGGAGCGCGCGGCCAACGACAGCGCGCCGTTCTCGGGTCTTGCCTTCAAGGTGATGAACGATCCCTATGTCGGGACTCTCACCTTCTGCCGCATCTATTCCGGCACCGCGAGCGTCGGCGATTTGCTGCTTAACCCGGTGAAGGGCGAGCGCGAGAAGATCGGCCGCATGCTGCTGATGCACGCCAACAGCCGGGAAGACATCGAGCACGCTCATACCGGCGACATCGTTGCCATCGCCGGGCTGGAGCACACCGCCACCGGCGACACGCTCTGCGACCCCGCCAAGCCCATTGTACTGGAACGCCTGGACGTTCCCGAGCCGGTGATCGAGATCGTGGTGGAGCCGCGCACCGACGCCGACCACGAGAAGATGGCGGCGGCGCTGAACCGTCTGGGGCACGAGGATCCCTCGCTGCAGGTCTCGGTCGACCGTGAAAGCGGCCAGACCGTCATCCGCGGCATGGGCGAGCTGCATCTCGACATCATCGTCGACCGCATGAAGCGCGAGTTCCGCGTCGACGCCGCCGTTGGCGCGCCCAAGGTCGCCTACCGTGAGACCGTGCTGCGCTCGGCCGAGATCGACCATGTCCATGCCCGCCAGACCGGCGACCGTGCACAGTTCGCGCGTGTGACGCTGAAACTGGAAACCCTGGACCGCGGCGCCGGCTTCGTGTTCGAGAACCGCTCCTCCGGGTTGGCGCGCGAGTTCGTCGCCGGCGTGCAGAAGGGGCTCGAGGCTGCGAAGGACAGTGGCGTCGTCGCCGGTTACCCGGTGGTGGACGTCAAGGCGACCCTGACCGGCGGCGAGGCGCATGACGTCGACTCCTCGCCGCTCGCTTTCGAACTGGCGGCGCGGACAGCCTTTCGCGAGGCCATGACAAAAGCCGCTCCGACGCTGTTGGAACCGCTGATGCGGGTCGAAATCATCACGCCGGACGACTATATGGGCGACGTCATCGGCGATCTGAACGGTCGCCGTGGACAGATCACCGGCATGGACCAGCGCGGCAACGCGCGAATCGTCACGGGACTGGTTCCCTTGGCGACCATGTTCGGCTATGTGAACTCCCTGCGCTCCATGAGTCAGGGCCGCGCGCAGTACAGCATGCAGTTCGACCATTATGAGCCGGTGCCACAGGCCATCGCGGACGGTGTCCGCGCCAAGGTGGCCTGAAGACCGCTGGAACGATTGAGAAACGGAGAGACCACCCCATGGCGAAGGCAAAGTTCGAGCGGAACAAGCCGCACTGCAACGTTGGCACGATCGGCCACGTCGACCACGGCAAGACGTCGCTGACGGCGGCGATCACGAAGGTGCTGGCGGAGTCCGGCGGCGCCACCTTCACCGCTTACGACCAGATCGACAAGGCGCCGGAAGAGAAGGCGCGCGGCATCACGATCTCGACGGCCCACGTCGAGTACGAGACGCAGAACCGCCACTACGCGCACGTCGACTGCCCGGGCCACGCCGACTACGTGAAGAACATGATCACGGGCGCCGCCCAGATGGACGGCGCGATCCTGGTCGTGTCGGCCGCTGACGGCCCGATGCCGCAGACCCGCGAGCACATCCTGCTGGCCCGCCAGGTTGGCGTTCCGGCGCTGGTGGTGTTCTTGAACAAGGTCGACATGGTCGACGATCCGGAACTGCTGGAGCTGGTCGAGCTGGAAGTTCGCGAGCTGCTGTCCTCCTACCAGTTCCCGGGCGACGACATTCCGATCACCAAGGGTTCGGCGTTGTGCGCGCTGGAAGACCGTCAGCCGGAAATCGGCCGTGACGCCGTTCTGGCTCTGATGAAGACGGTGGACGAGTACATCCCGCAGCCGGAGCGTCCGAAGGACCGTCCGTTCCTGATGCCGATCGAAGACGTGTTCTCGATCTCGGGCCGCGGCACCGTGGTGACCGGCCGTGTCGAGCGCGGCATTGTGAAGGTTGGTGACGAAGTCGAGATCGTCGGCCTGAAGGCGACGGTGAAGACGACGGTGACCGGCGTCGAGATGTTCCGCAAGCTGCTCGACTCGGGTGAGGCCGGCGACAACATCGGCGCGCTGCTGCGCGGCACCAAGCGTGAGGACGTCGAGCGCGGCCAGGTTCTGGCCAAGCCGGGTTCGATCACCCCGCACACCAAGTTCAAGGCCGAAGCCTACATCCTGACGAAGGAAGAGGGCGGTCGTCACACCCCGTTCTTCACCAACTACCGTCCGCAGTTCTACTTCCGTACGACGGACGTGACGGGCATGGTCTCGCTGCCGGAAGGCGTCGAGATGGTGATGCCGGGCGACAACGTCGCCATGGACGTGGCTCTGATCGCCCCGATCGCCATGGACGAAGGCCTGCGCTTCGCCATCCGCGAAGGCGGCCGCACCGTCGGCGCCGGCGTCGTTGCCAAGATCGTCGAGTGATGACCGTCCGGCGGTCGCCGCAGGGTGACCGCCGGAGGGAAGTGTAGGGCGGCGGGAGCGATCCTGCCGACGGTTGTAAGAGACGGGCCGTCTTCTCCGCGCAAGCGGGGCCGACGGTCCGCCCGGTTCTAGCCATCGGGCGTCGGTGTTCGGGACCGTCCGCCTGTCGATCCAGCTTCCTCCGACTGGGGGGAGATTCAGGATTGACACGCGGGCGCTGAACCCCTAGAGATTACGCCCTCTGGATTTTGGGTTGGTGGTAGGCAGCTTCGGCCTAGACGCAGCCCGAGACGAACGGCACGGCGCGCCTCTTCGGGAGGCGCGCCGTCTGCTGAACGGAACATCCCCTTCGCGCATCCGCCGCGGGGGATGTTCTTTTTCGTATCGGCCCGTCGCATCGGTCACAGTGTCGCCCGCCGACCCCGCTTAGGAGGTTCGGCGCGCGGCCTTGCGCTGTCGGCGAAGCCCCAAAGCAGCTCGTGGAGTTCCGGTGACGCGTCCGCGTCATCGCTAGAAGGTGCAAGGGACGTTTGGACATGGACAGCCAGAACATCCGCATCCGTCTGAAGGCGTTCGATCATCGCGTGCTCGACCAGTCGACCAGCGAGATCGTCAACACCGCCAAGCGGACCGGCGCGCGCGTGCGGGGCCCGATCCCCCTGCCGACGCACATCGAAAAGTTCACCGTGAACCGCTCGCCGCACATCGACAAGAAGTCGCGCGAGCAGTTCGAGATCCGCACCCACAAGCGCCTGCTCGACATCGTCGATCCGACGCCGCAGACCGTGGATGCTCTGATGAAGCTCGACCTCGCCGCCGGCGTCGACGTCGAGATCAAGCTCTGATTTTGGTTGGTAAGGGACCTCTCCGGTAAGCGGATGTCCCTGGTCAGGAGATAAAGAACAATGCGATCCGGTTTGATCGCGCAGAAGGTCGGCATGACCCGCGTCTTTACGGACGACGGCCAGCATGTTCCGGTCACTGTGCTGAAAGTCGACAGCTGTCAGGTCGTCGCCGTTCGCACCGAGGACAAGGATGGCTACACCGCCGTCCAGCTCGGCGCGGGCGCCATCAAGGTCAAGAACGTCAACAAGCCTGAGCGTGGGCATTTCGCCAAGGCGCGCGTGGAACCGAAGCGCAAGCTGGTCGAGTTCCGCGTCGATGCCGATGCCCTGATCGAGGTTGGCGCCGAACTCTCGGCCGCCCACTTCGTCGCCGGCCAGTACGTCGACGTCACCGGCACCTCCATCGGCAAGGGCTTTGCCGGTGCGATGAAGCGCTGGAACTTCGGTGGTCTGCGCGCCACGCACGGCGTGTCGGTGTCGCACCGTTCGCACGGTTCGACGGGTAACCGTCAGGACCCCGGCAAGGTCTTCAAGAACAAGAAGATGGCCGGTCATCTCGGTGACGAGCGGGTTACGGTCCTGAACCTGCAGGTCGTCGCCGTCGACGAAGCCCGTGGTCTGATCATGCTCAAGGGTGCCGTCCCCGGCGCCGAGGGCGGTTGGCTGCGCATCCGTGACGCCGTCAAGAAGAAGGCTCCGGAAGGCCTGCCCTTCCCGGCCGGCATCAAGTCTGCTCCGGCGGCGGAAGCCCCGGCCGAGACGCAGGAGTGAGCGCCATGAAGGCCACGATCAAGAACCTGAACAACGAAGCCGTCGGCGAGATCGAGCTGTCGGATGCCGTGTTCGGCCTGCCGACCCGCACCGACCTGCTGACCCGCATGGTCAACTGGCAGCTGGCCAAGCGCCGCTCCGGTAACCACAAGACCAAGGGCATCAGCGAGATCAGCGGCACGACCAAGAAGCCCTACTCGCAGAAGGGCACCGGTCGCGCTCGTCAGGGCTCCATCCGTTCGCCGCAGTTCCGCGGCGGTGCGACCATCTTCGGCCCGGTCGTGCGCTCGCACGCCCATGAGCTGACCAAGAAGGTCCGCAAGCTGGCGCTCAAGACCGCCCTTTCGGCCAAGGCCGCCGAGGGCAAGCTGATCGTCCTGGAGGCTGCGGCCGCCGAGACGCACAAGACCAAGGAGCTGGCGGCCCGTCTCGCCACCCTCGGCCTGACTTCGGCGCTGATCATCGATGGCTCGAACCTGGACGAGAACTTCGCCAAGGCTTCGCGCAACATCCCGCTGATCGACGTGCTGCCGGAGCAGGGTGCGAACGTCTACGACATTCTCCGCCGCGATACGCTGGTCCTGACCCGCAACGCGGTCGAGCAACTGGAGGCTCGCCTGAAATGAGCAAGCAGTCGAAACCTGCGGTGAGCCAGGAGCGGATGTACGACCTGATCCTCGCTCCCGTCATCACCGAGAAGTCGACGTTGGTGTCGGAGCATAACCAGGTCACGTTCCGCGTGCCGCTCACGGCCTCCAAGCCGGAGATCAAGGCCGCCGTTGAAGGTCTCTTCAACGTCAAGGTGACCGCGGTCAACACCCTGGTTTCCAAGGGCAAGACCAAGCGGTTCCGCGGCACCATCGGCCGTCGCTCGGACTTCAAGAAGGCCGTCGTCACCCTCGCCGAGGGTAACAAGATCGACGTGACCACGGGCATCTGAGCGGGAGTGTGATCCGATGGCTCTGAAGCAATACCGCCCGATTACGCCGTCGCTCCGCCAGCTGGTCATTGTTGACCGCTCGGAGCTGTGGAAGGGCAAGCCGGTCAAGACCCTCACTGAGGGCCTGACCAAGTCTGGTGGACGCAACAACACCGGCCGCATCACTGCGCGCCGGATGGGTGGCGGCCACAAGCGGACCTATCGTCTGGTGGACTTCAAGCGTCGCAAGTTCGACGTTCCGGCCACCGTCGAGCGGCTGGAATACGATCCGAACCGCACGGCCTTCATCGCGCTGATCAAGTACCAGGATGGGACGCTGTCCTACATCCTGGCGCCGCAGCGCCTGAAGGTCGGCGACACGGTGATCTCCGGCGAGCGCGTCGACGTGAAGCCCGGCAACGCGATGCCGCTGAAGAACATCCCGGTCGGTTCGATCGTGCACAACGTCGAGCTGAAGGCCGGCAAGGGTGGTCAGGTGGCTCGTTCCGCCGGAACCTACCTGCAGCTGGTCGGCCGCGACGGCGGCTACGCCCAGCTGAAGCTGCCGTCCGGCGAGCTGCGCATGGTTCGTGGCGAGTGCATGGCCACCCTGGGTGCCGTGTCCAACCCGGACCAGATGAACACCAACCTGGGCAAGGCCGGTCGCAACCGCTGGCTGGGCAAGCGTCCGTCGGTCCGTGGCGTCGCCATGAACCCGATCGACCACCCGCATGGTGGTGGTGAGGGTCGCACCTCGGGTGGCCGTCATCCGGTCACGCCGTGGGGCAAGCCGACCAAGGGCAAGAAGACTCGTCACAACAAGAAGACGGATGGCCTGATCCTGCGCCGCCGTCATTCGAAGTAAGGAGGTCGAACGATGGCACGCTCCGTTTGGAAGGGCCCGTTCGTCGACGGCTATCTGCTGAAGAAGGCGGACAAGAGCCGGGCTTCGGGCCGCAACGAGATCATCAAGATCTGGTCGCGTCGTTCGACCATCCTGCCGCAGTTCGTCGGTCTGACGTTCGGCGTCTACAACGGCCACAAGTTCCTGCCGGTTCTGGTTACCGAGCACATGATCGGTCACAAGTTCGGTGAGTTCGCTCCGACGCGGACCTTCTATGGCCACGCGGCGGACAAGAAGGCGAAGAGGAAGTAAGCCATGGGCAAGTCTGCCAATCCCAGCCGGATCGCGGAGAACGAGGCTCTGGCCCGCAATCCGATGATCCGCACCAGCCCGCGGAAGCTCAACCTCGTCGCCCAGCTCATCCGGAACATGGATGCCAGCCGTGCCGTGGCCGAGCTGACCTTCTCCAAGCGCCGCATCGCCGGCGAGGTGAAGAAGGTCCTGCAGGCCGCGATCGCGAACGCCGAGAACAACCACCAGCTTGACGTCGACCGTCTGTACGTGTCGTCGGCGACTGTCGGTCGCGCTCTGGTGATGAAGCGCTTCCACGCCCGTGCCCGCGGTCGTGGCGCCCGGGTCGAGAAGCTGTTCAGCAACCTGACGATCATCGTCCGCGAGCGTGACGCCGCCGTTGCCGAGGGGGCCGAGTAATGGGTCAGAAAATCAATCCGATCGGGCTGCGCCTCGGCATCAACCGGACCTGGGACAGCCGTTGGTTCGCCAAGCGCGACTACGCCAATCTGCTGCACCAGGACCTGAAGCTGCGTGGCTATCTGCAGGGTCGCCTGCAGCAGGCCGGTTGCTCGCGCGTTGTCATCGAACGTCCGGCCAAGAAGGCCCGCATCACCATCCACTCGGCTCGCCCGGGCGTGGTGATCGGCAAGAAGGGCGCGGACATCGAGAAGCTGCGTCTTGAGCTGTCGAAGATGACCGGCAGCGAGGTGAGCCTGAACATCGTCGAAATCCGCAAGCCGGAAATCGACGCTCGCCTCATCGCCGAGAACATCGCCAGCCAGCTCGAGCGCCGTGTGGCATTTCGTCGCGCCATGAAGCGCGCCGTGCAGTCCGCCATGCGTCTGGGCGCCCAGGGCATCCGGATCAATTGCTCGGGGCGTCTCGGCGGTGCGGAAATCGCCCGCATGGAGTGGTATCGCGAAGGCCGCGTTCCGCTGCACACCCTGCGCGCCGACATCGATTACGGTGTGGGCACCGCCAAGACCACCTACGGCACCTGCGGTGTCAAGGTGTGGGTGTTCAAGGGCGAGGTCATGGCTCACGACCCGATGGCGCAGGACAAGCGCATGGGTACCGAGCCGGTGTCGACCGATGGCGAGCCGCGCCGCGATCGGCACGATCGCCGCGACCGTCGCGAGCGCTCCGAGCGCTCCGAACGCGAGTAAAGGGGCCGAGCGATGCTTTCTCCCAAGCGCACGAAATTCCGTAAGGCCCACAAGGGCCGCATCCACGGCAACGCCAAGGGCGGCACCGCCCTGAATTTCGGCTCCTTCGGCCTGAAGGCCCTGGAGCCGGAGCGCATCACCGCCCGGCAGATCGAGGCGGCCCGCCGCGCGATCACCCGCGCGATGAAGCGTCAGGGCCGCGTCTGGATCCGCATTTTCCCGGACCTCCCCGTCTCCACCAAGCCCGCCGAAGTCCGCATGGGTTCCGGTAAGGGTTCGCCGGAGTACTGGGCGGCTCGCGTGAAGCCGGGTCGCATCCTGTTTGAGCTGGACGGCGTGCCGGCAGATGTGGCAAAAACCGCCTTCGCTCTGGCGGCCGCGAAGCTGCCGATCAAGGTGAAGCTGGTGACCCGCCTGGGCGGTGTCGAGGAGACCGCGGCATGAAGGCCGTAGACATTCGTACTAAGAGCGCGGATGAGCTGAACGATCAGCTCATCCAGCTCAAGAAGGAGCAGTTCAACCTGCGTTTCCAGAAGGCCTCCGGCCAGCTGGAGAACACCGCGCGGGTGAACGTGGTGCGCCGCGACATCGCCCGCATCAAGACCATCCTCGGCGAGCGTGCCCGCTCCGCCGACGCCGGCAAGTAAGGGGGATCATCCATGCCTCGCCGCGTTCTGCAGGGCACGGTGGTCAGCGACAAGTGCGACAAGACCGTTACGGTTCTTGTCGAGCGCCGTGTCATGCACCCCGTGTACAAGAAGTTCATTCGTCAGTCGAAGAAGTACGCCGCCCATGATGAGGGCAACCAGTTCAAGGTCGGCGATACCGTTTCGATCATCGAATGCCGCCCGATCTCGAAGTCCAAGCGTTGGACGGTCGTGACGGAGTCCGCCGCCGACAGCGGCGCCGCGTGATAACGAAAGGTCGTAAACAATGATCCAGATGCAAACCAACCTGGAAGTCGCCGATAACAGCGGGGCGCGCCGGGTGCAGTGCATCAAGGTGCTTGGGGGGTCCAAGCGGAAGGTCGCGACCGTGGGCGACGTCATCGTCGTCTCGGTCAAGGAGGCCATTCCGAAGGGCCGCGTCAAGAAGGGCGACGTGCATCGCGCCGTCATCGTCCGCACCGCGAAGGAACTGCGTCGGGAGGACGGGTCTGCGATCCGTTTCGACCGGAACGCCGCCGTGCTCATCAACAAGCAGGGTGAGCCGATCGGCACCCGTATTTTCGGGCCGGTCACTCGTGAACTGCGCGGCAAGAAGTTCATGAAGATCATCTCGCTGGCGCCGGAGGTGCTGTAATGGCCGCCAAGATCAAGACCAAGGACAAGGTCGTTGTCCTGACCGGCCGTGACAAGGGCAAGACCGGCGAGGTGTTGAAGGTTTTCCCCAAGGAGAACCGTGCCGTTGTGCAGGGCGTGAACGTGGTGAAGAAGCACCAGCGTGCCAGCGCCCGCTCGCAGGGTGGCATCATCGAGATGGAGGCGCCGATTAACGTCTCCAACCTCGCTCACGTCGATCCCAAGGATGGAAAGCCGACCCGCGTCGGTTTCAAGATCCTTGAGGATGGCCGCAAGGTGCGTGTCGCCAAGCGGTCCGGCGAAGTCATTGACCTGTGAGGACCCGGGCATGACCGCACGTCTGAAAGAAGTTTACGATTCCAAGATCCGCGCCGCTCTGAAGTCGGAATTCGGCTACAAGAACGACCTGGAAGTTCCGCGGATCGAGAAGATCGTGGTCAACATGGGTGTCGGCGAGGCTGTCGCCGACTCCAAGAAGATCCAGCTCGCCGTGGCCGAGATGGCCGCCATCACCGGTCAGAAGCCGGTGGTGACCAAGTCGCGCAAGTCGATCGCCCAGTTCAAGCTGCGCGAAGGCATGGCGATCGGCTGCAAGGTCACGCTCCGTCGCGACCGCATGTACGAGTTCCTGGATCGCCTGGTGACGATTGCGTTGCCGCGCGTCCGTGACTTCCGCGGTATCCCGGGTGACAGCTTTGACGGCCGTGGCAACTACGCCATGGGTGTCAAGGAGCAGATCATTTTCCCGGAGATCGATTACGACAAGATCGATCAGATCCGCGGCATGGACATCATCATCGTCACTTCGGCGAAGACCGATCAGGAAGCCAAGGCTCTCCTGAAGGGCTTCGACATGCCGTTCGTGAGCTGAGGCTGGAGCACGACCATGGCTAAGACCAGTGCCATCGAAAAGAACAAGCGTCGCGCCAAGCTGGCCAAGCAGTACGCGAACAAGCGTGCGCGCCTGAAGGCAATCGCGAACGACAAGGCCCTCCCGCCGGAAGAGCAATTCGCTGCCCGCCTCAAGCTGGCCGAACTGCCGCGCAACTCCTCAAAGGTGCGCATCCGGAACCGCTGCGAAATGACCGGGCGTCCGCGCGCGTTCTATCGCAAGTTCAAGCTGTCCCGCGTCACGCTCCGCGAACTGGCCTCGACCGGCCAGATTCCGGGCATGACGAAGTCGAGCTGGTAAGGAGGGTCCGAGAATGTCTTTGAGCGATCCGCTCGGCGATATGCTGACCCGCATCCGTAACGGTCAGCACGCCCGCATGTCCGTTGTGGTTTCCCCGGCGTCTAAGCTGCGCGTCAATGTCCTGGAAGTTCTGAAGCGTGAAGGCTTCATCCGCGGCTGGTCCGAGGAAGAACTGCGCCCGGGCGTCAAGAACCTGAAGATCGAGCTGAAGTACCACGAAGGCGAGCCTGTTATTAAGCAGATCGGCCGTGTGTCCAAGCCCGGCCGTCGCGTGTACTCGAAGATCGCCGACCTGCCCCGTGTCTACAACGGGCTTGGTCTGTCGATCCTGTCGACCCCGCGTGGCGTGATGTCGGACAACGAGGCCCGCGCCGCCAACGTCGGCGGTGAAGTCCTCTGCCGCGTGTTCTAAGGGGGATTGGCAGATGTCGCGCATTGGCAAGCATCCCGTGCCGGTTCCGGCTGGCGTCGACGTGAAGGTCGACGGTCAGCAGGTCACGGCCAAGGGCAAGCTGGGGCAACTCAGCATGACCCTGATCGACGACATCACCGCCTCGCTGGAAGACGGCAAGGTGGTGGTGAAGCCGGCAAACGACAGCAAGCGCGCCCGCGTCATGTGGGCAACCTCGCGCACCCTGATCAACAACATGGTCACCGGTGTCAGCCAGGGCTTCACGATCAACCTGGAAATCAACGGCGTCGGTTACCGCGCTGCCGTGCAGGGCAAGGAGCTGGTCTTGCAGCTCGGCTTCTCGCACGACGTGAAGTACCCGATCCCGGAAGGCATCACGATCAAGTGCGACAAGCCGACGGCCATCTCGGTCAGCGGCTACGACAAGCACAAGGTCGGCCAGGTTGCCGCCGAGATCCGCGGTTGGAAGAAGCCGGAGCCCTATAAGGGCAAGGGCATCAAGTACGAGACCGAAACCGTCCTGCGCAAGGAAGGTAAGAAGAAGTAACCGCCATGCTGAAGCCAAAGCAACTCCACGAGCGCCGCAAGCAGCGCGTGCGCGCGCAGATTGCCAAGAAGGCCGGCGGGCGTGTTCGCCTCTCGGTTTTCCGGTCCAATCTGCACATCTACGCCCAGATCATCGACGACGAAAACGGCAAGACGCTCGCGTCCGCCTCGTCGCTGGAGAAGGAGCTGCGCGAGCAGCTCAAGCACGGCGGCAACGTCGATGCTGCCAAGCGCATCGGCGAACTGATCGCCGAGCGCGCCAAGGCCGCTGGGGTTTCCGAGGTCGTGTTCGACCGCGGTGGGTACATTTACCATGGCCGGGTCAAGGCCCTGGCCGACGCCGCCCGTGAGGGCGGGCTGTCGTTCTAAGGAGGCCCGGATATGGCACGTGAACGTGGGGAGCGGGATAACCGCGACCGGCAGCCGCGCGAGCGGGAAGAAAGCGAGCTGATCGAAAAGCTCGTCGGTATCAACCGCGTCGCCAAGGTCGTCAAGGGTGGTCGTCGCTTCGGCTTCGCCGCTCTGGTGGTCGTTGGCGACGGCAAGGGTCGCGTCGGCGTCGGCTCGGGCAAGGCCCGTGAAGTCCCCGAAGCCATCCGCAAGGCGACCGATCAGGCCAAGCGCGGCATGATCCGGGTTCCGCTGCGCGAAGGCCGTACGCTGCATCATGACACCAACGGCCACTTCGGTGCCGGCAAGGTCGTGCTGCGGGCCGCTCCGGCCGGTACCGGCATCATCGCCGGTGGTCCGATGCGCGCGATCTTCGAGGCTCTCGGCGTCGCTGACGTCGTGACCAAGTCGATCGGCACGTCGAACCCGCACAACATGATCAAGGCGACTTTCGACGCCCTGACCCAGGTCACCAGCCCGCGTTCCGTCGCGGCGCGTCGCGGTCGTCGCGTGAGCGACATCCTCGGCCGTCGTGAGGCCGGCGCCGGACAGGAGGCCTGATCATGGCGGAGAAGAAGACCGTCGTCGTGACCCAGATCGGCAGCCCGATCGGCCGCAAGCACGACCAGCGCGAGACGCTGGTCGGTCTGGGTCTCAACAAGCTGCACCGGACCCGCGAGCTGGAGGACACTCCGGCCGTGCGGGGCATGATCGCCAAGGTCGCGCACCTGGTCCGCGTCGAGAACGAGGGCTGAGATCATGACCAAGCTTAATGACCTGCGTGACAACGCCGGTGCCCGCAAGGCGCGCATGCGCGTCGGTCGCGGTATCGGTTCGGGCAAGGGCAAGACCGCTGGCCGCGGCGTGAAGGGTCAGACCTCGCGCACCGGCGTGGCGATCAACGGCTTCGAAGGCGGGCAGATGCCTCTGCACCGCCGTCTGCCGAAGCGCGGTTTCCGGAACATCTTCGCCAAGGAATACTCGGTGGTTAACCTGGGCATGGTCCAGAAGGCCATCGACCTGGGCAAGCTGAACGCCGCCGAGACCATCGATGCCGCGGCGCTCAACGCCGCCGGTGTCACCGGCAAGGTGAAGAAGGACGGTGTCCGTCTCCTGGCCAAGGGCGAGCTGACCACGAAGGTTTCCTTCACGGTCGCCGGCGCGTCCAAGTCGGCCATCGAGGCGGTCGAGAAGGCTGGCGGCAGCGTCACGCTGACCGCTCCCGCCGCCGAAGCCGCCGAGTAAAGTTCCGCGTCCAGCCCGTGCTTGCGCGCGGGCTTTCGTGGCACTACAAAAAGCGAAGTCGCGAGGGGCGGCCTGCGTCATGCAGTGCCGCCCCGTTCGCGCTTACGGGACAGGGATTGGACCATGGCATCAGCGGCCGAGCAGCTTGCCGCCAACATCAATTTCGGGGCTTTCTCCAAGGCGACCGAGCTGAAAAAGCGGATTTGGTTCACCTTGGCGGCCCTGATCGTCTACCGGTTGGGCACTTACATCCCGATTCCGGGTATTGATCCGCATATCCTGCAGGACGTGTTCAAGCAGCAGGGCAGCGGCATTCTGGGCATGTTCGACATGCTGGCCGGCGGCGCGCTGCATCGCATGACCATTTTCGCGCTCAACATCATGCCGTACATCTCGGCGTCGATCATCGTGCAGCTGCTGACCGCCGTGTCGCCGCAGATGGAGGCGATGAAGAAGGAAGGCGAGGCCGGGCGCAAGAAGCTGAACCAGTACACCCGATTCGGCACGGTTGCGCTCGCCACGGTGCAGGCCTACGGCCTCGCTGTCGGACTCGAGTCGATGCGCGGCTCCACGGGAGCGGCGGTGCTCGATCCGGGCCTGTTCTTCCGGGTCGCGACGGTCATCACGCTGGTCGGCGGCACCATGTTCCTGATGTGGCTGGGCGAGCAGATCACCGCCCGCGGCATCGGCAACGGCACCTCGCTGATCATCTTCGCCGGCATCGTCGCGGAACTGCCGCGCGCGCTGGTCAACACGCTGGAACTCGGCCGTCAGGGCGCTCTGTCCACCGTCTTCATCATCCTGATGCTGCTGATGGCCGTGGGCGTGGTGTTCTTCATCGTCTTCATGGAGCGCGCCCAGCGCCGTCTGCTGGTGCAGTACCCGAAGCGACAGGTCGGCAACCGGGTGTTCGGCGGCGAAGCGTCGCACCTGCCGCTCAAGATGAACACGGCCGGCGTCATTCCGCCGATCTTCGCGTCGTCGCTGCTGCTGCTGCCGCTGACCGCAGTGGGCTTCGCCGGCGGCGAAGGGCCGGAGTGGCTGCAGGCGGTTTCGCGCTACGTCGCGCACGGTACGCCGCTCTATATGCTGCTGTACGCCTCGCTGATCGTGTTCTTCTGCTTCTTCTACACCGCCATCGTCTTCAATCCGACGGAGACGGCCGACAACCTGCGCAAGTACGGCGGCTTCATCCCAGGCATCCGTCCGGGCAAGAACACCGCCGACCACATCGACTATGTGCTGACGCGGCTGACGGTCATCGGCTCCGCCTACCTTGTGGCGGTTTGTCTCCTCCCCGAAATCCTGATATCCCAGCACTCGGTTCCGTTTTATTTTGGCGGCACCAGCCTGCTGATCGTGGTCACGGTCACGATGGACACGGTCGCGCAGATTCATTCCCACCTGCTGGCCCACCAGTATGAGGGATTGATCAAGAAATCTAAGCTTCGGGGGAGAAAATAATGAACCTCATACTGCTCGGTCCGCCGGGCGCCGGGAAGGGGACCCAGGCGCGCCGTCTGGAAGACACGCGTGGTCTGGTGCAGTTGTCGACCGGCGACATGCTCCGCGCCATGGTGGCGGAAGGCGGGCCGCTTGGGCAGCAGGCGAAGGAGATCATGGCCGCCGGCAAGTTGATGCCGGACGAGTTGATGGTCAGCATGATCGCCGAGCGCATTTCCAAGCCGGACCTGAAGAACGGCTTCATCCTCGACGGTTTCCCGCGCACCGTGGCCCAGGCCGAGGCGCTCGATAAGATGCTGGACGAGAAGGGCTTGAAGCTCGACCATGTGATCGAGATGCGGGTGGTCGACGACGTGCTGGTGGAACGCATCACCGGCCGTTACACCTGCGCCAAGTGCGGCAAGGGCTATCACGACAGCTTCGAGAAGCCGAAGGTCGAGGGCGTCTGCGACGTCTGCGGCAGCACCGAGTTCAAGCGGCGCGCCGACGACAATGCGGAGACGGTGACCACCCGTCTGGCCCAGTACCATCAGCAGACGGCGCCGATCCTGCCCTATTACCAGGGCCGCGGCGTGCTGAAGGTGGTGGACGGCATGGCCGACATCGATGAGGTGACCATGCAGATCGAGTCGATCCTCGTCAGCTGAGAGTCGGCATCGTTCTGACGTGAAAAAGGCCGCAGGCTCCGTAGGGAGGCTGCGGCCTTTTTCGTCGCTGGGGGCGGAATTCGGGGATCAGGCGCCGGTGGCGTCGGGGGAGGGGTACGCCTCCGGTGAGTGCCGCCTTGGCAAAATAGGGTCCGACATCTGAGTTT
>CBIHQY010000016.1:0-112486 GCA_966212305.1 uncultured Azospirillum sp.
GCCGATGATGCTGAACAGGACCAGCAGCGGCGGCATGCCGCTGTCGCGCACCCAGCCGGCCAGTTCCACCGGCATCTGCGACACCGCCAGCGCCGCGTTCAGCAGGTCGGCGCCGATCAGCACCACGAAGATCATCGCGGTCGCCTGGGCCGTGCCGTAGATGCTGGCGACCAGCTGCGGCCAGCGCATGCCGCCGGACGCCACGGCGATGATGCCGCAGGCGGCGGCGCCGATCGAGGCGGCCTCCGTCGGATTGGCCCAACCGTCATAGATGCCGACGATCACCACCAGGAAGACCAGTAGCACCGGCAGAACGCCGAATTGGGCGCGCAGCCGCTCCGTCCATGGCACGGGCGCGCTGGCCGGGCCGGCGGCGGGGTCGCGCCACACGATCAGCGCGATCACCGCGAAATAGCCGAGCGCGGCGAGGATGCCCGGAACCACCGCGGCGACGAACAGCTTGCCGATGGATTCCTGGGTCAGCACCGCATAGACCACCAGCGGCACCGACGGCGGGATCAGGATGCCCAGCGTGCCGCTGGCGGCCAGGGTTCCGGTGGCGAGCCGCCCCGAATAGCCGCGGGATTGCAACTCCGGCAGGGCCACCTGCCCCATGGTGGCGGCGGTGGCCAGCGACGATCCGCAGATGGCGCCGAAGGCGGCACAGGCGGCGGTGGAGGCCATCGCCAAGCCGCCGCGCCGATGGCCGATCAGCGTGCCGGCGGCATGGAACAGCGCCTTGGACAGTCCGCCGTGGGTGGCGAACTGGCCCATCAGCAGGAACAGCGGAATGACCGACAGGTCGTAATTCGACAGCCGGGCGAAGGCGAGGTTGTTGAGGGTGAACAGCAGCGCCGCGGTCTGCCCGTCATTGATGGTCAGGTAGATGCCGGCGCCGGCCAGCAGCATCGCCACGCCGATATGGACGCGCAGCGCCAGCATCCCCATCAGCCCGGCGAAGCCGGTAAGTCCAATCGCGATCCCGCTCATCGTGCCGCCTCCGCCGTACCGGCCGTCAGTTGTTGTGCCGAGGTCAGGCCGCGCCGGCAGCGGGCCAGCGCGCACAGCGCCGTCAGGACGAGGCTGGGCAGCATGGCGGCCATCGCGATCCACACCGGAAGCCCCAGGAGCGGCGTCACCTCTCCCGCCTCGCGGATGTCGATGGTCTGAAGTCCGGTGCGCCAGACCAGCAGCAGGACCATTGCGCCGAGCAGCAGGTCGGCCACGGCGTCGAGCAGCCGGCGCAGCCAGGCCGGCGCCGCCTCGGTGAAGAAGTCGACCCGCAGATTCTCGCCCAGGATGGTGCAGAGCGGAAGGAAGGCGCAGGCGGCCACGGCGGTGCCGACCTGCATCAGCTCCACGTCGCCGGTGACCGGCAGGTTGGCCAGCTTGCGCCCGAAGATGGACAGCAGCGACATGCCGACCAGTGCCAGGAAGATGCAGCCGCCGGCCAGGGCGAAGCCTTTCGCCGCAAGCAGCAGGGCGCGTTCGACCCCGGTCCTCGGCCGGAAGTCCAGGCTCCCGATGGGTTCATGCATGATGACGGTCTCCGCGAAGGGGTCAGCGGGCTGCGAGCGCGCGGGCGTCGGCCGCCAGAGCGGCGCCGTCTATGCCGCGCTTGGCGATGTCCTGGCGCCATTCGGCTTCAACCGGAGCCGCGGCGGCGCGCATCGCCTCGTAGTCCGCAGGATTTTGATTCTGGATGGTGCCGCCTTCCCCGGCGACCAGGGTGCGGGTGTCGGCGGTCACATGGTCCCAGACCTGGCCGAAGCTCTCGACCAGCGCCGGGCCGCTGTTGCGGTCGATCACCGCCTTCAGATCGGCCGGCAGCGACTGGTAGCGCTCCTTGTTCATCAGCAGCGCCAGGACCGTGGTGGAATAGAAGGGCTGGCCGGACGGCGGCTGGGTGTGGAACTTCGTCACTTCCTGCAGCTTGGTCGGCGTCACCACCTCCCACGCGCCCATGGCGCCGTCGACGACTCCCTTGGAGATGGCTTCCGTCACCTGGGCGGGCGGCATGTTGACCGGGACGGCGCCCAGCGCGGCCAGCATCTTGGAGACCATGCGGGTGGAGGCGCGCAGCTTCTGTCCCTTCAGGCTGTCCAACCCGGCGACCGGCTTGCCGGCGGTGTGGAAGGCGACGCCGCCATCGACATGGACCGCCAGCACCTTGTAGGCGGCGAACTCCTCCACCGCGTGGCGCTGGTAGAAGTCCCAGGCCGCCCGGCTGCCCGACAGGCTGTCGCGCACGACGAAGGGCAGCTCCATCGTCTCGATGATCGGGAAGCGGCCGGCCGAATAGCCGGGAGCGGTCCAGATGATGTCGGCGACGCCGTTCTTCGCCAGATCGACCAGCTGCGCCGGCGTGCCGCCGAGCTGCATCGCCGGATAGAACTGGCAGGTGATGCGTCCGCCCGACTGCTCGCCCAGGGTCTTGCACCAGGGCTCCATCACCTGCTTCTGTGCCGGCGCGCCCGGCGGCAGGAAATGCGTGATCTTCAGCGAGACGCCGTCCACGGCGGTGGCAGGGGTGGCGGCGGCAAGCGGCAGCAGCGTGGCCAGGGCGAGCGCCGCCGGCCGGATCGTTTTCAGCATGGGGTTTCCTCCACCGATGCGCGGGGGACTGGGCGGACCGTAGGGTCCGCCCGTCCTCTTGTCGGCGCGTTGTTCATTGATGGTGCGTGATGCTGTTAACGAGTTAAACATTAACATGTTAAACAGTCAAGCACGATGTGTGTGCCTTGGCGCGCCGGCCGCTTCGGAAGGTCAGTCCATTGCCTGGTAGAGACCACGGGTGCCCGCCATCAGCCGCGTCAGGCCGAGAAGGGCGTCGAGGTTGGGGGTCGCCTGTCCCAGGCGTCCGGCGATCTCCTTCACCGCACCCAGCAGCGCGTCGATCTCCAGCGGCTTGCCGGCCTCGGCATCCTGGAGCATCGACGTCTTGAAGGCGCCGAGCCGGCGGGTCACCGCGTTGCGGTCCTCGCCGCTCTGTTCGATCGGGCAACCGATGAGGTGCCCCAGTTCGGCCGCCTCCGCCATCACCGACAGGCAGAAGCCGCTGACCAGCGGATCGTCGAGGATCCGGTCACAAGTGGCGCCGGTCAGTGCCGACACCGGATTCATCGTCATGTTGCCCCACAGCTTGTACCAGATGTCTGCCTGGATCCGCGTGGAGGACTGGACCTCGAACCCCGCCGTGGTCAGGCGGTCCGCCAATCTGCCGAGGCGGGCCGACAGGCTGCCGTCCGGTTCGCCCACGATCAGCCGGTTGCCGAAGCCGTGGCGCACCAGACCCGGTTCGGCAACTGAGCAGGTGGCATGGACGACGCAGCCGATGACCGCGTCCGCCGGGATGGCGTCGGCGATCCGCCGACCGGGATCGACGCTGTCGAGCAGTATTCCGGCGAGCGGCCCGCCGAAGCGGTGGAAGAACCACCAGGGAACGCCGTTCATCGCCGGCAGAACCATGGTCTCCGGCCCGATCAGGGGCGTCAGCGACCGGGCGAGGCCGGGCAGCGACTGTCCCTTCACGGCGATGACGACGAGATCCTGCGGTCCCAGCGCCGTCAGGTCATCAGCCACCCGGACGGGAGCTGCGACCTGTCCGTCCGCGGTGTCGAGCCTCCAGGGGCCGGCACGCAGGGCTTCGGCGGTGGCGCCGCGCGCCAGGACCGACACGTCGCAGCCGGCCTGGGCCAGACGGATGCCGATGAGGCCGCCGATGGCGCCGGCCCCGATGATGCAGGTCTTCATCGACGTCTTGTCTCCGCGGTTCAGAGGGGTTGGGTTCAGAGGGGATAATCAGCGCCGCCGCAGCGTTTCCGACGGCGTCTCGCCGTAGCGGCGGCGGTAGTCGCCGGCGAAGCGTCCGAAATTGCCGAAGCCCCAGCGCATGGCGATGTCGGCCACGCTCCCGGTTTCTGTCCCTTGCAGCAGATCGTCGCGCGCGGCAGCCATGCGGATGTCCCGCAACTGCTGCATGGGGGACTGGTCGCGGAAATTGCGGAAGCCGGCGGTCAGGGTCCGGATGCTGACGCCGGCCGCCTCCGCGATCTCCGCCAGGGTCAGCGGCTCCCCGGCATTGGCGCGCATGAACTCCTCGGCCGCCCGGACATGGCGTGGGGCAGGGGCGGCGAACGTGCCCGCCATCTGCTCCGCCCCGCTATGCTCATGCCCGGTCAGCAGCATCAGCATCGCGGTCTCCTCCAACTGTCTCCGGAGAAGGTCGGGCAGGGCCGGCTGGCCGTGCGGATCAGGCCCGGCGGAGGGTGCGGTACAGGACAGCACCATCCGCACCACCGACTGCCAGCGGGCGTGCATGGCGGTTCCCGGCCGGATGCAGGGTGCGAATTCCAGCGGCCGGATGGGAGCCTTGCCGACCAGCCGCTCGTACAGGCCGTCCAGCGCCGCGGTCCCAAGGCGGAGATGCAGCCGCTCGCTGTCGGCGCTGAAGCGCTTTTTCACCGGCGATCTTGCGGAATCGACGACCATCAATCCCGGTCCGCCGCTGAAGCTCTGCCCCTGCGTGTCGATCTCGGACCAGCCGCTGACCTGCGTCGTCACCAGAATGAAGCGGCCGGTCGGCACTTGCGACAGTTCCACCCCGGTGTTGAAGCGCAGCAATGCCATGCCTCCCGACCAGCCGACCCGCAGCCGCATGCGGAAATCGCGCTGCGGCCCGATCACCCGCATCCGGTGCGGGGTGTAGTTGCGGAACAGACGCTCCGAGGCGCAATCGGGGTCGCTGGTGACCCAATCTCCCTGTTCGCCGGCTTGGGAGGCGAGGGCCCGTTCCGCTTCCAGCCCCAGCAGCCGGGCTTCGGTGGCCGACCGGCTCGTTTCGTCCCGACCGCATCCGTCCATTGTTCGCGATCCCCTTTGTGGAGTACACGAACAATAGAACGCTTAACATGTTAATCAGTCAAGGCCCTTGGACCTGGAACCGGGAACGGGACCCTGGACTTTGTCCGTTACGACCGATAGGTCGGGTCGATGCGGTCGATGATGCGGGTGAGTGCTGCGAAGGCGTCTTCGCCGGCCCCGTATTTCGGATCGAAATTCAGGCTGTCGGCGACGCATTTCTCCAGCACCGCCACCGGGATCGGTCGCACCCGGCCCATCGAATGGGTGGCCATCTGGATCTCGCAAGCGCGGTTGACCAGCCACATCAGCGAGAAGGCCTGGGCCAGCGTGCCACCGACCACCACCGGGCCATGGTTGCGCAGCAGCAGGACCGGCTTGTCGCCGGCGCTGGCCAGGATGCGCCGCCCTTCGTCGAGATGGACGGTGATCCCCTCGAAGTCATGGTACGCGATCTTGCCGTAGAGCTGGGCGGCGTAGAAGTTGGTGAAGGCCAGCCCGTCCTCCAGGCAGCAGACCGCCTGCGCCTCCGTGGTGTGGACATGCATCACGCAATGGGCATCCGGCAGGGTCGCATGGATGGCGCCGTGGAAGGTGAAGCCGGCCGGATTGATCGGCCAGTCCGAATGGCCGACGATGTTTCCGTCCACATCGACCTTCACAAGGTTGGAGGCGCGGACCTCCGAATAATGCAGGCCGAACGGGTTGATGAGGAAGTGGCCGGGTTCGTCCGGAACCCTGAGCGAGATGTGGTTGTAGATCAGCTCCGACCAGCCGAGATGGTCGAAGATGCGATAGGCCGCGGCCAGCTTGACGCGGGCCTGCCATTCGGCCGGGCTGAAACGGGCGGGCTGTTCGAAATAGCGGGGAGCCGTGCTCATGTCCGGTCTCGTTGTTCCTGGTTGGTGGGATGCCGAAATTGGCGGGGCCGTCAGCGGGGCCGTCAGTGGGGTCGGGGGGCCAGTTGCCGGGCCGCGGCGGCGAGAGGGGCCGCGTCGATGCCCTTGGCCGACGCCTGGGCGATCCATTCGGTGGTGACCGGCTCCAGCTTCTTCAGCACCTCGTCATAGGCGCTGCCCGACAGCACGGTGACCGACTGCCCCTCTGCCTTCACCTTGTCGCGCGTCGCGGCGATGGTGGCGTCCCAGGCCCGTCCGAAGCGCTCGACGAGGACCATGCCGCTGTTCTTCTCAAGGATCGCCTTCAGGTCCGCGGGCATGGCATCGAAGCTCTTCCTGTTCATCAGCAGGGCCAGGACGGTGGCGCCCAGGACGGGCTCGTCGGGTGAGGTTTCCATATGGAAGCGGGTGACCTCGTCCAGCTTGGTCGGGCCGATGACCTCCCAGACCGCGGACGCACCGTCCACCACACCCTTGGAGATCGCCTCGGTCATCTGGGCGGGCGGCATCGCGACGGGGGTGGCGCCAAGCGCCGTCAGGGTGCTGGCGATGGTGCGGTTCGGTGCGCGCAGCTTCAGCCCGGCGAAATCGGCCGCCTTGGCAACCGGCTTGTTCGCGGTGTGGATGGTCATGCCGCCGTCGCCATGCAGGGCCAGTACCTTGTAGGCGGCGTATTCGTCCTGGAGATGCGCCTGGTAGAAGGTCCAGATCGCGCGTCCGCCCGCGAGGCCGCCGACCGGCAGCATGCCCGGAAGCTCCAGCACCTCGGTCTTGGGGAAACGGCCGGCGGAATAGCCGGGAGCCGTCCAGACGATGTCGGCGACGCCGTTGCGCGCCAGATCGACCAGTTGGGCCGCCGTGCCGCCCAGTTGCAGCGCGGGATAGAACTGGCAACGGATGCGGCCGCCGGACTCCCGGCCGAGATCGTCGCACCACGGCTCCAGAACCTGCCTTTGCACCTGCGCCACGCCGGGCAGGAAATGCGCGATCTTCAGCGTCACGGTTTCGGCCGCCTGGGTGGTGGCCGACGCCATGAGTCCTGTCGCAAGTACGATTGCGGACGTGAGCGTGCGCAGACTGCTCATTCCCTGAACCTCCCGTTGGCTTGGCTTTTCTGTCCGCCGGTGGTGTTCACGACGGTGTTCGCCCAGGGTAGGTGGGACTTGCGCCTTGCTCTATCCGCGACGGGCAAGCGTTGTCCGGAACAGGCGGAAAATTATGCAACAGATCGCAGGGTGAGCCGCCACTCCTTTCAGGCCGCGAACGGATGGCTTATTCGGCTCCTTGAAAGCACAAAGTGCATCGTCATTATCTGAACCGTGGGGCGCCGCAGCGACGGCTTAAACGTCGAGGAGTTTGTGGATGTCTGGTGAGTCTTCGTTCACCCGAGGCACGCCCAAAACAGCTCCGACTTCACGAATGATGCGGCCAGCCACCGGTGCTGCGGTGAAACCGGCAGTGGCGAACCCGTAGGACTTCGCAGTACCGCGCGGTTCGTCGATCGTCACCATCACGAGATAGCGGGGGTTGTGCATCGGGAAAGCGCCAACGAAGGACGCGAGGTTGGAGTGCTTGCCATAAGCCCCGCCCTTGAGCTTGTCAGCCGTTCCGGTTTTGCCACCCACCACATACCCTGGCACGCTTGCCAGCTTCCCGGTGCCGCTGGTGACGACAAGGCGGAACAGCCGCCGCATGGCATCTGAGGCTCGAGGCGACAGCACCCGCTTGCCTGTGGGGACTCCATCCGCAGGCTGCTTAGTCAGCGTCGGAGGATACAGCACCCCGCCATTGACGACCGCGGCTGCGGCAGTCGCGACCTGAAGTGGGCTCACGGCGATCCCATGGCCATAGGAGATAGTCCAGGAATTCACCTCGCGCCACGGACGGGGAAGGAGCGGAGCGCCAACTTCCGGCAGTTCGATGGGGCTTTTTTGCAGCAGGCCCAATCGGCTGAGAAACTCGCGTTGGGCCTCAATCCCCATTTTCATCGCGATCTGGACCGATCCAATATTTGAACTGTGCTGGAAGATTTCGGCAACCGACATCGGGTGCTTCATCGGATGGTCATCGCGAATGACATGGCTGCCGATGTGAATCTGCTTGGTTGGATCAAAGGTATCGCTCATTCGAATGCGGCCGGAATCCAGCGCCATCGCCGAGTTAAAGATCTTGAAGACGGACCCCATTTCGTAGGTTCCGAGTGTCATGATGTTGAAGTAGGAGGGATCGGTCTGGTCCTTAGGCGCATTAGGATTAAAATCCGGAAGAGATGCCAGAGACAGAAGCTCTCCCGTATTAACGTCCATCACAAGTGCGCCGGCACCGATTGCCCGGAACTCCTCAATGGCTTCTTCCAAGATCTTGTGGACGATATGCTGAACGCGAAGATCGATGGAGAGTGTCAGTGCCTCGGGTTGCGTCGTCAGCCTTTCATTGAAGGTCCGCTCAATCCCTCTCAACCCTGCGCCATCGTTGCCAGAAAGACCAACAACATGGCTGAACAATTGAGACGTGGGATATGCCCGCCATTGATCCTCAACGAAAATCAAACCGGGAGATCCCAACCTCAGAACAGCCTGATGCAGCTTCGGGCTGAGATGGCGCCGAACCCAGACAAAGCGCTTGGAACTATGAAAGTCCTTCAGAAGCTCTTCATAGGACAGGTCGGGTAAGATGGTGAGGAGGCGGGCCACCAAAGCTTCAGGCTGCTGGATCAGCGCCGGGTCCGCTGATAAGGACACAACGGGAAGAGAGGTTGCCACCACGTTTCCATGGCGGTCGACGATGTCAGCGCGCCTCGGACGAAATGCCAAAGATGGCGCGGGCTGTTTGAGTTCCTGCGGGCTGAGCATGACCGTAGCCGCCCGTACACCGATGGCACCGAATGTAGCTGCCGTCAGAGCCGCCACAACCAGCATCCGTCGCCGTGAGAGCTCAAGTGCCTCGTCGGCGCGCGATCTGATGGGATGGTGAGGCTGGGAAGAGGGCTCCGGCCACTCTACGGTATCGGCAGGCATCGGCTATCCTGAGGCTCATGATTGAGATTAGCGCCGCATTCATCGCGCGGTGCACACACGCGGCATCAAGCGAGTAGCCCTGCGGCATGGTCGCGGGTCTCGGCCAAAGGCGCGGCGCTGAGATGGGCTAAGGGTGATGGCGGAAGAAAGCCGCAGTCCTGCGTCCGACTTATTGTGGCGGTTGCGCCAAGTCTCCGCCTGCTTGCAATCGCTGGAGTCCGTTGATCATGAAACGGACGGGACGAGGGGAACACGGACCACGGCGTTGTGGTGCGTCAGAAGTCGATCCAGAAGCAGCGAGAGGGCCTGGGACTCGGCATCAAGGAACGGGGCGTTCAATCGCTCCGCAGCCTGCTGTGCCAATGGCTTCGCCTGCGCAAGCTGAGTTTGGCCGCTGTCGGAGAGGACCAGGACTCGTCTGCGTCGATCCAAGGGATCGTGGTCACGAATCACCAGTCCTTTCTCCTCGAGCAGAGACACGACAAGCGCGGTGTTCGAACGATCAAGCCCAAGAAGGCAGCCAAGCGTCATCTGATCAATACCTGGGGATGCATTCAGAGCGTAGAGAACGCCAAACTGACTTGCTGTCAGATCGAGCACGCGGCACTCCTCTTCGAAGATCGACGCGGCGATCTGATGGGATTTCCGAATCAAGAAGCCATGGCGCGAATAAAGGTCTTCGAGCTTCCCGGAATAATGGGACTCGGTCTTGGTGGAAAATTCGGGAGCGAAATGGATCACGAAACGACGCAGCAATCCGGACAGGGCAAAGCGCTCCGCGGAGGAAAGAGGCTCCAGGAAGCGCTCCATGGCGCGCCACCTGAGGGGCATGACGGCGGCAAGCATGTCCCGGCCGTGGTCGGTCAGCTTTGAGATCTGACGGCGCCGATCAGCCGTGTCTTTGTCGCGTGTGAGAATGCCGCGGGTCTCGAGCAGGCTCGTCACCAGCCCAGTCGTTGAGCGGTCAAGTCCGAGCAGGCGGGCAAGCGTGATCTGGTCGACTGCTCCGCACCGATCGAGCGCGAACATAACCACAAATTGAGTTGGGGTGATCTCAAGCGGACGACACTCCTCCGCATAGACCGACAGGACGATCTGGTGTGAGCGGCGAAGGCGGAACGATCCGTGATCGTAGAGTTCGGACAACGCAGATATCGCGCTGTTGGCGGCGGTCATATCCAAGTTGTCGGCGTCGGCGATCATTCCTGCAGTCCTCGTAAAATTCAACCAACATCAAAAGACAGAAATACCGACTGATTTTGGACCTCTGCTCCATCATCTCCTGAGTCGCAACATCAGGCGCCAGTACGCTGCATGGGACCCTGCTGCTGAGACTTTCCGACCTGGAGGGGCTATTTCCTGCCCCCTCAGACCTGCACCTTGAGATTCAACCCATCGTCTTCCTGACGCAGGGCCCCTAAGGAAACAGCCAAATCCAGATAGGACGACGTCTGTGTATAAACCAGTTCGACCCCTCTTTGCGTCCAGCCGATCCACCCGTATGCTCCGGTGTGACAGACCATTTTCTGGGCAGGAAGCGCGCCTTGTCCTCATGCCTGATAGCTGCAACGCTTCGGTTGCGGTCTACATAATACGCAGATGTCTGTCAATCTCGCAGCGGGTAGGGCTTTGCGTTTTCATGTGCGGTCTTAAACAATCTGTCTGTAGTCACAGTCCATTGCCCTACGGCAGCATGCATCGTTGCCGACCATCACCCTTGCGGCACACACGCACTACTAGAGCCTCTCGCCTGAAATCCGAATGAAAGGTTGCGCTTGGGCTGATTGCGTCGAAAGCGCTTCGGTCAAGCTCGGGCTTGGCGGCGAATTTCCAAAGCCCTGCGGAGTTTGAGCCATCGCGCATGGTCGGTGGCGAGATCGCGGGCAGTAAAGGGAGCGATGCGGGTTGCCGTGGCAGCCACGATGCGCACGGAGCAACGAAGCACCAAGGACGGCAAGGCGACCTAGCGCCCGGTTGCCCGGCGCTCATGATGGCGATGGCTGCCAAACGGCACCGTCAACTTGTTGAACCTGGAGGTTCTCGATGGCACGGTTTGCCGACGACGTCGGCCCAGGTGGCGAAGGCTTGAGATCGGGCGGTACGGTAGTCGGAGGTTGGGCGGCTGTCGCGGCGGAGATGGAAAAGGTTGTTGATCGGCTCGTGGATAGAGAGGAATCGCTGCACTTGGCAGGGTGACTTGAAGCGCTTCATCTGGCGTTCGCGTCGTCGGATCGGTTGGTGAGAGTTCTCGGCCCGGTTGTTGAGCCCCTTGTGCTGACGGTGCTCCACCCTCGGCATAATGGTCCGCTTGGCCGCCGCGTAGGACTTCAACTCATCGGTCACCAGCACCCGCGGCGCGCGGCCCTGCTTTTTCAGCAATTTGCGGCGCAGGCGCTTTGCCGCCTTGGCATCGCGCCAGCTCTGCACCAGCACATCGAGCACGAAGCCACCGCGGTCGATGGCCCGCCAGAGATACTGCTTCTTACCAGCGATGGACAGAACGACCTCATCAAGGTGCCATTTGTCGCCGCGCTGGAGAGCACGCCGGCGCAGCTGGTCGGCGAACTCGTGGCCGAACTTCAGGCCTTACTGTCGCACCGTCACATGGCTGACGAGGATGCCGCACGCTGCCGGCATCTCCTCGACCATCCGCAGGGTCGGGGGAAGCGGAAGTACAGCCAGGCCGCCGTCGCGATGACCTCGGCGGGGTAGCGGTAACCAGTGTAGCGGCGGTCAGCGGATGTCGTCATGCCGCTCCATATCCCGCCTTCGCCCGCTCCCGCACCCCGTCCAACACCAACTTGACGGTGCCGGTCAGGTTTCGAGAACGGCCGTCGCCACAAACTCGATACGGACGCCGGGGGACAGGAGTTCCTTGACCACCACGGTTGCACGGCAGGGATAAGGCGGTTTGAAGAACTCCGTATAGACGGCGTTCATGCCGCCCGCGTCGGCCCGGTCGATCAGATAGATGGCCATGTGCACCACGTTGGCCAGCGATCCGCCGGCCGCGCGCATCGCTTGCTCCAGATTGCGCAGCGCCCGTCGCGCCTGCGTTTCGATGTCGCCCTCTACGATGGCGCCGGTGAGGGGGTCCTTCGGGGCGTGCGCGGAATAGACCATGTTGCCGGCGCGCAGGGTGGCGGTCACCGGCCCCTTGGGCGGGGCAATGCCGGTGTCGATGGGATCGAACATTGGTAAACCTCGTTGGTGCCCGCCGGTCAGGGCAGGTCGTGCCGGTGGGTGATGAATTTGGTGGTCAGATAGCCGTCGAAGCTTTCCTGTCCGCCCTCGCTGCCGTAGCCGCTGTCGTTGATGCCACCGAACGGGGTCTCAGGCAGCGCCAGTCCGAAATGGTTGATCGACACCATGCCGGCCGACAGTCCGTGCGCGACCGTGTGCGCCGTGCCGGCGGACCGGGTAAACAGGTAGGCGGCCAGCCCGAACGGCAGGCTGTTGGCGCGGCGCAGCACGTCCGCCGCATCGTCGAAGGGCGTGACGATGCCGAGGGGGCCGAAGGGCTCCTCCCGCATTGCGCGGATGTCGTCAGGCGCGTCGTGGATGACGGTTGGCGCGTAGAAGAAGCCGGGACCGTCCAAACGCCGCCCGCCGGTGGCGATGGAGGCGCCGCGCGAGCGTGCGTCCTCCACCAGCGCGTCCATGGCGTCCTGCCGCCGGGCGTGGCAGAGCGGCCCCATGACGACGTCCGCACCAAGCCCATTGCCGATCCTGGCGCTGGCGAGCATCGCGACGAAACGGTCGAGGAAACGGTCGTGGACGCGCCGCTGGACATAGAAGCGCGTCGGCGACACGCAAACCTGTCCGGCATTCCGCAGCTTCTGCATGGCCAGCGCCTCCGCGGCGGCCTCGACGTCGGCATCGTCGAACACGATGGCCGGGGCATGTCCGCCCAGCTCCATGGTCGTGCGCTTCATGTGCTGCCCGGCCAACGCCGCCAATTGCTTGCCGACCGGAACGGAGCCGGTGAAGGACAGCTTCCTCACCTCCGGGGCCTCGATCAGCGTGCGGGAGACCACCGCCGGCTCGCCCCAGACGAGGTTCAGGCAGCCGGGCGGCAGGCCCGCCTCCATGAACAGGCGACCGATGGCGACGATGGCCGACGGCGTGTCCTCCGGTCCCTTCAGGATGATGGTGCAGCCGGCGCCCAGCGCGGCGCAGACCTTGCGCACGGCCTGGCTGAAGGGGAAGTTCCATGGCGTGAAGGCGGCGCAGACACCCACCGGCTCCCGCACCACCGACTGGACGACGCGCGGGTCGCGGGGTGGGATGATCCGTCCGTAGATGCGCCGGCATTCCTCGGCGTGCCAATCCGCATGTTCGGCCGAGAAGCGGACCTCGCCCAGCGCCTCAGTCAGCGGTTTGCCCTGGTCGAGTGTGATGGCGCGGGCGATGTCCTCGGCGTTGGCCCGCACGAGGTCGGCGAAGCGGCGTAGAACCGTGGACCGGACCATCGGCGAACTGCTGCGCCATGTGGCGAAGGCCCGCTCGGCGCCCGCGACGGCGCGGCGGAGGTCCGCGGCATCGGCGTGCGGGAGCCGCCCCAGCAGGCCGCCGGTCGCCGGGTTGACGATGTCCTGCGTCGCCCGGCCGTCCGTACCCAGCCATTCGCCGTCGATCAGCATGCCGATCGACGGGTAGGCCGCTTCAGCCGCGGCCGCGTCCACGGGTTCGTGCCGCATGGGCCACTCTCCTTTCAGTCTTGGTCAGAACCGCGCGATCAACCCATCACGGCCTGATAAAGGCGCAGCCAGTTGCCGCCCAGGATCTTCCCGGCCTCCTCGGCACCAAATCCGACGCGGCGCAGGCCATCACGGACGGCGGAGAGCTGGCCGGCCCGGACGAGCCAATCGGGTTTCGGCACCTTGCCCGGACGCGCGGCGGAACCGGCGCCATACTGCACCGACCGCGTCCAGCGCCCCTTGCGCATCCAGTCGATGTCCACCTGCGTGGTGTTGTGGCTGTAGTCGGTGCCGATGCCGACATGGTCGATGCCGGCCAGGTCGACGGTGCGGGCGACCATCTCGCACCAGCCATCGACGGTGGCGCAGGCCGCGTCGGGGGTGATGTTGCGGTAGGCGACGCAGCCGATGACGCCGCCGTTGCGGCTCAACGCCTTCACCACCTCGTCGCTCTTGTTGCGCTTGTGCGGGAACAGCGAGGCGGCGTTGGCGTGGGTGATCGCGACCGGCTTTTCCGACCATTCGATGGCGTCCAGCGTCGTCTTGTCACCGACGTGCGACAGGTCGACGACCATGCCCGCGCGGTTCATCTCGCGCACTACCTCGCGGCCGAAGCGGCTGAGGCCGCTGTCCTTGTCCTCGTAGCAGCTTCCGCCCAGCTCGTTCTGGTTGTTGTAGGTGAGCTGCACGACGCGCACGCCGAGATCGGCGAACAGCTCGACGTAGGCGATGCGGTTCTGGAACAGGTTGCTGTTCTGGTAGCCGAGCAGGACGGCGACCCGCCCCGTCTCCTCCGCCCGGCGGATGTCCGCGGCGGTGCGGGCAATCAGGAAGAGGTCCCCCATCTCCCGTTCCATGTCGCGCCACCGGCCGATGGCGTCCAGCGACTCCAGGGTGTCCTCCCAGAAGCCCAGCGTCGGGGTGACGCAGGTGTAGCCGCTGTTCTTCAGTTCCTCGAAAACGGCGCGGTCGAAGTGACCGCACTGGAGTGCGTCGATCAGCATGAGTGGGTTTCCGTCATAAGAGGGAATGCCGGTCCGGCGCGGTTCAAGCCGCGGAGGCGTCGCCGTGCAGGAGGGACAGGTCGGTGTCGTCCTCATCCTGGCGGCCGACGACCCGCCCGTCGGCGGTGACCATGATCGCGCCCGCATGGCGGCGGGAGGTGAAGCTGTCCGGCGCCAGTGCCTCGTTGGCGAGATGGAACAGGCGCCACCACAAATCCGCCTCCACCGCGATGCCGTGGCGACGGATGGTGTCGAGCACGGTCGGATGGCCGTCCGCCCTGGACTGCACGGACAGCCGGACGGCTGTGCCGCCATCCTGCTCCTCAGCGGCTACGGTCGCGGACAACCCGTGGGCTTCCGCCAGCGCCCCGGCGATGTGGAGTTCACTCATCTCGGTGAGATTCTGCGCGACGAGGACGCCGGGCAGTCCGCGGCGATGCCGCTCCACGCACAGGTCGACAAGGGCCGGCGCGGCGATCCAGGCATGTTGCCCTGTGCAATCCGCCACCAATGTGTCAGGCGGGGGCGTGTCGGCACCGTCGAGAATGCGGAGGCCGATCGGCTTGGCCGCCCGCAACAGGTCCAGGTGGCGCAGCAGTTCCGGAAAGCCGCCGAGGCCGAGGGCAGCGGAATAGAGGGCGCAGTCGCGCAGGCTGGGAACCAGCCCCGGCTCCACGCGGGTCACCTGCATCAGCCGCTCGAGCACCAGCCTGCTCTCGCGCAGGCTCACCTGCAGCGGCACGCCGGAAGCGGCGGCCGTATCGTTGGCTGTCCGTATGGTCATGACAGGGGCTCCGCAGGATAGAACCAGGTCTCGTCCGCACCGGCCGCCAGCTCGGCCGGGGTCGGCGCGCCGTGGAACAGCACGCCGCGCAGGTTGCGGTTCAGGAAATCGCGTGTCTTGTCGATGCCGTGGATGCCGACGTTCAGCAGGCGGGTGATGTGGGCGGGAACGAAGCCCTCGCTCATGATGTCGGCATGCGGCGAATGATAGGGCAGCCCGGCCAGCGCCTGCACCCGCGTGACGATGGCCCGGTGGTTCGGGTGGGCCAGCAGGAAACGCGCGATGCTCTGCTTCGGGTCCTGGGCCGCCAGGTCGGCGTCCAGCCGGACGATCAGGCGCGGCAGGTCGAGCCCGAGATTGACCGCGTCGCCAACCTCGTCCCGCGGGCCGCGGCGCGGCTCCTCCGCCGTCACCGACTTGTACCAGACGTAGCGAAGCGCGGTGTCGGACTTCAGGTCAAGCCCGAAGGCCCAGGCATACTGACTGTGGATGATCTCCCGCAGCCGTCCGACCGGCATTTCCGGACGCCCGGTCAGCTCCTCGTCGATCACCAGCGTCTCGACCAGCGCGTCGGCCACCTCCGGCACCAGCTCGATCAGCAGGGAGTGCAGCGTTTCCATAGCGTCCGGATGAATGCGGCCGTCCAGCGAGGCGCAGAGATCGGCGATCGGATGCTCAGCCACGGCCTCGCCCTGGCGCAGACGGGTCAGAAGACGCTCGGTCTGCTCGCGGATGATAAGAAGGTCGGCGTGCACGACGCCGCTCGGGGTGATCGCCTCGTAGACGACGCGGTCCTGGCGGCGGAACAGGATGGCCTTGTCCAGCAGCCGCAGCAGGGTCGCGACCTCCGCGGCCTCAGGGCCGGGGATCAGGCACTTGGCCCGCGCGATGGCCTCCTCCCGGATCCACAGCCAGCGGTCGATCAGGCGCGGATGGTTGTTGACGAACAGCATCAGCCCGAGGGCCGAGCCGTTGCCGACGCCGAGATAGCGCGCCAGTTCGGGAGCAAGCGTTATCGCCTGTGGCGATGCCATCCGCGCCAGATGGTGCAGCAGGTCCTGGGCGAACGCCCGCATCATGTAGGCGCACAGCATCTGGGCGGAGAGCGACCAGCGCAGCGGATGGTCCTTCTCGAAGGCAAGGAAGCTCTTGGTCCCGAAGGTGCCGTTGCCGTCCAGCCCCGTATTGCGCATCAAGTAGCAGATCTGGCCCAGCTGGGCGACGTCCGGCTGCCTGCCGGCGACCAGCGACTGCAGGGCATGGTCGAACAGCCGCTGGCTGCGGTTGGAGCGGCACCAGATCAGCGTGCCGGGTGTCGCCCGGCCTTCGTAGAGCTTCGGCAGTTCGACGCGGGTCCGTTCCACGTCGGCCGGGCTGATGTCCCCTTCCACCAGGGCGCCCATCATGTCCCAGGACCGGCCGATGATGCGGCCGGAACGCCCCTGGTCCGACGGCTCGAACGAGAAGACCGGGAAGGAGAAGCGCCAGCCGCCGATGTCGATGCGGTAGCCGGCGGTGCCGCGCCCGCGTTCGTCGATGTCGAAGCTGGTGCGGGTGATGGACCAGCGGTCGCGGATCGCCCTGCTCATCAACGCACGCGACGCGCTGATGCGGGAGGGCTGGATCGAGGCGAGGCGTTCGGGGGTCATCAGCTCCACCGGGTTCCGCATCAGCCGGAACAGGCTGTGCGGGTCGGGACCCGGTGCTGTGCCCCCCGCCGACGGGGATAGGGCAAGGCTCATTCTTTGGCTCCGCGTAGGCGAGCGTTGACACGGGCCGCCGCCGCGACCACGACACTCGCGCAGGTTTGCGTGTTGAAGCCCGCGGTCGGTCCCGAGAGCGACAGCGCGGCGATGCAGTCGCCATGGCTGTCGATCACGGGGGCGGCCACGGCGGAAACGGTTCGGGGGCCGGTGATGCCGGAAACCGCATAGCCATCGGCGCGGATGCGCTCGGCCAGTTCGGGTTCGGGCAACGCCACACCCGCCTCGGCCAGTCTTGCCAGGGTGTCGGGACGGGCGAAGGCGCTGAGGACGCGGCCCAGCGCGGTGCGCGCCAGATCGAGGCGGGTGCCGACCCGCAGGTCGGCCCGCAGGATGCCCTTGGCTTCGACGCGGCGCATGATGGCGGCCTCCTGCCCGTCGAGCACGGCCATGGAGGCGGTTTCCCCGCTCTCGGCGACCATGTCGTGCAGGATGTCGGCCAGCCGGGCGCCCAGGTTCGCCTGCTCCATGGCCATGGCCGCATGGGCGACGATGCGCAGGGCGAGGCGGTAGCGCCCGTCCTCCGTCTGCTCGACCCATCCGGCTTCCACCAGGGTTTGGAGGCGCTGGTGTGTCGCCGCCCGTGCCTCCTCCACCGCGCGGGCCACGTCCGCGAGCCGCACGGGCTCCGGTGACGCGGCGACGACGTCGAGGACGGCAAACGTCTTCAGCACGGAGGAAAGCGGACGAACACTCACGGATGGCTCCTGGTCTGCATTGATGGTGGGCGGATCAGTGCCTGGTCTTCACATCACCGCCTCGATCAGGAATGGTCCCTTCCGCCGAAGCGCCGCCGACAGCCGGTCGGCGAAGGTTCCGGAATTCTCCGCGCGCGCCGCCTCGACCCCCATGGATCTGGCGAGACCGGTCCAGTCGATCGCCGGGTCGACGAGATCGAACAGCCGGTCGGCGTTGCGGCCCGGTTCCCCGGCGCCGACGCTGCGGTATTCGTTGCGCAGGATGGCGTAGGAGCGGTTGGCGAAGACGATGGTGACGACGTCCAGCCCCTCCCTTGCCTGCGTCCACAGGGCCTGGGCGGTGTACATGCCGCTGCCGTCGGCCTGGAGCGCGATGACCTTGCGGTCCGGACAGGCCACCGCGGCACCGGTCGCCAGCGGCAATCCGATGCCGATGGATCCGCCGGTCAGCGCCAGGAAATCGTGGGGCGGCGCCCCGCGGGTGAGTTCGAACAGGCGGCGTCCGGAGGTCAGTGCCTCGTCGCACAGGATCGCGCCCTCCGGCATCAGGGCGCCGACGGCCGCCGCGATGGAATCCGGCGTCAGCGCCCCGTCGATCATCCCCGGCCGTTCGAGCCGCTGGACCAGCGGTTGGCCACCCGACCCGACGCCCAGCACATCGGCCAGCGCGTCCAGTGCGCCGGGTAAGTCGTCCTCCGGCTCGGCCAGCGTCAGGATGCGGCACCCGTCCGGCAGCGGGCTGCTCGGACGCCCGGGATAGGCGAAGAAGGCGGCAGGTGCCGCGGCGCCGACGAGGATCACCTGCTCGACGTCGCGGAAAGTGGCGATGGCGCCGTCGAGCGGGTAGGGGACGCGCTCCACCGGCACGCGGCCGGCGCCACGCTCGATGCGGCCGTTCGACTGCTGGGTCAGCAGCCGGACTCCGGTGGCGCGGCCGATCCGCTCCGCCATGGCAAGAGCCGGCGCACGCAGCGCCCGACCGGTCAGCAACAGGACCGTCCGCCGCCCCGAACGGATCGCCGCCGCCGCGTCCGCAACCCTCTCTGTCGACACCTCCGCCGGCGGTGGGGCGGGGAGCGGCGGCAATCCGGGCGAGGTCTCGCTCCAGGCCGCGTCGGCCGGCAGGATCAGCGTGGCGATTTGGCCCGGTGCCTTGCGGGCGGCCCGGATGGCCTCCGCGGCGTCCTGCGCCACCGTGGCGGCCGAGGCTGTGCTGCGCACCCAATGGGACATCGGGCGGGCCAGTCCCTCGACGTCGCTGGTCAGCGGCGCGTCGTAGGCGCGATGGTGGGTCGCGTGATCGCCGACCACGTTGATGATCGGGGATCGGGCGCGCCGCGCGTTGTGAAGGTTGGCCAGCCCGTTGGCGAGCCCCGGTCCGCAATGCAGCAGGGTGACGGCCGGCTTGTCGGCCATGCGGGCATAGCCGTCGGCGGCTCCCGTCACCACCCCCTCGAACAGGCCGAGGATGCAGCGCATGCGCGGCCGGCGGTCGAGCGCGGCGACGAAATGCATCTCCGAGGTGCCGGGATTGGCGAAGCAGACCTCCACTCCGCCGGCCAGCAGCGTGTCGCACAGCGCGTCGGCGCCGGTGTAGGGTGCATGTTCGGATGTTGCCTGGGTCATCGTCACGCCGCCGGGATGGCGTGGACGGCGGCAGCCGGCCAGAGCAGTTTGAGCGAGGCGCCGCTGCCGATGCCGTCCGCTTCCTGTGCGCGCAGGCGGATGCGCAGATCGCCGCCGCCCGACCGCCCGATCAGCAGCGTGCTTTCACCGTAGGGAACCACCGTGTGCACGTTCACCTCGGCGCGGTTCAGCCCGTCGGCGTCGCCGCCACGGGCGTCCGTCATGCCGGCAAGATGGATGGATTCGGGGCGCAGCATCAGCGTCACCTTCGCCCCGATCGCCGTCTTCAGCCGATCGGGCAGGCGCATCAGGCCGAAATGCTCGGTCCTGACCAGCCCTTGTTCGGGGTCGAGCACGATGCCCGGCAGCAGGTTGCTGTCGCCGATGAACCGCGCGACGAACGGCGTGCTGGGCCGCCGGTAGACCTCCTGCGGGGTGCCGATCTGGTCAATGCGGCCCTGTTCGAACACGGCGATGCGGTCGGACATGGTCATCGCTTCGGACTGGTCGTGCGTGACGAAGATCGTGGTCACGCCCAGGCTCTTCTGGATCCGCTTGATCTCGATCTGCATCTGTTCGCGCATGCTCTTGTCGAGCGCGCCCAGCGGCTCGTCCAGCAGCAGGAGCGACGGCTCGAACACCAGCGCGCGGGCCAGCGCGATGCGCTGCTGCTGGCCGCCGGACATGTCCTTGGGCCAGCGGTCGCCGTAACTGGACAGACCGACGAGGTCCAGCATGGCGCGCGCCTTGCGCTCGGCTTCCGCCGCCGGGACGCCGCGCATGTTCAGCGGGAACATGATGTTCTGCAGCGCCGTCCTGTGCGGGAACAGGGCATAGTTCTGGAAGACGATGCCGATGTTGCGGGCGTGCGGCGGGATGTTGCTGAGCGAGCGGCCTCCGATCTCGACG
The DNA here is from genome assembly GCA_966212305.1 of uncultured Azospirillum sp. GTDB lineage: Bacteria > Pseudomonadota > Alphaproteobacteria > Azospirillales > Azospirillaceae > Azospirillum. The sequence continues at coordinate 20,261 of CBIHQY010000016.1, forward strand.
GTGCCGGAGGTCGCCGTCTCGAACCCGGCGATGATCATCAGCGTGGTGGTCTTGCCCGAGCCGCTGGGCCCAAGGAGCGTGACGAATTCGCCCTTTTCCACGTCGAGGGACACGCCGCCGAGCGCCGTGACGCTGCCGTAGGATTTGGTCAGGGCGGAAACCTGAAGGTAGCGATCGGGCATGGTCGGCCTCAAGCCTCCAGTTGCACGCGGGTCGGCGCGCAGGGATTGATGTCGGATGGCGCGGTACCGGCGGTCGCCGCGCCGTCATCGCGGGCGACGGTGTTGGTTCCGGTGGGGGAACGGCGCTTGCGCACCGCCTTCCACAGCACCGGCATCAGCACGACCAGCACCACCGCGGCGAACAGCAGGGTGGACACGACGGAGATGACCGGGTCGGCCTGCATGCGGATGCTTTCGAACATCTTGCGCGGCAGGGTCTCGCTTTCGCGTCCGGAGATGAAGAGAGCGACGACCGTCTCGTCGAAGGACTGGATGAAGGCGAACAGCGCGCTGATCGCGAAGCCCGGCCGCAGCACCGGCAGCGTGACGTGCCAGAAGGTCCGCAACGGCGTGGCGCCGAGGCTCATCGCCGCGCGCTCCAGGTTGCGGTCGAACCCCTTCAGGTTGGCCGACAGGATCAGGAAGGCGACGGGGACCGACAGCGCGGTGTGGGCGATGATCACGCCGACATGCGTCTGCGTCAGCCGCAGGTCGCCAAGATAGGAGTAGTAGCCGATCGCCAGCACGATGTGCGGCATCGCCATCGGCATGGTCAGCATCAGGTTGGCGATCCCACGGCCGAGGAAGCGGTGGCGCACCACCGCGAAGGTCGCCGGGGTGACGAGCAGCATGGTCAGCAGCATCGTCCCAAAGGCGATGACCAGGCTGTTGATGGTCGGCTGCGTCCAGCGCTCGTCGGTGAAATAGGCGGCGTAATAGCCGAGCCAGTAGCCGGGCGGCGGGAACTCCAACGACGGCGCCGTGCTGAAGGACATCGGCACGACGATGAGCAGCGGAGCCGCGATGAAGGCGGCGACCAGAATTCCGATCAGACGGGGCAGGAGCCTCATGGTCATCCCCACAACCGGTCGAGGCCGAAGCGGCGGTGATAAACGGTGAGCACGACCAGCGTGCTGGCGAGCAGGACCATGGCCATGGCCGACGCCTGGCCGAAATCCAGGAACTCCTCGATCTGCGTGCCGATCAGGCCGGCGACCATCTGCTCCTGCGGGCTGCCGAGCAGCACCGGCGTGACGTAGAAGCCGAGGCAGATCATGAACACCAGCGTGGCGCCGTTCACCATGCCGGGCGCGCTCAGCGGCAGATAGACCTGCCTGAACACGGACCAGGGCTTGGCGCCGAGACTTTCCGCCGCCCGCAGCAGGGCCGGGTCAATGCGCTTCATCACCGAATAGAGGCTCATCACCATGTAGGGGATGAGGATGTGCACCATGGCGAGCGTGGAGCTGAAGCGGGTGAACAGCAGGTGGGGCGCCGGATCCCAGCCGAGGAGCGCCAGCAGCGCGGTCACCGGGCCGTTGTTGCCCAGCAGCACCATCCAGGCGTAGGTGCGGACCAGGAAACTCGTCCAGAAGCTCATGGTGACGAGCAGCATCAGCAGCGCAGCGACGCGCGGCGACGACTGCGCCATCAGATAGGCCAGCGGGTATCCCAACAGCAGGCAGCAGACCGCCACCCCGAGCGCCGTCAGGAAGGTGTTGAGAAAGACCTGGAGGTAAAGCGCGTCCTCGGCCAGATGGGCGTAGTTGCCGAAGCCCGGTTCGGGCTCGGTCACGCTCATCATCGCGACCTGGACAAGCGGGACCAGGAAGAACGCGGAGAGGAACAGAACCAGCGGAAGCAGAAGAAGCCATGGCTTCGACGCTCCCCGGACGGTGGTTGAAATCACAGGCTTCTCCCTTCGCGGATGCAGCGGGATGCGGTCGGAAGGCGCTGTTCAGCTCGCGAGCCACTGCTCGAATCGCTGGGTCACCTTTTGCAGGTTGCCGCCGAAGTCCTTGACGTTCTGCTCGAAGGCGAGGGGATAGTTGCGCGGGCCGGTCGGCATGCGGTCGGCCTCTTCCTTCGGGATGAACTCGAAGGCGGCCGGGTTGAGCGGGCCGTACAGCGCCTCGCGACAGAAGCCGGCCAGTCGTTCCGGCTGTACGGCGCTCTGGATGAACTTCCAGGCGATCTCGCGGCGCGGGCTGTCCTTGGAGACGACCCAGTAGGCGCGGTCGATCTCCGCCTGCGTCCAGGAAATGCCGACCGGGTGGCCCTGGTCGATCAGCTCCAGCGCGCGGGAGTGCCAGATGCCGATCATGTCCACCTCGCCGTCGCGCAGAAGCTGCTGCGACTGCTGGCCCTGGGTCCACCAGACCCGCAGGTCCGGCTTGATCCGTTCGAGCGCACGGAAAGCGCGTTCGGTGTCCAGCGGGTAGAGCTTGTCCTGCGGCACCCCGTCGGCCAGCAGGGCCAGCGGCAGGATACGGGCGCAATAGCGCTGCAGGCAGCGGGTTCCGGGAAACTCCTGCCGGTTCCAGAAATCCGCCCAGTTTTGCGGCCCGCCCTTGGGAAGACGGTCGGTGCGGTAGGCGATGACGGTGGAAAAGGCATGCGAGGCGACCCCGTTCTCGAACACCGCGTCCTTCCACAGCCCGGCCGACGCCAGAGGGGAGCCTGCAAGGGGGTCGATGATCTTGGCGGCGTTGGCACGGACGATGTCGCCGCCTCCCAGCGTCGTCACGTCGAATTCGTAGACACCCGTGCGGACCTGTGCCGCCAGTTTCGCGAAGGACACCGGTGACACGGTGCGGATTTCCACACCGGTTTCCTTGGTGAACGGTTCGAACAGATGCTTGACCGCGGCCTTTTCCCAGGTGCCCCCCCAGGTGTTCACGTAGAGGACCTCGGCCGCCTGTGCGCTGCGGACGATGGCCGGCATCGCGAGAGCGCCCATGGCACCCGCCGCCACCTTCATGACCGAGCGGCGGGACCAGCCCTGAGCCGCGGGCTCATCGCCGGACTTGTCGACGTCTTTGCTCATAGCCCCTCCTGTGCGGCAGAACATTCCCTGACGACAGCACAGCCGGGGGCTGCGGCGCACCTGCGGGCGTTCCGTCCATGATGATCACAGCATTGGAAGCCACCTGCCCTCTAATGCGATTTCCTGAGCGGCATGAAATGCCTTCAGCTCTCGTCGCGTCTGTTCTGGACAGCGGATGACTTGCACCGAACTTTTCTTGAAGGCCGCCGATGTATTCTAATAGAATACAGCGTCTTCATAAAGAATATGCTGCGCTGGCTGTGGTAATGTGTCAAATCAACGCAGCGTCAATATGACGCATGGCTGCCATGCCGAAACCCAATGCCGGTTCGGTTCAGATCGCGGTGGCCCGCAAGATGGCAGTGCTGATGCATCAGCTTTGGATGGACAGCCGTGAGTTCCGTTGGTCGGACACAGAGGCCATCGCATGAGCACGATCGTTCCCTGGGATCCGCCCTAGCGGCGGAGAGGGGTCCCTGCCGGGACGAAGCACTGGTCATTCCACGACCTTGCTTGCCGCGGCCCCTTGAGGTGAGCGCGCTGCGCACCTTGGAAGATCAGAGCTTCCAGAAGCCATGGTGAGGTGGGCTTGTCCCGACCCCGGAAAGAACCACAGAGCCGGCAGGTCACCCCATCAACGCCGTGGCCGTTGATCCCTCTATTGAGGGGTTGCTCCCCTGTCGGCAATTGAAGACCCAAAGTCATCGGGCATCGTCACCTCGATGCTGGACAATTTGGCGGGCTCAACCTTGCATGGGCCGACGCGGGCAGGTCGTCAGCAGGCGCGGCCCGGCTTCGGTCACGAGAACGGTCTCGCTCACGGCAACGCCGCGCGCCGACGCGTACATGTGGAACACCTGCCCGGGCTGCAGATGGAAGTCGGCCCCGGGGTGAAAGGCGTGCGAGAAATCGCTCGGCCGCGGCGTACGGGCGTAGAGGCCCATGGCGTAGCCGGTCACGTTACCGTATTCGGCCCGCAACCCGGCGGCCAACACGGCCATTCGCAGCAGGGCATCGACATCGCGGGCCGCCACTCCCGGGCGCATGGCGGCGATCTGCCGGTCCTGAATCTCGGCCAACTGCCGAAACGTCTCTCGCGCTTCGACCGGCGGCGTGCCGACGAAGACCGGTCGCATCAGCCGGGCGCCGTAATTCCCGACCCGTGGGGTCAGCTCGACATGCAGGATATCGCCCGGCATCAGTGTCCGGTCGAGGCCGCTGCCGTGCAGGAAATCGACATGACCACCCGTTCCGTGGCCGCCTGACACCAGGATCGGCCCCGGTCCGCCATCGTCCGCGCCGAGCCGGAGTTGCGCCGCCGCCGCCATTGCCGCCACCTCCCGCACCGTCTGGCCGGGATGGACATGGCCTTCCAGCCCCAGCATGCAGCGGTCGGCGATGGCCGCCGCCGCCGCGATGGCGTCGATCTCGTCGGCGAACTTGCAGGCGCGCAGACGGTCGCTCAGTCCCGGCAGCGGCACGAAACGGGCATCGGGGAGCAAATCTGCAAGGCGTTGCGCAGTGGCCACGGTTTGGCCGTAGGACACCGGATCGACGCCGATCCGCGCGCCGGCAAGGCCGCGTGCGGCGAGCCCATTTGCCACCGCGCCATGCGGATCCTCGTGGTCGTCGAAGGTTGCCACGTCGCTGAACCACACTCCGGAGCGGCAGGGACCGGCGTCGATGGAGCGCAAGACGAAACAGGGGGCGCCGTCCATCGGCACGATGACGGCGCGGTAGAGCGTTTCCGACACGGTGTAACCGCTGATCCAGGCGATCAACTCGGCATGGTCGGCCAGGAAGGCGTCGCAGCCACCGGCCGCCATGGCCTCGCGCAGCCGAGCCATCCGCGGCGCGAAACGTGCTGCGGAGGCGTTGGCTTTCATCCGCAGATCTCCAAGATGGTCAGCATGTAGACGCGGATCATGTCGAGATAGTCGTCGATGTCGACCCGCTCGTCCGGCATGGTGTTGTAGCGCCCGCCGGGACCGCAGACGACGCCCTCCATGCCGCCGGCATGCTGCAGGTGGCCGGCGTCCGTGCCGTAGAAGCCGGGCGGGGTGATGGCGCCGGTCGGCTGGTCGGTGCCGCGCACCGCGCGGTAGGCGCGGTTCACCGCCTGGACGATGGCGCTGTCCTTCGCCACTTCGAAGGTCGGCATGGTCGGCGTGCCGCCGCGATCCTCGGAGAAGACGGTGGCCTTCAGCCCCGGGAAGCGCGCCTCCAGGGCGTCCAGCTCGCGCCGCAAATCGGCCAGAGCCCCGTCCTCGCTCTGGCCGGTGGCGTAGCGGGCCGAACCCTTTATCCGCACGAAGTCGGCGACCTGCGGCGAGCGCCACTCGTGCAGCTCCTTGCCGAGCGCGCCGTGGACAACGCCGACATGGACGCGGTTGATGGTGGCGTGCTCCGGCGACTTGGCGCCGGACAGGGCCAGGGCGTTCAGCCGCGGGATCAGGTCGCAGGCGGCGGAGATGGCGTCGACCGCCTCCTCACGCTTGGACAGGTGGCGGGTGTCGCCGACCAGTTCGATGACGAAGCTCAGCGCCGCCGCGTGCATCGTCATCGCCTGGAGGTCGGTCGGCTCGCTGTTGATGAAGCAGTCGGCGCGCAGCCCCTGCTCCATCAGCGCCAGCGTGCCGACACCGCCCTGAAGCTCGCCCACCACATAGGTCAGGATGACGTCGCCGCGCAGCTTCACCCCGGCGTCCATCAGCGTCTTCACCGCGCAGAAATAGGCGGCGTCGCCCGCCTTCATGTTGGAGCAGCCGATGCCGTAGATGAACTTGTCGTCGATCTTTCCGCCCCAGGGATCGACGGTCCAGCCCTCGGTCACCGGGTTGGTGTCGATGTGGCCGTTGAACAGCAGGCTCTTGCCGCCGCCGGTGCCGCGCCAGCGGCCGACGGCGTTGACCCGCCCGCCGGGCACCGGGGTCAGCTCCGCCTCCAGCCCCAGGCCCGACATGGAGGCGGCCATGAAGCGCGCCAGTTCGCGCTCGCCCTCGGTCTGGCTGTAGCTCCTGTGCTGGACCATGCGGGCGAGGAAGGCGAGAGCGGCATCGGTGTCGAGACGGGCGAGAATCTCTGCGGTGTCCATGGGGGAGGTTCCTAGCGGGTCAGCCGACCGGAGGTCGGGGGGATCTCAACCGACCGGGGTCGGCGAGGCGGCCATCAGGTCGCGCGTGTAGGGGTGGACATGGTCGGCGTCGACCGCGTCGATGGGCAGCAGGTCGACCAGCTCGCCCCGGCGCATCACGGCGATGCGGTGGGCGATCTGGCGGATCAGGTTGATGTCATGGGTGATGAAGAGATAGGCGGCCCCGGTCTCGGCCCGCAGCGACAGCAGCAGCTCGATGATCGACGCCTGGACCGACACGTCGAGCGGGGCGGTGATCTCGTCGCAGATGACCAGCGACGGCCGGGCGGCGAAGGCGCGGGCGATGGCGACGCGCTGCTTCTCGCCGCCGGAAAGCTGGTGCGGCCAGCGCGTGGCGTAGGCGGCGGGCAGCCGCACCTGTTCCAGCAGCCGGGCGATCTCGGCACCCAAATTGGTCGAGCCGGTGCCGAACAGCTTCAGCGGACGCGACAGGATCTCTCCCACCGTCTGGCGCGGGTTCAGCGAGCCGTCGGGATGCTGGAAGACGATCTGCACCGCGCGGCGGTAGGCGTCGTCCATGTCCCGGGCCGAGCCGATCGGGCGGCCGTCGAAGCGGATGCCGCCGGAGAAGTCCGCCAGACCGGTCAGCGCCCGCGCAATGGAGGATTTGCCGGAACCGGACTCGCCGACGATGCCCAGGATCTCGCCGGCCTTGATGTCGAAGCCGACCGCGTGGGTCGCTGGCGGCGGGACCGGACGGAACAGGCGGCGGCGGGCGTAGCGAACCGAAACCGCCTCGGCGGCGAGCAGGACGCGATCCCCTGGCCGGTCGTGGACCAGCCGGTTCTCCGGACGCGGCACCGCCGCCACCAGCTTGCGCGTCTCCTCATGGGCGGGGCGGGTGAAGATCGAGGCGGCCGGCGCCTCCTCCACCAGCCGGCCTTTCTTCATCACCGCCACCCGGTCGGCGACGCGCGAGACCAGGGCGAGGTCATGCGAAATGTAGAGCGCCGCCACCCCGGTCTCGGCCCGCAGCCGGGCGAAAAGGTCGAGGATGCGGGCACCGGTGATGACGTCGAGCGCGGTGGTCGGCTCGTCGAAGACGATCAGCTCCGGCCGGCAGCCGAAGGCGGTGGCGATGAGGATGCGCTGCTTCTCGCCGCCCGAGATCTCGTGCGGATAGCGCCGCATCAACGCTTCGGGATCGCGCAGTTCGACATGGCCGAGCAGTTCGAGCGCCAGATCCCAGGCGGCACGCCGGGACAGGCCGCGGTTGTTGACCAGCGTCTCCGTCACCTGCCGGCCGACGGTCAGCGTCGGATTCAGCGCGGTCGAGGGATCCTGGAACACCATGCCGATGCGCCGGCCGCGGATGCGGGTCAGCGCGCGCGGCGGCAGGCTCCGCAGGTCGGTGTCGCCGAGCCGGATGCTGCCCGACAGCTCGCGGGCGTTCTTCGGCAGGTGCCGCATGATCGCCCAGGCCAGCGTGCTTTTGCCCGAGCCGGACTCGCCGACCAGCCCCAGCACCTCGCCCGGCGCGATGTCGAGGCTGATGTCCTGCAGGACCCGCAAGGGACGGCTGCCGGTGAGATAGTCGAGCGTGTAGTCGCGCAGGGAAAGGACTGCGGTCATCGTTCGTCCCGCGGGTTCATGGCGTCGCGCAGCCCGTCGCCGAGCAGGTTGAAGGCGATGGCGGTCATCGCGATGGCCAGCGACGGCGCGATGATGATCCAGGGCGCCTGATGGACGTACTGGCGCGCCTCCGCCACCATCAGGCCCCATTCGGAGGCCGGCGGCTGGGCGCCCAGCCCGAGGAAACTGAGGGTGGCGAACAGCATCACCGCGAAGGAGACGCGGATCGTCGCCTCGATCACCACCGGGGCCATCACGTTGGGCAGCATCTCGCGGAAGATGATCCAGGACGCGCTCTCGCCGCGCACCGTGGCCGACTTGACATAGTCCTGGCCGCGCACGGTCAGCGCCACCGCGCGGGTGACGCGCGCCATGCCGGGGGCGAAGGTGACGGCGATGGCGATCATCGCGTTGCCGGCGCCGTTGCCCAGCGTGCTGACCAGCAGCAGGGCGAGCAGCAGGCCGGGCACCGCCATCACCGCGTCGATGGTGCGCATGATCGCCTCGTCCCAGCGCCCGCCGAGATAGGCCGACGCGGTGCCGACCACCGCCCCGGCGACGGTGCCGAGCAGGGTGGCGGCCAGCGCCATCGGCAGGGTGGAGCGGGCGCCGACCAGCAGGCGGCTCAGCACGTCGCGGCCGAACTGGTCGGCGCCGAACCAGTTCTGCGCGCCGAGCGGGCGGAAGCGGCCGAGGAAGTCCATCTTCTCCGGGTCGTGGGGCGCCAGCCAGGGGCCGAACAGGCAGGCGGCGGCCAGCACCGCCAGCAGGATCAGGCCGATGGCGCCTTGCGGCGTGCGCATCAGGCGGCGCAGCAAGTCAGTCATAGCGGATCCTCTTGTCGAGGACGGCGTAGGCGACGTCGGCCAGCGTGTTGGCGACGGCATAGGTCGCCGACATGATGAGGGCGCCGGCCTGGATCGACGGCAGGTCGCGGGCGGTGACCGCCACCATCAGCTGCCGGCCGATGCCGGGAATGGCGAAGATCTCCTCGATGACGATGATGCCGCCCAGCAGATAGCCGACATCCAGCGCCACGATGGTGACCACCGGCAGCAGCGCGTTGCGCAGCGCGTGGCGGACCAGCACCGTGCGCTCCGGCAGCCCTTTGAGTCGGGCCGCGCGGATATAGTCGCTGTGCAGCACGTCGAGCGTTTCCGACCGCACCATGCGGGCGACATGCGCCACGAGGATCAGCGAGGCGGTCAGCACCGGCAGGGCCAGATGCCGCACCGCTCCGCCGAAATCCTCCAGCGGCGAGACGTAGCCGGTGGCGGGCAGCCATTGCAGGGTGTCGGCCAGCAACATGGCGAGCAGCGTCGCGGTGACGAATTCCGGGAAGGAGACCCCGAGATAGGAGATCAGCCCGGTCACCATGTCGGCCAGCTTGCCCTGGCGCACCGCCGCCACCATGCCCAGCGGCACGGCGATCACCAGCATGACCAGGATTGCGGCGACGGCCAGCAGAAGCGAGCGGCCGAGCGCCGTCAGCATCTCCGGCCCCACCGGCTGGCCGGTGCGCATCGACAGGCCGAAATCGCCGGTCGCGGCATGGCCGACCCAGCGCAGATACTGCCACCAGATCGGGTCACCGAGGCCGAGGCGCTCGCGGATCGCGTTCAGCGCCTCGGCGGTGGCGTTCTCGCCCAGCAGGGTGACGGCGGCGTCGGCGGGAAGGGCCTGGGTGATGCCGAAGACCAGCACCGACACGATGAAGACCGTGTAGAGGATCAGCGCCAGCCGCCGCAGGAGCCAGGACGCGCTCACGGCCTCAACCCCGCTTGGGCGCCGCCGCCCCGAGCGAGACGAAGTCGAGGCGGAACACCGAGCCGCGCGGGTGCAGATCGTAGCCCTCGACGTAGTCGCGCCGCGCCGCCAGCAGGTCGAAGAAGACCGGAATAACCGACGGCACCTCGTCATGCATCAGCTGCTGCGCCTTGGCATAGAGGGCGGCGCGCTCCGTCTCGTCGGTCTTGGCGCGCGCCTCGGCGACCAGGGCGTCGAACGCCTTGTTGTTCCAGCGCGTCTCGTTCCAAGCGGCGTCGGAGGTGTAGAGCAGCGAGAAGACCGCATCGGCGGTCGCCTGCATGTTGTAGAAGCCGACGTAGAAATTGCCCTTCTTCCACACCTGATCCAGGTAGGTGGCGTGCGGCATGGTCTGCACCTGGATGCGGAAGCCGGCGGGCTTCGCCATCTCACGGATGGCGACGGCCAGTTCGGTGCGGGTGCCCGGCTTGTCAGACGCGATCATGGTCAGGTCGACGCCGTTCGGATAGCCGGCTTCGGCCAGCAGCCTCTTCGCCTGGGCGAGGTCGGCCTTCCGCAGCGGCTGCTCACTGTAAAAGCGGTAGGCCGGGCTGATCGGCGTGTCGTTGCCGGGGGTGCCGTAGCCGCCGGCGACGAATCCCACCATCGCCTCGCGGTCGATGGAGAGCGCCAGCGCCTTGCGGACACGCGGGTCGGAGAAGGGCTTCTGGTCGCAGCCCATGTTGACGTTCAGGAACTGGCCCGAGGGCACCCGCAGCGCCTTGACGCCGGAGGACTTCTCCAGACGCTGGTATTCGCCGGGGGCGGTGCCCAGCATCAGGTCGATGTCGCCGGAGATCAGCGCCGAGGCTTCGGCGGTGCGGTCGGGATAGACCAGCACCTCGACCCGGTCGAGATAGGGACGCGCCGGGTCGTAATAGGCCGGGTTGCGCTCCACCACGATCTTGCGGTCGGGTTCGAAGGAGACCAGCTTGAACGGGCCGGTGCCGACGGCGCTGCGCGACAGGCTGTCTAGGTCGGTCTCGATCACCTTGGCCGGAACGATGCGGGCGTTGGTGTAGGCCAGCGCCACCGGCAGGTCGGCATAGGGCGAGGTCAGGCGGAACAGCACAGTCCGCTCGTCCTTCGCCGTCACCTCCTTGATCGGGCCGACATTGGTGCGGCCCGGCGAGGCGGTCTTGGGATCGAGGATGGCGGTGAAGGTCGCGACCACGTCCGCGGCGGTGCAGGGCGAGCCGTCATGGAAGGTCAGGCCCGGCCGCAGGACGAAGGTCCATTCGGTCAGCGTCTGGTCGGGAGACCAGGATTCGGCGAGGTCCGGCTCCACCTTCATGCCGGCGGCGAGCCGCGTCAGGCCGGAATAGAGGAGCTCGGCCACCAGATATTCCGGGTTCACGCGGGTACGCAGCGGGTGGATGACGCTGGCCGCCTGATCGACAGAGATGCGGAGCACGCCGCCGCGGCGCGCAGCGCTCTGCTGGGCGAAGGCCGGCGAAACCCCCGGAAGGCCGAAGACGGGCAGGGCGCCGAGACCGGCGGTCCCGGCGAGAAAGAGGCGGCGGGTCACGGAACTCATCAGTCGGACTCCTTCTGCGGGCCGCGGCCTGGGGTCGGCACGGCGTTCGGATCGGTCTTTTCGGGGATCATGTCGGGGGCAAAGCCGGCGGCCAGATAGGCCAGCACGCTCTGCGCCAATGCGACGATGTCGGCGACGGTGGTGTGTTCGTCGGGGGAGTGGACGTTGCTCTCGGGCCGGCCCAGCCCGGTCAGCAGGACCTCCTGCATGCCGGTGCGCTGGACCCAGCCGAAGTCGGAGCAGCTGGCCGCCCCCCAGGCGCGGAACTCGTCCGGGCGGTAGCCGAAGCCGGCCGACAGCGCCGCCTGCCAGCGCGGCCAGTGCGGCCCGGTCGGGTCGCCGGTCGGGGCGAGATGGCCCACCAGCTGGATGTCCACCGCGATGTCGGGATTCTCGGCCATCGCGCGGGCGACGGCTGCCTCGATCTCAGCCCGCGCCTCCTCGTAATCTTCTTCAGGCGCATAGCGGCGGCAGACCAGAAGCTCGAACAGCGAGGGGACCTGCCCGCCGCAGACGCCGCCATGGGCAGCGGCGATGTCGAGCCGGGCGGCCAGCGGACCAGAGGCGGTCGGCGGCGGCGGCAGCGCCGAGGTCCGTTGCGCCACGATCGGCTTGAGGTCGGTCAGCGCCCGGAGCAGCGGCAGCGCCGCCTCGATGGCGTTGACGCCGGAGCCAGACCGGTTGCCCTCGCCGGCATGGACGGTGTGGCCGTGCAGCCGGATCAGCAGGTTGAACAGGCCGAAGCAGCCCGACCAGATGCGCGGCGCGGCACTGCCGTTGAAGTTCAGGACATGCCCCTTCAACAGCCCCTGCTCAGCGAGGTAGCGCACGCCGGGATAAAGCCCGCCCTCCTCGTCGGTGCAGAACAGCAGCATCGGGTCGTAGGCCAGCGGCAGGCCGCAGGCCTTGGCGGCGCGCAATGCCAGCAGCACGGCGGCAATGGTGCCCTTCATGTCGGCGGCGCCCAGCCCGTACAGCCGGTCGCCGTCGCGGGTCAGGCGGAGCGGGTCCTTGTCCCAGCCGGGGGCGGCGGGCACAGTGTCGACGTGGAAATAGAGCCCGAGAACCGGCTTGCCCGTCTCCCGTTCGCCGATGAGATTGGTGCGCCGGCCGGACGCCGGCCCGCCGGGCACCTGCCACAGGGCGTCGGGGACGACGACCCGGCTGGAGCGGAAGCCCAGCGGGGCGATCAACTCATCCATCAGGTCGGCAAAGGCGTCGTAGCCGGCACCGGGAGGGAAGGACGTGTCGACAGCGATCATGCGGGCAAGATCGGCCACGGCGGCTTCAGCCGACCGCGCGATCCAGGCCATCGCCGCATCAAGGGAGTCGTCGCCGGTGGGCTGGCTGCTGCCGTGCCGATTGTCCATGACTCGCTCGCCATTTTCTATATTCTATAAAGAAATGTGAACGGCGCACAAATCTTTGTCAATCTTCAAGATTCGAGCAATTTCTGACTATTTTTGAGGCGGTAGTGGGCAAAACGACGGCAAACATGGCGGGTGACCTGCCGATTCCGCTCTACGAGCACGTCAAGCGCCGCATGGCGGAATCCATTCTGCTGGGCGAGTGGCCACCCGGCATGGTGCTGCCGGGCGAGGTCGCGCTGGCTGCCGACTATGGGGTTGCGGTGGGAACCATGCGCCGTGCGCTGGCCGACCTGACCGCGGACGGCATGCTGATGCGCAGACGCAAGACCGGGACGGTGGTCACCGGGCGCACGCCGCAGCACAGCCTGCGCTTCTTCTTCCAGTATTACCGCCTGCATGGCGGCGATGGCCGGCTGCTGTCGTCCGAGGCAGTGGTGACCGAGGTCGGGCAGAGCCCGGCCACCGCCGACGAGGCCGCCCTGCTGGGCGAGGCACCGGGGGAGCCGCTGATCCGCATCGGGCGGCTGCGCCGGGTGGAAGGGCGGGCGGTGATGCGCTCCCACATTGCGCTGGTGGCCCGCCGGGTGCCCGATTTCCCGCTGGAACCATCACTGGTGCCGCAGCGGCTCTACATCCATCTGCTCGACGTTCACGGCATCCGCATTTCCGCCGTGCGCGAGCGGGTTTCGGCCGGGCTCGCCACGGCCGAGGATCGCGCCGACCTCGGCGTCCCCGACCCGACGCCGCTTCTGATCATCGACGAGGAGGCGTTCGACCAGACCGGCACCTTGACCATCATCAGCCACCACAGGACGCTGACGGACGACCACAGATATGTGAACGAAGTGCGCTGACGGACGAGAAGGCATCGGTCGCTGCATACGGCATCGTCACATAAACTGCGGGGTTGGCGAGCCGGAGGTGCGCTGGGCATGGAACCATCCATCTGAGCGTCGACGGCTTTGCAGAGAACCCACAGCCATTCCCCGCAGCGTGTGCGGTGAACTGCTTGAGCCGTGCGGCGAATCTGCCTACACTCGCCGCAGGGGATGCGGAGAACGTGCACCATGGCGACCTACATTTGGCAGCGAGAGGACTGGCCGAGCTTCCGCTGGAATGCCGGCGCTCTGCTCTCCCCTCTGGCCGACGCACGGCATCGCCAGGGGCTGTTCCTCGGCAAGATGCGCGACATCGGCATCGATGGCCGTCTTGAAGCCGAGTTGGTGGCGCTGACCGAGGACGTCGAGAAGACCAGCGCGATTGAAGGTGAGGTTCTGAACCCGTCCAGCATCCGCTCCTCCATCGCGCGCCGCCTCGGCATTCCTGACGCCGGGCTCGGCCCCACGGATCGGAAGGTTGAGGGGGTCGTCGAGATCGTCCTGGACGCGGCCAGGAACCACGCGGCGGCGCTGACCAACGAGAGGATCTTCGGCTGGCACGCAGCCCTGTTTCCGACCGGCTACAGCGGGAAAGACCGGATTGATATCGCGCGCTGGCGGACCGATCGCCATGGCGCCATGCAGGTGGTCTCCAGCACCTTCTCGCCGGCGCCGGTCGTCCACTTCGAGGCGCCGCCAGCCGGTTGCGTCCCTGGTGAGATGGCCGCGTTCCTGGCGTGGTTCAACGCCTCCCAGTCGATCGACCCGCTGCTGCGGGCAGGTCTCGCCCATCTCTGGTTCGTAACGATCCATCCGATGGACGACGGCAACGGCCGTATCGCCAGAGCCATCGCCGACTTGGCGATCGCCCAAGCGGAGCGGAGCGGCCAGCGCTTCTACAGCATGTCGGGCGCCATCGAGCGGGACAAACGACGCTACTACGCCGCTCTGGAGGCCGCGCAGAGGGGCGACTTGGACATTACCGACTGGATGCTGTGGTTTCTCGAATGCTACGCCAGTGCTATCGCCGCCGCTGAGGCCACCACTGACCGGGTCTTCACCAGGGCGAAGTTCTGGATGGCGCAGGACGGCGCGCTACCCTTCTCCGAACGCCAGCGTAAGGTGCTGACCAAGCTGCTCGACGGCTTCGAGGGGAACCTGACAACGAAGAAGTGGGCGAGCATCTGCGGCTGCTCCGCGGACACTGCGCTGCGCGACATCAACGATCTCGTCACTCGCGGGCTGCTCGTCAGGAACCCTGGAGGGAGCAAGAATACGAGCTTCACCTTCCGCTGGCTGCCCACGCAGCCGCCAGACACGCCAACCGGCTGAGCGCACTTCCCGCGACGAAATGGCCCAACCTTAGCAGGAGCCTTAGCGGAGGGCATCGCCGTGTTCAACAATCACAGGGCTCGCGCCGGCGCCAAGCTCAGTGCCTGTTCGTAGCAGTCACACGCTGACCTCCTGGGGAACGAGCCGCTTCAGGCGCCTGGATAGGATCGAGATGAAGGCGATTTGGACGAAGGAGAGCAGGTGCTCCTTCTTCCGCTCGACAATGGTGTTCAATGGCCGGTCGCGGCTGATCCAGCCAAAGGAGCGCTCCACCACCCAGGCGATTTCGATGGGGATGAATACCCCCTTGCGGCCGCGGCCGATCGGCCGGACCGTGATGCCGAACGCTTCCGCGGCTTTGGCCAGACGTTCGCCGCGATAGCCGAGATCGCCGATCATTGCATGCCGCAGAATCCGACGCACCAGACGGCCATGATTGCCTTGCGCAGCCCGGCTCCGGTGAGAGACGCTTTGGGCCCGGTGCGGGCTGGACGCGTGCCGTCGGCCGCCATCGCCGCCAGTTCGACCAGCACCTGCTCGACGAAGGCATCGACGTCGGAGAACGCGTCCCAGGACGCCGGAGTGGTGCTTGCGGGACGAAGGGCGCTGCCGATAAAATGCGGCTCGGATGGCTGTTGACGATGCCCACAGCCCTACCAGACCGCCCACCCGGCGCAACACCTCTCTTCAGCTTAGAGTAGCATCCCGCTCGGCACCGGCTGGCACAAGCCCGCTGCAAACAGGTTCTGCCAGTAGAAATCTGGACCCGTCCTTCCCTGCTTCATTAGGACCAAACCCATGCACTCGCACTCCATTGCTCCGTGGACTCATCAGCATGAGTTTCTCGGTGAGCATCACGACCGCAACGAGCGGCGTATCTGGATCGTGGTCGCGCTGACTCTGGTCATGATGGTCGGCGAGATCGTTGGCGGCACGGTGTTCGGCTCACTGGCCCTGGTCGCCGACGGCTGGCATATGTCCACCCACGCCGCCGCGCTCAGCATCTCAGCGCTCGCCTACCTCTACGCCCGCCGTCATGTTCGCAACGAGCGTTTCGCCTTCGGTACCGGTAAACTCGGCGAGTTGGCGGCCTTCGCCTCCGCCATCATCCTGGCGATGATTGCCCTGCTGATCGGCTACGAGAGCGTTGAGCGCCTCGCCAACCCGGTGCCCATTGCTTACGGCGAGGCTATCGCCATCGCCATCCTGGGCCTTGCGGTCAATCTCGGAAGCGCCTGGCTGCTGGGCAGTGAGCACCATCACCACGGACATGGGCACCATCACGACCACGGTGCCCATGAAGACCATGGCCATCACGACCACCATCACGACCACCATCATGACGACGGCCATGACGGCGGCCATGACGGCGGCCATGACGGCGGCCATGAGGACCATGCTCACGGGCATGGGCATGGTGGTCACCACGCCCACGATCTGAACATGCGGTCGGCCTATGTCCATGTTCTGGCGGACGCGGCGACCTCCGTCCTCGCCATTCTCGGGCTTCTGGCAGCAGGCCTGTTCGGCTGGACCTGGATGGACCCGATCGTCGGTCTGGTCGGCACCGCCGTCATCCTCAGCTGGGCCTACGGTCTCATCCGCGACGCCGGGGCGGTGCTCCTCGATACGGTGCCGGACCCGAAGCTGGCTACGGCTATCCGCAGCACCCTCGAGACCGGCGGGGACCGGGTCACCGACCTTCACCTCTGGCGGGTTGGTCCAGGCCATCTGGCAGCCATCGTCGCCCTCGTATCCGACCACCCCGAGTCGGTGGCCGCGTACAAGGCACGCTTGGCCGACCTGCACGGCCTCAGCCACGTCACCGTGGAGGTGGCGCAGTGCGGGGGAGGTCACCACTCCGGCACCGACCACAATCATCATCCCCATATCCACGCTGCGTGATGCCCCCATGCCCCCGCGGCTGTTGACCGCGGGGCCGCCGGTGATCGTTGAACGGGTTTCTGGAGTCCGCCGTGTCGCTCCGTTCCATCCCCAGCAGCGTGGTCGCACTCGGCTTCGTCAGCCTCTTCATGGACGTCTCGTCGGAGATGATCCACAGCCTGCTTCCGGTGTTCCTGGTCTCCGGCCTGGGCGCCAGTGCGCTGTCGGTTGGTTTCATCGAAGGGATTGCCGAGGCCACGGCCTCCATCACCAAGATCTTCTCGGGCGTGGTCAGCGACTGGGTGGGCCGGCGCAAGCCGCTGTTGCTGCTGGGCTACGGAATGGCGGCGCTGACCAAGCCGGTCTTCCCGCTCGCCGACACGCTGGGGTCGGTCCTGCTGGCCCGCTTCCTCGACCGCATCGGCAAGGGCGTGCGCGGGGCCCCCCGCGATGCGCTGGTCGCCGAGGTGACGCCGCCCAACCTGCGTGGCGCCGCCTTCGGCCTGCGGCAGTCGATGGACACCGTCGGGGCCTTCGTCGGACCGGCGCTTGCCATGCTGCTGATGGTCCTGAGCGGCGACGACTTTCGCTTGGTATTCTGGATTGCCGTTATCCCGGCCTTCATCGCCGTCGCGGTGATCCTGTTCGGCGTGCACGAGCACAACATGAAGCTATCCGGCGAACCGCGTCGCTTCCCCATCCAACGGGATCAGCTACGGCGGCTGAACGCAACCTTCTGGGGTGTGGTCGCCATGGCGGCGGTTCTGACGCTGGCGCGCTTCAGCGAAGCCTTCCTGCTGTTGCGCGCCCAGAGCGTCGGAGTGGAGGATGCCTACGCGCCGCTGGTGCTCATCGTCATGAACGCCGTCTACGCGGTTTCGGCCTACCCGCTGGGGCGTCTGGCCGACCGGCTGGACCGGCGCAATCTGCTGGCCTTGGGCGTCGGGCTCCTGGTCCTGGCCGATCTGGTTCTCGCGGCGGCTGGATCCGCGCCGGTTGTCCTGGCCGGGGCGGCGCTTTGGGGGCTCCACATGGGCGCCACCCAAGGGCTGCTCGCGGTCTTCGTCGCCGATGCGACACCGGCCGACCTTCGAGGAACGGGGTTCGGCCTCTACAACCTCATGACCGGGATCGCCCTGCTGGCTGCTAGTGCCATAGCCGGGGCGCTCTGGACCGCTGTTGGTCCAGGCGCGACCTTCCTGGCCGGAGCCGCATTCTCACTGATCGCTCTGGTGGGGCTGTTGTCCATCGTGCGGCGACAAGCGAAGGCTTAGGTCCAATCGACAATCAGGACTCCCATCAGCTTCTTTAAGGGGTTGATCAAGTTCCGAAACGCGGACGTGGGGCGGCTCACTGGCAGTCCACTCTCCATGTGGGTTGGGAATAAGCACCTCCCGTGCGGCGTCATCCTGGAACACGGACGTTATGCTTTCGCCTGAAGATGCGGTGGCGTCAGAGCCATCGGATCCGTCGTTTCCTGGGAGGAACGGGCATGCTACGGACCTATCACTTCGCCTCTTGTTTGTTGACAGTCACGATGGCTGGTTGTGCCGCGGGAACAGCGGTCGAGACCGTTGCGCCGCCGGGCTACGTCGCGGATTCTCCAGCAAAAACAGCAGGAATCGACTGGACAAGCGCTGAACCGGTCAGCGTGGCGATGCAAGAGTACAGCTATCAGCCCATGACACTTGTGTTTCAGGCGGGCCGCCCCTACCGACTACACATTGAGAACCACGGCGGAACGTCGCATACGTTTTCCTCGGAGGGATTCTTCCGGGCGATCGCCGCGCGAAGCCTGACGACTACGAAGGGCATGGTCCAGAATCCCTACGTGAAGGACATCGAAGTCGCGCCGGGCCAGTCAGCCGACCTCGCGTTCGTGCCAGTCAGTCCGGGCAACTACAAACTCAGCTGTCACGAACCGCTGCACGAAACGTTTGGGATGACGGGCAACATCCGCATCCAGTGACCAGCTCGGCGCGAGCAGAGCTCAACTTGTCAGGCTTGCACCCCGACCCGGCAGGACGCTCATTCCTTCTGGTGGCCGAACAGGAGCAGGGGGATACGCTGCATTTCGTCCGCTACGCTCCGATGCTCGCCGCACTCGGCGCCCATGTCCATCTGATGGTGCAACCATCGCTGGTCCGGCTGCTGTCAGGACTTCCCGGCATCGCCTCGGTCCGGTCGCTCACGGAACCGCCACCGGTATGCGATGCCTGCATTCCGCTGCTCAGCCTGCCATTGGTATTCGGCACCACGCTGGCAACCATCCCGGCAGCAGTCCCCTATCTGCACGTTTCCCAACAAGATCGCGCCATCTGGAAACGGAGGCTTGGTGGCGAACGCCGCCGAAGGGTCGGTCTGGTCTGGGCTGGTTCGGCGCATGACGACCAGTTCCTGGCCCACATGGTCGACCGGCGGCGGAGCTTGCCGCTGGCAGCACTGGCTCCGCTGGCCGATGTTCCGGACCTGACTTTCTACAGTTTGCAGAAAGGGCCACCGGCGAATGAGGTGCGGCCGCCCGATCTGGATGCTGTCGCGTTACGATTCCTGCTGGCGCTGGCTGCGCGACCGATCGGACAGCCCCTGGTATCCGACCATGCGCCTGTTCCGCCAGGATCGGCCGGGCGACTGGACACCCGTCATCGCTCGCGTCCGTACCACCCTGGAGCGTTGGGCGAAGCGGCGATGGCAGCCGCTCATCAGCCATCGTGGCACGTCCGTTGTCTTTGGATCTTCGTGAGCGCATTGCGGCGGCCTCCCATCCGGGCCTGCCGATCCCGGCTGTAGATCTGTCCGTGGCTGGCAAGCGGTGGACTTGCCCGCCGTTGACAGACGGCGCGATGGTCTTCTAGGCTCGGTCCCGTTCCCAGGGGAGCCTCGTTCAGGAGGCTGAGACACCCGCCGGCCCGGTCCTTCGCGTCCAGGCGACGCGGCAACCCTTCGAACCTGACCCGGGTCATGCCGGCGTAGGGATGCGGGACGAGAAGGCCTTCGCGGCCGACGCGCTGATCCATACCCCACAGGCTTGTCCCGGATTCGTTTGTTGCTCCATCGGTCGGTGCCGCTTGGAGAATACGGGGCGGGGAGGGCGGCGGTGAGCGCGATCTACGATAAGGTCCTGGCCTTCATGGAGGCCGACATCGGAACCGGGGCGGCGGCCGACGAGGCTTTCAACGCCCTGGCGCTGGAGGTTTTCGCCCACCAGTTCGAGCACAACCAGCCCTATCGCCGCTTCGCCATGCAGCGCGGCCGGACGCCGCGCGGGGTCAGGAGCTGGTGCGACATCCCGGCGGTGCCGATCAACGCCTTCAAGGATCTGACGTTGAGCTGCCGCCCGGCGGAGGAATCGGTCCGCGTCTTCATGACCAGCGGCACGACCAAGGGCGGCATCCGTGGCCAGATCCACCACACGACCCTGACGGTCTACGACCGCTCCATGCTGCTCAACTTCCGCCGCCGCTTCATGCCGGCGGCAGGGGCGGGCGCGGAGCGGATGGCGATGGGCATCCTCTTCCCGACCGAGACGGCGATGCCGAACTCCTCGCTCGCCCATTACCTGGAGCTGGCGCGGGCGGAATGCGGCACGCCGGACAGCCGCCACTGGATCGGCGAGGCGGGCATCGACATCGCCGGGCTCTATGACCGGCTGGACGCCGCCGAACGGTCGGGGGAATCCTTCGCCCTGCTGGGCGCCAGCTATGGCTTCGTGCATCTGATGGACGCCATGGCGCGCGACGGCCGCCGCTTCGCCCTCCCGGCGGGGAGCCGCATCCTCGACACCGGCGGCTTCAAGGGCCAGTCGCGCGAATTGGAACCGGACGTGTTCTACGGGCAGCTTGCCGAGTTCTTCGGCGTGCCGCGCCAACTCTGCATCAACATGTACGGCATGACGGAGTTGAGCACCCAGTTCTACGACGACGGCAACGCGGTCTGCCCGTCGCTGAAATCCGGCCCTCATTGGATCCGCAGCCGCGTCGTTGACCCATTGTCCGGCCGGGACGTGCCGCCCGGCAGCATGGGCGTGCTGGTGCACCATGATCTGGCCCACATCAACTCAGTCGCCGCCATCCTGACCGAAGACGCCGGCATCCTGGAGGAGGGCGGCTTCCGCCTGCTGGGCCGCGTCGCCGGTGCGCAGGCCAAGGGTTGCTCGCTGGCGGTGGAGGATTTCCTCGCCGCCGCGCGCGGTTAAGTGGGGAACGCAGCCTTGGCCTCCGGCGACGATCCGTCCACCGTGGAAATGGCCGGACATCTGCCCGGCCTGCCGCCTGATGCGGTGGAGCGGCGCATACTGACCTTCGGGACGGGCGCTGCGTCGCTGCGCGTGGCGGTGCCGGTGCTGGACGCCCGGCAGGTGGAGCGGGTCGCCGCGACGGTCCGGGCGGCGGCGGGCGGCTATCTCAAGACGCTGCCGACGGCGCACATCGTCGCGGTGATCGACGCGGCGATCCAGCGGCTGCTCGACCGCGAGAGTCCGTGGCGCCGCAGGGCGGAGCGGTTGCTGCCCATCGTCACCGGCTATGATCCGGAGATGGTCAGGCTGGGGCTGACCGGCTATCTGAAGACCTTCCGCGCCCATGAACTGCGCCGCTTCCTGGCGGAGGATTTCGCCAACCCGCTGGTGCTGGACGAGTACCAGCCGGCACCCAAGGGCGGCTTCACCCGCGCCTTCGGTCCCGACCTGCTGCTGCATGTCTGGGCCGGCAACGTGCCGGGACTGCCCTTGTGGAGCCTGATCTCGGGCCTGCTGGTCAAGTCCGGCACGGTCGGCAAGCTGCCCAGCGCCGAGCCGCTGTTCGCGGGCTGGTTCGCGCAACTGCTGGCGGAGATCGACCCCCGACTGGGCGAGTGTCTGGCCGTGGTGTGGTGGAAGGGCGGCGACGCGGCGGTGGAGCAGGCATGGCTGGCCCAGGCCGACACCGTGGTCGCCTATGGCGGCAACGCGGCGCTGGCGGCGATCCGCGACCGGGTGCCGGTGACCACCCGCTTCCTGCCGTACGGCCATAAGATCAGCTTCGCGCTGGTGTCGCGTGCCGCGCTGGACCCGCGGCGGGCGGGGGAGACGGCGCGGCTGGCCGCCCACGACATCGCCCGCTACGATCAGCAGGGCTGTTATTCGCCGCAGACCCTGTTCGTCGAGCGCGGCGGCCGGCTGTCGCCGCAGGACTTCGCCGCGATGCTCGCCCAGGAACTCGCGGTGCAGGCCCGCAAGCATCCG
This sequence comes from uncultured Azospirillum sp., assembly GCA_966212305.1. Lineage (GTDB taxonomy): Bacteria > Pseudomonadota > Alphaproteobacteria > Azospirillales > Azospirillaceae > Azospirillum. The sequence continues at coordinate 42,063 of CBIHQY010000016.1, forward strand.
CGCCGGGCCCTGTCGATGGCGGAGGCCGGGGAGGTCGCCGGCTGGCGCGACGGGCAGGCGATGCGCGGCCTGGACGATCCCGGCCATCTGCAGCTGTCCGATCCGGCGGGCGGCTGGTGCGTCTCCTGCACCGACGCGCCGGACGGGCTGGCGCCGACCGCGTTGAACCGGACGATTTCAGTGGTGGCGGTGGACGATCTGGCGGAAGTGGCGGGCCGCGTCGCTCCGCACCGCGCCGTGCTGCAGACCGCCGGCATCGCGGCGCCGCCGGAGGAGTTGTTCAGGCTGGCCGGGCCGCTGGGTGCGGCTGGGGTGACGCGGCTCTGCGCGCTCGGCAACATGACCGCGCCGGAGGCGGGCTGGCACCATGACGGCCGGTTCAACCTGCTGGATCTGGTGATGGTGACGGAGATCGAGCGGTCGGCGGAAACGCTGGCGGAGGGGTTGGCCCGCTATGCCGATTGAACCGGCGGCCTTCCTGAGCTTTGAGGGCGTGCGCTTCGATTACGGCGGTGCGGCCATCGTCGACGGCGTCGACTGGACGGTCGGCCGGGGTGCGGTCCACTGCCTGCTGGGGCGCAGCGGCTGCGGCAAGACCACGCTGCTGAAGCTGGCCGCCGGGCTTCTCGCCCCCGCCGCCGGGCGGGTGCGGCTGGACGGGGCGGCGGTGCGCGGGCCGGGCGATGCGGTGGGCTTCGTCTTCCAGGCGCCGACGCTGCTGGAATGGCTGACGGTGCTCGACAATGTGCTGCTGCCGGTGACGCTGCACCGCCGCGCCACCGCCGACGACACTGCCCGCGCGCTCGACTTGCTGGAGCGGGTCGGGCTGGACGGCCTGTCGGGGCGAGGGCCGCGGGCGCTGTCGGGCGGGCAGCAGAGCCGGGTTGCGCTGGCCCGCGCGCTGATCGCCGATCCGGCGCTGCTGCTGCTCGACGAGCCCTTCGCCGCGCTCGACGCCCTGACGCGCGAGGAACTGCAGGAGGATCTGCTGCGGCTGTGCGCGCAGCGCGGCACCACCGCGCTGTTCGTCACCCACGACATCGCCGAGGCGGTTTATCTGGGGGACCGCGTGGCGGTGATGGCGGACGGGCGGCTGCGTCACAGCCTTTCCATCGACCTGCCGCGCCCGCGCCCGCCCGATTTGCGGTACGACCCACGCTTCAACGCGCTGTGCCGCGAACTGCGCCACGCCATGGACGGCGCCGCCGGGATCCGGCGGGCGGAGGCGGCGGAATGACCAACCGCATCGCCGCGATCCTGCTGCCGCTGCTGTTGCTGGCTGGGTGGGAGGGTTATTGCCGCTGGTCGGGGATTCCGGCGCTTGTGCTGCCGCCGCCTTCGGCGGTGGGGGCGGCGCTGTGGAGCGGCCTGGCGAGCGGACGGCTGCTGCCGCATCTGGTGATGACGGCGGCGGAAATGGTGCTGGGTCTCGTCATCGGCTGCCTCGTCGGCTTCGTCGCCGGCGTGGCGCTGGCGGAGGTCGCGGGACTGCGCCGCCTGCTCTACCCCTACGTCATCGCCAGCCAGGTGGTGCCGAAACTGGCGCTGGCGCCGCTGTTCATCCTGTGGTTCGGCTTCGGCATGACCTCCACCGTCGCGATCACCGCGCTGATCTGCTTCTTCCCGCTGCTGGAGAACACGCTGACCGGACTGGACCGCGTCGATCCCGCCAAGCGGGAGTTGTTCCGCATGCTGCGCGCCGGGCGGTGGCGCACTCTGACGCGGCTCAAGATTCCCTCGGGCCTTCCGGTGATCCTGGCCGGGCTGCGGGTGGCGGTGGTGCTGGCGCTGGTCGGCGCCGTGGTGGGGGAGTTCATCGGCGGGCGCCAGGGGCTGGGCGCATCGATCATCGCCGCGCAGGGGATGATGGACACCCCGCTGATGTTCGCCCTGTTCGCGGTCATCACCGCGCTGGGCATGCTGGTGTATCAGGCCACTCTGCTGATCGAGCGGTGGTTGTTGTCACGACAGGCAAAAGGATAACGGGAAATGGGGCGGGGAATGGGGCTGTTTTCTCGTGCGGCGGGCGTGTCCGCCCTCGTCGGGGCGCTGCTGCTGGGCGGCATGTCAGGCGCACTCGCCCAGGCGCTGGACAAGGTCACGGTGGCGGGCTGGAGCCAGCCGATCAGCGAGATCACCAACCTGCTGGCCGAGCCCGACAAGGGGTTCTTCAAGGCCAAGGGCATCGCGCTGGACTATGTACCCGGCACGGGCGGCGGTTCGGCGATCCAGACCATGCTGACCGGCAAGGCCGACATCGCCTTCACCGATCCCGCCGCCCTCTATCTGGCGCTGGACAAGGGCGAGAAGCTGGTCGCCATCTACAACATCTACCCGCAGAACGTCTTCAACGTGGTGTCGCCCAAGGCCAACGGCATCACCAAGCCCGCCGACCTGAAGGGCAAGCGAGTCGGCGTCTACAGCCTGTCGAGCGGCACCCGCCAGAATCTGGCGGTGCTGCTGCATCAGGTGGACTTGAGCGAAAAGGACGTGACCATCGAGGTGACCGGGCTGCTGAACTTCGCCCCGGTGATCCAGGGGCAGGTGGACGCCACCGCGGCGACCGACACCGGGCTCTACGTTGCGCGGCTGAAGGGGTTGCCCGAGGTCAACGTGATCGAGGTGCGTGACAGCCTGAACCTGCCGAGCGACATCTTCGTGGTGACGGAGGAGACCTACCGCAGCAAGAAGCCGCTGCTCGCCCGCTTCCTCACCGCCTATCGCGACAGCGCCGCCTGGATGATCGCCAATCCGGAGGAGGCCGCGCGCATCGCCGTCACCCGCGCCATCAACGGGTCGGACGAGGCGGTCAACCTGGGCATCATCAAGCTGCGCAACGCCTCCACCGTGTCGGAGACGACGGAGCGCGAGGGGCTGGGTGCCTTCGATCCCGGCGTGATGCAGAAGGGCGCCGACACCTTCCACCAGCTGGGGCTGATCGCCCGTCCGCTCGACATGGGCGCGGTGGTGCGCACCGACCTGATCCCACCCAAGCAGTAACGGGACCGACATGGATTTCCAGGGCAAGGCCATCCTCGTCACCGGCGCCGGGCGCGGCATCGGCGCCGCAATCGCCCGCGCCTTCGCAGCGGAGGGGGCCATGGTGGTGGTCAACTACCTGCGCAACCAGACGGCGGCGGAAGCGGTGGCGGCGGAGTGCCGGGCGCTGGGCGGCGACGGGCTGCCGCTGCGCGCCGACGTGACCGACGCGGCGGCGGTCGCCGGGATGGTGGACACGGCGGTGGCGGAGTTCGGCGGGCTGGACGTCGTCGTCAACAACGCCTTCGCCCCCTATGTCTTCGATCCCGACCGGCGGCGGCTGTTCTGGGAAACCGAGTGGGATGATTACCAGACCCAGATCGACGGGGCGCTGAAAAGCACGCATGCCGTTTGTCGGGCGGTGCTGCCGGCGCTGCGCCGGCGGGGCGGCGGCAGCATCGTCAACATGGCGACCGACCTCGTGGCGCGGCCGACCGTTCCCTACCACGACTACACCACCGCCAAGGCGGCACTGATCGGTTTCAGCCGCACCCTGGCGGCGGAGCTGGGACCGTTCGGCATCCGCGTCAACTGCGTGGCGCCGGGGCTGGTCTATCCCACCGATGCCAGCCGAACGACCCCGGAACCGGTCAAGGACCGCATCACCGCCCTGACGCCCCTGGGCCGTATCGCGACGCCGGAGGATGTCGCCGGGCCTGTCCTGTTCCTCGCCTCCGACTGGAGCCGGTTCATGACCGGACAGACGCTGATGGTGGACGGCGGACTGGTGATGGGCGGGATCTGACCCGTTTCCGCCCCTTCGCCGGGAGTGGGGCGAAGTCTGACGGAACTCCCTTTGCTCTTTGACGCAGTGTGATCGAGCTTAACTCGCGGCTTGCCGGTCCCAACTGTCACTCACCGCGGGCGACAGGCGGTGCTTCATGATGCGCTGGCTGGGCGTGCGCTCGAACCCCTCCACCAGCGCGATGTATCGGGGGTTCTGGTAGGGCGCCAGCTGACTGCCGAGCCAGGCGGACAGGGCCGGGATATCCACAGATGCGCCTGCCTTGGGCTTTACGAACAGCTTGATGTCCTGTTCACCGATGTCCGCCTGCACGCCGATCACGGCACAATCCTCGATGGCGGGGTGGGCGGCGGCAATGTGCTCGATCTCCCACGCCGAGACGTTCTCGCCCTTGCAGCGCATGCTGTCGGTCATCCGGCCGTGGAACAGCAGCGTGCCGTCCGGCAGCAGCGTGCCCAGATCGCCGGTATGCAGACTGCCGTCGCGCAAGGCCCGTGCCGTAGCCTCGGGATTGCGGAAATAGCCGGCGAAGAGGGCGCCGGGCGTATTGGTGCGGACGACGATCTCGCCGCGTTCGCCCGGGGCGACCGGGTTGCCGGTCTCGTCCAGCAGGTCCACGCTGAACCAGGGCATCGGCCGTCCGACCGCACCGACGGTGCCCTCGTCGTTGCAGGTGGTGATGCTCGACGCCTCGGTCATGCCGTAGCATTCGCGGATCTCGACGCCGAAGCGCTCCCGGAACGGCGTCCAAGTTTCTTTGGGACAGCCGCCGCCCCAGGCGATGCGCACGGGATGGTCGCGGTCGCGCGCGTCCGGGGGCTGTTTCAGCAGGATTTGCAGGATGCCGCCCAGATAATGGATGTGGGTGGCGCCATAGCTGCGGACCTGATCCCAGAAGCGGCTGGCGCTGAAGCGGTCGACCATTGCCAGCGATACCGTGCGGATCAGCGGCAGCACGATCATCTGCGCGCCGCCGATGTGATAAAGCGGTTCCCAGACGAACAGGACGTCGCCGTCGCAGGCCGCCGAGACGCGGGCCACCGCTTCGCCGGCCAGACGCATCATGCGGTGGGTGACCAGCGCGCCCTTCGGCCTGCCGGTGGTTCCCGAGGTATACATGATGGCGAAGAGGTCGTCCGGCCCGGGAAGTGTCCCCTCGAACGTGGCGCCGCCGTCCAGCATCGGCTCCAGGCGCGGGAAGGACGAGGCGGCATCGGCACCGGCCACGATCAGCGGCTTGCCCGACAGGTCGGCGCCGCAGTCCGCGATGGTCGCCACGAGGTCGGCGTCGGCCAGCACCGCGGCCGGCTCCGAATGCTCCAGGATATAGCGCAGGCCCTCGCCGCGCTGCTGGGCATTGATCGGGATCCACACCATCCCGGCCTTGGCGATGCCGAACAGGGTGGACAGCACCGCCGGGCTGTTGCGCAGCATCAGCGCCACTCGGTCGCCGGGGACCAGACCCATCCGCCGCAGCTCCGCCGCCATGCTGTCGGACTGGCGGTCGAGGGTGCCGGTGGTCAGCGGAGCGCCGTTGTAACGGGCGAACAGACGCTCGCCGTCGGTCCGCGCGGCCTGGATCAGCAAGCCGGCGAACCCGGTGGAGAAATCGGACATGGTCGGACAGTCTCGGGCAAAGGGGATCGGGAGAGGGCTCAGCGGCCGGAACGGCGCAGCCGTTCGGCGATCAGCAGAAGCGCCATGACGATGATGAAGACGACGACCGAAACCGCGGCCAGGGTCGGGTTCAGCTGCAGGATCATGTCGTCCCACATCTGCTTGGGCAGCGTGGTCTTGACCCCGCCGCTGACGAAGATGGCCACCGTGAGCTCGTCGAAGGAGGTGATGAAGGCGAACAGGAAGGCGGCGACCAGACCGCCGCGGATCAGCGGCACAGTGACCCGCATCAGCGTCTGCACCCGGTTGGCGCCGAGCGTCGCCGCCGCCTGGTCCAGCCGCCAGTCATGCCCCTTGACCACCGCGGCGATGGCGACGAATGCGAAGGGCAGCGCCAGCACCGTATGCCCGATGACGAGGCCGAGGTCGGTGGCGACCAGCCCGATCTGGGCGAACAGATAGAACAGGCCGACCGCGATGACGATGCGTGGAACGATCATCGGCGCCAGGAACAGGGCGAAGATGGCGCCGCGCCAGCGCGAGGTCGAGCGGGCCAGCGCCAGGGCCGCCAGCCCCGCAACCAGGGTCGCCAGGATGGCGGTGGCGAAGGCGACGCCGAAGGACCGCAACGTGGCGCCCAGCCAGAGATCCGATCCGAAATACACCTCGAACCATTTCAGGCTGTAGCCCGGCGGGGGGAAGTCGAGGAATGGCGAACTGGTGAAGGCGATCGGCACCACCACGATGGCCGGGGCCACGAGGAAGACCAGGACCAGGGTCGAGTAGACTGCCGGGAGCCGGGCCCGCCCCCGCTCGCCCAGCACCGGCATGGCTGCGCGCGCGACCAACGCGGTCAGCGCCGCCAGCGCCGCCAGGATACCCTGCCCGGCCTTGCGCATGGAGCCGCCGCCTGTCTTGCGCCGGGCACCCTCGCCGGACAGGGTGGACAAGCCGAAAACGCGGTCATAGACCCAGCAGGTGACCAGTGCCGCCACCAGCATGAAGGTAGCCAGCGCGCCGGCGAAGGCCCAGTTCAGCATCTCCTGAATTTGGGCGATGATCAACTGCGCCAGCATGGTCTGCTGCGGTCCGCCCAGCAGGGCGGGAACGATGAAGAAGCCCAGGGAGGAGATGAAGGTCAGCAGCCCCGCCGCGGCGATTCCGGGCAGCGACAGCTGGAAATAGACCAGCCAGAATGCGTGGCCCGGCGCCGCCCCCAGCGTTTCCGCCGCCTGCACCAGCCGACGGTCGATGCCGGTCATGACCGGCAGCATGGTCAGCACGGCCAGCGGCAGCATGGCGTGCACCATGCCGATCATCACGCCGAACTCGTTGTGCAGCATCTCCGGCCTCGGCAGGCCGCCGGCCGCCAGGATGCCGCCGATGACGCCGTTGTGCCCCAGGATCACCATCCAGGCGAAGGTCTTCACCAGATAGCTGGTCCAGAACGGCACCATCACCGCCAGCACCATCGCGCCGCGCCGGCGTTCGGGCAGTTGCGCCAGCCAGTAGGCCAGCGGATAGCCCAACAGCAGCGAGAACAGCGCCGTCAGGCCGGCGATGCGGAACGTGCCCATCAGCACGCGGAAATAGACGCCGGTGTCGACGATGCGGGCGTAATGTTCCCCCGTCCAGGCGCCTGTGTCGGCATCCTGCACACTGAGGCCGAGCAGCCGCAGGACCGGATAGAGGAAGAAGACGGCGAGGAAGGCGATGCCGGGCGCCGCCAGCCACAACGGTCCGAAGCGCAGCCGCTGCCTCAGCCCGCCCTCGTCGGCGCCATGGAGCAGGACGGCGCTCATGATACCAGCACTCCGGCGTCGCTGTGCCAGCGCACGGCGACACGGTCGCCCAGAGGGGGCGGGGACATGCCGCGCCGCAGCCGGACGGTGATGGTGGACTGGTCGCCCAGCGTCACCAGCACGCGGGTCTCCGAGCCGGCGTAGACGGTGTCGACGACCTCGCCCGACACCTCGTTGTCGCCCTCGCCTTCGAGGTCGAGCTGTTCGGGCCGGACGATCAGCGACGCCTCGCCCTGGCCGGTCGCGGTCGCGGTAGCGTTGGCGGCGGTGGCGGGAGACAGGCGGAACCGTCCGCCGCCGGTCACCAGGATCGGCGTCCCGCCCTCGTCCCGCTGGAGCCGGCCGCGGAAGATGTTCGACACGCCGATGAAGTCAGCGGCGAAGGCGGTCTTCGGCCGGGCGTAGATGTCGTGCGGGGTGCCGATCTGCTCGATGCGCGCGTGGTTCATCAGGCAGATGCGGTCGGACATGGCCAGGGCCTCCTCCTGGTCATGGGTGACGTAGATGATGGTGGCGCCGGTCTCGCGGTGCAGCCGCTTGATCTCGTACTGCATATTCTCGCGCAGCTTCTTGTCCAGCGCTCCCAGCGGCTCGTCCATCAGGATGACGGATGGCTGATAGACGAAGCAGCGGGCCAGCGCCACGCGCTGCTGCTGGCCGCCCGACAGCTCCTTGGGGAATCGGTCGCCGAGATGGCCGAGATGAACCATCTCCAGCGCGTCCCGCACCCGGCGGTCAAGATCGGTGGCGGAAACCCCCCGCATGCGCAGGGGGAAGCCGATGTTCTCCGCCACCGTCAGATGGGGAAACAGCGCGTAGTGCTGGAAGACGAGACCGATGTCGCGCTTATGGACGGGCGTGCGGGTTTCGTCGCGGCCATCGATCAGGATGCGCCCGCCGTTCGGCTCCACCAGTCCGCAGATCATCTGCAGGAGCGTGGTCTTGCCCGAGCCGGAGGGGCCCAGCAGCGTCAGGAATTCGCCCGCCGGAACCTCAAGCCGGGTCGGCTGGAGGGCGACGACGGATCCGTAGCTCTTGGTAAGGCCGTCGACCAGAAGTTTGCAGGCGGGAGGGGCCGTTCCGTGGGAGGGGAGCATGGCGGCGGGTCTCCTGTGATGGTCGTCAGCCGAGGATCCAAGCGTTGAAGCGTTCGCTCATCTTGGAGCGGTTGGCACCCCACCAGTCCTCGCGGGCGATGGTCATGGTCTTGAGATTGTCGGGGAAGGTGGGCAGGGCCTTGGCCCGCTCCTTCGGGATGTCGTCATAGGCCTTGAGGTTGGTCGGGCCATAGGCCAGCACCTCGGTGAAAATGGCCTGACGCTGCGGGTCGGCGCAGAATCTGATGAATTTGCGGGCGGCGTCGGCGCGCGGATTGCCGCGGGGGATTCCCCATCCCTCGATGGAATAGAGGCCCTGGTTCCACGAGATTTTGACCGGTGCGCCGCCGTCGATGGCGGCTTGGGCGCGGGCATTCCACAGGGCGATCATGTCGACCTCGCCGCTCTGAATCAGCTGGGTCGACTGGGCGCCGCCGGTCCACCATGCGGCGATGTGCGGGCGGATGCGATCCAGGCTTTTGAAGGCCCGCTCGACATCGAGCGGATAGAGCTTGTCCATCGGCACTCCGTCGGCCAGCAGCGCCTGTTCCAGCGTGTCGATGGGGTTCTTGCGCAGCGAGCGGCGGCCAGGGAACTTCTCGACATTCCAGAAGTCGGCCCAGCTTTGCGGCGGGTTGGACGCGAACTTGTCGGTCCGGTAGCCGAGGATCGTCGAATAAACGTCCGTTCCCATCCATTGGCCGGTCAGCGCGTCCGGCATCAGGCCCGGCGCGTCGGCGACGGCGAAATCCAGCGGTTCCAGCAGATTCTGGCGGGTCAGGATATCGCGTGCCGACAGCGTCAGCGTGCAGACGTCCCAGCTGTAGGATTTGGTCTCGACGATCGCCTTGAACTGGGCCGTCGGCTCGGCCTCGCGGGCGACATTGATGACCTTGATGCCGGTGGCTTTTTCGAACGGGTCGTAGAACGCCTTGCGGAATGCCGGGCTGTAGGGGCCGCCCGGATCGGCCACCGTGATCTGCGAAGTCTGCGCCATCGCCGGGCTGCTCACCCCGGCCGCCAGGACCGGCGGAAGGGCGGTCGCGAGCGCGGCGCCCGCCGCGCCTTTCATCGCGGTGGAGAGCAGGCCACGGCGGTCGATGGAGAAGTCGTCGTTCATTCCCATTGTCGTATTCCCTGTTCACTGGCCGGATTTTTTTCGGGGCCGGATCTTTTGGGGCCGGATCTTTTGGTCGTCCGGTTGAAGGAAGATCTGTCGGGTGGGAGGGACGGCGGCGAACCGTCCCGTTTTCATAGATGACGCGCCGGAAAGGCCGGTCAGGCCGCCGTCTTGCGAGCGGCGCGCTTAGCCAGGAATTCCTCCATCATTCGAGCCGGCTCGCCCGACGCGTAGGCTTCCCGCTGGATGCGCACGCCGGCGGACAGACAGTCGCGGAACCCGGCCTCGGTCATTTCGCGGAAGCGCTGCTTGTCGAGGCGCATGGCGACCGGCGGCTTGGCGGCCAGTTCACCGGCCAGTTCGAGCGCCTCGGCCATCACGCGTTCCTGCGGAACGATGCGGTTGATGAGGCCGATGGCGTGGCATTCCTGCGCGTCCATCAGGCGGCCGGTCAGGGTGAGGTCCATGGTCCGGGCCAGCCCGATCATCTCCTTCATGATCCAGGGGCCGGTGGTGCTGGCGATGCCGGAATTGATCTCCGGCTGGCCCATGCGCACGCCCGGATGGCCGACGCGCAGGTCGCCCAGCAGCGCCACCTGGAAGGCGGAACCGGCGGCGACGCCGTTCAAAGCCACCACCAGTGCCTTCGAAAGGCTGCGCATGCGGTGATAGAGCCGCTCCCACTCCGCCACCCACTCCTCGGCGCGGTCGGCATCGAAGCTCTTGGTTTCGTTGAGATCCTGGCCCGCGCCGAAGGCGCGGTCGCCGGCACCCGTCAGGATGATCGCCCGAACGGAGTCGTCGGATTCCATGCGGTCGAAGGCAACGATCAGATCGTCGCGCATCGCCTTGTTCCAGGCATTCAGCACGTTGGGACGGTTCAGCGTGATGATGCCAACCGGGCCGCGGGTTTCGGTGAGGATGAAGTCGGTCACTGATGCGCTCCTGTCGATATGAGGAAGGACCCGATCCCGGAAAACTTTGCCGGCAGCCGGGATCCCCTGCGGGGACGAGGGATCGATGGGTGATCGCGAAGCGAGGTATTGAAATGCAATACTTTGTATTGATTAGCTTGGCTTGCTTTCGGTACGCTGTCAACGGTATCTCTCACCGCGCACAATCAGGACCGACCGACATGGCACCGCGCCGATCCGCTTCACCAGCACCCACGACAGGCGTTCCCGCCGGTACAGACATCGAGGCCGGCCCCGTCACTGTCGAAAATGCCGGCTCCGAAGGGCGGGCCGGCGATCCGCTGATGGTGATGTCGGTGGACAAGGCATTCCGGGTGCTGCATGCCTTCGATTCAACTCGGCCGTCCATGAGCCTCACCCAGGTCGCCGCCGCTGTCGGCATGGACAAGAGTGCGGCGCAGCGCTTCACCTATACGCTGGAGAAGCTGGGCTATCTGCGGAAGGATCCGGTCACCAAGCGGTTCGAGCTGACCGTCCGTTCCCTGGACATCGCGCATCATTACCTGCACAGCAATGCAATGCTGCAGCGCGCCATGCCCTATCTGATGCATCTCAGCAAGACGACGGAAGAGACGATCAACCTGACCATGATGGACGGGACGGATATCGTCTTCGTGTCGCGTTTCATGAGCCGGCATGTGCTGAACACCGACGTCATCGTCGGCACGCGGATGCCGGCCTATTGCACCGCACCGGGAATCGCCATCCTGTCGCGCCTGCCGGCGGCGGAGGCGGCGGCCTTGGTCGACCGGATGGATTTGAAGCCCTATACGCCCACCACCACCTGGAAGCGCGACGAACTGCTGGCGAAGATCGCAAAATCGGCGGTGAGCGGCTACGCCACCGCTTTCGAGGAATTCTATCACGGCGACCTGTCGGTCGCGGCGGCCATCACCGGATCGGGAGGCATGCCGGTGGGTGCGCTGAACATCGCCGTATCCCGCGCGCGCTTCACACCGGAGGAGATGGAGGAACGCTTCGCCCCGCTGGTGGTGGCGGCGGCCGGGTCGGTTTCGCAGCGGTGACCGGGTCCGGACTGGTTTGAAGCCTGCGAATCCGGGTTCGGTTGCCAAGTCTGACGGTGGTCGCCGAGAGCCGCGCCGGCAGCATTGTCAAGCGGCGATCATGAGCAAGTCGGCGAGACGGTCACCCGGACCATCTCAGAGCGCATTGAGGACGGCGACCATGGTTTGGCAGCAATGGTCTGCCAGGAGCCTGCCGGACGTCGCCGCATCGCGTTGCCGGAGTGCCGCCATGATGCTGTCATGCTCCCTCAGAGAGGCGCGCCAGCGGTCGGCATCATAGTTGGCCAACGACCGGGCGCGGAGGATTTTCGAAGCGAAGCCAGCATAGGTGGCTTCCAAGGACGGGTTGCGCGCCATCGCGACGATCCAGGCGTGAATCTGGCGGTTGGTCATGAAATAGGCCAGCCGGTCGCCTGCATCATACTGAGCGTGCAGCTGTGCGTGCAGCTGGTCGAGTTCGGTGAATTCCTCCTGTGTGCCGCGCTTGCATGCAAGTTCGCCCGCCAGCGCCTCCAGTGCCTCCATCACCTCAAAGACCGCGGCGATCTCCTTCGGATCGATGGGTGTCACCACCGCGCCGCGATGCGGCCGGAGTTCCACCAGGCCCTCGGCCGCAAGGACCCGCAACGCCTCGCGCAGCGGCGTGCGGGAAACGCCGAGCTGCCCGCACAGCTGGATTTCCGGTACCCGGCTTCCCGGTCGAAGCTCTCCGGAAAGGATCATCGTGCGCAACTCCGCGACGGCCCCGTGATGCAACGTTTCGCGGCGGAGCGGCCCGGTGGCGGGCTTGGCTATATTCACGCTGTCCATGATCGACCCGGCGCCGCCCATTCTGCTGAATGATTGTGCATAGATGTGTGAACGATGCCATGCGCTTAAAAATAAGGCAAGCATGACTCGCGCCAGCCTCCCGCAAAAAAACATTTCAACTAACTGATAACAAACATAATTTCGCAAATCGTCATTCTGTATACAATCTGGCACGCGGTTTGCGACCGGGGGATCATCGCAATCGCATCAGGGAATCCTGCTCATGTCGCTTCGATCCTTCACCTATGGCGCCGCCACCGGTCTGGCCCTTGCCCTGTCCGCGGCCGCCGCGACGGCGCAGGCCGCCGATATGGAGGCGATGAAGCTGGGTTTCGCCAAATGCGCCCATTGCCTGCCGATGGCGCTGACACCCGATCTGGCGAAGGGCGTCAAGATCGAGGCGATCAACTTCAATTCCGGCAACGACGTTCTGACCGCACTGGTGTCCAAGAGCATCGATGTCGCCCAGGTCACCTACCTCCACTACATCACCGCCCTCGACAAGGGATTCGACGTGGTGGCGATCTCCGGTCAGGTGAATGGCGGCTCGGAAATCCTGACGGCCAAGGGGATCGAGTTGAAGGCCGACGACTGGGCCGGCTTCAAGGCTCTGGTCGCCGAGCGCAAGGCGAAGGGTGAGCCGTTGCGGGTTGCCGCGTCGCGTGGGAATGCGCAGGACATCCACATGCGTGGCGCCTTCCTGAAGAACGGCATCGACGCCAACAAGGACGTGCAGTTCATCAACATCCCCAATCCGTCCGACCATGCCGCCGCCCTCCAGCGCGGCGAGGTGGACGTGATCTGTACGGTGGAGCCTTTCGCCTCGCAGATCCGCGACAGCGGCGTCGGTCGGCACTTCACGCTTCCCTACGACCAGGCCGCCGGCAATCTGACCAACCTGATCGTCACCCGTTCCGATGTCATCAAGGACCATCCCAAGGAGGTCGAGGCCACCGTCGCGTCCGTCGTGGCGCTGGTCGACAAGCTGAAGGCGGACAAGGGCGCCTGGATCGAGACGATCAACAAATACACCGGCATGGACAAGACGGTCGCCGCCGAGGCGCTCAAGAACGCCACTCCTGACTATGCCATGCACAAGGACAGCACGCTGGCCATCGCCGCGATGATGCGCGACCTGAAATACATCAGCCACGACGTGTCCGCGGTGGCCGAAAAGAACCTCGATTACAAGTTCCTCGAAACCGTCACCGGCAAGCCGAAAAACGAACTCGGCTACTGATGGCCACATGCAGCCCCGCCGGCCCGATAGACGGCTTATGGCGGGGCGCATCCGACAAGGTGTTTTCGACGGGACGGGAGTCCGCCTCATGACGGCGATATGGAAATCCTGGGAGCGGGCAGTCGTTCCCCTCTTCATTCTCGTGGCCTGGGAGATCGTGTCGCGATCCGGTCTTCTGCCCGCGGCGCTGCTGCCGCCGCCGACGGTGGTGCTGCATGCGTGGGGCGACTGGGTGTTCGGCTTCGACGAGACGTCACAGGCCAACAGCGGTCGCTGGCTGGCCGACGCGCTGTCCAGCGCGATGCGGGTCGCCGCCGGCTACGGCATCGCGGCGGTCAGCGGCATCCTGCTGGGCATCGCCATCGGCTGGTGGCGCTGGGTCGAGCGGACGGTGGAGCCGACCATCCAGATGCTCCGCCCGGTTCCGCCGGTGTCCTGGATCCCGCTGGCGATCATCTGGTTCGGCATCGCCAACAAGCCTGCCATCTTTCTGGTCTTCCTCGGCGCCTTCTTCCCCATCCTGATGAACACCATCCACGGGGTGAAGACGGCCGACCGCAACCTGATCCGCGCCGCCTCCATGATGGGCGCCACCGAACAGCAGCTTCTGCGCCATGTGGTGTTCCCGGCGGCGCTGCCCAGCATCTTCGCCGGCCTGCGCATCGGCATCGGCGCCGCCTGGATGCTGACGGTCACGGCGGAGATGGTCGCGGTCAAGAGCGGTCTGGGGTACGTGCTGTGGGACAGCTACTACTTCCTGCGCTACGACCTCGTGCTCGCCTCCATGGCCAGCATCGGCCTGCTCGGCTACGCCACCGACGGCCTCATCAAGCTCCTGATGTCGATGGCTCTGCACTGGCAGCACGGATCCACCCTGCAGAGCCGGGAGGGCTGACGCCATGGCTTCCATCGAACTCCAGAACATCACCAAGATCTTCCGCGACGCCAAGCGCAAGCGCGACCTGCTGGCCATCGACGATGTCAGCCTGTCGGTGGAACCGAACCAGTTCCTCTGCCTGCTGGGGTCTTCGGGCTGCGGCAAGTCCACCCTGCTGAACATGATCGCCGGTTTCGAGAAGCCGACCGGCGGCAGCGTGACGGTCGGCGGCAAGCCGGTGGACGGGCCGGGCGCCGACCGCGGCATGGTCTTCCAGCAGGCCAACCTGATGCCCTGGCTGCCGGTGTGGGAGAATGTCGCCTTCCATCTGCGGCTGAAGGGTTGGCGCAAGGCCGACCGACGTGCCGCTGCGCAGGAATACATCGACATGGTCGGCCTGCGCGGCTTCGAGAATCACTTTCCTGCGGAACTGTCGGGCGGCATGAGCCAGCGCGTCGGCATCGCCCGCGCCCTGCTGCTGAATCCGCAGGTCATTTTGATGGACGAGCCGTTCGCGGCGCTCGACGCCCAGACCAAGATGGACATGCAGGAAGAGCTGGTCGCGATCTGGCAGAAGCAGCGCTGCACCATCGTCTTCGTCACCCACAGCGTCGACGAGGCGCTGGTGCTCGGCACCCAGGTCGCGGTTCTGACCAGCCGTCCGGGACGGGTGCGCGAACTGATCGACCTCGACCTGCCGCGCCCGCGCGACATCACCAGCCAGCAGTTCAACGACCACAAGCGCCACATTCTCAACCTGATCCGCGAGGAGGGGATGCAGCAGCGCAAGGAGATGAAGCCGGACGCAACGGTCGCGGTCCCCCGGCAAGGCGCGGCGGCATGACCCCGGCCCCGCTCGATCTGCTGCTGACCGGCGTCACCGCCGTCACCGGCGATCCGGAAATGGGTATCGTGGAAGACGCCGCCATCGGCATCCGCGACGGCCGGATCGCCCATCTGGCCCCGGCCTCCGCCGGGCTGCCGGCAGCGGCGCGCACGCTGCACCGGCCTGGCCGGCTGGCGACGCCGGGCTTCGTCAACGCCCACCTGCATGCGGTGCTGGTGATGGTGCGCGGCGTCGCCGCCGATCTGGGTTTCGCCCCCTCCTACACGCCCGGCGTCCCCAAGGGCACCGACGCCACGCCGGAGGAGGCGCGGGCGCTGGCCCGGCTGGGGGTGGCGGAGACGCTGCTGTCCGGCTCCACCCTGGTCTGCGACCATTTCGTTCATGCCGAGGCGACGCTGGACGCCATCGCGGAGCTGGGCCTGCGTGTCCATGCCGGCTGGCGGGTGCATGACGTGGATTTCGCCCGCGTGCCGCAAGGGGAGTGGCGCTTCGACGCCGCCATCGGCGAGGATCTGCTGCGCCGGACGCTCGACCTGCACGACCGCTGGCACGGGGGCCTTAATGGGCGCATCGCGGTGCAGATGGCCGCCCATGCGCCGGACACCTGTTCCCCCGGATTCCTGCGCACGCTCGCCGCCGAGGCCTCGGCCCGCGGGATGCGCGTCAACACTCATCTGGCGCAGAGCCGGGTGGAGGTGGAGCGTGTCCGCGCTTCGACCGGCCTGTCCCCGGCGGCGCTGCTGGAGGAGGTCGGGCTGCTGAACGACCGGCTTCTCGCCACCCATTGCCTGTATGTCGATGACGCCGACATCGCCCGGCTGGCCCGCGCTGGCGCCCACGCGGTGACCGTGCCCAAATGCAACGCCGCCTCCGGCAGGCTGGCGCCGACCCCGGCCCTGAAGGCGGCGGGGGTCAATCTGGCGCTGTGCACCGACACCCAGCATGGCGACATGGTGGAAGCGATGCGCTGGGCGCTCGCCACCGCCCGCATCGGCCAGGGCGGCGTCACCGCCGAGTGGCAACCGGCCGATGTCTTCCGCATGGCGACGTTGGGCGGGGCGGAGGCTGTCGGCATGGCGGACAGCATCGGCACGCTGGCCGTCGGCAAATGCGCCGATCTGGTGCTGTTCGACGCCCGCCGCCCGCATCTGCGCCCGCAGATCAATCCGCTCGGCACGCTGGTCCACACCGGCCAGGGCCGCGATGTCGAGATGGTGATGGTCGACGGCGAGGTGCTGGTGGAAGACGGCCGCCTGCTGCGGGCCGATCTGGAGCGGATCTGCATCGAGGCCGACGAGGCCGCCCGCGCGCTGTGGGCGCGCGCCTGAATCCCTGACGACAAGAAAACGCCTGAAGCGACAAGGACACAACATGAGCACGCCCGACCTGACCAAGCGCGTCCTTCTGGGGATGCTGACCCCGTCGTCCAACACGGTTCTGGAGCCGGTGACCTCCGCGATGCTGAGCGGATTGCCGGAAGTGACGGCCCATTTCGGCCGTTTCACGGTGAAGGAGATCTCGTTGCGCGCCGCAGCGCTCGACCAGTTCACCGACGCGCCCTTTCTCGACGCCGCCCGGCTGCTGGCCGACGCCCGGCTGAACGTCATCGGCTGGAACGGCACCTCGGCCGGCTGGCTCGGCTTCGACGCCGACGAGCGGCTGTGCCGCACCATCGCGGCGGAGACCGGCATTCCGGCCTGCACCTCGATGCTGGCGCTGAACGAGATCCTGGAGACCACCGGGCGCAGGCGTTTCGCCATCGTCAGCCCCTATCTCGACGAGATCCAGGAGCGGATGGTCGCCAACTACAATGCCGCCGGCTTCGAGGTGGTGGCGGAGCGCCATCTGAACGACCGCGGCAACTTCTCCTTCTCCGAGATCACCGAGGAGCGGATTGAGCGGATGTGTGCCGAGGTGGCGGAGGCCAAGCCCGACGCCATCGCCATCATCTGCACCAACATGCGAGGCGCTCCGGTGGCCGAGCGGGTGGAAAAGGCGCTGGGCATTCCCGTCTACGACACCGTGTCCACCGTGGTGTGGAAGGCGCTGCGCATGACCGGCGTCGACACCCGCCGGGTCGAGGGTTGGGGCAGCCTGTTCCGGGAACTGCACGGCTGACGGCCAACAGGGAAGAGGGGAGGGGAGCATGGAGTTCGATCTGGTCATCCGCAACGGCACGGTCGCCACCGCGTCGGATGTGTTCAAGGCCGATGTCGGCGTGCGCGACGGGACGATCGCGGCGCTCGGCGCCGGCCTCGCCCCCGGAGCGGAGGAGATCGACGCCGCCGGGCTGCTGGTCCTGCCCGGCGGCGTCGATGGACACGTCCATTTCGACCAGCCGACCGGCGACGGCTCGGTGATGGCCGATGATTTCCTGACCGGCACCCGCTCCGCCGCCTTCGGCGGCACGACCACGGTGCTGCCCTTCGCCTGCCAGGAAAAGGGCCGGTCCCTGCGCGAGGCGGTGGACGATTATCACCGGCGCGCCGCCGGCAAGCCGGTGATCGACTATGCCTTCCACCTGATCGTCACCGATCCAACCGAACAGGTGCTGGGGCAGGAATTGCCGGCGCTGATCCGCGAGGGCTACACGTCCTTCAAGATCTACATGACCTACGACGCGCTGAAGCTGAACGACCGCCAGATTCTCGAGGTTCTCGACATCGCCCGCAGCGAGGGCGCGATGGTGATGATGCATGCGGAGAATGCCGACTGCATCGCCTGGCTGACCGAGAAGCTGGAGCGCGCCGGCCAGACCGCCCCCTTCTTCCATGGCGTCTCCCGCCCGCGCGTCGCGGAGCGCGAGGCAACCCACCGGGCGATCTCATTGGCCGAACTGGTGGACGTGCCGATCCTGATCGTCCATGTCTCCGGTGCCGACGCGGTGGAGCAGATCCGGTGGGCTCAGGGACGGGGCCTGCGGATTTATGCCGAGACCTGCCCTCAGTATCTTTTCCTGACCGCGGACGATCTGGGCGGCGACGGATTCGAGGGGGCGAAATGCATCTGCTCGCCGCCGCCGCGCGACCCCGCCAATCAGGCCGTCATCTGGGACGGGCTGACCGGCGGCACCTTCCAGATCTTCTCGTCCGACCATGCGCCATTCCATTTCGATGGTCCGGGCGGCAAGAAGGTCCATGGCGATAAGGCGCCCTTCCGCTGCGTTCCCAACGGCATTCCGGGGGTGGAGACGCGGCTGCCGCTGCTGTTCTCAGCCGGGGTGATGACCGGGCGGATGGAGTTGACCAAATTCGTCGAGCTGACCGCCACCAACCCGGCCCGCATGTATGGACTGCATCCGCGCAAGGGCACCATCGCGGTGGGGGCCGACGCCGACATCGCCCTGTGGGATCCGGCCCGCCGGGTGACCGTCACCAACTCCATGCTGCACCACAATGTCGACTACACCCCCTATGAGGGGATCGAGGTCGCCGGCTGGCCGGTGACGACGATCTCGCGCGGGGTGGTTGTCTGCCGCGACGGCGCTCTTCTGGTCCAGCCCGGCCGCGGCGAGTTCCTGCCCTGCGGCCTGCCGGCTCCCGCCCGTCCCAAGAGCGCCCCGGCCCCGGTCCTGCCGTTTTGAAGGTCCCGGCGGGCGGTGGCTACCCCGCCCGCCGAGCTCTGGGTGAGGCGCAGGCGGCGGCCACCACCTCGCCGGTGCGGCCGACATGGTGGACGAACAGCCGCTGCGCGGTCTCACCGTCGCGCGCCTCCATCGCAGCCAGGATCTCGCGGTGCTCCAGCACCGACTCCTTCCATCGCCCCTGGGCGCCAAGCGCGAAATAGCGGGCCCGCGCCAGCCGGCCGAGCAGCCGGTCATGCGCGTCCACCAAGGCCGGGTTCTTGGCGCCCGACACGATCAGCCGGTGTATCTTCTGGTTGATGGAGAAATATTCCTCCAGCGCGCCGGCCCCCTGCAACGCTTCGATCTTCTCCTGGAAGCCACGCAGCCGGCGCAGGTCGGCGGCGGTCATGCGTTCGGCGGCCAGCCTTGCCGCGAAGCTCTCGATGCAGCCTTCAGCCTCGAACAGATGGATCAGCTCGCCGGCGTCGAGCGGGGCGACGATGGCGTTGCGGTTGGGGCGCAGCATCACCAGCCCGTCGGCGGCCAGCAGCTTCAGCGCCTCGCGCAGCGGCGTGCGGGAAATGCCGAGCTTCTCGCTCAGTTCGGGTTCGATCAGCCGCGCGGACGGCGGCAACTCGCCATAGATGATCATCGCGCGAAGCCGCTCCACCGCCATCTCCGCCAGCGGCGGGGGCGGCACCGCGCGGCGCCGCCGGGGGGCGGCTTCGGTGTCGGGAGTGTCGCTCGGGACGTCGTTGTCCATGCTCATCCGAGTTGTCCTTGCCCGCCGGCGGCGAGCACCGTTTCGATGAAGGCGGCGAAGCGCAGCAGCCGGCGATCCAGCCCGCGCGGGGCCACCAGTTGGAGCCCCACCGGCAAGCCGTCGCGGCCGGCGCCGCAGGGCAGGCTGATGGCCGGCACCTTGGCGTGGTTGAACAACGGGGTGAAGACGGCATGCGCCCGCGGCGGCACCGCCTGCCCGCCGATGGTCTCCGGCCCCAGCCGGTCGAGCGGCCAGGCGACGCAGGGCGTCGTCGGACCGATCAGCAGATCGACGCCCGTGAAGTATCCGGCAAGTGCACGCGCCACCTCGACACCCAGAAGCTGTGCCGATGCGACCTCCGCGCCGGTCAGGCTCAGGCCGCGTTCGATCTGCACGGCGATGTCGGGATCGAACTGCGCCGGGTCGCGGCGGAAGGCGTCGCCATAAAGGGCTGCCAAGCCTGCATGCTGCAAGGGCATCAGCGCCGTTTCCGTCACCCCGTCCGGCCAGTTCGGATCGCGCCGGACGATGCAGACACCCGCCCGCTCCAGCGCTTCGACCGCGCTGTCCACCGCCTGCCGCACTTCGTCGTCCACCGGCGCGTCCAGGCCGAAGCGGGGGCTGTAGGCGACGGTTAGGCTTTCCGGCGGCCGGTCGTCCATGGCGGCGATGACGACGGAGTCGGGATCGCGCGGATCGGGGCCGCACAGCGCCTCGAACATCAGCGCCGCGTCGGTAACGTCGGCGGCAATGGGCGCCATCACGGCGATGCCGATGAAGGGCTCGGCGAAGCCCGGACCATAGGGGATGGCGCCGAAGGACGATTTGAAACCGACTGCGCCGACATGGGCGGGCGGACGGCGGCTCGACCCGCCGGCATCGGTGCCGAGCGCCAGCGGCACCAGCCCCGCGGCCACCGCCACGGCCGGCCCGCCGCTCGACCCGCCGGGGGTCAGGTCCGGGTTCCGCGGATGGTGCGTCGGCCCGAACAGCGGGTTGGTTGTGACGCCCTTGCAGGCGAATTCGGAGCTGTTGGCCATGCCGACGATGACGGCGCCGGCAGCGCGCAGCCGCTCCACCGCGATGGCATCCGCCGGCGCGTGGAAATCGGCGAACAGGCGCGACCCCTGGGTGACGCGCCGTCCGGCGACCCAGATGGTGTCCTTGACCGCGACCGGCACGCCGGCCAGTGGCAGCCTTTCCCCGGCGGCCAGCCGGCGGTCGACCATCTCCGCCTCGGCCAATGCCTGGTTCCCGTCGACCGTGACGAAGGCGTTCAGCGCCGGGTTGCCGGCGGCGATACGGGCGAGCGCTGCCTCGGTTTGGGCGCGGGCGCTGCTGCGGCCGGTGCGCACGGCCTCGGCAATGGCGGCGGCGCGCGGGGGATTGGTCATGGCTTGCCTCTCAGAAGTCGGAAACCGGCCAGCGCCGTCAGGAGGCCGACAACGATGTAGCCGGCGGCGAGGCTGCTGAGCGCGGCGGCGGCGACCAGCAGGATCGGCCCGGCGATCAGCCCCGCGAAGCCGCCGACCATCACCGCCCCCGTCGCCTCGCCGATGCGGCCGGCCGGCGCCAGCCTCGCGACCTCGGCCAGGAATACGCCGTTCCAGCCGCTGGCGGTCAGTCCGAACAGGAAGGTCGCCATTGCCAGCACCGGGAAGGGCAGAGCGGCTCCGGCCCACCCCACCAGGATCGACGCCGCCGCCATGCCCAGCCCCAGCAGGCCGACCAGCGGGCGCGGCGCCACCCAGCGCGACGCCACCACGCCCCAGCCGAGCCGCCCTACCAGCCCGCCCGCCTGTCCGGCGGCCAGCGCCATCCCGGCGGGAACATGCTCCAATCCCAGTTCGGTCACCGCGAAGACCACGAAAAAACCGTTCAACGTCAATTGACTGGCGGAGTAGGGGAAGGCCGCCAGTGCCATCCGCCGCAACGCCGGGTCGCCGCGCAGCAGTTGCATCGCCGTCCCCAGTCCGAAACCGGCGGCGGCATTGCGTGTCAACGGGTCATAGACGGGCCGCAGCCGCTCGAAGACCGGAATGCAGGCCAGCGCCAGCATGGCGATGACTGCATAGCCGGCGCGGGGATCCAGGGCGACGGCCAGAAGCGGCAGAGCCAGCGATCCGGCGATTGCGCCGATCTGGTTTCCCGTCTGACGGACGGAAAACACCATCGGCCGGTCGGCTTCCCGAACCAGCCGGCCGAGGATCGCGGCACTGGCCGGCGTTTCAGGTCCGCAGGCAAGGCCGATGGCGATCCCCGCGGCCAGCAGTCCTGCGGCGCTCCCGCCCGTCATCGCGCACAGCATGGCGGCAGCGACCGCCACCGCACAGAAGCTGGCGATCCGGAAAGGCCCGAGACGCCCGGCCAGCACGCCGCCGTACAGCGATGCCGCCATTCCGACCGCGAAGCCGGTGGTGGTGAACAGGCCAAGCCCCGCCGGGTCGATCCCCAATCGGGGCGCCAGAACCCCCGGCGCGAACAGGGCCATGGCGACCAGTGCCTGCAGGCCGGTCATGCCGGCGAGTGCTGGCAGAAGCGGGGGGAGCCGTGGTGCTGGCGTCGCTGTCGCCGTCTCGGCTACCATTTCGGCGAACCGGAGACGGAGGCAGCATGGCGGGCGGAATTTCGATCCATGGCGTGGATGTGGCGCGCGGCGTCGCCGCCCAGGGCATGCGGGTGGAGCTTCACGCGCTGACGCCGGAACGCCGGTTGCTGGCGGCGGGTGAACTCGGCGCCAACGGGCAGCTCGACCATTCCACCGTGCGCGGCGAGGGCATCGTGGCAGGCCCGCACGAGGTGCTGTTCCATGTCGGCGACTGGCTGCGCGCGGCGGGCTATGCCGAGGAGCAGACCCGCTTCCTCGACGTCGTACCCTTCCGCTTCGTCGTCACCGATCCCGACCGCCATTTGCATCTGCCCTTCAAGTTCACGCCCTACGGAATTTCGCTCTTTCTCGGTGTATAACTATTTCTGAGAACAAGACAGGGCTCAGGTCAACCTCTTGGACAGGCCGGCGATGCGTTCCATCGCCATCATCAGGGCGATGGTGGCGACGATCAGGATGCCGGACAGCGCCGCGACGGTGACGTCCAGCCGTCCTTCCAGATCCTGCCACATGCGGATCGGCAGCATGTCGGTGGCGGCGTCGCGCAGGAACAGCGAGACGGGGACATTGTCGAAGGACGCCATGAAGGCGATGAAGCCGCCGGCCATGATGCCCGGCCGGATCAGCGGCAGGGTCACCCGGCGGAAGCCGTACCAGCGCCCGCCGCCCAGGCTGGCCGACGCCTCCAGCAGCGACGGGTTCATCTGGGCCAGCGACGCGACCGTGTTGCGCACCACGAAGGGGACCGACACCACGGTGTGTCCGATGATGAGCGTCAGCGGCGACACCGGCACGCCGATCATCGAGAAGAACATCAGCGACGACAGGCCGAAGGCCAGCGCCGGCAGCACCAGCGGCGACAGGAACAGACTGTCCAGCACCCGTGCCGTCAGCGTCGGCGACCGCGCGATGCCCAACGAGGCGGAGACTCCCAGCAGGATCGACAGGCCGGTGGCCCATGCCGCCACCTTCAGGCTGTTCATCAGCGCGAACTGGAGCTGCCAGGCGTTCCAAAGCTCGACATACCAGCGCAACGAATAGCCCGGCGGCGGGAATTTCAGCGAATAGCCGCTGGTGAAGGACACCCAGATCACCACAACCGTTGGCGCGACCAGCAGGACCAGCGCCACCAGCGCGATGCCGGTCATGACGATGCGGAAGCTGAGCGCGTCAAGATCGATGCGGCGGCCGGCAGTGTTGGATATGGCGGGTTTGGACATCGCTCCCTCCCCGGGTCAGGCGTTGGCATAGCCGCGCGACAGGCGGCCCAGCGCGTTGAAGATCGACACGACCACCAGCACCGCCGCCAGGAAGACGATGGAGATCGCCGCGGCGAAGGGCCAGTTCTGCAGGGTGGAGGCCTGCTGGTAGATGTACATCGGCATGAACAGCATCTGGCCGCCGCCGATCAGGCTCTGGGTGATGAAGGCGGTGATCGCCGCGGCATAGGTCAGCAGGCAGCCGGCGACGATGCCCGGCAGCGACAGCGGCAGGATCACCTTGCGGAAGGTCCGCCAGTGCCCGGCCCCCAGCACCGAGGACGCGTCGGCGAGGTTCGGGTCGATGCGGCTCAGCGCCGTGATGATCGGCAGCACCATCAGCGGCATCTGCACCTGGGCCAGCGCCACGACGACGCCGCCTTCGGTGTAGAGCAGCTTCAGCGGCGTGTCGATCAGGCCGAGCCAGCCCAGCGTGGCGTTGACGATGCCCTGGCGGCCCAGGATGACCACCCAGGCGAAGGTGCGCACCACCACGCTGGTCAACAGCGGCAGCAGCACCAGCAGCATGATGACTCCCCGGGCCCATCCGGGGGAACGCTGGTGCAGCCACGCCACCGGATAGCCCAGCAGCAGGGTCAGCGCCGTCACCTTCACCCCCAGCCACAGGGTGGAACCCAGAACCCCCAGGCTGAAGCTGTCGCCCAGGAAATTGACATATTGGGTCAGCCCGTAATGGCCGCCCTGCGGGTCGGTCTGGAAACTCAGCGCCAGCAGGATAACCAACGGTGTTACGAAGAACAGGACGAAGCCCGCCGCCAGCGGAGCCGCGAGCTTCAGGTCGTAGGTGGTGACGTCGCGCAACGTCGCGGCCATGGGGCGCCTCCTCCGGCTGGCGGGCTGTGTGTGGTCAGGTCAGACGCGGATTTCGCGGTTGAACCGCTCGATCCAGGCGGCGCGCTGCTCGTTGATCTTGCCCCAGTCCTGAAAGACGAAATTCTTCGCGATCTCGGCATGGTCCTTGGCCAGCGCCTTGGCGATCTCGCCCTTCATGGCGACCTTGGTGTTGGTCGGCACGATCAGGTAAGGCTCCTCCACAAGCGTCGCCTGCACCTCCGGCGACAGGGCGGCCTCGATCAGCTTGAAGGCCAGCTCCTTGTTGGGGGAGTTCTTGACGATGTGGATCGTCGTCTTGAAGGCGATGGCGCCCTCCTTGGGGGCGACGAACTCGACCGGCACGCCGCGCGCCTTCAGGATCTGGATGGCGTTGAAGTTGCCGGGGCTGATGTCGATCTGACCCTGCTGGAACAGGGTGGCGAGCTGGCCCGGATTGGCGGCGACGGCGGCAAGGCTGGGGCGCAGCGACTCGATGGCCTTGAAGGCCGGGTCGATGTTGGACTCCGATCCGCCATGCATCTTGGCAAGCTCGACCATGAAGCCGGTGCCGAGTGTCGAGTTCATGTTGGTGATGCCGACGCGGCCCTTGTATTCCGGCTTCCACAGATCGGCCCAGCTGGTCGGCGGCGTCTTGATGGTTTCCGGGTTGTAGGTCAGGCCGACCACCTGGAAGAAGGGCGCCGGCCCCATCGGCTCCTGCGCCGCGGGGATCAGGTCCTTGTAATAGGCGCTCTTCTCGACCGGATAGGGTTCGACCAGATCCTGGGCGATGGCCTGCAGCGCCGGTCCCGGATCATGCAGCATGACGTCGATCGGCGGGTTGGATTTGGCAGCGTTCACCTTGGCGATCTGGTCGACCGACAGCATCGGGTCGAGCACGATGTTGGCGTCGCCCGCCGCCTTGCGGAAGGCGGGGACGAGCACGGCACGGTGCGCCTCCTCCCAGCTGCCGGTGAAGGTCGCGAAGACCAGCGGGCGCGCCTGCGCCCAGGTCAGGCCGGGGAAGGCGTGCATGGCACCCAGCGTCAGCGCCGTCTGCATCAGATTGCGGCGGGTCAACAGCATCGTTCACTCCTGAAGGTGAGAGGAGGTGGGTGGATCGGAGGGGATTTCAGGCCGCGGCGAAGACCGAGGCGAGGCGGGGAGCGACCGGTGCCAGCCGAACCGGGGTGCCGGGGGCCAGCAGGGATGCGCGCTGGATGCGCGATTCCGATACTTTGACGGCACTGCCGTCGGCGATGCGGATTTCGTGTACGACGGTGGCGCCCAGCGGCAGCCCCATCTCCACCACGCCGTTCAGCGTGTCGGCATCGGTCGTGGCCGGATCGACGCTCAGATGTTCGGGGCGCAGACAGACGGTAACGCGGGCGCCCGGCCTGAGATCGCCCTTGGGGGGACGGGTTTCGACAATGCCGCCGGCGTCCAGCCGCACGCGGCCGGCGGTGCGGTCGCTGTCGACCAGCACGCCGCCCAGCAGATTGGCCGAACCGACGAAGGTGTTGACGAACAGGCTGTCGGGCGCGTCGTAGATGTCGGTCGGCGGAGAGAATTGCTCAAGCCGACCCTGGCTCAGCACCGCGACGCGATCGGCCATCGACAGCGCCTCTTCCTGGTCGTGGGTGACAAGGATTGTGGTGATGCCGGACAGGCGCTGTATCCGTTTCACCTCGATCTGCATGTCGAGGCGCAGATTCTTGTCCAGTGCTGCGAAGGGCTCGTCCAGCAGCAGGATCGACGGGTTGACCGCCAGCGCACGGGCCAATGCCACGCGCTGCTGCTGGCCGCCGGAAAGTTGGCGTGGGCTGCGGTCGCCCAGATGGCCGAGCTTGACCAAATCCAGCATGCGCTGCGCCTCGCTGCGCTGGGTGGCGCGGTCGACACGGCGGGCATCCAGCCCATAGGCGACATTTTCCGCCACCGTCATGTGCGGGAACAGCGCGTAGTTCTGGAAGACGATGCCGACCGACCGGCGATTGGGCGGAAGGCCGTCCACGCTCTGTCCGCCGACCATCACATGGCCCTTCGTCTGAGCAAGGAAACCGGCGATGATCCGCAGCAGGGTGGTTTTCCCGCAGCCCGACGGGCCGAGCAGGGCCACGAGTTCGCCGCCGCGGATGTCGAGTGTGACCTCGTTCACGGCGAGAGATGTGCCGTAGCGCTGGGTGATTCCATCCAGGAGGAGCGTCTGCCCGCGTGGGGAAGCCGGGCCGTTCGGCGAAGCACTGACCATGGCTGCACCATCCCTTTCGCGTTGCCGTTCTGTCGCCCCATCCCTAGCAAATGGCATGCCGATTTTCATTTTCTCGATAAATTACAACGTGATAATTATGTTTTCTGCTTTGTGCGCTGGTGTCGTGGAACCAAGCATGCCGCCGTCTTGGGCGGGAACCGGATGCAATTGCCGCTTTTGGCGTCATCGTCGGGAGATTGATGGATGTCTGTGCAGAACGACGTCTTGTGGCGGCATCGTCACATGAACTGCGGGGCTGGCGAGCCGGAGGTGCGCTGGGCATGAGCGCGGTGTCGAGGTCTCATACGAGACGGTCCGGCGCTGGTGTCGCAAGTTTGCCCAGACCCTCGCCAATCGGCTCCGCCGCCGGCGTCCACGGCCGGGCGACCGCAAGAGACGTGCGCCTGCAAGACGGCATGATGGGCGTCGGCGGGCAGCCGCAGGCCCCCTCTCCTTGCCTTGCTCAAGTTAATGTGACGACGCCCGGCGCCACCATGCCGCATGAAAGGGGGGCCGAGTAGCAGCGGAACAGAAACTCCGATTGGCTTTACCGGCCCCAGCGTTTTCCGGAAAACCCGTTTCGTGACTGACGCTATAGCATTCACAATGCGAGCGCGCCGCTGAAGGAATGATCGGATGGCGGATATTATTTGCAATTAACTTCGACAGCAAGACTTCGTTATTACGACGGTGTAAATAGAAACACTTGACCATATTTTAGATTATTCGGAAAGAACGTATTACGGCAGGGCACTATCGGCTTGACGTAAGATAGGCGTATATTTATCACCTTGTCCGGCAAGCGGAACGGCCCCGAGCATTCATCCGGGTCACAATAGAGGTCCCGATCGATAAATGCAGAAGGCAAGATGGAGGTCAAGATGTGGCTTCTTGCTCCCTTGCTAATGGCTTGCGTGATGGTTTTCTCTCAATCCGCCCCAGCTCAAATAGCACGGAGAAGATTTGTAACTGTATCTACATAGAAAACGCAGGAGATAACGTGCATAATGGAAGGTACTTAGCAGAAACCGGCGACAAGACCGGAAATATAATTGCTATTATGTGCGAATGCAAAAACTTGGGAAATATTTACGTTGCGCTTACGATGCATGATAATATTGATGGCGGAGACTAATCCACAATCAGAAAGAATAAATACAGAACTGATGTAGGAACCTTTACGTATCAATACTGTAAATATGAACATAAATGCGCAACATCTATTGACTATTGCGGCACCATGGCGCTGATAGCTAGTATTATTAACGCCAGAAATATTTAAATCCGCTTGATAGCTCCTCAGCGTCATCCTGTTGATGGGCATTTTGAACTCGACGGGAGTGAGCAGGTCACTCCGCGCGTGATCCGCGATTGCTCTGGACCGCAGAAGGACAACGGCGATCAGGGGGTGAGCGCGGGGGACGGCAGGTCTCACCCAGCCGATCCAGGCCAAGTTCGACCATCTGTCCCGGCTTTGTCCGCTTGGCGTAGTTTCTCGCCCGTACTGTGGCGTCACCCCAATCATGGGCCTCTTCACCCGACATCTATGCGTCGAGATGCAGCGAGGCCAGGAGGCGGCAATGAAGGCATCTACGTTTGCGCTTGTACTGCTGGTTTTCACCGCCGGGTTCACGGCCTTGCCGCATCCGCAAGCGCTCGCCGGACCCGCAGAGGATGTCCGCTCATCAATGCAGCTCCTCAAATCCAAGGCCGCGGCATTGGGCGCCCCGAACATCAAAGGAGAAGATACGATTGCCGAAAAGACCGTCCCGGCTTTGTACTTCGGCGACACTAAGATGAACAACAACTTCTCACTCGTTGACGAAGTACAAAAAGAGAAAGGAGGAACTGCCACCATTTTTGTCAAGAATGGCGACGATTTTGTCCGGGTGGCAACGAATGTAAAGAAGGATGACGGATCTCGTGCGATCGGAACCGTACTCGATCCCAAGGGTAAGGCGATTGCAGCGATTTCCAAAGGCGAGAGCTTCTATGGAGACGTTGACATATTGGGCAAGCCATACACCACTGGCTATGAACCCATACGCGACGCGCGCAACAATATAATCGGCGTCTATTATGTCGGATACCTGAAGGGCTGACGACAGCAGCCAGACGAGTGACCGGGCCGAACAACCGAGCCCGCTGTTGCTTGCACCGTTGCCTTCGGCGCCGGGAACGGCCTGGAATGGCCGTTCCCACGTCAAGGCACAGAGGCCGCCGAGGCTGACCACAGCTATTTATTTAACGATCCGTTTGTCGTGAAAGCTGAGCGGGAACGTGTGGTACAGCCAAACCGCGTGCGCGATCAGCTCGGCTGGGAAGCGGTGGCGACAATGGGGATCGGGCTCGCGTCTCATCCCGCGACCATGCCCAGCGCACCTCCGGCTCGCCAGCCCCGCAGTTTATGGGACGATGCCCACCAACCTCCAGCCATTCCGCCGCGTGTCGGCCAACATTGCAACAGAGCCCGGCATCGACCTATCGCCCCGACCGATGCCGACACAGGACGTCATCCCATCGATTGGGTCTGAGCCTTGATCGGAGGCGCAGCCTTGTTCGCATTTCTCCCCTTCTCCGCCTTCATCGCCCAGCCGTAGGTGACCACGGCGCAGGGGATCAGAGACGCGATGGAGTAGCCGACACCGGCAAGCGGATTGCCCGTCCAGTTGACGAGCGTCAGCGAGATCAGCGGCAGGAACCCGCCGAACATGACATTGCCGACCTGTTGCGCCAATCCAAAGCCTGTCGTCCGGCTCTGCGGCGGGAAGCATTCCGAGATAAAGGCGGGGAGGGGGGCCATGATCATCGCCGTCAGCGCGGCCAATGCCGTGATGAGAAGGGTGACGAGGGTCCACGAGCCCGTCTCGGCACCCGCCGCGATGCCGGAAAAGGCCGGATAGGCGATGATCATCCAGGAGACGATGCCGATCAGCATGGTCCTGGCACGACCGATCCGGTCCGAAAGCCCGCCAAAAACCGGGAACAGCGGCGCGGTCACCAGCACCGCGACAGCGACGCACATGTTGGCCTGCATGCTGTCGACCTTCAGGACGCCCTGCAGGAAATACAGCATGTAGACCACCGACGTGTACAATGCGACCGATGTCCCGCCCTGCGCGCCGAAGATCGCCAGCAGGATTCCCTTCCAGGCTGCCCGGCTCGTCAGGGATTCCGCCAGGGGCGACGCGGAGAGCGTTCCGGATCGCTTGAGTTCCAGGAAGACCGGCGTCTCCGTCATCTTCAAACGGATGAAGGTCGCAACGATGACGATCGGCGCCGACAAAAGGAACGGTATCCGCCAGCCCCACAAATCGAACATCTCGGCGCTGAGGCTGGTCTTGAGGACAGCGACGATGACGAGCGCGATGAGCAGCCCAACCCCGGCGGTGCCTTGCAGCACGCTGGTGTAGAGTCCGGCCCGTCGGGCAGGCGCGTGCTCCATCACATACACCGCCGCCGAGCCATATTCACCGCCCAGCGCGATACCCTGCACGATGCGCAGGACGAGCAGCGCGACGGGGGCGGCGAAGCCGGCGGTGGCATAGCTCGGCAGGCATCCCATCAGGAACGTCGCCGCACCCATCAGCGTCAGGGTCACGACGAAGGTCTTTTTCCGTCCGACCCGATCCGCCATCGGACTGAAGATGAGCGTGCCGATCGGTCGGGCGAGGAACGCCGCGCCGAAGCCCGCGGCACCGACCAGAGCGCCCACCGCCGGATCGTCCGTTGGGAAGAAGAGCTTGGTGAAGGTCGCCGTAAGGGCGACATAGACGAAGAAATCATAATATTCCAGCATGGTTCCAAGGCTGGATGAGAAAACGATCGACAGCATGTTCGGTGGCCGCGATTGGACCATTTCGGTTCCTCCCTTGCGCATCCGGTGTTTCAGAATGCGGATTGTTTTTGACGACGGCCGCTCATGGTGCGGGGCGAGCCGAAAGGCTCCTCCCCCGCGAGCGGCATGGCTTTCGTTCCGATCCACGGGGTCGTTCGGGATCTTTATTTTTCCGGGCAGTCAAAGTCTGGCCTGGATATCCGTGCTTTGAATTCCGGGCGCGCTCCGGATCGGCGGGGGGCCACGGAGCCAAGGCCGCTCTGTCTCTTGCAGACGGTAATGAAAGTCGGGCAGACGGACCAGCAAGTAAAATCGCGCAACTGTTGACCTGAAGGAAACGATCGCCGGTGCCGTGGTGACGGGAGCCGTGGATGCGATCGCCGAGCTTCCGATCCGCTAAGCGGCGTCGGCCGACGTCAACCAGCGCTGGAGTTGATCGAGGACGGTGCGTTTCTGGCTCCGGACATCGGACACCAGATAGTAGGTGACGTTCCGGCGATCGAGCGCGAACGCGATCGGCGCCACCAGGTCGCCGGCCGCCAACTCGTCCTCGACGAGGACGAGTTGCGCCAGCGCCACCCCACGTCCTTCCAACGCCGCCTGATAGGCCAGCGCCGAACTTTCCAGCTCCCTGCGGCGCTTGAGCCCGGCCAAGTCGATGCCGGCGGCGTCGCACCAAAGTGCCCAATCGTCGGGACGGGCGCGGACGAAGAGCAGCGTTTGTTGGGCGAGCCAGGAGGCCTCTTCCGTCTCCGATCCTTTCAGCAGAGCCGGGCTGCAGACCGGGCGCAGTATGTTCGGCACCAGCGGAGCGGCGCGATGTTCGGGCCATTGCCCGTCGCCAAGCCGGATGGCCGCATCGAAGTCGCCCAAGTCGCTCCATTGGGATTCCGTCGTCAGACGGACATCGATTTCCGGATGCGCCAGCTGGAAATGCGACAGGCGGGGCAGCAACCAGCGCGTCGCGAAGGTCGTGTAGGAGCGCAGCTTCAGCACCGCCCGGCCGGACGAGGCGTGAAGAAGCGTGCTGGCCTTGCGCAACCCGTCGAAGTGGCTGGTGACCCGCTCATAGTAGGCGGCACCGACCGCGGTCATGGTCAGACCACGGCCTTGGCGGGCGAACAGCGCGACGCCGAAATGATCCTCCAGCAGACGGATCTGCCGGCTGATGGCGCTCGGCGTCACCAGCAATTCATCTGCGGCCGCCCGGACGCTGCCCGTGCGCGCGACGATCTCGAACGCCAGGAGCGCGTTCAGCGGAGGCAGGTCTCTCATGATCGACCGTGCAGTTTTGCTCAACAGTTGCGTAGGATTACTCGATTGTGGCGAAAGCGCAATCGGCGGCACATGGACTCATCACGGAGCGGCACCGCTCATGTCCATGGAGTCATTGATTCTTATGCTCGCACAGTCACTTACCGGGCTCACCGTTCTCGATTTCGGCCAGTTGATCGCCGGACCGGTCTGCGGGATGTGGCTCGCGGACATGGGCGCAACCGTCATCAAGATCGAGCCTCCGGATGGCGAACTCGCGCGGCGGCTCGGTCCGCCCTGGCAGAATGGCGAAAGCCTGACAGCTCTGACGGCGAACCGGAACAAGCTGGCCCTCAGCATCGATCTCAAGCGGCCGGAGGCGGGCAGGGTGATCCGCCGACTGGTGGAGCGCGCCGATGTCGTTCTGGAGAATTTCCGCCCCGGCGTCACCACCCGCCTCGGCATCGACCACGCGGCCCTGTCCGCGGTCAAGCCGGACCTCATAACCTGTTCGCTCTCCGCCTACGGACAGATCGGGCCTTGGTCCGGCCGCCCCGGCGTGGATGGGATCATCCAGGCGGTCACCGGGCTGATGGCGGGGATCTCGGCCCCGGATGGCGGGCCTGGGAAGGTGCCGCTGCCGCTGGCCGACATGACGGGCGCGCTGTTCGCGACCGTCGCGGTCCTGGCTGCCCTGCGGCGGCGCGATGCGACGGGTGAAGGCGGGCATCTCGACGTCAGCCTCTACAATTCCATGATGATGCTCCAGCAGCTGAACCTCGCCGCCTATCTCACCTCCGGTGCGGTGCCGGAGCCGACGGGCAGCGCTGCTCCCTACGCCGCCGTGAACGAGGCTCTGCCGACCCGCGACGGCTGGATCATGGTCGCCGCCTATCAGGACCGGCGGTGGAAAGCGCTCTGCGCCCTCATCGGGCGTCCCGATCTCCTCGCCGATCCCCGCTTCGCGACGAATGCCGGGCGCGTGGCCGAACGGCCGGCGCTGCTTGCCGTGCTTCAGCCGATCTTTCAACAGCGGACATCCGCCGAGTGGTTGCCGCTGTTGCGGGCGGCCGACATCGTCGCAGCCCCGGTCGCCGATTACGCCGAGGTTGTCGGCACCGAGCAGTATACGGCCAGTGGCATCGAGATCGAACTGGATCACCCGCGGACAGGCCGCTTCCGCATGCCGGGCTTCGCCCTGGGCACCCCCGGCGCGGCGCGGCCGACCGCACCACCACCCCTCACGGGTCAGGATTCGCGCGTGGTCCTGCAACGCTTCGGCTTCGCCGAAGCGGAGGTGGACGCGCTCGTCTCGGACTCCGTGATCTTCACTGGAGCAACATCGTGATGCGCCCATTTCTACGGATCGAACGGGAAGGCGGGCTCGCCGTCCTGACGATGGACGAGCCTGCAACCCGCAATGCTCTATCACTGCCGGAGCAGTGTGACGACTTCATTGCGGCCATCGGGGCCATCAATGCGGATGACAGAGTCCACGTGGCGATCCTGACCGGCGCCGGGCCGGCCTTCTGCGCGGGCGGCAACGTCAAGGACATGCAGTCGCATCAAGGATTGATGGCCGGCGGGCCGATCGACATCGGGGAGCGCTATCGGCGCACGCTGCAACGCCTCGCGCTCGCCCTTTACGGGTTGGAGGTGCCGGTCATCGCGGCGGTGAATGGTCCGGCGATGGGGGCGGGCCTCGATCTCGCCTGCATGTGCGATCTGCGCATCGCGTCGCCGGCCGCGAGCTTCGCGGAAACCTTCGTCAGATTGGGGCTGGTATCGGGGATCGGTGGCGCGTGGTTCCTGCCCAGGGCGATCGGGCACGCCCGCGCGGCGGAACTGGCCTTCACCGGCCGGATCATCGACGCCGGCACGGCGCTCGACTACGGGCTGGTGTCGGAGATCGTTCCGGCCGACGGGTTGATGGATCGCGCCAACGCCTTGGCGGAGGAGATCGCGCGAAACTCCGCGCCGGCCTTGCGCTACACCAAGCGACTTCTTCGCATGTCGGAGCGCAGCGATCTGGCGGGCTGCCTCGACGCGACGGCGGCACTTCAGACGCTGGCGCATTTGTCGCCGGAGCATGCGCTCTCGGTCGATCGCTACCTGGAAGAACAGGCGGTTCGTCGGGCTGCGCGCCGGCAATTGCCTGCCTGATCGCGGCTAATCAGCGCTCTTGGGGCGCGGCATTTCGGAATGTGGGAAGAACAATCATGATCAAGGTCTACAATCCTGCCGACGATTCGCTGGTCGGTGAGGCACCGGACATGGGCATCGACGAGGTGCGGGCTGCCATCGACCGGACCTGCGAGGCGTTCAAGCCGTGGTCCCGCAGGCTGGCGAAAGAGCGCGGCGACATCCTGCGCCGCTGGTTCGACCTCGTCCGGGCGGACAAGCAGGCGTTCGCCGAAACCATGGTCCGTGAAAACGGCAAATGCCTGACCGAAGCGATGGGGGAGATCGACTATGGCCTCGGGTTCATCGAATGGTATGCCGAGGAAGCCAAGCGCGTCTATGGCGACACCATTCCGACGCACGCTAACAACGCCGCGGTGATGGTGGTCAAGGAGCCGGTCGGCCCAACCGCCGCGATCACGCCGTGGAACTTCCCCTTCATGATGATCACGCGAAAGGTCGCGACCGCGCTCGCGGCCGGATGTACGATGATCATCAAGCCGTCGGAGTTGACGCCTCTCACTGCCTACAAGCTGTTCGAGTACGCGCGGCTGGCCGGCATTCCCGAAGGCGTTTTGGAGATGGTGACCGGCGACCCCAAGGCCATCGGCGAGGCCTTCACCGGCGATCCGCGGATCCGCAAGATCTCGTTCACCGGATCGACGGGCGTCGGCCGGCTCCTTGCCGGGAACAGTGCGGAAACGCTCAAGACGATGACCATGGAACTGGGCGGCAACGCTCCCTTCATCATTTTCGACGACGCGGACATCGAGGAGGCGGTGAAGGGGCTGGTGGCCGCCAAGCTGCGCAACTCCGGGCAGGTCTGCATCTCGCCGAACCGCATCTATGTGCAGGACGGCGTTCACGACCGCGTTGTCGCGCTGCTGGCGGACAGGGTCGCGTCGATCCGGGTCGACCAGGGGCTGCAGAGCGACTTCGTGGTCGGCCCGCTGATCAACCAGCCGGCCATCGACAAGGTAAGCGCCCTGGTGGCCGATTCCGTCGAAGGGGGAGCGATTGTCCGCATGGGTGGCAAGCCGCATGCCAAGGGCGGTCTGTTCTACGAGCCGACCATCCTCACCGGGGTCGAGGACAGGTTCCGGATCGCCCGGACGGAAATTTTCGGACCGGTCTTTCCCATTTACCGCTTCCACAGCGAAGACGAGGTGATCCAGCGGGCCAACGACACCGAGTATGGGCTGGTGGCCTACGCCTACACCCGCGATGCCGGCCGGTTTCTCCGCCTATCGCGCGATCTGGAAGCAGGCATAGTCATCCTGAATTCCGGAGCTGTCGGCACGGCGTCGGTGCCGTTCGGTGGCGTCAAACAATCGGGCTATGGCCGTGAGGGCAGCCATTATGGGATCGAAGAGTATGTGCAGGTGAAATATGTGCTGATGAGCGGCATGGACCGATAAGCCGGACGGCTCTGTTGCAAAGTTTGCCGGCAGGCGCGAGATGATGGTTACGGACATCACCGCCGATGCTGCGCCGCCTGAAGTTCGAGTTGCTGGCTGATGAACTGGACGGCCTCGGCGAGCACACAGGGTCCAAGGTTGAAGGCGCGTTCGACGAGGCGCGCCTCGCCCCGCATGTCGCGGGTGATGTTGAAGCTGGACGCTTGGCCTTTGCGGAGCGGATCAGCTGCTTCAGCTTGCCGTGGTCGGACTCCACCACGTTGCTCAGATATTTGACCTGCCGGTGCTCGGTCTCCTCGGGACACTTGCCCTCGGCCTTCAGCTCCGCCACGGCCGGTCCGTATGTTGGCGCCTTGTCGGTGTTGATGACCGTCGGCGTCTCCCACGCCTTCGGACCATTGAGCGCCTTCGGCAGAAAGGATCGTGCCCCTGAGCGTGGTGTTGGAGCTTGTTCGCTCATCAGGTTCTCCGGCCGGTCTGGCCAAGTGGTCAGGCGGCCACAGCGGGCAGGCTGACGATGGGATCATCGCCGAGCGGGGCGATGGTTTCCAGCGTCATGTATCGCGCCCGCTGAACGGCCCATTCATCGTTTTGCTCCAGCAGAATCGCACCGATGAGCCTCGTGATCGCTTCCTCGTTCGGAAATATGCCGACAACCTCGGTGCGTCGCTTGATCTCGCCGTTGAGACGTTCAATCGGGTTGGTCGAGTGGAGCTTGGCCCGATGCTCCCTGGGAAAGGTCATGTAGGGCGCTGCGGCGGGCTGGTTCCCCACAGCTCCTACACCACCTCGTGGGACGCGACCGGGAAGGCTGCGATAACCGCGTCACGCTCGTCATCCGTAAACTGGCCGTAGCCGCGGCCGGCAACGTCCAAACCGGCGCCCGCCTGCACCAGCGCGATCTCCGGGCGCATGAATTCCGGGATGCCGGGCGTCGTGTGAAGGGCAACGGCGTTCCAAACCGTTTCGATGTCACCGTCCGAAATTCCCTGCGCCCGCAGGAAATCCCGCGCGGCGTTGGCGCCGTCCACTTCGAACCGCAGCTGGCTGTTCTTGTAGGTCGCGGTGAGGCCGATGTCGTGGAACATGGAGGCCGTATGGAGCAGCTCCGGATCGAAGCTCATCCGCCGTCGCGTTCCCGCTATGGCTCCCCAGAAATAAACCCGGACCGAATGATGGAAGAGCAGATCGCTCTCCGTGTCCCGGATGAACCGGGTCACATCACGGGCCAGTTTGCTGTCGGGAATTCTCACATCCGAAATGTCATTGGCCACCATAATCTGTACTCCTTCCCAAGCTGGGCCTTGCGTCGGAGTCGTGGCTTGTTCAGATCTCCAGAACGGCCTGCGGCGTGCTCCGGAAGCTGATGGCCATGCGATTAAAGCTGTTCATCAGGCTGATCGCGATCGTGAGGTCGACGAGCTGTTTCTCGTCGAACTCCTCTCGTGCAGCGTCGTAGGCGTCGTCCGGAACGCCCGTCTCGGCGACGAGCGTCACGGTCTCGGCCCAGGCCAGGGCGGCGCGCTCGGTCCGGCTGAAGAGAGGACCGCCTTCCTTCCAAGCCTGCACCAGCGCAAGCTTCTCGACCTTCACGCCTCTTTTGATGAGTTCACGCGTGTGCATGTCGAGGCAGAAGGCACAATTGTTGATCTGTGAAACCCGCAGGTAGACGAGATCCACCAGCTCTCCGGGCAGACCGCTCTGCATGACATAGCCATAGACACCGCCCAGCGCCTTGGCACCGTTGGGGGCGATTTGATTGTAGTCGAGCCTGTTGGTCATTGGTCAGGTTCCTTCTTTCACTTGACGGGGAAGGTGAGATTGTTCTCGCCGGAGTCGACGACAAAGACGGCAAGCAACTTCGCCGGCGTGGTCTTGCTGGCGTTGCGGCTGATGGAATGGACCGCGCCCGGCGTTTCGGACCAGCCCTCACCCGCCTTGTAGAGGCGGGTTTCACCGTCGTTCACCCTCGACTCGATCTCGCCGGACAGCACGTAGGCGTAGATGAAGGCGGACTTTGCGTGGGTGTGCGGCAGGGAAGCGGCGCCGGGCGCGTACTCCACTTCGACCACGCGGAGCGACTTGCCCGGAATGTTGGCAATGGCCTGATCGAACTTGGCCGTCACCGTTTCGGTTTGAGTGTCGTGAGCCGGAGCAGGACCGGCGAAGGTCGCAGCAAGCACGGCCATGACAGCAGGGGCAATGATGCGGTTCTTCATGGGATTTCTCCTGTGACGCATCTGAAGATGCGGGTTTTCTGAGCCAGGAAAAAGGCCCAAGAATGCGATGAAATCATGTACCATGGCGGCATGAACAAGCCGCTCTCCCTGACCCTCGACCGGTCGGCCAAGGCCTCCCTGTCGGAGCAGATCCGGAGGGGGGTTGCCAAAGCCATCGAAGACGGCGTGCTGGAACCCGGCGCACGGCTGCCGTCCTGGCAGGATCTTGCGGCCCAGCTCGGCGTCGCGCGCGGAACGGTGCGGACCGCCTATGAGAACCTCGCCGCCGCCCAGTTGATCGAGGCCTCGCGCGCCATGGGCACGCGCGTCGCTCAACGCCCGCGCGCTGCCACAAGGAGCGAACCGCCGCCGGACGCAGGCTCGTTTCTGGAGACCTACCTGGAAATGACGCGGGGGCCTGCGTTCTTTCAGATGGGCGTACCGGCAGCCGAGACTTTCCCGGCAACCTTGTTCGCGCGCATTCGCGCGAATGCCGTCCGCGCCGAGGCGAGCGTTCCCCCGTCATATCCCGACCCCCGCGGCGAGCATGAGTTGAGGCGGGAGATCGCAGCCTATCTGGCCGTCGCACGCGGCATCAGCTGCTCGCCGTCGCAGGTCATCGTCACCGGGGGGTTCGGCGCAGGGCTGGGGCTGGGTCTCAGCGTGCTCGGCTTGGGTGGGCAGTCGGCTTGGTTCGAGAATCCGGGCTTTCCATGGACGAGGAAAGGGCTTGAACTCGCAGGTTTGGCGGTGGCCTCGATTCCCGTCGATGCGGACGGGATCGATGTCGATCATGGGCTGCGCCATCATCCCGACGCGAAGCTCGTCGTCGTCACCCCCGGACAACAGGCGCCGCTCGGGCCGACCTTGTCGCTGGAGCGGCGCCTTCGCCTCCTTGAATGGGCGGACGCGAACCGGGTCTGGGTGATCGAGGACGATTATCTGAGCGAACTGCAATTGGCGGGAAGGGCCGCGCCGGCGCTCGCCTCGCTCGATCGAGGCGGGCGCGTCATCCACATCGGCTCGTTCAGCAAGACGATCAGCCCAACCCTTCGATTGGGCTTTGTGGTCGTCCCGGTTGCGCTGGTCTCCCGGTTCGCCGAGGTGGCGGCATGTCTGGCACCACCGCCTGGACCCGCGGTCCAGATCGCGACCGCCGAGTTCATCCGCGAGGGTCACTACATGCGCCACCTCCGGCGCACCAAGCGCGCCTATGCGGCCAAGCGGCAGGCGGTTCTGGATTGTCTTCACGCCTCTGTCGGCACGGAGCTTGTTGCCGCTCCCGGTTTGGCGGTGCTGTTCAGATTGCCGAAGGGAACGCCGGATGTCGCCATCGCCCGCGAAGCCTTGACGTTCGGTATGTTTCCGGCACCGCTTTCGCCCTGGTATGCGCCGCCGGACAACGCCGAGTCCGGGCTTCTGCTGGGTGTCGCCACGGCACCGACCAGAAATCTTGCCCGGTCTTGTGACCGGCTCCTGGAGACGATCCGGCGCTTCAAGTGAGGGGAGGGGTGTTGGTGCAGCGAGGGGTGTGCGGACGCACCGAGGCCCGACCCGTCCTTCGATCAGGCGCTGCGGACGGAGTTCGGGCGTGCTTGATCGCTCATCCGATTGAGAACGGTGACCCCGATGGCGTCCTCGGCTGGCTGGCCAGGCAGCGTGCGGGCACGAAGCTGGGCGCCAAGGATGCGCTTGTAGTGCGCCATTGCGGTTTCCGCCTTGCTCCGCTTCCAATAGTGCGTCTGTCCTTGCCATCCCAGGCGACCGCGCTCGGCGATGGTCTGGATGTGGCGGTCCCGCCGGGTGGGAGCAGTCTCGGCGGCGTTGCTCAGAACCGCCGTGGCGCGCGGTGGGATGACGACTGTGGCGCCGGCATCCCGTTCGAATAGCGCGCCTGACCGCCCGGCGTGGTGCGCGGGCACCGCCTGCCAGGCGGCGATCGCCGCGTCGCTGACCCACAGCGGCGGGATGGTGGGGGAACTCTGCCGGCCTCGATGGTCACGGTTCTCTTCGGCCGACGTTGGCGGCGAACCGTCCCCAGCAGCTCCATCACGCGGTGGTGGTTGTCATGCAGGATGCGTCCGGTCAGGCTGTCGGTGTGCATCCCCGGCTCTCCGTCGAAGCGGCCTCAATCGAATGGCCGGGCCGCCCGTCCGCGGCGGCGAGGTCGTTCAGAAAGGCGTCAAGCTCCAGCCCATAGGCCTCGGCCGCCTCGCGCACCGTCATGAAGGGCGCCATGGCGCAGCCGGGGCAGGCGAGGCCATGGCGCAGCAGCACCGGCACCACCGCCGGCCGGCCGCTCATCAGCTCGGCCATCGTCAGATCGGCGAGCTTCATATCGGCAAGCGCCATATCGGCGACCGTCATTTCGGCATGCTCCTGCACGGGGGACAGGCCGCCACCTTAGCCACCCCGCCGGCAACGGTCTTTGCGCCACCGCAACCCTGCCTTCGGTCACTCCCGCTTCGGCACCGGCGGCAGATCCTCGGCGATGACGACCAGCGCGTGGGGCTTGCGGATCACCACCTGCTGCCGGCCGCTCTCGACGATGCCCTGGCTTTCCCAGGCCGACAGGGTGCGGCTGACGGTGTGCAGCGTGGTCCCCGTCATCTCCGCCACATCCTGGCGCGACAGCGGAAAATCGATCTCCACCCCCGCCTCCACCCGCCGTCCGGCCTGCCGCACCAGCCGCAGCAGGGCATGGGCGATGCGACGCTCCACCCGCTCCGTCGCCACCTCGCGCAGGCGGTTCTGCAACTCGCGCAGCCGGCCGCCGATGATCGACAGCGCGTTGCGGGCGATGGCGGGATGACGGTCCATCAGCTCGGTCATCGTCGCCGCCGGCCAGGACAGCTCGACACAGTCGGCCACCGCCACCGCATCGGCCGGATAAAGCCCGTCGGTGAAGATCGCCAGCGTCCCGAACATCTCGCCGGGGCCGATGAAGCGCATCACCACCTGCTGCCCGTCGGGGCCGGTCTGCACGATCTTCACCCGCCCGTCGATCAGCGCATGGCCGGCCGCCGCCGGCTGCCCCTGGGAGAAGACGGCGGTGCCGCGGGGATGCAGCCGGGGCCGCGCCAGCGCCACCGCCTCGGCCAGCGCACCGGCATCGAGGCCGGCGAACAGCGGCATGCCGCGCAGAACGGCGGGATCGGGGGGCGGGGGCATGGCGGTCGTCCTGGCTCGCGGTGCATGATCTGTATCCATTCGTGCACGACTTTGTTGCCGCTCAAAGCGCGAAATCCCATCCCACGCCAGTATGGCCCCGCCACACCACCGCCAGACAGACCATCGAAAGCCGCCGACCATGCCCGCTCCCGTCACCAGCGCCCACCGGCTGATGTATCCGGCCGCGTCCCTCTTCGCCGCGCTGGCCGTCCCGCTGTGGCTGGCCCAGCTCGGCGGCCTGCTGCCGCTCGGCTGGGCGCCGGCGATCCATGCGCACGAGATGACGCTGGGCTATGCGCTGGCGGTGGTCGGCGGCTTCCTGATGACGCGGCTGTCGCGCCCGATGCTGGCCGCGACATTCCTGTCCTGGCTCGCCGGGCGGCTGGCGCTGCTGGCCGGATTGCCGGCGGTGCTGGCCCTGCCGCTCAGCTTCGCCTATCCCGTGCTGCTGTTCGTGGTCGCCGGCCTGCCGTTCCTGCGCACCAGCCGCAGCGGCCACAACGCGGTGTTCGGCCCGCTGATCGGCGCCTTCCTGCTTGCCGAGGCGCTGTTCTGGGCGTCGCAACTGGGCTTGGTCCAAGGCGTCGGCCAACCGGTCGGCCTGCTGCTGATCGCCACGCTGCTGCTGACCATGGGCGGGCGCGTCATCCCCGCCGCGACCGCCGGCGCCCTGCGCCGCCAGGGGATCACCTTGACCCGGCGCGTCCAACCGATGCTGGAGGCGATGGGCATCGCCGGGGCCGCCCTCTGCCTGCTGTCGGCCGCCACCGGCCTGCTGCCGCTGCTGGGTGGCGCTGGTGCCGCGATGGCGGGGGCGAGCGCGCTCCTCCGCCTTGCCCGCTGGAAACCCCATCGCCTGCTGCGCCAGCCGGAGATCGCCAGCCTGCATCTGGGCTATCTCTGCCTCGGCACCGGTTGGCTTCTGGTGGCTGGCGCGGCGCTGTTCGAGCTGCCGCCCGCCGCCGGCTGGCACATGCTGGGGATCGGTGCGCTCGGCATCCTCGCCAGCGCCATGACCATCCGCACCACCCTGCAACGGGAGGCGGAACCGGAGCGCTTCCCGCCCGCCGCCACCGTCGCCGTCGCGCTGATGGCCAGCGTCGCCGCTCTCCGCGTGGCGGCGGTCTGGATGCCGTCGATGCCCCTGCTGACCGCCGCGGCGACCGCCTGGACCCTGGCACAGCTCCTCACCGCCGCGGTGCTGCTCACCCGGCCCAAACGGGGAAAGCGCTGACCCATCACCCCCGCTGCCAGATCCCCTTGCCCGGCAGCCGCTCACGGTCATGCGGCCGGTCGAAGTCCAGCGCCGGCCCCTTCGGCACGATCAGCGTCGGGTTGATGGCGGGGTTGGTGTAGTAGCCGGCCTTGATGTGGTCGATCTTCACCGTGTCGCGGATACCCGGCCACTGGTACAGCTCGCGCAGGTAGGCCGACAGGTTCGGGTAATCCTCGATCCGCCGCAAATTGCACTTGAAGGCGCCGAAATAGGCGGCGTCGAAGCGCACCAGCGTCACGAACAGCCGCCAGTCGGCCTCGGTCAGATGCTCCCCGGCCAGATAGCGGCTGGCCGACAGATGCGCCTCCAGCCGGTCGAGCGTGGCGAACAGCCCGTCGAACGCCTCGTCGTAGCTGGCCTGCGACTTGGCGAAGCCGCAGCGGTAGACGCCGTTGTTGACGCTGGCATAGACCGCCTCGTTCCAGCGGTCGATCTCCGGCCGCAGCGGTTCGGGATAGAGGTCCAGCCGGTTGCCGGTCAGCCCATCGAAGGCGCTGTTCAGGATGCGGATGATGTCGGCCGATTCATTGTTGACGATCCGCCCTTCCTGCCGGTCCCACAGAACCGGCACCGACACCTTGCCGGTGTAGGTCGGATCGCTCGCCGTATAGAGGCTGTAATGGTGGCGGAAGCGGCCGATGCGCGGGCCGCCGTCCTGCTCCTCGGCATAGACCCAGCCATCCTCGCCCAGCACCGGCTCGGCGGCGGACAGGCCGATCACCCCCTCCAGCCCCTTCAGCGCGCGGAAGATCAGCGTGCGCGAGGCCCAGGGACACAGGTAGGAGACATACAGGTGATAGCGCCCGGCCACCGCCGGCAGGGTGGGGTTCCCCGCCGCATCCGCTGCGCCGTCCGGCGTGATCCAGTCGCGGAAGCGGGTCGGCTCGCGGTGGAAGGCGCCGGCCTTGATCTCGCTGGCCGCGATGTCGCCCTTCACCCAAACGCCGTTCACAAGCTGCGGCATCGCGGTCTCTCCTTTCCAGTCGGTACATATGCGAAGGGGCCGGCGAACCGGCCCCTCCAGACTGCAACAGCCGAAAGCCGCTGGCGATCAGTTCTTGACCGCTTCGACCTCGATCAGCAGCTGGATGTCGTCGCCGATGGCCGGGGCGCCGTACTTCATGCCGAACTCGGTGCGCTTGACCGTGCCGCGGGCGGAGAAGCCGGCGGTCTCCAGCTTGCTGGCCGGGCTGACGCCGTCCTTGTTGAAGGTGACGTCCAGCACCACCGGCTTGGTCACGCCCAGCATGGTCAGGTCGCCGTGCAGCTTGCCGGTCTTGTCGCCAGTCTTCTCGATCGTCGTGCTCTTGAAGGTCATCTTCGGGAACTCCTTCGCATTGAAGAAGTCCGGCGACCGCAGATGCTCGTCACGCTTGGCGTGGTTGGTGTCGACGCTGGTGGTGTCGATGGTGACGTTGACCACGCTCTTCTCGACGGCGTCCTTGTCGAAGGTCACGTCGCCGCCGACCGTGTTGAAGCGGCCGATGACGTTGGAAAAGCCGACATGGTTGACGATGAAGACGACAGCGGTATGCGCCGGGTCGATCTT
The DNA here is from genome assembly GCA_966212305.1 of uncultured Azospirillum sp. Lineage (GTDB taxonomy): Bacteria > Pseudomonadota > Alphaproteobacteria > Azospirillales > Azospirillaceae > Azospirillum. The sequence continues at coordinate 85,442 of CBIHQY010000016.1, forward strand.
GTAGCTGACCGGGGCGGCGAAGGCGGGCGCAAAGGAACCGGCGGCCGTCGCGACGAACAGGGCGGCGGCGAACAGGGTCTTCTTCATGAACGGAACTCCGAAAGCAGATTTGAATGGAAGGAAGGGGAGGATCAGTAGGGCGACGCCTCGCCTCCGGTCAGCGCATAGGCCGCACCGATGGCGACCAGCGCCGGAAGGACCGCGACCACCGTGACGGCGGCCGACGAAGCGGCACGGCCGATCAGGCCGTCGCCCTGGGGAAGGAAGCGGCGCAGATGGCCGGCAAACAGAGCGGGGAGGGCCAGCAGCAGCACCGCGGCCTGGGTCTGGGTGTACAGGGCCAGCACGCCGGCCAGCAGCACGGCGATGCCGGTGGCGACCCGGCCCGACAGGCCCCAGCCATGGCGCTCCACCGGCCAGTTCCACAGCAGGAAGGCGCCGGCCGACGCCGCCAGCGCCAGCGCCATCTGGGCGATGGACGCCGACGAACCGATCAGCGCGGTGCCGCCGACGGCCAGCGCCAGCGCCAGCAGCGAGGCCGCCGGCGCCGTCGGGCTCTCGGCCTTTTCCGAACCGCGGGCAAAAGCGACCCACGCCGCGGTGCCGAGCAGGACCAGCACACTGACGACCGCAGCCGCAGAATCCAGGACGGGCAGGGCGATCCACAGCAGCGAAGCGGCCAGCCAGACCGCCAGCACCACCGAAGCGACCCGCCCGCGGATACCCGCCGCGTCGGCAACCACGCCGAGCAGCAGCCCGGCGGCCGACGTCCAGAACAGCTTGCCCATGCTGGACGGCGGCGGCAGGGCCGGCAGGCCGATCACCAGCGCAAAGACGACCAGGAACCCGGCGGCGATGCCGGCCGCCGCCAGGGAGCGGCGCAGCAGGTGCAGGACGCCGACCAGGACCAGCCCGACCAGCAGGGGCAGCACGCTGGATTGAACGAAGGGGTCTTGAAGCAGCTCGGACATTGGGGGACAGCCGGGTCTCGATAAGGTGGCGCAGGTTGCGCTTGGCCCGAGACCCTATCCTGTGCTCTGGTAAGCGCAAATTCGGGAGATTTGCAAAAAGCATCTGCATGGATGAGCGGGAATAAATGCTAAGTAGCAGCAACTGGGATGATCTTCGCTTCTTGCTGGCCGTGGCGCGGCACGGATCCCTGTCGGCGGCGGCGCGTGTCCTGGGGGTGAACCACAGCACCGTTCTGCGCCGGGTGACCGCGCTGGAGCAGGCGATGGGCGCCCGGCTGTTCGACAAGATGCCGGGCGGCTATGTGCTGACCGCGGCCGGTGACGAGATGCACCGGGTGGCGCAGAAGATGGAGGAGGATCTGGCCGCCGCCAACCGGCTGCTGTCCGGCCGCGACACCCGGATCAGCGGCAGCCTGCGGGTCACCACCGTCGACATCCTGACCCTCTACATCCTGCCGCGCCATGTCGCCGCCTTCCGCCGGCTCCATCCCGAGCTGCGCGTCGATCTGGTGGCGGCGGAGGCCTCGCTCAGCCTGACCCGGCGCGAAGCCGACGTGGCGATCCGCGCCACCAGCAGCCCGCCGGAAAATCTGGTCGGGCGCGCCGTCTCCGGCCTCGCCTTCGCCGTCTACGGCGCCGCCGCCTGGCTGGACGCGACGGACCATGCCGGTGATCCGGGCCGCCACCCCTGGGTCGGGCTGGACGAGTCCTTCGACCACACCAACCTCGCCCACTGGATGAAGCGGACGGTGCCCACGGCTTCCGTCGGCTACCGCGTCAACTCGGTGGCGGGCGCGGTGGAGGCGGTGCGGGCGGGGATCGGCCTTGGCCTGCTGCCCTGCGGCGTGGTGGACCGCGACCCCGCCTTCCGCCGCATCGGCGACCCGGTGCCGGAGGCCGACGCCAAGCTCTGGCTGCTGACCCACGAGGATCTGCGCCACATGGGCCGCGTCCGCGCCTTCCTCGACTTCATGGCCGACGCCCTGACCCGCGACCGCGACCTGCTGGAGGGGCGCTGTCCCTCAATCTCCCTCTCCCCCCGATATCCCCCTCTCCTCCCCGGGGAGAGCAGGGCTATCGCATCTGGGTAAAGCAGGCTTTTCCCGTTGACCTGAAGGAAGAGCCCATTTTCAGCCGGGAAAGGCGATGACGCTGAGCAGGGCGTTTTCCGCCTGCCGGCTGTCGAGGCGGGTGAGCTGCACCACCACCGGCCCGTCGGCCTCGACGACCGTGGAAAAGGGCTGGCCGAGCGGGACCGGCTCGGGGTCGTCGAGCAGGTTCATGCGGACATGGTTGGTCCGGCGGGCGCCGACCTTCACCTTGTACGGCCCGGCCGGCTCGCGGTCGGGGAAGTAGAGGGTGATGCGCACCTCCACCTCGCGGTCGCCGGTGTTGAGGATCGACAGCCCTTCATGGCTGGCCAGTTCGGGTTCGGGGCCGTGGCTCCATGCCGGAATGTAGTTGTCGGCGATGGCCCAGCGGGTGTGTCCGATCGGTGCCTTGGCCATATGGGTCTCCTGAGTTCGCGTCATTTGCCGGCGGGTTGGTGTGATGTGCGGCGGCGCAGGGCGTTGCGCAAGACCTCGGCCAGGGTCAGCGGGTGCCGGCCGGTCAGTTGCTCCACCTGCTCGCGGCAGGAGAAGCCATCGGCGATCAGCAGGGTGTCGGGAGACGCCTGCCGCAGCGTGGCGCCCAGCCCCTGGTCGAAGATCGCCAGCGACACCGGATACTTGTCCTCCTCGTAGCCGAAGGCGCCGGCCATGCCGCAGCAGCCGTCGTCGAGGATGCGGGCGTCGAGGCCGCTCTTGCGGATCTGCGCCGCGTCGCAGGCCATGCCGAATATCGCCTTGTGGTGGCAATGCCCGTGCACCAGCGCCTGACCGAACAGCTTGGGCGGGTCGAAATGGGCCACCTTTTCCAGGAATTCGGCCAACAGCATGCTGCGCTTGGCAAGGCGTTTCGCCTCCGGATCGTCGGGGAACAGGTTGGGCAGCTCGTCGCGGAACACCGACAGGCAGCTCGGCTCGACACCGACGACATAGGCGCCGGCATCCAGCTCGCGGCGCAGGCCGGCCATGGTCTGCTTCAAGGTGCTCCTGGCGTCGTCCAGCCGGCCGAAATCGTAATAGGGCCGGCCGCAGCACAGGTTCTTGCGCGGAATGGTGACGGCGTAGCCGGCGGCGTCCAATACCTCGGCGGCGGCGAACAGCGGCTCCGGCGTGAAATGGTTGTTGAAGCTGTCGGTCCACAGCACGACCGGCGGCCGGCCGCGGTCCGGCGGGGCTGTCCAGGAGCGGCGGAAGGTCTTCGCGGCGAAGGCCGGGACCGGGCGTTGCGGCGCGATCCCCGCCGCCGCGCGCGAGAGTCGGCCGAACACCGGCGTCTGGGTGGCGAGGTTGGGCGCCCACCACACCGGCGCCAGCAGGCGCGCCCAGCGATGGATCAGCCCCATGCTCCAGGCCGCGCGCGGGCGGGGGCGGTGCTGGTAATGGTGGTACAGGAACTCCGCCTTGTAGGTCGCCATGTCGACATTGACGGGACAATCGGCCTTGCAGCCCTTGCAGCCCAGGCACAGGTGCAGCGCGTCGTGGATCGTCTCGTCGCGCCAGCCGTCGCCGAGGGGGTCGCCCTGCAGCATCTCCTGCAGCAGACGGGCCCGGCCACGGGTCGAATGACGCTCCTCCCGCGTGGCGCGGAAGCTGGGGCACATGGTGCCGCCCTCGTGCCGCCGGCATTTGCCGACCCCGACGCAGCGCAGCAGGGCGTGGGTGAGCGAGCCGCCATCCTCCGGATAGGCGAAGACGCCGTCGAGATGCGGCGGCTTGAAACGCGGGCCGAGGCGCAATTGCTGGTCCGCCGCATAGGGATGCACGACCTTGTGCGGGTTCATGCGGTTGTCCGGATCCCAGATCGCCTTGAACTCGGCGAAGGCCTGCACGAGGTCGTCGCCGAACATGATCGGCAGCAGTTCGGCCCGCGCCTGCCCGTCGCCATGCTCGCCGGACAGGGTGCCGCCATGGCGCACCACCAGATGGGCGGCGTCGTTCAGGAAGCGGCGGAACGTATCCACCTCCTGTTGGGTGTGCAGGCCGAAGCCGACGCGGCAATGGATCAGCCCGTCGCCGAAATGGCCGTAGAGCGCCGGTTTGTAGCCGTAATCGTCATAGAGCTTCAGCAGGTCGCGCATGTAGGCGCCGAGGTTCTCGGGCGCCACGGCGGAATCCTCCCAGCCGGGCCAGGTATCGTGCTTCTGCCCCGGCACCCAGGCGGTGGCGCCGAGGCCGGATTCGCGCACCTTCCACAGCCGTTCCTGCTCGTGAGGATCGGCGACGAGGCGCGTGTCGTGGACATGCGGCTGGCCGCGCAGATGGTCCTCCAACCGGCGGGCCTTGGCGGTGGCGTCGTCCCGGCTGTCGCCGCCGAACTCGATGAACAGCCAGGACGGGCCTCCGGGCAGAAGCTTGAGGTCGTCCACATGCAGGTGCTTCTTGCGCATGAAGTCGGTCAGACGCTCGTCCACCCCTTCGATGGCGTCGGGGCCGAAGCTGCGGACGTCGCAGACCACGTCGGCGGCGTGGCAGACGCTCTCGAAGCCGACGACCAGCACCACCTTGGCGGGCGGATCGGGGATCAGGTTCAGCGTGGCGCGCAGGACGGTGACGCAGGTGCCCTCGCTGCCGACCAGGGCGCGGGCGAGGTTGAAGCGCCCCTGCCCGTCGGGCAGCAGCGAGTCCAGGTTGAAGCCGGAAACGCGGCGCGGGATCTTCGGATAGATGCGGCGGATCTCGCCGGCATAGCGGTCGCGCAGGGCCTTCAGCTTGGCGTGGATTTCGCCTTTGCGGCCGCCCTCGGCGATGATGCGGTCCATCTCTTCTTCGGTCGTCCAGCCGACGGTCAGGTGCAGCCCGTCATAGGTGACGATCTCCATGCTCTCGACATTGTGGCTGGTCACCCCGGCGACGACGGAGTGCGGCCCGGCGGAGTTGTTGCCGATCATGCCGCCGATGGAATTGTGGTCATGCGTCGACGGATCGGGGCCGAAGCGCAGCCCGTGCGGCCGGCAACGCTTCTGCACCTCGTCCAGCGTGATCCCGGGTTCGACGGTGGCGAGCCGGCGGTCGAGGTCGATGGCAAGGAAGCCGTTGCAGTATTTGGAGCTGTCGATGATGACCGTGTAATTGGTGGTCTGGCCGGCCAGCGCCGTGCCGCCGCCGCGCTGCGTGATCGGCGCGCCGAAGTCGCGGCAGACCCGCACCGCCTCGGCCAGCGCCTCCACATCGAAGGGCACGACGAGGCCGATGGGCACCTCGCGGTAATTGGAGGAGTCGGTGGCGTAGAGCGCGCGGTCGCCGTCGCCGAAGCGGATCTCGCCGTTCACCCGGCTGTTCAGTGCGGCGACCAGCGCCCGCACATCGATGCTGCTCATGGACGATACCTCTCGGCGTCGGCCCGCTTCAGTTCGATGCCGAGGCCGGGGCGGGTCCGATCCGGCGTCAGCATGCCGTTCACCGGCGTGATCGCGCCGTCGAACAGCATGGTTTCGATGCGGGCATGGTCGTGGAAATACTCGATGTTCTTCAGCGGCCGGCAGGCGCAGCCGACCTGGGCGTGCAGTGTCGGCGCGGTGTGGGCGGACAGCGGCACGGTGAAGGCCTCGGCCAGCGCGGCGGCGGCGAGGAAGCCGGTGACGCCGCAGCGGGTGGCGTCGGCCTGCAACACATCGACCGCACCGGCCTGCAGCATGCGGCGGAAATAGATCGGGGTGTAGCCGTACTCGCCGGCGGCGATCATCATGCCGGGCGGAGCACGGTCGCGCAGCAGGCGCAGACCCTCCAGATCGTCCGACGACACCGGTTCCTCGAACCAGCCGACCCGCTGTTCGGCAAAGCGCCCGGCCTGCGCCAGCGCCAGCTTGCGGTCGTAGGCGCCGTTGGCGTCGACATAGAGGTTGGCGGCGGAACCGATGGCGCTGCGCACCAGCGCCACCCGCCGGACGTCCTGCGCGGCGTCGCGGCCGACCTTCATCTTGACGGCGGATAGACCGTCCTGCGCCCAGCCCGCAAGCTGTTCGACCAGCGTGTCGTCGGAATAGGAGGTGAAGCCGCCGCTGCCATAGGCCGGCGTGCCGTCGCGGGCGCGGCCCAGCAGGTCGGCGACCGGCCGGTCCAGCAGCTTGCCCTTGAGGTCCCACAGCGCCGCATCCACCGCGGCAATCGCCATGGCGGCGATGCCGGGCCGGCCGAGGTTGCGCACCGCATCGGTCATGACGATCCAGGCGCGGTTGATGTCGAAAGCGTCGAGACCTTGCAGCCGCCCGGCCAGCAGACCGGCGACCAGCCGCGCCGCCGGGCGGTCGGCATAACCGTAGCCGATCCCCTTACAGCCGCCCGCCTGCGCGGTGACCACGACCAGCGTGGTGTGGTCCCAGTCCAGGGTGCCGTCGGCCTCGGGCCGGTCGGTCGGGATCGTGAAGGCCTCGACGCCGATTTGGTCTATGGGAGCCTGCGGGCGCATCGTCGACCTCGGGGTGGTGCCGGCGGGGTGGTGGTTGATGGTGCCGGGCTGGCGGGTCAACTCACCGGATGCGATCGGGTTCCCATCAGCAGGAACGCAAAGGGGGACCGCCCTGCCGGGAGCCTTCGCTCCCGACCCGACGGTCCCCCGATGCATGCGCCCGTAATTGGGCGATCTATTATTCGGCGGCGGTCTTCGTCTGGGCGACGACGCTCAGCGCCGCCGTGCGGTCGCCTTCCGCCTCGACATAGGCGCGGCCGTAATAGCTGTCGATCAGCAGCTGCTTGATCTCGGCGACCAGTGGATAGCGCGGGTTGGCGCCGGTGCACTGGTCATCGAAGGCCGCCTCGGCAATCGCATCGACCCGCGCCAGGAACGCCGCCTCCGGCACCCCCGCCGCCTGGATCGAGGCCGGGATCTCCAGCGACCGCTTCATCTCCTCGACCCAAGCAATCAGCTTCTCGACCCGCTCATGGTCGCGGCTGCCGCCCAACTCCAGATGCCGGGCGATCTGCGCGTAGCGCGCCACGCCCTTGGGACGGTCGTACTGGCTGAACGCCGTCTGTTTGGTCGGGATGTCGGCTGCGTTGTAGCGGATCACGTTGGCGATCAGCAGGGCGTTGGCGATGCCGTGCGGGATGTGGAACTCCGCCCCCAACTTGTGCGCCATCGAATGGCAGACGCCGAGGAAGGCGTTGGCGAAGGCGATGCCGGCCAGCGTCGCCGCGTTGTGCACCAGTTCCCGCGCCTTCGGGTCCTGCGACCCGTTGCGGTAGGCCGAGGGCAGGTTCTCTTTCAACAGCTTCAGCGCCTGCAAGGCCTGACCGTCGCTATACTCGTTCGCCACCACCGAGACGTAAGCCTCCAGCGCGTGGGTCACCGCGTCGATGCCGCCGGCTGCCGTCAGGCCCTTGGGCATGTCCATCACCAGATTGGCGTCGACGATCGCCAGCGTCGGCGTCAGCTCATAATCGGCGATCGGGTATTTGGTCCCGGTGCGCTCATCGGTGACCACCGCGAAGGGCGTGACCTCCGATCCCGTGCCCGACGTGGTCGGCACCGCCACCAGCTGCGCCTTCACGCCCAGCTTGGGGAAGGTGTAGATGCGCTTGCGGATGTCCATGAAGCGCAGGGCGAGGTCCTCGAAGGCAACCTCGGGCGCCTCGTACATCACCCAGATGATCTTGGCCGCATCCATCGGCGAGCCGCCGCCCAGCGCCAGGATCACGTCGGGCTGGAAGGCGTTGGCCAGAGCGACGCCCTTGCGCACCACCGCCAGCGTCGGGTCGGCGCTGACCTCGAAGAAGGTCTCGACCTCCAGCCCCAGCGATTTCAGCACGCGGACGCTGTCGTTGACATGGCCGTTCTCGAACAGGAAGCGGTCGGTGACGATCAGGCAGCGCTTCTTGCCGCGCAGCTCCTCAAGCGCGAAGGGCAGGCAGCCGCGGCGGAAGTAGATCGACTTGGGCAGCTTGTGCCACAGCATGTTCTCCGCCCTCTTCGCCACCGTCTTCTTGTTGATCAGGTGCTGCGGCCCGACATTCTCGGAGATCGAGTTGCCGCCCCACGAGCCGCAGCCCAGCGTCAGCGACGGCGCGAGGCGGAAGTTGTAGAGGTCGCCGATGCCGCCATGCGACGACGGCGTGTTGATCAGGATGCGGGCGGTCTTCATCCTGTCGCCGAAATGGCGGATGCGCTCGGCCTGCTGGTCCTGGTCGGTGTAGAGCGCCGAGGTGTGGCCGATGCCGCCGAGCGCCACCAGCGCCGCGGCCTTGTCGCAAGCCTCAAGGAAATCCTTGGCGCGGTAGAGCGCCAGGGTGGGGGAGAGCTTCTCGTGGGCGAAGGGCTCGCTGTCGGCGATGTCGGTGACCTCGGCGATCAGCACCTTGGTGGCGTGCGGCACGGTCAGGCCGGCCATGGCGGCGATGGCGTGGGCGGGCTGGCCGACGATGTCGGCGTTCAGATGGCCGTCGGTCAGCAGCACCTTGCGCACGGCGTCGGCCTCGCGGGCCGACAGGATGTAGCCGCCATGATGGGCGAATCGGTCGCGCACCGCGTCATAGACGGCATCGACCACCACCGCCGACTGTTCGGAGGCGCAGACCACGCCGTTGTCGAAGGTCTTGGACATCAGGATGGAGGCCACCGCGCGCTTGATGTCGGCGAACTCGTCGATGACGGCCGGGGTGTTGCCGGCGCCGACGCCGATGGCGGGCTTGCCCGACGAGTAGGCGGCCTTGACCATGCCCGGCCCACCGGTGGCGAGGATCAGGTTGATGGCGGGGTGGTGCATGACGGCATTGGACAGTTCGAGCGAGGGCTCGTCGATCCAGCCGATGATGTCGTCGGGCGCGCCGGCCTCGACCGCGGCGGCGAGCACCAGGCGGGCGGCCTCGCAGGTCGATTTGCGGGCGCGGGGATGGGGGGAGAGGACCAGGCCGTTGCGGGTCTTCAGGGCGATCAGCGCCTTGAAGATGGCGGTGGAGGTCGGGTTGGTGGTGGGGACGATGCCGCAGATCAGGCCGACCGGCTCGGCGATGGTGAGGATGCCGCCGTCATGGTCTTCGGAGAGGACGCCGCAGGTCTTCTCGTCCTTGTACTTGTTGTAGATGTATTCGGCGGCGAAGTGGTTCTTGATGACCTTGTCCTCCATCACCCCCATGCCGGTCTCCGCCACCGCCATCTTGGCGAGCGGGATGCGGGCGTCGGCGGCGGCCAGGGCGGCGCTGCGGAAGATCAGGTCGACCTTCTCCTGCGGGTAGTCGGCGAAGCGCGCCTGCGCCGCCTTCACGCGGGCGATCAGGACGTTCAGGTCGGAAAGGGTTTTGACGGTCATGGTCATCATCCACTTGCTGTCCGGGCACTTGCAGTCCGGGAGGCGCCGTTCGGGCGCACCGCTGCGCTCCGGCCCCCCTCCAGAGATCATCTGAAGCGTCCGGTGCGCGGCCAGGATTTTGAGAAGAAGCGGTGGGGGTCAGAAGCAGCTGGCGAGGTCGGCCAGGGCGTCGCGGTCCAGCAGTTCCAGCTTGCCGCCGACGAGGATGCGGATCAGGCGGGTCGACTTCAGCTTGGTCAGGGTGCGCGACACGGTTTCGGTGGTCAGGCCCAGATGGTCGGCGATGTCGCTGCGGCCCATCGGCAGGTCGATGGTGCGGTCACCGTTCTTGCGGTCGCTGAGGCGCAGCAGGAAGGTGGCGACCTTCTCGGCGGCGGATTTGCGGCCGAGAAGAACCATCTGGTCCTGCGCCGCCATCAGCTCGGAGGTGGTGGCCGACAGCAGCTTGCGGGCGAAGGCCGGCTGCGCGTCCATCAGGGCGTCCAGCTCCAGGCGCGGAATGCGCTGGATGGTGGTCGTCGTCACGGTTTCGGCGGTGTAGAGATACTGGGCGGCGAAGGCCAGCCCCATCATGTCGCCGGCCTGCAGGAAGCCGATGATCTGGCGTCGGCCGTCGGGCAGCATCTTGTAGAGGCGGACCATGCCGCTCATCACGCGGAACACCGAACCGGCGTCGTCGCCTTCGCTGAACAACGTGGTTTCACGCTCATGGACCTTGGAATGGCCCAGGCCGGCGAGCGGGTCGGCGGGGTTGCGCGGCTGGACGGCACCCAGGCCGGAGGCCGGCGACATCGCCAGGGCGGAGACCAGGTAACCAGGAACGGCGCGGTTGGCGTGGGCGGCAATGGCGGCGTGCGTGGACATGGCGACCTCGACCTTGACGGTGCGATGCGGTCCGGTTTGTTCCGGGGTGCATCCGATGACCCGAAGCTAGCTGCCCCCCGCGGTGCTGTGCAGTTCGGTGATGTACCTAAGGATGTTTGCGTACGTAAGTGTACCTACGTAGCCGGCCGTATATGGGGCCGGAACTCAGGCGGCGGCCGACGGCATCAGGCCGTTCAGCATGTCGATCAGTTGGTCCTCGTCGAACGGCTTCTCCAGCACGGCGACGACGCCGGCCTCCCTGGCGCGGGCGAAGGTCGCGGGATCGCCGCGGCCGGATACCATGATGACCGGCATTCCGTGCAGATCGCCGCGATGGCGCTCCAGGAATTCCAGCCCGCTCATCACCGGCATGTGCAGGTCGAGAACGAGGCAGCCCTTGGGGTTGCCGTCATAGCCGTCGAGGAATTCCCGGCAGGAGGAGAAGTCCCGCACATCGAAGGAGAAGGCTTCCAGCAGGGCCTTCAGGGAGTCGCGGACCGGCTCATCGTCGTCGACGATGTGGACGATCCCGGCACCCGGCATCCCGCCCGGCCTGTTGCCAGACTCGTTGCCCAGGTGATCCATGACGGCCTCCGAACTTCCAAACGAACACGATGGCGCCGACGGTGCGGCGCGTCATGGAAGATAAAATGCGGCAGGGGGTGCCGATATACGGACCATTGCGTATGCGGCGCGCTTTTGATGCAGATCAGGCTTTACGGAGATCACAGGCCGCCGGGCACCACGCCGGCGGCGATCGCCATGCGCACCAGGGTCGGCAGGCTGTCGGCCTGCATCTTCTCCATCACCCGCGCCCGGTGGATTTCGACGGTGCGCGGGCTGATCGACAGCTCGAAGGCGATGACCTTGTTCGACTTGCCGGCCACCAGCCAGCGCAGCACGTCGAGTTCCCGCGGCGTCAGGGCGGACAGGCGGGCCATCACCTCCGGCGCGGCGGAGGCGGCGGGGGGTGGCGCCGGCTGTTCCGGGGCCGCGGCCGGCGGGGCGGCGGCCGGGGTCCTGCTCTCCGCCGCGCGGGCCAGGGCGGAGCGCACGGCGGCGAGCAGCGACTCCTCCTCGAACGGCTTCTCGACGAAATCGACCGCCCCGGCCTTCATGGCGCGCACGGCGAGCGGCACGTCGCCATGGCCGGTCATCACCACCACCGGGATGGCGTGTCCGTCACGGGCCAGCCGTTCCTGAACGTCGAGGCCGCTCATCTGCGGCATGCGGACGTCGACCAGCAGGCAGCCCGGCCGCGACGGCGCGTCGGACTCCAGGAAGCCCAGCGGGGTGGAGAAGCTTTCCGCCCGGAAGCCGGCGCATTCCAGAAGGATCTGGAGGGAATCGCGGATGGCGTCGTCGTCGTCGACGATGAAGACGGTGAGGTCGGCGGTCATGTCAGGTACGGCATCGGATTTGGGGTCAGCGGGCATCGTCGGAATCCGATGCGGCCGAGGAGGAGGACAGGGGGACGGTGAAGGCGAAGCCGGCACCGGTCGCCGGCGGTTCGGCCGGCGGTTCCAGCCACAGGCGCCCGCCATGCGCCTCGATGATCGAGCGGCAGATCGACAGACCCAGCCCCATGCCGCCGGTCTTGGTGGTGACGAAGGGCTGGAACAGCTGGGCGCGCACCGTCTCCGGCACGCCGGGACCGGTGTCGAGGACGGCGACGCGGCGGAAGGCGACATCGTCCGGATCGGGGCCGGTGCGGACGGTCAGCACGCGCTGCTCGATCTGTGCTCCGCCCATGGATTCGATGGCGTTGCGGACAAGGTTGAGGATGACCTGCTGGACCTGCACCTTGTCGATCAGCACCTGCGGATCGTCGGCGTCGAAGTCGAAGCGCACATGCAGGCCGCGCTCCTTGGCGCCGACCAATGCCAGCGCGCTCGCCTCCTCCACCACCTTGTTGAGCGGTTCGACGGAACGGTGGGTCTGGCCCTTTTCGATGAAGCTGCGCAGGTGGCGGATGATCTGGCCGGCGCGGGTGGCCTGGGCGCTGGCCTTGTCGACCATGTCCATCGCCTTGGCGACCGTTTCCGGACGCTCCATCAGACGCTTGGCGGCCTTGGCATAGTTGATGACGGCGGTCAGCGGCTGGTTCAGTTCATGGGCGAGCGTCGAGGCCATCTGGCCCATGGCGCTGACCCGGCTGACATGCAGAAGCTCCGACTGCAGTTCCTGCAGACGCCGCTCGGTCGCCTGCCGTTCGGTGAGGTCGCGGACGAAGCCGGTGAAGCAGCGCCGGCCGGCCAGCAGCACTTCCCCCACCGCCAGCTCCATCGGGAACACCGATCCGTCGCGGCGCTGGCCCGACACGATGCGGCCGATGCCGATGATCCGCCGCTCGCCCGTCCGTTCGTAGCGCTCCAGATAGCCGTCATGCTGCTCGCGGTAGGGCGACGGCATCAGCATGTTGATGTTGCGGCCGATCACCTCCGCCGCCGTCCAGCCGAACAGCCGTTCGGCCGCCGGGCTGAAGGATTCGATCAGCCCCTTTTCGTCGATGACGATGATGGCTTCCGGCACCGTCTGGAGAATGGAGGTCAGCCGCGCCTCGCGCTCGCGCAGCGCCGTCTGCGCCTGTTTGGCGGCGGTCAGGTCGCGGATGATGCCGATATAGACGGGGACGCCGTCCTGGGCCGCCTCGCCGATCGACAGGTCCATGGGGAAGCAGGAGCCGTCCTTGCGCTGGCCGGTCACCTCGCGGCCGATGCCGATGATCCGCCGCTCTCCGGTGCGGTGATAACGCTCCAGATAGCCGTCATGCTCCTCCCGATAGGGGGAGGGCATCAGCATGTTGACGTTGCGGCCGACCACCTCCGCCGACGTCCAGCCGAAAAGCCGTTCGCAGGCGGGGTTGAAGGACGTGATCCGGCCGTGGGCGTCGATGATGACGACCCCGTCGGGCACGGTGTCCAGCATCGCCTGCAACTGCGACAGAGCACCCAGGTTGTCTTCCCGGCCATCGGGCCGGTTATTGTCGGTCACGTCCCAACCCTCGACCTCTCATCCTTCTTCAGTCACAGAGTAGTTGAGTGCAACCGTTGGTCAAGCCTAGCGATCAAGGGGCTGACAATCAGCGAAACGCCCCGGCGGCCACGGCACCGCTGCGCAGGGCGTCCTGCTCCAGATCGTCGACGGCAAGGTTCTTGGCCTTGGCCTCCACCTCGAAATCGGCCCAGGAGAGGTGGTCGGCCACCAGGCGGTTGACGGCGCGGTTCCACATGCGCTGGGAATGGGCGCGCAGATCCTTCGTCGTCAGCCCGCGCGCGGCCAGCGCGGCATAGTCCGGCAGGCTGTCGGCCGGCCAGTCCGCCAGCAGATCCTCGCGCGACACGCTGATGTGGGCGACCGGCCGCACCCCGCGCCAGGAGCCGATCACCGTGGCGATTCGCGGATCGTCGGGACGCAGATACTCGCCCTGGCTGCGGACCCAGTGGTGGTGGAGGTCGAGCACGACCGGCACCGCGTCGGCCAGCGGCAGCAGGTCGTCCAGGCCGAAGGACATCTCGTCGTTCTCGACGGTCAGCAGGTTGCGGGCATCCTCCGACAGCAGGGCGAGGCCGCGGCGAAAGCCGGCGATCCCCTCCCCACGCCCGCCGCCATGGATGTTGACGTGCGACCCCCGCGGATGCCAGCCGCCGGCCAGACCCATCATCCGCAGGACGTCGGCATGGTATTCCAGCTCCGCCAGCGAATTGGCGAGGGTGGCGGGGTTGGCGCTGTTCAGCACGCAATACTGGTCCGGGTGCAGCCCGATGCGGATGTCCGCCTCCGTCGCCTTGCGGCCGGCATGCTCCAGCCCGCTTTGCACCAGGGCCTGGACGCCGGGCTGGCGGTACAGCGGCCGTCCGACCTCGTGGGTGTAGGCCGGCAGCAGCCCGCTGTTGACGCGCAGCAGGCGGCGGTAGGCCGGTTGCCGGGCGACCTCGTCCAACTGCAGGTGCAGGGCCTGGAGGTTGCGGCGCAGCACCTCCGTCAGCTTTTCCTCGGCGCGGGCGGGGCTCAGCTTGCTCAGCGTCGCGATGGTGACGGTGCCGGGATTCATGCGCTTGGCAAGGGCGGCGTCGCCATCGGGCGGGATAAACTGGCAGCACCAGCCGAAACGGGCGGCGGACGGAAGCGGCAGAGAGGAGCTGTCTGGCATCGGACGGCATGATGAAGCGGATGGGCCGCTTAATATGGACCGCGGTTCCGGGGCTTCCACTGCGGACCAGTCCTGAACGGACTTATCCCATCCGGCGCAGCGCTCCCGTCGCCAATGCCCGCGGTTCCGGAGCGGTTGCCTCGCGCGGGGCGGCGTCGCCAAGGGCCTGCAGCCGGTCGGCCAGGGCGCGTTCCGGGGCGCAGATCTCCTCGCACAGCGCGCGCATCTCGGCGATGGAGGGGCGCCATTTGCGGCTGCGGCGCCAGTTGCGGGCGGCGGCGTCGATCACCCAGGCCGGGTATTCGCCGAGGTCGTCGGCCCAGTCGAGCGCCATCATCCGCTCCACGTCCGGAGACAGGCCCTTGGCCGGGAAATGGCTGAGCAGGGTCAGCACGCGGCCGAGCAGATGGTCGCTGTCAGCCGGGGCCAGCACGGTGGCGGACAGCTCCTCCAGGATCTGCCGGGCGAGCGCCGCCTGGGCGGCGGTGACGCCGGCGGGGGGAAACCACTGCTCGATCATGCCGTCGAACCCATCCTCGCCGAAGCGCGGGCGGCGGTCGGTGCGGCCCCGGGCCAGAAGCTCCTGAAGCGGCGGCGGCAGCGCGGCGGTCAGCCGGATCCGGCGCTGGGGAGCGGGCAGAGCCGGGTCGAAGGCGGCGGCAGGCGAGGCGGGAATGTGGGTGCGCGGCAGGGCGGTGACGGTTGCGCTGCCGGAGGAGGAGCTTCCGGGGCGGGCGTTTCCGGATCTTGCGGTCATCGGCTTTCCCTTCATGACCAGGAGGGGGTGGAACGCCGGCGCAGCTCGGCGGCGGCGGCGCTCCAGGCGGTGAGACGTTGTTCGGCGGCGGTGGCGGTGGCGGAGGGGCGGCCGGGCGGGGTTATCGGCGAGCGGTCGCGGGACACCGGCGCCTTGCCGACGGCGGCGTCCTGCGACAGCCAGGCTCTCCAGGCCGAGGAGACGTCGCGGTAGCGGTAGCCATGGGCACGGCAGCGCAGGATGAAGCCTTCGACATGGCGGCCGAGGTCGATGTCGGCATGGCGGCCCTTGGCCCAGGCGAGGTCGGCGGCGGTCGGCATCCAGTCCTCCGGGACCGGCTGTGGCCGCGCTTGTGTGTCCGTGGGCTCGCCCGAAGCGAGCGAGTCCGGAATCTGTTTGGAATGGACCTGTTCCTGACTCGCCGGCGGACAGGGGGTGTTTGTCGCCGAGTCATCCCTGTCGTCCATCCGGACAGGCCTGTCGATGGCCGGAACAGGGCGGGTCGCGGCGGCAAAGTCCGCCGATTCCGCATCCGTCGGGGTGAAGCGCAGGCGGTAGAGGCAGGACAGCCGGGCGCCGTCACGGCCGCGGCGATGCTCGATGCCGACCAGCCCGAGGTCGCTCAAACCCTGTATGATGCGGTTGATGGTGGGCCGGGAGCGCTTCAGCTTGGCGGCGAGTGTCGATTGCGACGGCCAGCACAGGCCGTCCTCGTCGGCGAAGGTGGCCAGCGCCGCCAGAACGGCGAACCCATCGGCCTCAAGGCCGGGGTGGTCAAGCCACCATGCCGGAATCCGTCCCCAGCGCCGGGTGTCGAGGGGGTGGCCGTCTATCGGTTGGGGTGTCGGTTGCGACATGGGAAACTCCGCAAAGCATTGGGACCGGCTGGCGGCCAGATGGAGCGAGCCAACTGGACGGCCGGTGAACTTGCGGGAAGGATTCCGCCGGTCGGCGCGGTCGTCGAATCGCGGGCAAATGGGACCGAGTCCGGTGTGTCCCCTTCGCTCGCAGCTGTGTCCCATCAGCCCGCGCCTGTGTCGCCTTTGGTCGCGACGCGGTCCCATTTGGCCGCGGCAGGCTTGCGAATCGGATTCGATCCCGTTTGCCCGCGTTTGGTGGGGGCGGGTTGTCCCACTTGCTCGCGGTTGGCCGGGCGGATAGTCGCGTGGGCTTGTGGGTTAGCGAGGAGATTCGGTCCCATTTGCCCGCGTTTGCGCCGGCTGCCACAGCTTATGCGGTCAGGCCTGTATCCCGAATGCTCGCGTTTTGGAGTCCGCTGCGATCCGGGCTGTCCCATTTGCCCGCGTTTCGTCGTGCCGGCGGGGGGATAACGGGCTCCCGAGTCTCTGTCCCATATGCTCGCGCTTCGTTGTTTCGCTTCCGATTCGGGATGATCGGGGTGGTGCCGGGGTGGTTCCGGGACTGTCGGGCGGCGACGGTCCGGCCGAAACGCGGGCATTCGGGACACAGGCGCGGGCAATTCCTACACAAGCGCGGCCAAACGGGACACAGGGCTTCGCGGTGATTCGGACCCGCCGGTTGCGTCCGTCCGACGCCAGCCCCTATCGTGGCGGTTGGCGAGGAGGGATAAGCCATGAGCAAGGCGAACGCGGTCCAGCTGACTCTGTTCGAGATGGAAGACCGCAGTCAGTCCCATATGATCGCGCTTTACGACACGGCGCCGCGATTCGTGTTCGTGTCGAAGGGCCGCGGGACCGAGCCGGAGCTGCCGGCCGCCAATGCGTTCGTCCAGTCGGTGCACAAGGAGTTCCCCTTCAAGGACGCCCTGTTCTCGCTGACGCTGCAGCCCGCCCGCATCTACCGCCCGGCCAAGCCCGGTCCCGGTGACGATCCGGCCGACAAGCGCATGGTCGAGTATGAGGTGTTCCCGTCGGAGCGCGAGCAGATCGTCGAGCAGGTGGTGCGCCGCCTCGCCATGGACCGCTCGCGCCTGTCGCTGATGGGCGACAAGCAGGACCGCGTGCGCGTACATTTTTCGCTGTACGAGATCCGGCGCGAACTGCGCGCGGTCAACCGCACCATGGACACGGCGGAGATCCGCGAGGCGCTGGAGATCCTGGCCCGTACCCGCATGATCATCAGCAAGGTGCCGGAGAATGGCCGCAAGTCGGCGCGGCCCGTCCTGGAATCCTCGGTCTTCCCCACCCTCTACATCCGCCCGCGCACCGGCGAGGGCGGCGAGGATGACGAGAACGACACCTATCTGGAATTCAACGCGCTGGTCGCCTCGGCCATCCGCAACCTGGAATTCAAGCCGATCTCCTACCAGTGGATCATGCGGCTGAAGAGCCCGGTGGCGCGCTGGCTCTACAACCGGCTGTCCATCGAATACGGCGACCTCGACCTGACGCGGATGCCCGACGGCGTGCCGCCGATGATCCTGTCGGCCGACGACATCATCAACAACAGCGGCATGAACGAGTGGAGCCGGCGGCGCGACACGCTGCGCACCGTGACATTGGCCGTGGATTCGCTGGTGGAGGAGGGAATCCTCGACCAAGTCGAGAAGACGGTGTCGAAGGATGGCCGGCGCATCAACGACATCGAATACATCATGATGCCGAGCAAGAAGTTTCTGGATCAGGTGCGCCGCGGCAACGACGTGCAGGAGGCGAACGCCGCCACCTATCGCGCCCTTGCCGGCATCGACGAGCGCCCGCGGGAGTTCCTGCCCATCACCCCCGGCCAGAGCGTCGAGATCCGCCGCCGCCGCGGCAATCTGCTGGGTGCCCAGGGCGAAGGGTGATCCGCGTCCTCCTGTAAAAGCATTCCGGATCGAATGCCCGTCCCGCCGGTCCACGTCAGGGCCGGCGGGGCGGATCGGCGCGATGTCGGCAATCCGTTCCAGCATCGCGCGGCCCGGCCGGCATGGTTGTCGCCCGATCGGCTCCGGACTCGGATCTAAGGAAGTAATCCACCCTTTGCCGTAAAACGGGAAATGCCCTCTACGGGATGGTTGTTTTTCCCCCGCTACATCTTAAAATAATGCGACCCTAAAGCGGTCGGTAAGATAATAAAGAAATCGAAACAACTGACGGCGTAAAAACATCGCCGCATATCTTTCAAAAGTCCCGAAATTCGATCCGGCTTCACGGCTGGTCTTGAGGGGTTTTGTCTGGGAGGATGCCGCCATGCGCGAGACCCAGTCCGGTTTTCTGCGCCCTTTCCTGCATCGTGCCGATTTGCTGCGCCGTTTTCAGCATGGTGAAGCCGGATCGCGGAGTCCGGGCGCCTTACGCCCCTGCTTGGCCGTGCTGACGGTCCTGGCGCTGCCGGTGCAACTGGACGGCGTTTCCTGGCGGGCGGGCGTGCAGCTTGCCGGAACGGTGCAGGGGGAGGATGGCGGGGCGGACAGCACGCTGGATTCCTGGCTTGTCGTGCGCGAGAAGCCGCCGGCCATCGTCCAGCCAGCCATCGCCCCACCGGCGGACGCCGTCGCCACGCGCACGATGGTGATCCCCAAACGGGACGAAGCCAAAGGGGTCGGGGCCAAAGGCGACGGAGCGGAAACCGACTGGCGGCTGATGCCGTTCGTCGCCGCCCAGGCCTCCGGCGGCGGGACGGGGCAGCCGATCCTGCTGTCCATCGCCGTCACCTCCCCCTATGGCCAGCCGAACCCGCAGCATGAAGCGATCACCTATGTGCTGATCGACAATCTGCCGGCGAAGGCCAGCCTTTCGAATGGCGAGAGGGGCGCGGACGGTGCGTGGAAGGTGCAGTTGGAAGGGCTGCGCGACCTGACCCTGACCTTGCCGCCGGAAAGCTCCGATCCGGTGACGCTGCACATTACGGCGGTGACCGACCATGGCGGCGGCGTGGTCGCCAGACAAGCGGTGAACCTGGCGATCCCGGTCTCCAAAGCGGTCGCGGCCGCCGAACCGCCGGCGCCGGATAAACGGCCGCCCGCGCAAGGGGGCTCCTCGCAGACCGTGGAGCAGGCCATGGCGGCGACCGCGCCGGATACGGAACCGGTGGGATCGGGAAGCGCCGCGTCACCGCCAACGCAGGACCCGCCGCAAAGCAAAGCCGTGGCGAGCGAGGCCGCACCTGAACCGGCACCCGTCGAATCGCCGGATCGGGAGATCGACGCCACCCCCGAGGCGGCTGTGCAGGAGGCTGTCGCCGCGCCGCCCGTGCCGGAACCCCCGGTCACCACCGCCGCCCTTCCGGCCGCGCCGATGGTGACCGCCCCGCCTTCGCCGCCACCGCAGCAGCAGCAGCGCGAGGTGGCGGTGCAGCGTCCGCCCAAGCTGCCGTCGGGCATTCCCGAGGCGGCGCTGATGAAGCGGGGCGACGACCTGTTCGCCCAGGGCGATCTGGCGGGGGCGCGGCTCTATTACGAGATGGTGGCCGCGACCGGCAACGCGAAGGCGGCCTTCGCGCTCGGCCGGACCCACGATCCGCTGGTCCATGAGCGGCTGCATGTCCGCGGGCTTCCGCCCGATCCGGAGCAGGCGGCCTCCTGGTACCGGCGGGCGGTCGCCGCCGGCAGCGGCGACGCCGAACAGCAATTGAAGAAACTGACCGACTGGCTCGCCGGCAAATCCAGATAGCCGGGCGCAGGCGGAGCCATCGAGGGGGAAGCATCATGAGGGCATCGTTCTTCCGCATTCTTCGTTCGGGCCGCATGCTTGTGTTGGGAGCATGCATCGCCGGCGGCGCGATGGCAGGGGCCGGCACGGCGTCGGCCGCCGATGCGCGCGGCGCCAACGCCAACAGCGGTACCGTCGGCATCGTATCGGGCGGGGTCGAGGGGACCTATGTCCGCATCGCCGCCGATCTGGCGTCGGTGCTGGACGACGGCGACACGCTGCGCGTCCTGCCGATGCTGGGCAAGGGGTCGGTGCAGAACCTGAAGGACATCGTGCTGCTGAAGGGGATCGATGTCGGCATCGTACAGTCGGATGTTCTCGCCTATGCCAAGCGCGAACGGATTCTGCCCAATCTCGACCGGCGGATCAAATACATCGCCAAGCTCTACAACGAGGAAATGCACATCCTCGCCGGACCCGAGGTGACGCGGATCGAGGATCTGGCCGGCCGCAAGGTCAATTTCGACGTGCAGGGAAGCGGGACCAGCATGACGGCCTCGCTGGTCTTCGACATGCTGGGCATCAAGGTGGAGCCGCAGGCGGACGACCAAGCCCTGGCCCTGGAGAAGCTGCGCAAGGGCGAGATCGCGGCGATGGCCTATGTCGCCGGCAAGCCGACCCGGCTGTTCCGTGACCTGAAAGGCAATGACGGGCTGCATTTCCTCTCGATCCCGATGAGCGCCGCCCTGCTCGACACCTATCTGCCGTCGCGGCTGACCAGCGCCGACTATGACGGGCTGATCAAGCCCGGCGAAGAGGTGGACACGGTGGCGGTCGGCGCGGTGATGGCCGTCTATGGCTGGGACCGCGATGTGGACCGCCACCGCAAGGTCGCCCGCTTCGTCGATGCCTTCTTCAGCAAGTTCGACGAGTTCCTGAAGCCGCCGCGCCATCCGAAATGGAAGGAGGTCAATCTGGCGGCCGACGTGCCCGGCTGGACCCGCTTCGAGCCGGCCGAGCAATGGCTGCGTCAGGCGTCGGCGGCGAAGGAGCCGCAGACCGCCGCCGCCAGGAAGGAGGAGTTCCGCAGCTTCGTCGAACAGCGCGGGATCCCGCCCCAGCAGGCGGAAAAGCTGTTCGAGCAGTTCCTGCTGTGGCAGGCGCGGTCGCCGCAATAGAGGGCAGCGCGCCGGCGCCTGGGGATCAGCCCGCCGCCCCCGGTCCCGGAACCGCGCCCGGCGGGCATTTGCCGAGGATGATCATGCCCAGCACCTCGTCCTTCGTCACGTCGGCGACGCGGGCGGTGCCGACCAGCTTGCCGTTCTTCATCACATGAATGCGGTCGGCCAGATCGAACACGTCGTGGATGTCGTGGGAGATCAGGAAGATGCCGATGCCCTCCTGCTTCAGCTGCTTCACCAGCTCTCCCACCTGCTGGGTTTCGGCGGGACCCAATGCGGCGGTCGGTTCGTCCATGATGAGGACGCGGGCGTCGAAATGGATGGCGCGGGCGATGGCGACCGACTGGCGCTGGCCGCCGGACAGCGCCTTCACCGGTTCCTTGAAGCGGCGGAAATGCGGGTTCAGGCGGCCCATCACCTTGCGGGCCTCCGCCTCCATCGCGTGGTCGTCAAGCGTGCCCCAGGGGGTCAGCTTCTCGCGGCCGAGGAAGATGTTGGCGGCGGCGTCCACATTGTCGGCCAGCGCGAGGGTCTGGTAGATCGTCTCGATGCCGCAGCGCTTGGCGTCACGCGGGCTGGCGATCTGGACCGGCTCGCCGTTCACCCGGATCTCGCCATGGTCGGCGGCATAGGCGCCGGACAGGATCTTGATGAGCGTCGATTTGCCGGCGCCGTTGTGGCCGAGCAGCCCGACCACCTCGCCGGGATAAAGGTCGATGCTGACGCCGTCCACCGCCTTGATGCCGCCGAAGGCGATGGAGACGTCGCGCATCTCCACCAGCGGGCGTGTCGTGGCCTGGGGTTCCGCTATGGCAAGGCCGGTCATTTCATCCCCCTGCGATAGAGCGTGTCGATATAGACCGCGGCGACCAGCACGACGCCGACGACGATGTTCTGCATCGGCGCGTCCACCCCCAGCAGCACCATGCCGGACTGCAAGGACTGCATCACCATGGCGCCGAGCATCGCGCCGAGGATGGTGCCGACGCCGCCGGCCATCGAGGTGCCGCCGATGATCGCCGCGGCGATGACATACAGCTCGTCCAGCGTGCCGTTGGCGTTGGTGGCGGCGTTCAGCCGGGCGGTGGCGATGCAGGCGGACAGGCCGCACAGCGCCCCCATCAGCCCGAACACCATCACCAGGACCCGTTTGGTGTTGATGCCCGACAGCTCCGCCGCCTCCGGGTTGCCGCCAAGCGCGAAGACATAGCGGCCGAAGCGGGTGCGCCGCGACAGGAAGGTCACCCCCACCCCCACCGCCAGCGCGATCAGCACCGGGATGGCGAAGCCGTGGGCGACGACCGGCAAGGTGCCGTCGGTGGCAAGGCCCTGCGCTTCCATCATCCGGCGCACCACCGGCATGGGCAGGGGATAGGCGTTGACCACCATCACGGCGCCGGTGATGGCGGCGGCGACCAGCAGGATCACCACCCCTTCCGCCCACAGCGGCCGAACGGGGAAGCCGAAGCCGGCCCGGCGCCGCCGCGTCACCAGGATGGCGGCGACCGACAACAGGATGGCGGCGATGCCGACCGCCCAGCTGGGGCCGGCGCCGATGGCGCCGTCGAAGCCGCCGCCCAGCCGCTTGAACAGCCCGTCCATCGGCGCCACCGTCTGGCCGGTCGTCACCCACCATGCGGCACCGCGCCAGACCAGCAGCCCGCCCAGCGTGACGATGAAGGACGACACGCCGAGATAGGCGATGACGGCGCCCTGCAGCGCCCCCACCGCCCCGCCGACGGCAATCGCCGCCAGCACCGCCACCACCCAGGTCAGCGGATGGTCGAAGCCCCAGATCTCCGGCAGGATGCGGGCCTGGAGCACGCCGACCACCATGCCGGTGAAGCCCAGGATGGACCCCACCGACAGGTCGATGTTGCGGGTGACGATGACCAGCACCATGCCCGTCGCCATCACGGCGACGGACGCGGTCTGCACCGACAGGTTCCACAGGTTGCGCGGGGTCAGGAAGGCGCCGCCGGTCAGGATGTCGAAGCCGATCCAGACGACGGCGAGCGCTCCGATCATCCCGACCATGCGGGTGTCCAGCTCCAGCGCGCACAGGGCGTCGCCGATGCCGGCCCGCCGTCCGGCCGGCGTCCCCGAAGAGGAGGATGCCGGGGACAGGGTGGTGGACGGCTCCGCCATCAGTTGCAGGCCTTGACGCTGCCGGGCTTCACGCCCTGGCACACCACGTCCTTGGTCACCCAGCCGGCGTCGATCACCTGCCCCAGATTGTCCTTGGTGATGGCGATGGGGGTGAGGAACAGGGAGGTCATCTTCTGCTTCTTCGGGCCGCCGTCGAAGCTGGTGGCGCCGGCGATGTCGGTCATCTTCTTGCCGCCGGCCAGCTCCATGGCGATCTCCGCGGCGCGGCGGCCGAGTTCACGGGCGTCCTTCCACACCGAGACCGTCTGGGTGCCGAGCGCGATGCGGTTCAGCGCCGCCTTGTCGCCGTCCTGTCCCGACACCGGCACGGTCCCGGCCAAGCCCTGCGCCGCCAGCGCGGCCACTGCACCGCCCGCCGTGCCGTCGTTGGAGGCGACCACGGCGTCGACCTTGTTGTTGGTCTTGGTCAGGATCTGTTCCATGTTCTGCTGGGCGATGGCCGGCAGCCACTTGTCGGTGTAGGCCTCGCCGACATTCTTCACGTCGCCGCGGTCGATGGCGGATTTCAGCACCTCCATCTGGCCGGCGAACAGGAAGTCGGCGTTGGGATCGGTCGAGCTGCCCTTGATGAAGGCGTAGTTGCCCTTGGGCTTCAGCGCGAAGACGCTGCGCGCCTGGAGCCGGCCGACCTCCTTGTTGTCGAAGGTGATGTAGAAGGCGGACGGGATTTCGATCAGCCGGTCATAGCCGACGACCGGGATGCCTTCGGCCGCGGCCTTTTCCACCGCCGGGCGGATGGCGTCGCTGTCCTGCGCCAGGATGATCAGCGCCTGGGCGCCGCGCGAAATCAGCGATTCGATGTCGGAGAGCTGCTTGGCCGGCGAGGACTGGGCGTCGGCCGACAGGTATTTGCCGCCGGCCTTCTCGATGACGGCCTTGATCGCGGCCTCGTCGGTCTTCCAGCGCTCCTCCTGGAAGTTGGACCAGGAGACGCCGACGGTGGTGCCGGCGGCGAGCGCGGCGGTGGCGGTCATGGTGGTGGCAATCGTCAGGAACAGGCCGGCCATGGTGGCGGTGAGGCGGTGCTTCATCGTGTTTCCTCCCTGTATGGCCGTCCTGGGGCGGCGGCCTTGTTGATGGACGAGAGCTCCCCCTCTCCCCCCCCGGGGAGAGGGTCGGGGTGAGGGGGAGGCAAAGGGTGGATTCAGTGGGGAACGCGGAGTGCGCGATGCTTGAAAATCCTCGTCGCGCGACCCCCTCACCCTAACCCTCTCCCCGGGGGGGAGAGGGGACTTGGTTTCGGGGATTGTTGGACGCGTTTCCGTTCAGACGTACCGGTTGACGATGTTTTCCAGATACTCCTGACGGCCGGAACGCGGCTGGGGGTTGATGCCGCCGGTCAGCGCGCGGTCGGCCAGCGTGGCGAGGTCGCGCTTGCCGGACAGGATCGCTTGGGCTTCCGCGCTGTCCCAGCCGGCGTAGCGCTCGGCCAGCGGCTTGGTCAGGGCGCCGTCCTCCAGCATCTGCGCGGCCTGCAGCAGGGCGCGGGCGCAGGTGTCGATGCCGCCGATGTGGCCGTGCAGCAGGTCGGCGGGGTCGAGCGACTGGCGGCGGATCTTCGCGTCGAAGTTCAGGCCGCCGGTGGTGAAGCCGCCGCCCTTCAGGATGTCGTGCATGACGACCGTCAGCTCGCCGATGTCGTTGGCGAACTGGTCGGTGTCCCAGCCCAGCAGCGCGTCGCCCCGGTTCATGTCGAGCGAACCGAAGATGCCCAGCGCCAGCGCCAGCGCCACCTCATGCTGGAAGCTGTGGCCGGCGAGGATGGCGTGGTTCTGTTCGATGTTCACCCGCACGTCGGACAGCAGGTCGTAACGCTCCAGGAAGCCGTAGACGGTGGCGACGTCGAAGTCGTACTGGTGCTTGGTCGGCTCGCGCGGCTTCGGTTCGATCAGGATCGGGCCGTCGAAGCCGATCCTGTGCTTGTGCTCCACCACCATCGCCAGGAAGCGGCCCATCTGGTCCAGCTCGCGCTTCAGGTCGGTGTTCAGCAGCGTCTCATAGCCCTCGCGACCGCCCCACATGACGTAGTTGGCGCCGCCCAGCGCATGGGTGGCCTCCAGCGCCGCACGCACCTGCCCGCAGGCATAGAGGAAGACGTCGGGGTCGGGGTTGGTCGCGGCGCCGGCCATGTAGCGGCGGTGCGAGAACAGGTTGGCGGTGCCCCACAGCAGCCGGACCTTGGCGGTCTCCATCTTCGCCGCGAACAGCTCGGTGATGGCCTTCAGGTTGTCTGTGCTCTCGGCCAGCGTGGCGCCTTCCGGCGCGGCGTCGAGGTCGTGGAAGCAGAAGAAGGGGATGTCGAGCAGGCGGAACATCTCGAAGGCGACATCGGCCTTGGCGCGCGCGGCCTGCATCGGGTCAAGGCCGGGGCGCATCCACGGGCGCTGGAAGGTCTCGCCGCCGAAGGGGTCGCCGCCCGGCCAGCAGAAGCTGTGCCAGTAGCAGGCGGCCAGCCGCAGATGGTCCTCCATCCGCTTACCCAG
This sequence comes from uncultured Azospirillum sp., assembly GCA_966212305.1. Lineage (GTDB taxonomy): Bacteria > Pseudomonadota > Alphaproteobacteria > Azospirillales > Azospirillaceae > Azospirillum. The sequence goes on from CBIHQY010000016.1 coordinate 110,923, forward strand.
CACCACGCGGTCCTTGTCGTACCAGCGGTAGGACAGCGGGTCGCGGCTGTCCGGTCCGCGATAGGCCACCGGGGACAGGTCGCCGAAGAAAGAGGCGGTGCTCAAGACGCGAACTCCTTGGCAAGGGGGTAGAGCCGGCGCCAGCGCAGCCAAGCCTGGCTGTACGCCTCGGCACGGGCCGGATCGGGGGTGAAGGTTTCAAGGCGGCGGGGCTTGCGGCAGACGGTGGCGGGGGATTCCCCGGTCGCCGCCATGCGGCCGAGATGGGCGGCGCCCAGCGCGGCACCGACCTCGCCATCCTCGATGCGGTGGATGGTGACGCCGATCGCGTCGGCGCAGATGCGCGCCCACAACCGGGAGCGGGAACCGCCGCCGGCGAGGTCGAAGACCGTCGGGGCGCCCGCCCCCAGCGCAACGAGGTTGTCGCGGGAGGCGAAGGCGACGCCTTCGAGGACCGCCTGCACCATGGCGTTCCGGCCGGTCTCCGCCGACAGGCCGGCGAACAGGCCGCGCACGGTGGCGTCGTTGTGCGGGGTGCGCTCGCCCGACAGGTAGGGCAGGAAGGCGATCGGCGAGGGGCCATCGACGGTATCGCCGAGCGGGGCCAGCAGCTCCGCCTCCGGCGTGCCGAGGGTGGAGGCGGCCCAGGCCAGCGAGGCGGCCGACGACAGCATGACGCCCATCTGGTGCCAGACGCCGGGCAGCGCGTGGCAGAAGGCATGGACCGCCATCGCCGGGTTGGGCAGGAACCGGTCGGTCGTCCGCCACACCACGCCGGAGGTGCCGAGGCTGAGGAAACCGTCGCCGGGCGTGATGGCGCCGAGGCCGATTGCGCTGGCGGCGCAATCCCCCGCCCCGCCCGCCACCACCGGCGGCGTGGGCATGCCCCAGCGGCGGGCGAGATCGGGCGACAGCCGGGCGACGGCGTCGGAGCCTTCGGCCAGATTCGGCATATGGGCGCGGGTCATGCCGGTGGCGGCGAGCAGGTCGTCCGACCAGTCGCGCCGCGCCACGTCCAGCCACAGCGTGCCGGAGGCGTCCGACATCTCCTCCACCATCGCGCCGGTCAGGCGCCAGCGCACATAGGCCTTGGGCAGCAGGACCTTGGCGAGGGCGGCGAAGATGTCCGGCTCCTCCTCCGCCACCCACAGCAGTTTGGGTGCGGTGAAGCCGGGCATGGCGATGTTGCCGCTGATGGAACGGAGAGTCGGGAGGATTTCCTCCAGCGTTGCGCACTGGCGGTGGGAACGGCCGTCGTTCCACAGGATGGCCGGGCGCAGCACCCGGTTGTCGGCGCCCAGCAGGACGGCGCCATGCATCTGGCCGGAGAAGCCGATGCCGATCACGGCGGCGAGATCCGCCGGTTGGCGTTCGGCCAGTTCGTCCACCGCGGCAATGGCGGCGGCGACCCAATCCTCCGGCTCCTGTTCCGACCAAAGCGGATGCGGGCGGGAGACGGTGCAGGGGCGGGACGCGCTGCCGGCGACGGCTCCGTCGGCGTCGGTCAGCACCGCCTTGACGCTGGACGTGCCGATGTCGATCCCGAGAAACATGACTGTCGACC
>CBIHQY010000017.1:0-111432 GCA_966212305.1 uncultured Azospirillum sp.
GGCCACCCCGGGGGGGGCAGTTTCCGTCCGCCCAAACCCCCCCAAAAACAGTGGGCCCGTTTAATTAATCAGGGGGGGGCGGCCCTTTTCGCGCCCCCCCCGCCCTCGTTATTCAATCCCTTGTTATTCAGCCCATCTTCCACTCCGCCGGCTGCACCCCGCCTTCCGCCGGCGCTTCCACCCGACGCTCCGCCCCGGCCAGCTTGCGCAGCAGCACGTAGAACACCGGGGTCAGCACCAGACCGAACAGCGTCACGCCGATCATGCCGGCGAACACCGCCACACCCATGGCGTGCCGCATCTCGGCGCCGGCCCCGGTGGAGGTGACCAGCGGCACCACGCCCATGATGAAGGCGATGGAGGTCATCAGGATCGGCCGCAGCCGCAGCCGGCTCGCCTCGATGGCGGCCTGCACCACGCTGCGCCCCTCATGCTCCAGCTCCCGCGCGAACTCCACGATCAGGATGGCGTTCTTCGCCGACAGACCGACCAGCACCATGAAGCCGATCTGCGTGAAGATGTTGTTGTCTCCGCCGGTCAGCCACACCCCGAACAGCGCCGACAGCACGCTCATCGGGACGATCAGCAGGATGGCGAGCGGCAGGGTCAGGCTTTCGTACTGGGCCGCCAGCACCAGGAACACCAGCAGCACGCTGATCGGGAAGACCCACAAGCCCGCATTGCCGACCAGGATCTTCTGATAGGTCAGGTCGGTCCATTCCAGCTTGACGCCGCGCGGCAGCACCTCCGCCGCGATGCGCTCCGCCGCCGCTTCCGCCTGTCCCGACGAATAGCCCGGCGCCGGCCCGCCATTGACGTCGGCGGCGGTGAAGCCGTTGTAGCGCACCACCATCTCGGGCCCATAGCCGGGCTGCACCGTCACCAGCGACGACAGCGGCACCATGGTCCCCGCCGCGTTGCGGGTCTTCAGCATCCCGATGTCGTCGGCATGATCGCGGAACGGCGCGTCGGCCTGCACCCGCACCTGATAGACGCGGCCGAAGGCGTTGAAGTCATTGACGTACAACGACCCCAGATAGATCTGCATGGTGTCGAACACCTCGGCGACATTGACGCCCAGCTGCTTGGCCTTCACCCGGTCGAGATCGACGTCCAACTGCGGCACGTTGATCTGATAGGCGGAGAAGGTCGGCCCCAGCTCCGGCGTCTGCGCCGCCCGCTTGACGAAGGCGTTCACCGCATCGCTCAGCGCCTCGTATCCCAGGTTCCCACGGTCCTCCAGCTGCATCTTGAAGCCGCCGAGCTGCCCCAGACCCATCACCGGCGGCGGCGGGAAGATGGCGACGAAGGCCTCCTTCAGCCCGGCATAGCGCTGCTGCAGATCCATGGCGATGGCCCCGGCCGACAGCGACGGATCGTGGCGTTCGGCAAAGGGCTTCAGCGTGACGAAGACGATGCCGGCGCTGGAGCTGTTGGTGAAGCCGTTCACCGACAGCCCCGGAAAGGCCACCGCGCTCTGCACGCCGGGGCGCTTCAGCGCGATGTCGGTCATCTCGCGGATCACCGCCTCGGTGCGGTCGAGCGACGCGCCGTTGGGAAGCTGCGCGAAGCTGATCAGATACTCCTTGTCCTGCATCGGCACGAAGCCCGACGGCACCGTGCGGCCCAGCAGCACCGTGGCGCCGATCAGCAGCGCATAGACCGCCAGCATCACGCCCTTGCGCCGCATCACCCCGCCGACGCCGCGGCCATAGCCGTCCGATGCCGTGTGGAACACCCGGTTGAACAGCCGGAAGAAACCGCCGAACACCCGGTTCATCGCGCGGGTCAGCCAGTCCTGCGGCTGGTCATGCCCGCGCAGCAGCACCGCCGCCAGCGCCGGCGACAGGGTCAGCGAGTTGAAGGCGGAAATCACGGTGGAGATCGCGATGGTCATCGCGAACTGCTTGTAGAACTCGCCGGTCAGGCCGGTCATCGCCGCCAGCGGCACGAAGACGGCGACCAGCGTCAGCGCGATGGCGATGATCGGCCCGCTGACCTCCTGCATGGCGCGGATGGTGGCGTCGCGGGCCGACAGGCCGGACGCGATGTTGCGCTCCACATTCTCGACCACGACGATGGCGTCGTCCACGACGATGCCGATGGCCAGCACCATGCCGAACAGCGACAGCGCGTTGATCGAAAAGCCGAAGGCCAGCAGCAGCGAGAAGGTTCCGACGATGGAGATCGGCACCGCCAGCAGCGGAATGATCGACGCCCGCCAGGTCTGCAGGAAGACGATCACCACCAGCACCACCAGCGCCACCGCCTCCAGCAGCGTGTGCACCACCGCCTCGATGGAGGAGCGGACGAACTGCGTCGGGTCGTAAACGATGGAGTAGTCCACCCCCTCCGGCATGTCGGCCTTCAGCTCCGCCATCACACTGCGCACCTCGTCGGAGATGGCGAGCGCGTTGGCGTCCGGCGTCTGGGTGATGGCCATCGCCACCGCCGGCTTGTTGTCGAGCAAGGAGCGCAGGCCATACTGCGCCGCCGCCAGCTCCACCCGCGCCACGTCGCGCAGGCGGGTGACGCCGCCATCCTCGCCGGTCTTCAGCACGATGTCGCCGAACTCGTCGGCGGTCTTCAACCGGCCCCGCGCGTTGATCGACAGCTGCATCGGCACGTCGGGCAGGGACGGCGACGCGCCGATCACGCCGGCCGCCACCTGCACATTCTGCTCGCGGATGGCATTGACCACGTCGGTGGCGGTCAGCCCGCGCTGCGCCACCTTGCCGGGGTCGAGCCACACCCGCATCGCATAATCGCCGGCCCCCCAGACCTGCACCTCGCCGACGCCCTGGATGCGGCTCAGCCGGTCCTTGACGTTCAGCACCGCGTAGTTGCGCAGGTACGTCATGTCATAGCGGTCGTTGGGCGACAGCAGATGCACGACCATGGTCAGCGTCGGCGAGCTTTTCACCGTGGCGACGCCCAGCCGCTGCACGTCCGACGGCAGCCGCGGCATCGCCTGGGCCACGCGGTTCTGCACCAGCTGCTGCGCCTTGTCCGGATCGGTGCCCAGCTTGAAGGTCACCGTCAGCGCCAGATTGCCGTCGCTGTTCGCCTGCGACTGCATATAGAGCATGCCTTCGACGCCGTTGATCTGCTCCTCCAGCGGGGAGGCGACGGTCTCGGCGATCACCTTGGGGTTGGCGCCGGGGAATTGCGCGCGCACCACGACGGACGGCGGCACCACCTCCGGATATTCGGAAATCGGCAGGCGGAAGACCGCGATGGCCCCCGCCAGGAACAGAGCCACCGACAGCACGCCGGCAAAGATCGGCCTGTCGATGAAGAATTTCGAGATGTTCATCTGGGGTCTCCCAGGCTGCACGCTCCCCATCCCTCCCCGCATCAGGCGAGGAGGGCCAGCCAACGCGCATGCCCCTGTTGTGTCTTACCGCGCCGCCGTCTGGGTCTTCTCAGTCCCCATGGCGACCATCTTCGGCGTGACCGCCATGCCCGGCCGGGCGTGCTGGGTGCCGTTGACGACCACGCGCTCGCCGGCCGCCAGCCCGTCGGTCACCACGCGCAGCCCGTTCTGCAGCGCGCCGAGCTTCACCGGCCGGTACTCCACCTTGTTCTCCTGCGTCACCACCAGGACGAACTTCTTGTCCTGGTCGGTGCCGATGGCGCGGTCATCGACCAGCAGCGCGTCATAGGGCTTGGTGCCCCCCACCTTCACCCGCGCATAGAGCCCCGGCACCAGCACGCCGTCGTCATTGTCGAAGCGGGCACGCACGCGGATGGTGCCGGACACGCTGTCCAGCCGGTTGTCCACATACTCCACCATGCCGTCGCGCGAGTAATCCTCCTCGTTGGCAAGGCCGAGCCGGACCGGGATCGTGCCTGAATCCTTCATCGGCGCGATGTGGCGCAGATAGGTCTGCTCATCGACGTCGAAGGAGGCGTAGATCGGCGATTCCGACACCAGAGTCGTCAGCGGCTCCGCGGCGGCCCCGGCGGCCACCACATTGCCGACCGTCCGTTCCGCCCGCGACACCCGGCCCGAAACCGGCGCCGTCACCCGCGTGTAGCCGAGATTGAGCCGCGCAATCTCCAGCGCCGCCTGCGCCGCCTTCAAATTGGCGGTCGCCTCGCGGGCGGCATTGTCCTTCTGGTCCATGGTGCTGCGCGAGATGGTGTCGTCGCGCACCAGCTTCTGCGCGCGGTCGAGGTCGGCTGCGGTCAGCCGCACTCGCGCCTGCGCCGCGGCGACCTGCGCCTCGGCCCGCGCCACCTCCGCCTCATAGGGGCGGGGGTCGATGGTGAACAGCACGTCGCCCTTCCTCACCAGCGCGCCGTTGCGGAAATGCACGGCGACGATGGTGCCGGGAACCTGCGGCCGGATATCCACCCGGTCCACCGCCTCCAGCCGGCCGGAATAGGACTGCCAATCCGTCACCGGCCGGGCCAGCACGGTGGCGACATCCACCTCGGCCGGCGGCGGGGCGGGAGTCTCGGATGCTGTTTGCGCCTCGGCCGGGCTGCGCAGAGTGACGGCGCCGGTCAGTGCCGCCACGGAAACGCCGGCCGCGATCAATAGGGAAAGTGTCTTGCGGGACATGGGTTTTACCTGTGGCTCGAAGTGTCGGGATGGGCGCCGGTCAGGCGGCGCCGGAAGAAATCGGCGGCGGCGGCCAGCGCCGGCGCGTGTTGGGCGAGGCCGGCATGGGTAACGCCGGCAAAGCGGGTGACCTCGGTCGGCACGCCGGCGTCGATCAGCCGGGCGGCATAGCTTTCCGCCTCCGGCCGCAGCACGTCGTTCTGCGCCGTGGCGATCAGGATCGGCGGCAGCCGGCCGAGCCGGCGCGATTCCAGGGGCGCCGCATAGGGATGCAGCCGCAGCGCCGCCTCCGGCAGATAGGCGCGGTAACAGCGCGCACAGTCCGTCACGCTGCCCTCTCCATCGCCGACCCGCGTCAAACTCGGATCGAGCATCGGCCCGAGCAGCGCCTGCGCCGCGATCTCCGGCCCGCCGCGGTCGCGGGCGAGCAGGGTGAGCGACACCGCGACATGCCCGCCGGCATCATGCCCGGCGATGCCCAGCGGCCCGGCCCGCTCCGCCAGCCAGAGGGCTGCGGCATGGGCATCCTCCACCGCGGCGGGAAAGGGATGGGCGGGGGCCAGCGCATAGCCGACCGCCACCACCAGCGCCGGAATGCTCTCCGCCAGCGCCATTGCCGGCACCTCGACATCCTCGACCGACCCGGAGGTGAAGCCGCCGCCGTGAAAATACAGCACGCCCGGCAGCCGCCCGGAAACCGCCGGCCGATACAGGCACAGCGGGACCTCGCGGCCCTCCACCCTCAGCGACGTGCGTGAACGTTCCATCCCGATCCGGCGCCCTGGCGCCCCTCCTGCAATGCGGCAAGAGCAATAATGTGCAAGCGTCCGGGTGGGATAAAGCCGCTGCGGCTGGGAACAGAATTCAGCCGGGACGAACAATCGGGGAGGGGTGGCGGTGGCTGTTTGTGGGGGATGGGCTATTCGGGCGAGGTGCCGTCCTGACGCGAAGGGCGTTCGCATCCGGCTGCACGTTCCTATATGCTTAACGGAAAGCACAACGGTGGAGGATGCGGGAATGCGCTATCACATCACTGGGAGTTCTCAAGTTGGCGTTTTGGGCCTGAAGCGGGACACCCTCGAAGGTGCGCTTAAGAAGGCCAACGAACTCCGCCAACAAGGCACCTACAACGAAGTGCAGATCATTGATATCGAGACGGGAGACGTTGTCAAAGAGCCGTTGTCCGCCGGCGGTCAGGAAGAAAATTGAGCGATGCCCAAAGGGCCCCTAGGCAGTCCGTCTTCCTGCTCATGGACGACCTGCGCATCCGGCTGAACAACCGGGTGCAGATCACCACGGACGGGGGCCGCGACTGCCAGGGGGGGATACCCGATCCCAGGGGTTGTTTCATGTGGGATCCGTACAAGCGCTCGACGGACACCGGGGCACACGAACCGATTGAGGAACTCACTCGGGTGGCGCTTTCCACGCCGGTGGGGACCGAGATCGGCGTGCTGCCTGCCGGGTCGTTCGTGACTGCCTACCGCTTCCTATAGCCAGGCGGGGGCCAAGCCTCCGATGGTTCGATGTTAAATCGGCGCCTCAGGCTGGCCATCGCGATTCATCACCACCGCGCTGGTCATGTCGGTGGCATCCAGCAACAATTCGGGCCGGTCGCCTGCGCTGGGGCGTCCGTTGAAGAGTCTTTATGCGCTCGTGGATGCCGCCGTTCCGCCCCGTTCAGTCCCGGCGGAGGGCAATCGCATATAAAATTTAGGTTCCTATAACAGGACTTTCGTCATCCCGGTGAAGGCGGGGATCCGGGAAACGTTCGTGCGAAGCGGCTGAAACTCCTGGATTTCCGCTCTCGCGGGAATGACGTGTCCCCTTGTATAGGATCGCGATTGCCCTGGGTTCCGGCATCCGCCAGAAATCGAAGGCCCGCTTCCAACCAAACCACCCCCTTCCGCACAAAAATGTGGCGCAACGGCATCGACGGGGCCAAAAAGCAGCCGTCGTTCCCACAACGAAGGCGTCCCGCCCGTCAAAGTTAATCGCCCGATCAATTTTTTCTGGCTGGGTATCGCCCATTCACCCCCCGGCAACAGCGCCGTTCCACCCATCTTCGGACAGAACCTTCATGGCAGATTACTTCCCGCGTTGGTCGCTTGCGACCGGCTCCGTCGTCCAGCCGGACGAGCGCCTTCCCTGGGGCTCGACGCTGACGCTCGGCATCCAGCATCTTGTCGCCATGTCCGGCTCGACCATCCTCGGGCCGCTGCTGATGGGGTTCGATCCGAACCTCGCGGTGCTGTTTTCCGGCATCGGCACGCTGCTGTTCCTCGTGCTCACCGCCGGGCGGGTGCCGAGCTATCTCGGCTCCTCCTTCTCCTTCATCGCCGTGGTGATCGCGGTCACCGGCTATACCGGCCAGGGTCCCAACCCGAACATCGGGCCGGCGCTGGGCGGCATCATCGCGGCCGGCGTGCTCTATGTCCTGATCGGTCTGCTGGTGAGCAGCACCGGCACCGGCTGGATCGAGCGGCTGATGCCGCCGGCGGTGACCGGCGCCGTGGGTGCCGCCATCGGCCTCAACCTGTCCCCGGTCGCCGTCAAGGGCATCGAGGGCAGCGGCCCCCACACCCTGGTCGCCCTCTTCACGCTGGTCGCCACCGCCGTCATCGCGGTCTATGCGCCGCTCGCCATCCGGCGGCTCTCGATCCTCGCCGGCATCGCCGCCGGCTATGCCTTCTATCTCATCCTCGCCAACGGCTTCGGCCTGCTGCCGCCGGTCAGCTTCGCGGAGCTGAGCACCGCCCCCTGGTTCGGCATGCCGGCCTTCCGCTCGCCGACCTTCGATGCCGGCGCCATGGCCCTGGTGGCCCCCATCGCCTTCATCCTGGTCGCCGAGAATCTCGGCCACATCAAGGCCATCGGCGCCATGACCGGGCGCAACCTCGACCGCTTCATCGGCCGCGGCTTCATCGGCGACGGCATCGCCACCATCGTCTCGGGCAGCGGCGGCGGCACCGGCGTCACCACCTATGTCGAGAACATGGGCGTGATGGCGGTCACCCGCGTCTTCTCCACCCTGATCTTCGTCGTCGCCGCCATCGCCGCCATCCTGCTGGGCTTCTCGCCGAAGTTCGGCGCCCTGCTGCGGACGATTCCGGCGCCGGTTCTGGGCGGGCTGGCGACCGTCGTCTTCGGCCTGATCGCCGCGGCGATGGTGCGGCTGTGGGTCGACAACCGCGTCGACTTCTCCGATCCGCGCAACCTCATCACCGTCGGCGTGACGCTGGTGCTCGGCGCCGGCAACTTCACCATTTCCACCGGCGGCTTCTCCATCGGCGGCATCGGCACCGCGACCATCGCGGCGATCGGCCTCTACCAGCTGCTCGGCATCGGCCGTGCGGGCGAGGCTTCCCGTACGGCGTCCCAGCCGGCGGCCACCACGCTGCACTGACGGCGAAACCCTGGGATCGCGCCTTCTCGGCATTGCCGGTGACGACCATCACCGGCAAGTCCCGGTTTTTCAAAAAACCCGCCACAAGAGGACTAAAGTCCCATAACCTCTCCGCAAAGTCTCACCAGCCTGCGGAGAGAAACCATGCCCCTCGACAGCCGTACCCTTGCCGAAGACCGTTTCCCCCGCTGGGCCGAGGAACCGCCGGTGCCGTCGGAAGGCTCGTTGGTCCCCGGCTCGCAATTCCACGAGGAACAGTGGATCATGGCCGCCGGCATGCTGGCCCGCGGCAACAGCTTCCTCCAGGTCTCCCGCGCCATCGGCTGCAGCCGGACGACTCTCTGGCGTGCCTATTACGGTTCCAAGGATTTCCGTCACAGGGTCTGGTGGGAGCGTCAGGCGCTGAACCGCGAGGCCGAACTCCGCCTGTCGTCTCTCCGCGCCCTGGTGGCGGAGCAGATCGAACGTCTGGTCGCCGCCGGCGATCCCTCCACCGTCCGCTGGCTGGCCGAGCGTCTCGGCCTGTTCGCCGGCCTGGACGCTCTGGCCGGCAAATCCACTGCCAGGCCCGCCCCCAGCCCTGAGGACCCGCCCGCCGTCACCGTCCCCGAACTCGACGACGACCTCCCCGGAGACCTGCGCGAGCGCACGCCGCCCGATCCCGAGATGGTCGCCGCCATCCTGGCCCGCCCGGAGTCCGAAGGCCCGAAGGGCGTCTTCCCCTTCACCGTCAACCAGTACGAGCCCTATCCCAACCTCAACCCCGGCCCGGTGCCCCGCCGCGGTGCCGGCGCCTTCTCCCGCCGCCGCTAGATGGAACATCCGGCGGAACCTGTTCCACGCTGTTCCATCCCACCGTCCCCTTTTCAGCGCCTATCTCCCTCTCCCCGGGGGGAGAGGGGAGTCTGCCGGTTGCTATTCGCGTATCTTCGGCGGAAACTCTCCGCGCTCGGCAGGGGCCGTGGTTGGAAAGGACGGGATCCGTATGGACAAGCTGCATGCGATGCGCGTCTTCATCCGGGTGGTCGAAGCGAACAGCTTCACCAAGGCGGCGGAAACGTTGGGGCTGCCGCGCGCCTCGGTGACGACGACGGTCCAGAATCTGGAGGCGGCGCTGGGCGTGCGCCTGCTCCAGCGCACCACGCGAAAGCTCAGCCTGACGCTGGACGGTGCCGCCTATCTGGAGGGCGCGACCCGCATCCTGTCGGAAATCGACGAGATCGAATCCACCTTCACCAGCGCGCGCAAGACGCCGCGCGGCCGGTTGCGGGTGGACATGCCGGGGTCGATCGGCCGGCTGGTCATCATCCCGTCGATCCACGAATTCCACGCCAAATACCCGGATATCGAACTGATGCTGGGTTTGGGCGACCGTCCCATCGATCTGGTGCAGGAAGGGGTCGATTGCGTGGTCCGCATCGGCGAGTTGGCGGATTCCAGCCTGCTGGCGCGGCGCATCGGCGCCATGCAGCAGATCACCTGCGCCACCCCGGCCTATCTCGCCGAGCATGGCGAGCCGAAGACCATCGAGGATCTGGACCGCCACATCGCGGTGAATTATTTCAGCAACCGCACCGGGCGGAACATGGAGTTCTGCTTCCAGCGCGATGGCACGGTGGAGGAGGTCGCCGTGAAGGGCGTCGTCTCCGTCAACGACGCCGACGCCTATGTCACCTGCGGGCTGGAAGGGCAGGGCATCCTGCAGCCCGCCCGCTTCATGGTGCTGCCGCACCTGCGCAGCGGCGCCCTGCGCGAGATCCTGCGCGACTGGCGGCCGCCGCGCATCCCGATCTCCGCCGTCTACCCGCACAACCGGCATCTGTCGCCGAAGGTGCGGGTCTTCGTCGACTGGCTGGCCGAACTGTTCGAACGCTGCCCCCTGCTCCAGGGCGAGGAGCTGCCGGGCGATCTGTGCGAAAAACAGAAGGCCCCGGTGATGGAACGGGAAGGCGCCTGCGAGTGCGTGATGTGAGCTTTACCGGGCAGTCTCCATCAGCGCCCGGTAAGCCATTTGATCCTCGTGCATCCGCAGGAACACGGCGTATTTGGCGTCGTGATACTCCCGCAACCGCCCCTCGGCCGGCCGGATGCTGCGGCCGGCGCGGCTCATCCCGGCCATGCCCGCGGCGATGTCCGTGAAGGCTCCCGCCGCCACCGCGCCCAGCACGGCGGCGCCCAGAAGCACGGCTTCCGGCTCCTCCGGCAGGACCAGGGTGCAGCCGGTGGCGTCGGCATGGGCCTCCAGGAACACCGGATTCTTGGTGCCGCCGCCGCAGGCGAGGATGGTGTCGATGGCATAGCCCCGCTCGTTCATCGCCGCGACGATGTGCCGGGTGCCATAGGCCACCGCCTGCACCGTCGCCAGATAGAGCAGCGCCAGATCCTCCATCCCGTCCGACAGCCGAAGCCCGCTGATGGCACCGCGCAAACCGGCATCCGCCCGCGGTGAGCGGTTGCCGTGGAAATCGGGCAGCACATGCAGGTCGCGGGTCAGCATCGCCACCGGCCCGCCGCTGCGCTCCGCCAGTGCCGCCAGCTCCTCGTTCAGCAACTGGTAGACCGTGGTCCTGCGCCGCTGGGCCTCGGCGGCGAGATCGGCATGGCGGGGATGGCCCTGCACCACATGGTCGATCAGCGCCCCGGTCGCCGACTGCCCGCCCTCGTTCAGCCAAAGCCCCGGCAGCATGGCCGAATGATAGGGGCCCCAGACGCCGGGGATGAAGCGCGGGGCACCGGGGCTCATCACCATATGGCAACTCGACGTGCCGCCGATCAGCGCCAGCCGCCGGTCGAAATCGACGCCTCCCGACGCCTCTAGTGGCACCCCGATCACCCCGATCCCGCCGGCATGGGCGTCGATCAGCGAGGTGCCCACCGCGATGCCCGGCGTCAGCCCAAGCTCGCGCGCCGCCTCCGCCGTCAGCCCGCCGGCGATGGCGCTGCCGACCTCGCCGACATCGGTGCCGATGCGGGCATGCCCCTCATCCACCAGATCGCCCAGCCCGATGGCGCGGAGATAGCCGTCGTCCCACCGCCCCTCATGCCCCAGATAGGTCCATTTGCACACCAGCGAGCACAGCGACCGCCGCGCCGACCCGGTCGCCCGCCAGGTCAGGAAATCCGGCAGATCGAAGAAATGGGCGGCCCGGCTCCAGCTCTGCGGAAGCTCCTCCTTCAGCCACAGCAGCTTGGGCGTCTGCATCTCCGGCGACAGCCGCCCGCCGACATAGCGCAGCACCTGATAATCGCCGGCATTGATACGGTCGGTCTGCTCGATGGCGCGATGGTCCATCCAGACGATGACGTTGCGGGAATCGTCGCCCTCCGGATCGACCGTCACCGGCCGCCCGGCGGCGTCCAGAACCACCAGCGAACAGGTGGCGTCGAAGCCGATGCCGACCACCTCCGGCTTTTTGGCGCAGCCCGCAAGCGCCTCCTGCACCGCGGCGCAGACGGCGGCCCAGATGTCGTCGGAGGATTGCTCCGCCCATTCCGGATCGGGCTTCCACATCCGGATCGGGCGGGAGGCAGCGGCCAGCCGGCGCCCCTCAAGGTCGAAGATTCCGGCGCGGGCGCTGCCGGTGCCCACATCGACTCCGATCACGGCGCGTGTCATGGCATGTCCTTTTTCCGATGCTTACAGGCTGGCGCAGAAGGCCTCGAACGCCTCGCGGCCGGCATAGGATTTCTGGGTGCCCGGCCGGGTGATGCTGTCGGCGGCATAGCGCACCGCCATGTGCAGCGCGGCGTCCAGGTCGCGATTCTCCACATAATAGCGCGCGAAGCTGCCGATGAAGGCGTCGCCGGCCCCGGTGGTGTCGACCGGCGTGACCCGCACCGGCTCTATCCGCCGCGTCTCCTCGCCCTTCGTCACCAGCAGCGCCCCACGGGCGCCCAGCGTGACGATCACCGTGCGGATGCCGCGCTCGATCAGCGACTTCGCCGCAGTCTCGGCCTCCGCTTCCGACGTGACCGGCAGTCCGGAGATGGTCGCCAGCTCCGTCTGGTTCGGTACCAGGAAGGTGACCTGCCCGATCCGTTTCGGGTCGAGGTCGGCGGGTGCGGGGGCCGGGTTCAGCAGGGTTTCGATGCCGTGGCGGGCGCCGAACTCGATGGTGTGGTAGATCGTCTCCAGCGGGACTTCCAGCTGCATGACGATCAGGTCGCAGCCCTTCAGATCGCTGGCGGCACGGTCGATGTCGGCCGGCGACAGCAGGGCATTGGCGCCCTTGATGATCAGGATGCTGTTCTCGCCCGACGGCTCGACGAAGATGGGCGCGACCCCGCTGGAGGTGCCGGGCACCCGCTCGACGTAACGGGTGTCGATGCCGGAATCCTCGAAGTTGCGGATGGTGTTGTCGGCGAAGATGTCGTCGCCGACCTTGGTGACCATCATCACCTCCGCCCCCAGCCGGGCGGCGGCGATGGCCTGGTTGGCGCCCTTGCCGCCGCAGCCCATCTCGAAGCGCGGCGCCTCGATGGTCTCGCCGGGGCCGGGCATGCGGGCGGTGTAGGTGATCAGGTCGACCATGTTGCTGCCGACCACGGCGATCTTGCCCATCCTCGTATCTCCTTGTCACAGCGCCCGGATGGCGCATTCCTCGGCTTCGGCCTCATCGGCGGTCAGATAGCCCAGCCGCACGGAAAAGCGCCGGGTCTCGCCGCCCGCCAGTGTCTGGACATTGCCCTTCATCGCCTCCGCACTGTATCCCTCCGGTTCGCAGGTGGAGGGCAGGGCGAAGGCGCAGACCTTCTGGTCGCTGTTGACCAGCACCCAGCGCACCGTCTTGGGGAACTCCCGCGTGCTGTAGGCGATATGGAAGGCGTCGCCCTCGCGCCGCCGCATCATCACCGCGGTGCCGGCATCCTCGTCGGTGCGCAGGCCGCGGATGTAGAAGACCTGCTCCGGATCGTAGCGCCCGGGCTCGTCCAGCACCTCCATCACCGCCGGATCGCGGGCAAGGTCGGCCAGCAGAGCGTCATAGGCGGGGCTGCGCGGCACATGGGCCGGCACCACCGTTCGCACCGCCGTCGCCTCCGGCGTGAAGGGAGCCGGCTGGACGATGCGGGCGCCCTCGGCGAAGGCGAAATTGACGTGGCACATATACATCAGGTCCATCGCCGCGCCCGACAGGTTCTCCACCTCCATCCGGATGTCGAACAGGGCGGCGCCGGGGCGCAGCACCACGCGCGGGCGGGCGACGTAATGGGCGCCGAAGCCCATCACATACTCGCGCCGGCCGGTCACCGCCATGTAGGGGCCTTCATCGTCCTCCCCCACCTCCAGCCCGGCGGCATCCATCGGGGCGCAGGGCATCTCGCCATGCAGAAGATGGCTGTCCTGCGGACCGGGGCAGCCGTTGCGCAGCAGCCCGGAATGGAAGGCGAAGCAGCCATAGGTGCCGACGATCTCGGCGGCGGGGCGCGGCATGTCGAACATGTTCGTCATGGTCAGGTCGACCCCGTCGAACACGGCGTCCCACACCATCTGGCCGTAATAGGGCAGCACCACCAGATACCCGCGCCGGTTGGACAGCCGCACCGCCTCGATCCCGCTGTCATAGCGGAACAGGCTGGCGGTCATGCCGTGCGCCTCGGCGACCGGGCGCTCCGCTTCGCCGAAGAAACTTTTGCGGAAATGGATGGAGGTTCGGACGCTCATGTGATGTCCTCCCTGGGAAGCGGTCTAGCGGGTGCGGTTCTTGTAGGCGTTGATGGCGATGACCAGCAGCAGGAACGCTCCCCAGATGAAGTCGATCAGATGGTTGGAGAAGCGCAGGATCTGGAAACCGCTCGACAGCAGCATCAGCGCCACCACCGCGATGGTGATGCCCAGCACCGTCCCGCGTCCGCCGGCCGGATTGGTCCCGCCCAGCACGGCGATCAGCACCGCCTGCAGCAGGTAGGAGGTTCCGTAATCCGACTTCGCCGCGTTGGTTCGTCCCGACAGGATGATCCCGGCGACCGACGCCAGAACGCCGGTCAGCATGTAGCTGTACAGCACCATCCGCTCCCGCTTCAGCCCGGCGAACAGCGCCGCCTTCGGGTTGGTGCCGATCAGCATCAGGTTGATGCCGAGTGCCGTGCGGCTCAGCAGGAAGGCGATCAGGACCGCGATCACCGCGAACAGCACGAAGGGCGTCGCCAGCCCCAGGATCTTGCCGTTGCCGAGGAAGGCCCAGGCGGTGGGAAAGCCGACGATGGCCGGCCCGCCGGTCAGCACGATGGCAAGCCCGGTGAAGACCTGTCCGGTGCCTAGCGTCGCCAGGATCGGCGTGATGCCCAGCCGGGTGATCAGCAGCCCGTTGACTGTCCCCGCCACCAGCCCGGTCCCGAGCGCGATGACCACACCCAGGAGGACTGTCATGACGCCGGTGTCGGCGATTCCGGCGGCGCCCGCCACCTTGTGGAACAGCACGCCGGCAAGGATGCCCGACAGGTTGGCCACACCCACCACCGACAGGTCGATGCCGCCGGTCAGCATGGCGACCATCATCGCGATGGAGAGCAGGCCAAGCTCCGGGAAGATGTAGGTGAGGGACTCGAAGTTGTAATAGCGCAGGAACTTGTCCGGGCTGAGCGCCGTCATCACGACGAAGATCAGCACCGTCATCACCAGCAGCTGGATGATGTTGTTGTCGCGGTTGACCAGACTGCGGATGTTCATTTGTGCCTTCATGCTCCCGCCTCCTCACGCCATCCGGCGACGGTCGCGCCAGGCCGACAGGGCGGTCGCGACGATGACGATCGACCCGACGACGACGAGCTGCCAGGTGGTGTCCACTCTCATGATGATCAGGCTGTTCTTGACCATCACCAGCATGAAGACGCCGAGCATGGTGCCGAGAACGCTGCCCCGGCCGCCGAAGATCGACGCCCCGCCCAGCACCACCGCGGCGATCACGTCCAGTTCCAGACCGACGAAATCGCGCGGGTTGGCCAGCCAGATCATGCCGCTGTGCAGAAGCCCGGCGAAGCCGGCCAGCGCGCCAGCGGCGCAGTAGATGAAGAAGATGGTCTTGCGCAGATCGAAGCCGGCGCGGCGAGCCGCCTCCGGATCGCCGCCCAGCGCATAGGCGCTGCGGCCGATCATGGTGTAGCGCAGCACCAGATGGATGACGACCGCCAGCCCCAGATAGATCAGCACCATCGCCGTCAGGCCATAGGTGGTGCCGTCGGCCTTGGTCACGCTGACCACCTCGGTGCGGGCGAAGTCGATCAGCGCGGTCGGCATCTTGTTGATGTTGATCATGCTGGTGCCGACGACGCCCAGCAGGAAGCCGCGCACCATGGCGCTGGTGCCCAGCGTCACGATCAGCGGGATCATGCGGAATTTATAGACGAAGAAGCCGTTCACCGCGCCGAACAGCAGCCCCATGACGGTCGCCGCCAGCAGTGGCAGGACGACGCCGTTGTAACCCAGCGCCAGCATGCCCTTGATCGTCAGATACATGGCGGCGACTGCGAAGGCCGGGAACGACACGTCGATGCCGCCCGAGATCAGCACCAGCAGCACGCCCATCGCCATGATGCCGATGATGACGTTGCTGCGCATCAGGCTGAACAAATTGTCGAGCTGCCAGAAGGCAGGATTGATCGTGCCGATGAGGACCATTGCGAGCAGCAGGATGCCCGCGATGACCGTTTCCGACCGGCGGAGCAGGGCCATCGGTTCCTCCCCTCAGGTAAAGGTCTTGAGCCGGTCGCTGACCGTCTCTTCGGTGACGTCGGCGGCGGGCAGATCGTCGATGAAGCGCCCGCGATGCATCAGCACGATGCGATTGCAGTTCTGCACCAGCTCCAGCACGTCGTCGGAGATCATCAGGACGGCGAGGCCGTGATGCTGCGCCAATTCCCGGATCTTTGCGTGGATTTCCGCCTTCGATCCGACATCGACGCCGACCGTCGGGCCGTTCAGGATCAGCACGCGGGCGTCTGTCAGCAGCCAGCGGGCCAGAACCACGCGCTGCTGGTTGCCGCCCGACAGCTCCATCACCGGCTTCTCGGCGGTGGGGGTGGCGATCTGCATGGCGCGGACCATGCCCTGCGTCATCTCCTCCGCCCGGTCGCGGTCGATCACCAGCTTTGGTGCCAACCGCTCATAGGAGGTGGCGAGCATGTTGCGCTTGATGCTCTGCGGCAGGAACAGCCCTTCGGTCAGTCGGTCCTCCGGCACATAGGCGATGCCGGCGGCGATGGCCTCCTGGGTCGTGCGTAGCCGCACGGGTACGCCGTCGATCAGGATTTCACCCTTATGGCCGGGGACCATGCCGAACAGCGCCAGCGCCAGATCGGTGCGGCCGGATCCCAGCAGGCCTGACAGTCCGACGATCTCGCCCGGCCGGATGGCGAGGCTCAGATCCTCGCATTTGCCGGGCACGGTCAGGCCGCGGACCTCCAGTCGGGGCACCGGCTGCGTGCCGGGCGGCGGAGTCCATACATAGGGTTCATTGAGGATGTCGCCGCCGGTCATGTGGCGGGTGATCAGCGCCTCGTCGAAGTCGCCGGTCGGTCCCTCCGCCACCTTGTGGCCATTGCGGATGACGGTGATGCGCTCGCTGATCTCCAGCATCTCGCGCATCTTGTGGCTGACGAACAGGATGGAGATGCCGCGGGCCTGGATGTCGCGGACGATGCGGAACAGCGTCTCGACCTCCTTGCGGGTCAAGGCCGTGGTCGGTTCGTCCATGATGATCAGGCGGGCGTCGGACATCAGCGCGCGGGCGATGGCGACCAACTGCTTGCCGGCGGTGGGCAGCGAGGCGACCTCCGCATCCAGGTCCAGTTCGACGCCCAGCCGGTCGACCGCCTCGCGGGCGATGGCGCGGGTGCGTCGCCAGTTCATCAGGCGCCGCTTCTCGCCCAGATGGACGTTCATCGCCAGATTCTCGGCGACGGTCAGGTTCCCGAACAGCGAGAAGTCCTGGTAGATGACCTGGACGCCGCAGGCGATCGCGTCGATCGGCGTCATGCCTATCACCGGCTTGCCATCGATCAGGATTTCGCCACCGTCCGGCTGGTAGACGCCGGACATGATCTTGATGACGGTGGATTTGCCCGACCCGTTCTCTCCGGCCAGGCAATGGATCTCGCCCGGCCTGATGACCAGCGACATGGCGTCCAGCGCGATGACGCCGGAAAACACCTTCCGGATGTTCCGGAGTTCGATGAAACCGTCTGACATGTCTTCCGCCCGGCGGTTCGAGGAAAGGATGAAGAGGCGGGCGCCGGCAGCCGTTCCCGGCCATCGGCGCCCGCTCCCGGGTCATCAGAAGTTGTAGGCGTCCATGTTGTCCTTGGTGACGCCGACCCAGCCTTGGCCGTAGAGCAGGTTCGGCTTCGCGCCCTTCGGGGTGGTCAGATCGGTGTAGCCGGGCAGGCCGAGGTTGAGGCCGGCCTTGATCTGGTCCTTCTTGCCGTCCAGCGCCATCACCGCCAACATGTTCATGGCATAGCCGGCGACGGCCGGATCCCAGAACTGGATGTACTGGATGTCGCCCTGGGCCAGATATTGGCCGGCTACCGACACCAGACCCGTGCCGGAGAAGGACAGCTTGCCCTTCAGCCCGCGCTCGGCGATCAGACGGCCGGCACCGGCCGAGGTCGGCATCGGACCGCCGATGATGCCCTTCAGGTCCGGATAGGTGGTCAGGACTTCCTTCAGCTTGTTGTAGTCGGTGTTGGCGTCGTCATAGGTTTCCAGACGGTTGGTCGCCAACTGCATCTTCGGGAAATGTTCCTTCTGATAGGCGATGGCGCCGTCGATCCACTCGTTCTGCGACTTCGACGTCAGGCTGCCGACCGTGCAGACGTACTTGCCTTCGCCGCCCATCGCCTTGCCCAGCACTTCCATCAGCTTGGCGCCGTAGGCGAAGTTGTCGAAGGCTTCCAGCACATAGTCGGCGTTCTGGATGTTCGAGGCCTCGTGCGCGATCACCACGATGCCGCGGTCGCGCGCCTTCTTCAGCACCGGCTCCACCGCCTCGACGGAGAAGGGGACGATGGTGATGGCGTCCACGCCCTGGGCGATCAGGTTCTCCACCAACTGGACCTGCGCCGCCGCATCGGCCTGGCTCGGCCCGACCATCCAGGTGTCGTGCCCGGTGTCGGCGGCGAACTGCTTCACGCCTTCGCGCATGCGGTCGAACCAGGCGATGCCGTCGACCTTCACCACGGTGGCGATGGTGTACTTCTTCTTGGTGGCGTCGGACTTCAGCGTCTTGACGGCATCCGGGGTCGGGACCGGATCGGCGGCCATCGCCGGTCCGGCGACCAGCGATGCGGCGACGATGAGCGAAGACAGCAACTTCTTCATGTTGGCGTGACTCCCATGAGAGGCGATTCGCGCGGCACGGCGGAGACGGAAATCCACAACCCACCGTCGGCGCCGGGGTGTTTGCCACCCCTTCCGCGTTCCGTTTTTCGTGATGCCGTGCCGGGTGGGACGGACGGAACTCCCGCCCGACCGGCACGCTGTGCTGCGTGCGCGCCGCGGGCGGGGTCAGCCGCCGACGATGGTCACGCTGGCGCTGGCGCCGATGCGCGAGGCACCGGCCGCGATCATGCGGCGGGCATCCTCGGTGGTCCGCACGCCGCCCGACGCCTTGACGCCCATGCCGTCGCCGACGGTCCGGCGCATCAGCGCCACATCCTCGACGGTGGCGCCGCCCCCGGCGAAGCCGGTGGAAGTCTTGACGAAATCGGCCCCGGCCTCCTGCGACAGACGGCAGGCCAGCACCTTCTCCTCATCGGTGAGCAGGCTGGTCTCGATGATGACCTTCAGCAGGGCGTCGCCGCAGGCCCGCTTTACCGCGGCGATGTCGTCGCGCACCTCCGCCGTCCGCCCGGCTTTCAGCAGGCCGATGGGGATCACCATGTCGACCTCGCGAGCGCCGTGGCGCACCACCCATTCGGCCTCGTCCGCCTTGATCGCAGTGGGATCAGCGCCGAAGGGGAAGCAGATGACGGCGCAGGGAGCCACCGGCGATCCGGCCAGCCGTTCGGTCACCAGCGGAATGAAGATGGGGTTGACGCAGACCGCCTTGAAGACGTGTGCGCGCGCTTCGTCGCACAGCCGCTCGACATCTGCCGGCTGCGCGTCCGGTCGCAAAATGGTGTGGTCGATGAACGGAGCCAGACCGGCCGGCTCGGTCGGAACGCTGGGCATGGGCATCTTGGTCCTCCCGGGGAGCCCCTTGTTCTTTGGGGTCACTCCTCCTTGTCGCCGGAATGCCGACACCGCTTCGAAGACCGTCGCGATGTTAACATCCTAACATTTTCTGAAAGGATAGTTTCACGGTGCCGCGCGCTGTGTCAAGATCAATGCATGCCCTTGTGATCCTGGCCACGGCCATCCCGCTTATTGGTTTGCGCCATTGGGATTAACCCGCCTGGATTGTATGGTGCGGCCGCGCAGGATGGGGGAAAACGGTGCGGGATGCGGATATGTCGATGAGAAGGGCCGAGCGTCTGAACAGGTTGCAATCCGCGCTGGATGCCGACGGCTATCTCCGGCTGAAGGATGCGGCCCAGCTGTTGGGCGTTTCGGAAATGACGGTGCGGCGCGACATTGCGTCCTGTGGCGGACGGTTCGCCTACCTTGGTGGCTACATCGCCAGCGGGCTGGAGAGCGCCGGCGGCATGGGCTACATCCTGGACCGCGAGCGGGACGCCCACATCGAGATGAAGCGGGCGGCCTGCGAGGCGGCGGCCACCCTGTTGAAGTCGGGTGAGACGGTGTTCATCGATTGCGGCACCACCACCACCCATCTGGCCAGCCGCATCCCGGCCGACAGCCAGATCACCGTGGTCTGCTACGCCATGAACATTGCGGAGATCGTCTGCAAGAAGCCTGGCGTTCGTGTCGTCATGCTCGGCGGGCTCTATCACGCCTCCTCGGCCTCGTTTTCCAGTCCGGAGTCGCTGGAGATGCTGCGCGGCATCGGCATCAATACCGCCTTCATATCGGCCGGCGGCGTGCACGAGTCGCTGGGGATCAGCTGCTCCAACTTCCACGAGGTCGAAATCAAGCAGACGGCCATCGCCAACGCCGTGACCAAGGCGCTGGTGGTCGACAGCAGCAAGTTCGATCAGGTCAAGCCGGCCTTTTTTGCCAAGCTCGACAGCTTCGGTATCCTATGCTGCGACCGTGGAATCGACCCCGCGCGGGCGGAGCGGCTGTCTGTCGCCGGCTTGCGGATCGTTCAGGCCTGACCCCATCCGGGCCGACACGCCGAAAAAATTCCATACCGGTGATGAACCAATCCGCGGGTGGCGAGTTATTCCGTCAACGAAAGCCATGCGACGGCGAAGCGGATGCGAACGGTCGACGGAATCATCACCCTGGCACAGGAAGGCCGCTTCCAGCTGGTCAGCGATCAGGGAATCGCGAAGCTGTTCATGCTCGCGCACAGCGCGCCGATCGAACCGCAGGACCTGCCGGCACTGGTCGGCTCCCGGGCGCGGGTCACCGTCACCTATGACGAACCGCCCGACCTGATCGCCGCCGTGGTCCATGACATCCGCTATGCCGACGAAGCCGCAGGGGAGAGCCGCCGATGAAGCCGCGCCAGCCGAGCCGCCAGCCGGGACCGAACAAGCCTGTCCTGCGGCGTACGATCGCCGATCGCGCCCGCGATTTCCTGTCCGAATGGTCGTTGCCGCGCCAGATGCGCGGGGAAAGCTCCTTCTCCGATGCGGCCAGAAGCCGGATGTCGGATACTCTCCGCCCGCGGCTGGAAGAGGCGGACACCGTCGGCACCAACATCTGTCCCTACTGCGCCGTCGGCTGCGCGCAGCTGATCTACGCCAAGGAAGGCCGGGTCATTCATGTGGAGGGCGATCCGCGCAGCCCGATCAACCAGGGCACGCTCTGCCCGAAGGGGACGGCGACCTTCGGCTGGCTGACCAGCGAGCTGCGGATGAGTTCGGTGCTCTACCGCGCCCCCCATTCCGACCGGTGGGAGGAGCGGCCGCTCGACTGGGCGATGGAGCGCATCGCGCATCTGACCAAACAGACCCGCGACGAGACCTTCGTCGAAAAGCTCCCTGACGGCACCACTGTCAACCACACCCTGGGCATCGCCTCGCTGGGCGGAGCGACGCTGGACAATGAGGAAAACTACCTCATCAAGAAGCTGTTTTCCGGCGGGTTGGGGATGGTCTGGGTCGAAAACCAGGCAAGAGTCTGACACTCCTCCTCGGTGCCCAGTTTGGGCGCCTCCTTCGGCCGAGGGGCGGCCACCATGCCCCAGTGGGATCTCGCCAATTCCGACGCCATCCTGGTGATGGGGTCGAACATGGCGGAAAACCACCCGATCGCCTTCCGCTTCGCCCTGCAGGCGAAGGAGAAGGGTGCCGCGCTGTTCCATGCGGATCCCCGCTTCACCCGCACGTCGGCGCTGGTCGACACCTATGCCCCGGTGCGCGCCGGGACCGACATCGCGTTCCTGGGCGGAATCATCCGCCATATCCTGGAGAACGACCTGTGGTTCAAGGAATACGCCCTGAACTACACCAACATCGCCACCATCATCGAGGACGACTTCCAGGATGCCAGCCAGAACGACGGCAAGTTTTCCGGCTGGAGCGACAAGAAGAAGTCCTACGAGTACGAGAGCTGGCAATATAAGGGAGAGTTCGTTCCGTCCTCGCTGGCGGAGCATTTCGTCAACACGACGGAATCCTTCTCCGACATGACGAAGCGCATGAAGCAGGGTCCGACGCCGAAGGACGAAACCCTGCAGGATCCCCGCTGCGTCTACCAAATCCTGAAACGCCACTTCTCCGCCTACACGCCGGAGATGGTGGAGCGTGTGACCGGCTGCCCGAAGGAGACCTTCCTGGCGGTGGCGGACGGCTTCTGCCGCGCCTCCGGGCGGGAGCGCACCGGGGCGATCTGCTACGCCGTCGGCTGGACCCACCATTCGACGGGCGTCCAGATCATCCGGGCCGCCGCGATCATTCAGCTGCTGCTGGGCAATGTCGGCCGGCCGGGCGGCGGCATCCTGGCTCTGCGCGGCCATTCCAGCATCCAGGGGTCGACGGACATCCCAACTCTGTACAACCTGCTGCCGGGCTACCTGCCGCAGCCGCATGCCCACAAGCCGCACGGCACGCTGCAGGACTACATCGACCATGAAGCGACGCCGACCGGCTGGTGGCACAACTTCCCCAAATACATCGTCAGCCTGCTGCGGGCCTGGTACGGCGAGGTGGCGATGAAGGAGAATGGCTGGTGTTTCGAGAATCTGCCCAAGATCCTCGGCGACCATTCCCAGCTGCCGATGACGCTCGCCATGCAGGACGGCCTTATCAAAGGCATGTTCCTGATGGGGCAGAATCCGGCGGTCGGCGGCAGCAACGCGCGGCTGGTGCAGAGCGCGCTGGGCAAGCTGGACTGGCTGGTCATCACCGACTTCACGGAAACCGAAAGCGCTTCGTTCTGGTATGAAGGCCATGCGGTGCGCAGCGGCGAACTGGCTCCGCAGGACATCGGGACGGAAGTGTTCCTGCTGCCGACCTCGCTGGCCGGGGAGAAGGCCGGGACCTTCACCAACACCCATCGCCTGATCCAATGGCACGACAAGGTGGTGGACGGCCCCGGCGACAGCCGGTCCGACCTGTGGTTCATCTACCAGCTCGGCCGCCGCCTTAAGAACCTGTACGCCAACAGCGCGGCGGTGAAGGACCAGCCCATCCGCTATCTGACCTGGGACTACCCCGAGGCCGACGAGAAGGGAGAGCCGGACGCCGAAGCCGTGCTGAAGGAGATCAACGGCTACACATGGTCGCCCGACCCGGCACAGCGGCAGCAGATCCCTGACTTCAAGGAGTTGAAGGACGACGGATCGACCGCCTGCGGCTGCTGGATCTACACCGGCGTGTTCCCGAAGAACGACTTTAACCATGCGCGGTCGCGCAAGGCCGATGGTCCGGACGGTCCGGGTACGCACCTGAACTGGGCCTTCGCCTGGCCGTCGAACCGGCGGACCCTGGTCAACCGCGCCGCCGCCGATCCGTCCGGCAAGCCATGGTCGGAACGCAAGAAGCTGGTCTGGTGGGACGAGGAGAAGGGCGAGTGGGATGGCACAGACAAGGTGGACTTCTCGAAGAGCAAGCGGCCCGACTATTCGCCGGACTGGTCGACGGAGCCGTCGGGAATGGACGCGCTGTGCGGCACCGATCCCTTCATCATGATTGCGGACGGCCGCGGCGCGCTGTTCGTGCCGTCGGGGCTGAAGGACGGGCCGCTGCCGACCCATTACGAGCCGGTGGAATCGCCGGTGAAGAACCCGCTCTACGCCCAGCAGCAGAACCCGACCGCCAAGATCTGGGACCGGCCCGACAACCCGATCCATGCGCCGGGAGACCCGCGCTATCCCTATGCGCTGACCACCTACCGCCTGACGGAGCATCATTCGGGTGGCACGCCGACCCGGTCTGTCGCATCCACCGCCGAACTGCAGCCGGAGGGATTCTGCGAGATTCCGCCGGAACTGGCGGCGGAACTTGGCATCCGGACGCTGGACTGGGTGGTTCTGTCGACTCCGCGCGGCCAGATCGAGACCAAGGCGATGGTCACCGAAAGGCTGCGTCCCTTCGTGATCGACGGCCGCCGGGTCTACCAGATCGGGATGCCCTGGCATTTCGGTTGGAAGGGCTTCGCCACCGGCGACATCGCCAATGTGCTGACTGCGGTCATAGGCGATCCGAACACCGGCATGCATGAGAACAAGGCGCTGACCTGCGGTCTGCGTCGAGGCCGTCTCGCTCCCGATGAACCGCGGGGACGCATGCGGGATGCCCGGCAGGAGGGGGATTGACGATGGCGGCAGTTAAGGACGCACCCGCGCGCGCGGTGCCGAAACGGGCGCTCGACTATGCCGAACCGATCCTGCCGGGAATGATCCCCGATGAATCGGAGCTGACCGCCGGGGTGACCATCGTTCCGGGGCGAAGCTACGGCTTCTTCACCGACACCACCCTGTGCATCGGCTGCAAGGCCTGCGAGGTTGCGTGCAAGGAGTGGAATGCCCTGCCGGCCGACGAGGTCGGGCTGAGGGGCACCAGCTACGACAACACCGGCAGGCTGTCGGCCAGCACCTGGCGCCATGTCGCCTTTGTCGAGAAGATCGGCGGCGATCTGGAGGACGGTGGCGGGAACTGCGGGGAGCGCAACACCACCGGCATGCCGCCCTTCCAGAGCAACTGGCTGATGATGAGCGACGTGTGCAAGCACTGCCACAACGCTCCCTGCCTGGAGGCCTGCCCGACCGGCTCGCTGTTCCGGACGGAGTTCGACACCGTCGTCGTCCAGCAGGACATCTGCAACGGCTGCGGCTATTGCGTGCCGGCCTGTCCGTTCGGCGTGGTCGACCTGAACGTCGCCGACGGCAAGGCGCATAAATGCACGCTGTGCTACGACCGGCTGAAGGGCGGGCTGGAGCCGGCCTGTGCCAAATCCTGCCCGACCGACAGCATCCAGTTCGGCGAACTGCCCGATCTGGTGGAGCGGGCGAGGGAGCGGGTGGAGAGCCTGCATGAGCGCGGCGCCACCGACGCCTATCTCTACGGCGCACCCGGCGAACCGGGGGCGACCGGCGATCTCGGGCATCTGAACGCCTTCTTCCTGCTGACCGACCGGCCGGAAACCTACGGCCTGCCGTCCGCACCCACCCGTGCCTCCAACCGGGTGGCACCGGCGTTGGGCACCGGGCTCGCCACCATGGCCGGGCTGACGCTGGCCGCCGTCGCCCTGTTCGCCGTCAACCGCCGGTCGTAAGGGAGAAGGCCCATGCAGCAGGACCTGCAGACGCGCAAGCCCGGTGCCGCCGGCCGGCCCTCTGACCGGCCCTATCGGGGTGCCAGCTATTACGGGCAGCCGGCGCTGAAGGCCAGCCCCTTCGGCTGGAAGACCAGCGGCTACATCTTCCTGGCCGGCATGTCCGGGTCCGCCCAGATACTCGGCACCATGGCTGATCTGTTCGGCGGGCCGGGGATGGAGAAGACCGCGCGCAACGCCCGCCACGTCGCGATGATCGGGGCGACACTGGGGCCGATGCTGCTGATCGGTGACCTGCACACGCCCAGCCGCTGGTACAACATGCTGCGCATCTTCCGGCGGACCTCGCCGATGTCGATCGGCAGCTATATCCTGTCCAGCTTCGGCGCCTTCAGCGCGGTGACCGCCGCCGCCGATTGGATGGGCATGAAGCGGGTGGCGCGGGTGACACAGGTGCCGGCGGCATTGGCCGGTGCGGGGATGAGCGTCTACACCGCGGCCCTGCTGTCCTCCACCAGCACGCCTTTATGGGCGGCGGCGCCGCGGCTTCTGGCGGTGCGCTTCGGCAGTTCGGCGATGGCCTGCGGGGCGGCGGCCCTGTCGCTGGGCGAACGCATCGACGGCCGGCCGGAAAATGCCGAGCGGCTGGACCGCGTCGCCATGGTGGCGAGTGCCGTCGACCTTGCCGCCTCGCTCGCCTCCAGCCGCGAGTATGAAGCACACCACGTTGCCGAACCGCTGGAGCACGGCGCGCTGGGCGTGGTGGACAAGATTGGCGCCGTCGCCGTCGGTGCCGCGATTCCGCTGGTCTGCCACGCCGTCAATGCCGGCCGGCGTCGGCCATCGGCGGCGCTGTCGGTTTTGGGATCGCTGGCAATCCTGGCCGGCGGCATGGCCCTGCGCACCGCCATCCTGCGGGCCGGCAACCGCTCCGCCGAACGCCCGACCGACTATTTCCGCTTTGCCCAGAGTCCACCCAGCACCCTCAACGAACGCAAGCGCGCTCCATTGCCGAACGGCCGGGCGCGGAGGGCCCTGCCATGAGCACCGCCGGCGAACCCCGTCCCTTCGGCAACCATTGCGCCGACGCGCTGTCGGTGCTCGACGGCCTGCTGGCCCGGCCGGCGGAGGATCTGCCTCCCGATCAGGTCTACAACACGCTGGTCGAGGCGTCGCGCTGTCTGGTGAAGCTGCGCAACGGCCTGATCGCCCGCAAGCGCTCCGGCGAGACCGGGGTGGCGGCGGCGCTGGAGCATGTCAACACCGCGCTGAGCGTCACCTATGGCGCGGAGTTTCCGCTGGTCGGCATCCGCCGCAAGCGGGTGGAGTCGACGCGTGACCAGCTGCGGACGCTGCTGGAGGAAGTGGGAGCCAGGACGTAACGGACGGTGCGCCGAACCGCTCAGCGGAAGGCGCCAAGGGCGAGCGCCCGGTGGTTGGCCTGGATGCTGTCGATGATCGCCTGCCCGCGTTCCAGCAGATAGCTGCGCAACTGCGCATGCACCGGCAGCAGCGGCAGGCTGCGGCGGTGGGCGATGTACCAGGACCGCATCAAGGGCAGCCCTTCGACCTTCAGTTCCCGCAGCATTCCCAGCGCCAGTTCCAGATCCACGGTGTGGCGGGACAGCAGGGCGACGCCGATGCCGGCCATGACCGCCTGCTTGATCGTCTCGTTGCTGCTGGATGTCATGACGATGCGGGGGGTGAAGCCACGGCCAGTGAAGTAGGCGTCGGTCAGCGCCCGCGTGCCGGCGCCTTCCTCCCGCGCGATGAAGCCGCTGTCGGCCAGATCGGGCAGGCGCAGGTTCGGGGCGTCGGCCAGCGGATGGGCCGGCGCACAGATGATGATGCTGGGATGGCGGGCGAAGGGCTCGGCCAGCAACTCCTCTCCGTCCAGCGGGCGGCCCATGATGGCGAGGTCGACCTCGCCCTTGGCGACCATCGCGTTCACCTCCCGCCGGTTGCCGTCTTGAAGATGGATCGACACGCCCGGCCGCTCCGCCTGGAAACGGGATACCATGTGCGGGGCGATGTATTTGGCGGTGCTGACCAGCCCGATGGTGACGTTGCCGCCGGTCACCCCCTTCAGCGCCTGCATCCGCCGATCGGCATTGTCCAGCGCCTGGAGGATCAGCGCCGCATGTTCCAGCAGGTCGCGCCCGGCCTCCGTCAGGACGACGCGCCGGCCCACCCGCTCGAACAGCGGGAAGCCGCAATGGCCCTCCACCTGCTTGATCTGGAACGAGACCGCGCCGGGGGTCAGGCCGAACTGCTCCGCCACACGGGCGAAGGACAGGCTGCGAGCGGCGGCGGTGAAGATCTGAAGCTGGCGCAGGGTGGCGTGCTGGATGGTCATCGGCCGGTCCATTCATCAGGATTCCCTAGCCATACTGTGCTGTATATTTGAATTCTCCTCAACAGTGCGTGCGGCTAACATTTTCATTGAACGAACCGAACGCCACCGGCGAGGTGAAGACGATGAATTACGTATCGACGACGCTCCCCAGCAGCCAGGACGCCAGCAACGGCGTGGTCAGCGACCCCAAGGCCCGCTACCGGCCGGGCGTGCTGAAATACCGCCAGATGGGTTATTGGGAGCCCGACTACGAACCGAAGGACACTGACGTGCTCGCCGTCTTCCGCATCACGCCGCAGGACGGCGTCGATCCGGAGGAAGCGGCGGCGGCGGTCGCCGGCGAAAGCTCCACCGCCACCTGGACCGTGGTGTGGACCGACCGCCTGACCGACTGCGAGCGCTATCGCGCCAAGGCCTTCCGCGTCGATCCGGTGCCCGGCACGCCCGGCCAGTATTTCGCCTACATCGCCTATGAACTCGACCTGTTCGAGGAGGGGTCGATCGCCAACCTTACGGCGTCGATCATCGGCAACGTCTTCGGCTTCAAGCCGCTGAAGGGGCTGCGGCTGGAGGACATGCGGATCCCCGTCGCCTATCTGAAGACCTTCCAGGGGCCGGCGACTGGCATCGTGGTGGAGCGCGAGCGGCTGAACAATTTCGGCCGGCCGCTGCTGGGCGCCACCATGAAACCGAAGCTGGGCCTGTCGGGCCGCAACTATGGGCGCGTGGTGTACGAGGCGCTGAAGGGCGGGCTCGACTTCACCAAGGACGACGAGAACATCAATTCGCAGCCCTTCATGCATTGGCGCGACCGCTTCCTCTACTGCATGGAGGGGGTGAACCGCGCCACCGCCGAAACCGGGGAGATCAAGGGCACCTACCTGAACGTCACCGCCGCCACCATGGAGGACATGTACGAGCGGGCCGAGTTCGCCAAGGAACTGGGCAGCGTCATCGTCATGATCGACCTGGTGATCGGCTACACCGCCATCCAGTCGATGGCGAAGTGGGCGCGGCGCAACGACATGATCCTGCACCTGCACCGCGCCGGCCATTCCACCTACACCCGGCAAAAGAGCCATGGCGTGTCCTTCCGCGTGATCGCCAAGTGGATGCGCATGGCCGGCGTCGACCACATCCATGCCGGCACCGTCGTCGGCAAGCTGGAGGGCGATCCCAATGTCATCCGCGGCATCTACGACACCTGTCGCGAGACCCACGTCCCGCAGAACCTGCAGCACGGCATCTTCTTTGACCAGCCCTGGGCCGGGCTGAAGCGGATGATGCCGGTGGCGTCCGGCGGCATCCATGCCGGCCAGATGCACCAGCTGCTGACCTATCTGGGCGAGGACGTGATCCTGCAGTTCGGCGGCGGCACCATCGGCCATCCCGACGGCATCCAGGCCGGCGCCATCGCCAACCGCGTGGCGCTGGAGACGATGGTCAAGGCCCGCAACGAGGGCCGCGACATCTGGAACGAGGGGCCGGAAATCCTGCGCGACGCCGCCCGCTGGTGCGCTCCGCTGCGTGCGGCGCTCGACACCTGGAAGGACGTCACCTTCGACTACGCCTCCACCGACAGCGTCGATTACGTCCCCACCCCCACCGCCGCGATGTGAAGGAGCGATTCCCATGCGTTTGACCCAGGGCCAGTTCTCCTTCCTGCCGGACCTGACGGACGAGGAGATCACCAAGCAGGTGCAATACGCCCTCGACCAGGGCTGGGCCGTGGCGGTGGAGTTCACCGACGATCCGCACCCGCGCAACAGCTATTGGACGATGTGGGGCAACCCCATGTTCGACCTGCGCGACGCCAAGGGCGTGATGATGGAGATCGACGCCTGCCGCACCGCCCATCCCGACCAGTATGTGAAGGTCCTCGCCTTCGACAGCTCGCACGGCTTCGAGACGGTGCGCATGTCCTACCTCGTCAACCGTCCGGCGGTGGAGCCCGGTTTCGAGCTGCTGCGCGCCGAAGGACCGGGGCGGCGCGTCGGCTACACGGTGCGCAGCTATGCCACCGGCCGCCCGCCCGGCGAGCGCTACGGCGGGGAGACCCGTCATGGAGCGTGAATCGGGGGAACGTGAGCTGGGACATGGATACCTCCTCGCTCCTTCGATCCTGTCGGCCGACTTCGCCCGATTGGGCGAGGAGGTGGAGCGGGTGGTGGAGGCCGGATGCGAGGTCGTCCATGTCGACGTGATGGACAACCATTATGTCCCCAACCTGACCATCGGTCCGCTGGTCTGCGCCGCCATCCGTCCGCACACCCGCGCGATCATCGACGTCCATCTGATGGTGCGCCCGGTCGATGCGCTGGTGCCGCTGTTCGCCAAGGCCGGCGCCGACATCATCAGCTTCCACCCGGAGGCGTCCGACCAACCCGACCGCACCCTGGCGCTGATCCGCGAGCAGGGCTGCCGCGCCGGGCTGGCTCTGAATCCTGCCACACCGCTGGCCCATCTCGACCATGTGATGGACCGGTTGGATCTGATCGTCGTCATGTCGGTCAACCCCGGCTTCGGCGGCCAGTCCTTCATCCCCTCCGCGTTCGAGAAGATCGCCGAGATCCGCCGCCGCATCGACCTCCACCGCGAGCGCACCGGCCGCGACATCCGTCTGGAGGTGGATGGCGGCATCAAGCCCGACAACATCCGCGCCGTCGCCGACGCTGGGGCCGATGTCTTCGTGGCCGGCTCCGCCATCTTCGGCGCGGCGGACGCCGACGGCGGCTATCGCGGCGTGGTCGGCCGCATGCGCGCCGCCCTGGTGGCCGAACCGGCATGGAGGGCGGCATGAGCGAGGCGGCCGACCTTCTCGACCCCGCACCCTGTGACCGCCCGGCCGATGCCCCATCCGTCGATCTCGACGCGCTTTACCGTGACTCCGGCATTGGCGAGATGCTGGCGGGGATGGACCGCGAACTGGTCGGACTGACGCCGGTGAAGACCCGCATCCGCGAGATCGCCGCCCTGCTGCTGGTGGAACGCGCCCGCCGCAGCATTGGCCTGAGGGCGGAGCCGCCGTCGCTGCACATGTGCTTCACCGGCAATCCCGGCACCGGCAAGACCACGGTGGCGCGGCGCATGGCCGGGCTTCTCCATGGGCTGGGCTATATCCGGCGCGACCATGTGGTCAGCGTCACCCGCGACGATCTGGTCGGCCAGTATATCGGCCACACGGCACCCAAGACGAAGGAGGTGCTGAAACGTGCCATGGGCGGCGTGCTGTTCATCGACGAGGCCTATTACCTCTACCGGCCGGAGAACGAGCGCGACTATGGCCAGGAGGCCATCGAGATCCTGCTGCAGGTGATGGAGGACAACCGCGACGACCTCGTGGTGATTCTCGCCGGCTATCGCGACCGGATGGAGGTCTTCTTCCGCTCCAACCCCGGCATGGCGTCGCGCATCGCCCACCATGTCGATTTTCCTGACTACGAAGCGGATGAACTGCTGGAGATCGCCCGGCTGATGACGGCCGGCATGCAGTACCGCTTCGCGCCGGAGGCGGAACGGGCGATGGGCGACTACATCCGCCGCCGCATGGCGCAGCCGCGCTTCGCCAACGCCCGCTCCATCCGCAACGCGCTCGACCGCGCCCGCCTGCGTCAGGCCAACCGCCTGTTCGAGGCGCGCGGCACCGTCATCGGCGCCACCGACCTGCTGACCATCGCCGAGGAGGACATCCGCCAAAGCCGCGTCTTCACACAATAGGCCGGCAAAAAGCCGGCCGCACAGAACACGAGAGAGGGGGAACCGATGCCGCACCGTCACACGACCTTCAGCAAATTCATCATCGAGGACCAGCGCCGCCGCGGCGGAGCCGACACCGACCTGACCGCGCTGCTCAACGATGTGCAGACCGCGTGCAAGTTCATCGCCAGCGCCGCCGCCCGTGGATCGCTGGCGCCGTCCGCCGGCCAGCCGGCCGCCGCCCAATTCACGGTCCCTACTCCCGAACCCGGCGTCAACGTCCATGGCGAGACGCAGAAGCCGCTGGATCTGATCGCCAACGAGATCATGCTGCGCACCTGCGAATACGGCGGCAAGCTCTGCGGCATGGCGTCGGAGGAGATGGAGGAGCCCTACCGCATCCCCCGCGAATATCCGCGCGGCCGCTATCTGCTGGCCTTCGATCCGCTGGACGGCTCGTCGAACGTGGACGTCAACCTGACGGTCGGCACCATCTTCTCCATCCTCAAGGCGCCCGACGGTGTGGAGGAACCGGAGGTGGAGCATTTCCTGCAGCCCGGTACCGAGCAGGTGGCGGCTGGCTTTGCCCTCTACGGCCCGGCCGACATGATCATCGCCACCTTCGGCGAGGGCGTGCACGGCTTCACGCTGGACCGGGAGATCGGCGCCTATACCCTGACCCATCCCGACATGCGCATTCCCGACAATGTCTGCGAGTTCGCCATCAACAGCTCCAACGCCCGCTTCTGGGAGCCGCCGGTGCGCCAATATGTCGAGGAATGCATCAAGGGCAGTTCCGGCCCGCGCGAAGCCGATTTCAACATGCGCTGGATCGCGTCCCTGGTGGCGGAGGTCTACCGCATCCTGATCCGTGGCGGCGTCTTCCTCTATCCGCGCGACGCCCGCCCCACCCACAAGCCGGGACGGCTGCGCCTTCTCTACGAGGCGAATCCCATCGCCATGCTGGTGGAACAGGCGGGTGGGGCGGCCAGCACCGGGCGGCAGCGCATCCTCGACATCAAGCCGATGGCCCTGCACCAGCGCGTGCCGGTGATCCTGGGCTCGAAAACGGAGGTGGAAAGGCTGGTCGCCTACCACGCCGCCTACGACCGGGGGGAGGAGCTGTCCTTCCATGCACCGCTGTTCGGCAGCCGGTCGCTGTTCCTGGCGCCTGAATCCGCGGCGCTCGGCTGAGGGAGGAACACACCATGTCGGTCCGTCACCCGATCATCGTCGTCACCGGCTCCTCCGGCGCCGGGACCACCACCGTCACCCGCACCTTCCAGCAGATTTTCCGCCGGGAGGGCGTTTCCGCCGCCCTCGTCGAAGGCGACAGCTTCCACCGCTACGACCGGCGGGAGATGCGCGCCAAGGTCGCCGAAGCGCAGGAGGAGCCCCATTCGACCTTCAGCCATTTCGGCCCCGACGCCAACCTGTTCGAGGAGCTGGACGATCTGTTCCGCAGCTATGGCGAGACCGGCGGCGGCCGGACCCGCAAGTACCTGCATGACGAGAAGGAGGCCGAACCCTATGGCCAGGAGCCCGGCACCTTCACGCCGTGGGAGGAGATCGAGCCGGGCACCGACCTGCTGTTCTATGAGGGCTTGCACGGCTGCGTCCGCACCGACCGCGTCGATCTCGGCCGTCATGCCGACCTGAAGATCGGCGTGGTTCCGATCGTCAACCTCGAATGGATCCAGAAGATCCACCGCGACCGCAACATGCGCGGCTATTCCGAAGAGGCCATCGTCGACACCATCCTGCGGCGCATGCCCGACTATGTGAAATACATCTGTCCGCAGTTCAGCTGCACCGACGTGAATTTCCAGCGTGTGCCCACAGTGGACACCAGCAATCCCTTCATCGCCCGCGACATTCCGACGTCGGACGAGAGCATGCTGGTTATCCGCTTCACCCGGCCGAAGGGCATCGACTTCCCCTATCTGCTGTCGATGTTGAAGGACAGCTTCATGACCCGGCCCAACACCATCGTCTGTCCGGGCGACAAGATGGCGCTGGCGATGCAGCTGATCTTCACGCCGATGATCTGGCAACTCGCCGACCGCAAGAAGAAGGCGTTCTGAGCAGCGCCGGAAAGCCAATACCGGGGAGGACACCAGCCATGAATGCGTCGATGACCGCGGCCGAAGAGGTCCGCGAACAGGACCGGCTTGCCATGCCGCCGGCCGATAGTCCCAACGACAGTCCTGACCACGGCTCCGGCCGCCGCCTGCTGGCGAATGCGTTGCGCATTCTCGCCATCGACGCGGTGGAAGCCGCGAACTCCGGTCATCCCGGCATGCCGATGGGCATGGCCGACATCGCCGAGGCGCTGTGGCGCCGTCATCTGCGCCACAATCCGGCCGACCCGCGCTGGCCCGACCGCGACCGCTTCGTGCTGTCGAACGGGCACGGCTCCATGCTGCTCTACGCGCTGCTTCACCTGACCGGCTACGATCTGCCGATGGAGGAACTGCGGAGGTTCCGGCAGCTCGGCTCGCGCACGCCGGGCCATCCGGAATATGGCGTGACGCCGGGGGTGGAGACGACCACCGGGCCGCTTGGGCAGGGCCTTGCCAATGCCGTCGGCATGGCATTGACCGAACGGCTGCTGGGGGCGGAGTTCAACCGGCCGGGGCATCGCATCGTCGATCACCGGACCTTCTGCTTCGTCGGCGACGGCTGCCTGATGGAGGGGATCAGCCACGAAGCCTGCTCGCTGGCCGGTACGCTGGGGCTGGAAAAGCTGGTGGTCTTCTATGACGATAACGGCATCTCCATCGACGGTCCCGTCACCGGCTGGTTCGCCGACGACACGCCGCGGCGGTTCGAAGCCTATGGCTGGCGCGTGATCCGCGAGGTGGACGGCCACGATGCCTACACGCTGGACGCCGCCATTGACGAGGCGCTGAGCCCTTGCGGCAAGCCGACGCTGATCTGCTGCCGAACGGTGATCGGCCACGGCTCGCCCAACCACGCGGGTTCGGCGGAGGTGCATGGCGCACCGTTGGGCGCCGCGGAGGTCGCGGCGACCAGGGCGGCGCTGGGATGGACTTGTCCGCCCTTCGAACTGCCGGACGAGGTGCGCGCCGGCTGGGACGCCCGGCGGCGCGGTGCCGTGGCGCAGGCCGACTGGCAATCCCGCTTCGATGCTTATGCCGACGCTCACCCGCAGGCGGCGGCTGAATTCCTGCGGCGCATGCGCAGTAAGCTGCCGGAACGCTTCGCCGAGGCGGCCGATGCCTGGATCGCCGCGATTGCGGCGCGGGCGGAGCCGATGGCGACGCGCAAGGCGTCGCAGCAGGTTATCCAGGCGCTGGCGGGTATTCTGCCCGAACTTCTGGGCGGATCGGCGGATCTGACCGGTTCCAATCTCACCGATTGGCCAGGGAGCGGCGGGCGTCACCTCCATTACGGCGTGCGGGAGTTCGGCATGGCCGCGGTGATGAATGGCATGGCGCTGCATGGCGGCTTCATTCCCTTCGGCGGCACCTTCCTGGTCTTCTCCGACTATGCCCGCAACGGCCTGCGCCTGTCGGCGCTGATGGGGCTGCGCGTGATCTACGTCTTCACCCATGACGGCATCGGCCTTGGCGAGGACGGCCCGACCCACCAGCCGGTGGAACAGGCTGCCAGCCTGCGCCTGATGCCGAACCTCGACGTCTGGCGTCCCTGCGACGCTTTGGAGACCGCCGTCGCCTGGAGGGCGGCGGTCGAGCGAGCGGGCGGGCCGACCGCCCTGCTGCTGTCGCGCCAGACCCTGCCAGATCAAGGAACAGGTCAATCAGGCACGGGCCGGGCCGTTGATATTGCCCGTGGCGGCTACGTGCTGGCCGATGACGGGAGGCCCGATGTGGTGCTGATCGCCACCGGATCGGAAGTGGCCATCGCGATAGAGGCGCGTCGTCTGCTTGCCGGCCGCGGCGTCGCCGTACGCGTCGTCTCCATGCCCTGCTGCGAAGTCTTCGACCGGCAGGATTCGGCTTGGCGAAGCAGCGTGCTGCCCAACGGTATTCCCCGGCTGGCGGTGGAGGCCGGGGCGACCGGGCTGTGGCGCGCCACCGTCGGGCTGAACGGCGATGTGGTCGGCCTCGACCGCTACGGCGAATCCGCCCCCGCCGGCAATCTCTACCGCCATTTCGGCATCACTGCGGATGCGGTCGCCGACCGCGCCCAACGCCTCTGCTCCCCCCAGTTCTGAACCGGAGACTTCCCGCGATGGCCCTGATCTCCCTTCGACAGCTCCTCGACCATGCGTCCGAGCATGGCTATGGCGTGCCGGCTTTCAACATCAACAACATGGAACAGATCCAGGCGATCATGCAGGCGGCGGACGACTGCGCCAGCCCGGTTATCCTGCAGGCGTCCGCCGGCGCGCGCAAATATGCCGGCGAGCCGTTCCTGCGCCATATGGTGCAGGCGGCGGTGGAGATGTGGCCGCACATTCCCATCTGCCTGCACCAGGACCATGGCGCCAGCCCGGCCGTCTGCCAGCAGGCGATCCGCTCCGGCTTCACCAGCGTGATGATGGACGGTTCGCTGCTGGACGACATGAAAACGCCGGCAAGCTACGACTACAACATCCGCGTCACCCGGCAGGTGGTGGAGCAGGCGCACGCCGTCGGCGTCTCGGTGGAGGGCGAACTGGGTTGCCTCGGCTCGCTGGAGACCGGCCAAGCGGCGGAGGAGGACGGCTCCGGCGCCGTCGGCACGCTGTCGCGCGACCAGCTGTTGACCGACCCGGAGCAGGCTGCGGATTTCGTGGCGCGGACGGGGGTGGACGCGCTCGCCATCGCCATCGGCACCAGCCACGGCGCCTACAAGTTCAGCCGCCGCCCGGACGGCGAGGTGCTGGCGATCGACCGCATCTGCGCCATCCACGACCGCATCCCCGATACCCATCTGGTGATGCACGGATCGTCCAGTGTGCCGCAGGAGTGGCTGGAGATCATCCGCGCCCATGGCGGCAGCATCCGCGAGACCTACGGCGTTCCGGTCGAGGAGATTCGCGAGGGCATCCGCAACGGCGTGCGCAAGGTCAACATCGACACCGACATCCGGCTCGCCATGAGCGGCAGCCTGCGCCGCGCGATGATGACGCGGCCCGAGGAGTTCGACCCGCGCAAATTCCTGGCCGAGGCGACCAAGGCCGCCCGCGCCCTCTGCCGCGAGCGGTTCGAGGCCTTCGGGACCGCCGGGCAGGCGGAGCGGATCGTCCCGCTTCCGCTGGAACGCATGGCCGGCCGCGCCGCGGCACTGGAGTTCGCGGCAATGGAGCGGCGATCCCCGGCATTGATGGCCTCCGGCTGACGGAGGAAACGTTGAGCAAGCCTGCACCGGTGATTTTCGACCTTGATGGAACGCTGATCAACAGCGCCCCGCATCTCGGCCATGCCCTCAACCGCCTGCTTGCCGAACGGGGGCGGCCGGCGGTGAGCGGCGCGATGCTGCGCAACTTCATCGGCGATGGGCCCCGGCTGCTGGTGGAGCGCGGCTTCGCCGCCACCGGCCGGGCACTGCCGGCGGCGGAGGTCGATCCAGCCCTGGACCGCTTCCTCGACCTCTACGCCGCAATTCCTGTGGACCCAGGCAGCGTCTATCCCGGCGTGCCGCAGACGCTGGCGCGGCTGGCCGACGCTGGTCACGCCATCGGACTGTGCACCAACAAGCCCCACGACATCGCCCGCAGCCTGCTGGCCGAGTTGGGACTTCTGCCGTTCTTCGGCGCCATCGTCGGCGGCGACAGCCTGCCCAATCGCAAACCGGCCCCGGAACCCCTGCTGGCGGTGCTGGCCGCGCTGAATGCCCCGACTGCCGGCGCGGTGATGGTGGGAGACGGTCCCAACGACGTGGCCGCTGCCCGCGCCGCCGGGGTCGCCTCCATTCTCGTTTCCTACGGCTATGCCCGCGGTAACCCGGCCGATCTTCCCGCCGACCGTTTGGTCCATCGCTTTACCGACCTTCCGGACGCGCTGGAGGCCGTCCGCCGAAATCTTCCCGGCACCCCATCCGACATTCCCATCCGGTCGCTGCCGAACATGATTTAGAATGCTGACATTCAGCAGCAGATGCGTTATCGTGGCATCTGGTATACGAGACACCAGGAACTTGGGATCGCGACAACCAGAAGCGCGGACCATCCAGCAGAGGCCAGAACCGCCGTGACCGCATTCCCACCGATCATCAGCGCGACGCCGCCCGGCGGCGTTCCTGCCCGCAGCATCCATCCCGGCTCCGGCCGCCGCAAGACGCGCGACCAGCAGAAGGGACGTCAGGTCGATCCCGCCAGCCTTGAGGAGGTGCGGGCGCTTCTCGGCGACCGCTCCCGTCAGGCCGACCTGCTGATCGAACATCTCCACCTGCTTCAGGACCATTACGGCTGCCTGCATGCCCGTCACCTCGTCGCACTGGCGAAGGAGATGCGGCTGGCGCTGGTCGAAGTGTTCGAGGTCGCGTCCTTCTACGCCCACTTCGACATCGTGATGGACGGCGAACCGGCACCGCCGAAGCTTACCATCCGCGTCTGCGATTCGCTGAGCTGCGCGCTGGCCGGCGCCGAGCAACTCCACGAGGCGCTGAAGGCCGGCGTCGACGAGAGCGAGGTCCGCATTCTGCGCGCGCCCTGCATGGGTGGTTGCAACAACGCCCCCGTCGTGGCGATCGGCCATGCACCGCACGAGAACGCCACCGTCGAGAGCGTGCTCGACGCCGTCGCCCACGGCCATACCCACCCCGACATTCCCAATTATCTGGGCTTCGACGAGTATATCCGCGGCGGCGGCTACAAGATGCTGGCCGAATGCCTGGACGGCGCGCGCGACGTCGACGCCGTGCTGAAGATGCTGGAGGATTCCAGC
Organism: uncultured Azospirillum sp.; assembly: GCA_966212305.1. Taxonomy (GTDB): domain Bacteria; phylum Pseudomonadota; class Alphaproteobacteria; order Azospirillales; family Azospirillaceae; genus Azospirillum. Next base: position 37,669 of record CBIHQY010000017.1, read on the forward strand.
ATTCGCGGCCTGGGCGGCGCCGGCTTCCCCACCGGCCTGAAATGGCGCTACGTCCGGGCGGAGCCGGGGCCGCGCATGATGGCGATCAACGGCGACGAGGGCGAGCCCGGCACCTTCAAGGACCGCTTCCACCTGGAGCGCGACCCGCACCGTTTCCTGGAAGGGATGCTGATCGGCGCCTGGACGGTCGAGGCGACGGACGTCTACATCTATCTGCGCGACGAATACCCGCAATGCCGGGAAATCCTGCTGCGCGAGATCCCCAAGGTCGAGGCCGCCGGCCTGGCCCGCCACACCCGCATCCATCTGCGCCGCGGCGCCGGGGCCTATATCTGCGGCGAGGAATCGGCGATGCTGGAAAGCATCGAGGGCAAGCGCGGCCTGCCCCGCCACAAACCGCCCTTCCCGTCGGTGGTGGGCCTGTTCGGCCGTCCGACCCTGATCAACAACATCGAGACGGTGTTCTGGGTCCGCGAGATCCTGGAGAAGGGCGGGTCGTGGTTCGCCAGCCACGGAGCGAACGGGCGCAAGGGGCTGCGTACTTTCTCGGTCTCCGGCCGGGTGAAGGAACCAGGGGTCAAGCTGGCCCCGGCCGGCATCACCCTGCAGGAGCTGATCGACCAGTATTGCGGCGGCATGGCCGACGGCCACACGCTGAAGGGCTATCTGCCCGGCGGCCCGTCGGGCGGCATCCTGCCGGCGTCGATGGCCGACATCCCGCTCGATTTCGGCACGCTGGAACCGCACGGGTCCTTCATCGGCTCGGCGGCCGTCGTCGTGCTGTCCGACAAGGACAACATGCGCGATGTGGCGCTCAACCTGCTGAAATTCTTCGAGGATGAAAGCTGCGGCCAGTGCACGCCCTGCCGCGTCGGCACCGAGAAGGCCGTGCGCCTGATCAGCGAACCGGAATGGGACGAGGAACTGCTGACGGCGCTTGCCACGGTGATGGGCGATGCCTCGATCTGTGGCCTGGGGCAGGCGGCGATGAATCCGATCAAGCTGGTGATGAAGCATTTCCGTGAGGACTTCGTGTCGCGCCACGCCGCGGCCGGGTCGCAGGGGTAAGGAGACCGACATGTCCAACGGCATCACTTTCACCCTGGACGGTTCCGAGGTCGAGGCACGCAACGGCGAGACGATCTGGCAGGTCGCCACCCGTCTGGGCACCGAAATCCCGCATCTCTGCCACCGGCCGGAGCCGGGATACCGCCCGGACGGCAACTGCCGCGCCTGCATGGTGGAAATCGAGGGGGAGCGCGTGCTCGCCGCCTCCTGCATCCGCAAGCCCAAGCCGGGCATGACGGTGCGCACCGCGTCGGAGCGCGCCAAGGACTCGCGCAAGCTGGTCTTCGAACTGCTGCTGGCCGACCAGCCGGAGCGGGAGGCCGCGCACGATCCCAACTCCACCTTCTGGAGCTGGGCCGACAAGGTCGAGATCGCCGGCAGCCGTTTCCCCACCGTGGACCGGCCGACCAAGACCGACGACATGTCGCATCCGGCGATGGCGGTCCAACTCGACGCCTGCATCCACTGCAACCTGTGCGTCCGCGCCTGCCGCGAGGTCCAGGTCAACGACGTCATCGGCATGGCGGCGCGCGGGCATCTGGAAAAGATTGTCTTCGATTTCGACGACCCGATGGGCCAATCCACCTGCGTGGCCTGCGGCGAGTGCGTGCAGGCCTGCCCGACCGGCGCCCTGATGCCGGCCACCCTGGTGGACGAGAAGGGCGTCTACACCAACGCCCCCGACCGTGAGGTGGACTCCGTCTGCCCCTATTGCGGCGTCGGCTGCCAGCTGACCTACAAGATCAAGGACAACAAGATCGTCGCCGTCGATGGCAAGGACGGCCCGTCGAACCAGAACCGCCTGTGCGTGAAGGGCCGCTTCGGTTTCGATTATGCCCATCACGGCGACCGCCTGACCGTGCCGTTGATCCGCAAGGAAGGCGTGTCCAAGCACGACGTCGACATCGATCCGATGAACCCCTTCACCCATTTCCGCGAAGCGACCTGGGACGAGGCGCTGGCCCGGGCGGCGGGCGGCCTGAAGAAGATCCGCGACGAGCGCGGCGGCAACGCGCTGGCCGGCTTCGGGTCGGCCAAGGGGTCCAACGAAGAGGCCTATCTGTTCCAGAAGCTGGTCCGCACCGGCTTCGGCACCAACAACGTCGATCACTGCACGCGGCTCTGCCACGCCTCCTCGGTGGCGGCGCTGATCGAGGGCGTCGGGTCGGGGGCGGTGTCGGCTCCCTTCATGGCTGCGGAGGATGCCGAGGTCATCGTCATCATCGGCGCCAACCCGACGGAGAACCATCCCGTCGCCGCGACCTTCTTCAAGAACGCGGCGGAGCGTGGGGCGAAGCTGATCGTCATGGATCCGCGCGGGCTGGCGATGGCGCGCCACGCAACGCACATGCTGCAGTTCACGCCCGGCCGCGACGTGGCGATGCTGAACGCCATCCTCCACACCATCATCGCGGAGGGGCTGTACGACCGCCAATATGTCCAGGCCAACACCGAAGACTTCGAGGCGTTGGCCGAGACGGTCAAGGACTACCCGCCGGAGGAGATGGAGAAGGTCTGCGGCATCCCCGCTGCGACCCTGCGCACGGTGGCGCGTCTGTTCGCCCGGTCCAAAGCGTCGATCATCTTCTGGGGCATGGGCGTGTCGCAGCACATCCACGGCACCGACAATAGCCGTTGCCTGATCGCGCTGTCGCTGGTCACCGGCCAGATCGGCCGCCCCGGTACCGGCCTTCACCCGCTGCGCGGCCAGAACAACGTCCAGGGCGCGTCCGACGCCGGCCTGATCCCGATGTTCTACCCCGACTACAAGTCGGTGGAGGACCCGGAGGTCCAGGCCTTTTATGAAAATTACTGGGGCACCAAGCTCGACGGCAAGCGCGGCCTGACCGTGGTCGAGATCATGGACGCGGTCCATGACGGCCGGATCACGGGCCTCTATATCGAAGGCGAGAACCCGGCGATGTCCGATCCGGACGTGACCCACGCCCGCGAGGCGCTGGCCATGCTGGACCATCTGGTGGTGCAGGACATCTTCCTGACCGAGACGGCGAAATACGCCGACGTGGTGCTGCCGGCTTCGGCCTGGCCGGAGAAGGACGGCACCGTCATCAACACCAACCGCCAGGTCCAGATGGGCCGCGCGGCGGTGCCGATGCCGGGCGAAGCGCGCCAGGATCTGTGGATCATCCAGGACATGGCGCGTGGCCTGGGCCTCAACTGGAACTACACCCATGTGTCGGAGGTGTTCGCGGAGATGGTCGGCGCCATGCCGTCGCTCGCCAACATCACTTGGGAGCGGGTGGAGCGCGAGGGCTCCGTCACCTATCCGGTCGATGGCCCCGACCAGCCCGGCCACGACATCGTCTTCGGCAACGGCTTCCCGACCCAGTCCGGCCGCGGTCGCTTCGTGCCGGCGCGGCCGATCAACCCGGCGGAAACCCCGGATCTCGACTACCCGCTGGTGCTCACCACCGGCCGTCAGTTGGAGCATTGGCATACCGGGTCGATGACCCGGCGGTCGAGCGTGCTGGATGCGGTGGAGCCGGAGGCGGTCGCCTATGTCTCCCCGCACGACCTCACCCGCGCCGGGATGAGGAGCGGCGACTACATGCTGGTGTCGAGCCGCCGCGGCACGATCCGCCTGAAGGCGCGCATCGACGACCGCATGCCGGTGGGGCTGGTCTTCATCCCCTTCGCCTATGCGGAAGCCGCGGCGAACGTGCTGACCAACCCGCAACTCGACCCGTTCGGCAAGATCCCGGAGTTCAAATACTGCGCGATCAAGATCGAACGGGCTCAGGTCGCGGAAGCGGCGGAGTAGCCGTCGGCAACCCGGCCACGCAGGCGGCGACCTTTGAGACCGCCTGCGGGTCGATGCCGGCAGTCCGCTCCCCGCCGCACAGCGCGCCGCGGAAGCCGAGATAGTCGGGCGACAGGGCCGTCAGGGCCGGGATGTCTGCGACCCGCAGCGACCCGGCCAGCCCGGTCAGCAGCCGGTGCGCCCGCGCGCAGCACACGAAAGAACCCAGCTGGTCATCCTGCCAATGATGGCGCAGGCCCTTGCGCTTGCCGGCGGTGTCGAGCATCGCCCCGCGAAAGCCGGCGGCGGCGAGCCTGTGGATCGGCAGGCAGCAGGGATCGCTGGGCCACAGGTCGGCGAAGAACACGGCGATCAACTTGGCCCCGTCCTTTGCCAAGGGAGCCAGCGCGTCGATGCAGCGGTCGGGCGCGCCATCGGGTGCGAAGCCGATCTTGACGAAATCCACGCCGGTTTCGGCGATCCGGCGCGCCGCCGGCACCACGGCGTCGGGCCGCATCGGCTGGTCGCCGATGGTGGCGCTCAGCCGTGGCCGCCCCGGCATGTTCGCCATGTCCCGCACCGCCAGGGCGATATCCTCGGGATCCCAGGCGCCGAGCGCTCCTGCGGCGGGATCCTTCAGGTCGAGGATGTCGGGTCCCGCCGGCAGGACCAGGGAGATTTCCGCCGCGTCCGCGACGCTGGCCAGCCATCCGGTCATGTGTCCTCCCTCGCGCGGTGAGCGGCGATGCGGGCCATCAGCCAATCCCAGGCCTCCAGCTCATGCGGGCCGGCGGTCTTGCCAATGGCGATGGACAGATAGTCGGCCTCCCGTGCGATCTTGTCCATGGGCAGCATGTGCAGCCGGCTGACCAGGATTGCCGCCTCGATCACCGCCGCCTGCGCCCGGTTGAAGCCGCGGAAGCGGGCATGCGTCGCGGCATGGATGGTGCGGCAGTGGAAGCGCGGGCGAACCGGATCGTCCTCCACCTCGACGACGGTGATTTCCTCATGTGACAGGCAGCCGGCCAGACGGGGCGCGTCGATCCGCTCCGCCGGAATGGTCGGCCAATCGCGGCGGCGCCCACTGATGCAGCCGGCGAAGACCCGCACGTCGTCGGTGTGGTTGACGACGGCGCAACGCCGGGCGAACAGATTGTCCAGCGTCCGCGACGGGCGGAACGGGGCGAGGATGAAGCGCTCGCCCTCGCCGTCCGGCTCCACCGTCACACCCATCGGCGCCACATGGGGTCGCCCGTCCAGGCCGGTGGTGGTGATGATTGTCTCGCGGATCAGGGGCATGGCTCAGCGGCTCCGCTTGGTCGGGTCGGCGGCGTGGAAGCCGGTGGAATCGTCCTGCGGATCGTCGGTTGCCACCCCCCAGCGCAATTCGGTGTCCTGGGCATAGCGTTTGCCGAGCTGCCACGCGATCTGCGCCCGCGCCATCTCAACCCCCAGGTAAAAGGCATGACCGGCGTCGATGCCGGGATCCAGTTTCGGGAACAGGTCGAAGGGATCGGTGGCGCGATGATGGCCGTTGCGGTTGTAGAGATGGATGCCCTCGGCGCTGACCTCCACTCGGTAATTGGGGTCACGAATCTGCGCTGCGGTCTCCGCGACCTGCTCGGCGCTGCGGACGAAGGGCCTGCGGTCGCGCAGGCACAGCAAGCCGGTGCCGAAGCCGCGCGGCATGCTGTGCGCCGCGCGGGCGGCGAAGAACTGGCGCCGCGCCACGTCGAATTCACGGATGGCGCGCCGGCAATGCGGGCTGACCTGAACCGCCAGGACGTTGCCAATCCGCAGTTCCGACACCACGCCCATCAGCACGGCGGTGACGCCCGGTGTGTCGGCGTCGGTCAGTTCGGTCACATTGCCGATGCCCATCAGGATCTCGGCGTCGGGCCAGCGCTCCCGCACCGTGCGGTAACGCAGCAGGGAGTCGGTGAAGCCATGGTGGATCGGCTCCAGGATCGGATCGACCAGGAAACGCCGCCCGCGCCGGCTCATGGCGTCGATGGCGCGCGCCAAGCTGTCGAGGTCCTGCGGCGTGGTGGGGATCAGCACCGGGACGGCGTCCCCCTCGTCGACGAGATGAACCGACTCCTCGGTCAGGCTGAGCAGATAATCGGCGCCGGCACGCGTGGCGCGGCGCAGCTCGTCCGCATTTAGGGAATCGACGCTGACGCTGAAGCCGGCTTCGTGCAGGGCGTCAACCGCCTCCTCCAGATGGGGAAAGGGAGTGTCCGGCAGGCAGCCGAGGTCGATGACGTCGGCACCGTCGCGGCGCAGTTCCTGCGCTTTGGCGAGGATCGCGGCGGTGTCGCGCGACGGTGCGTCCACAATCTCGGCGAAGATGCGGGTGTCGTGGCGGCTGAGGTCGAGGGGGCGGGCCTGTCGTTGGAAATACTGCGGCAGATCCTCAAGCTCGTCGGGGCCGCGCTCGACCGCCGTGCCGAAATGGGCGGCGAGAACGTCGAGATCGCCGCGGAAGCGGCCCGGCAGCAGGATCAGGTCGGCGTCCTGTGCGGAGTCCAGCCGCCGCAGCACGATCTCGGTGGTGGCGAGTGCCGCGACCTTGACGCCGAGATTGACGATTGTCGCCTCGAAGGGCAGGGGATCCAGCGAGTACAGCACCTGCCGCAGCCGGTCCTCCGCCAGGGAGCCGGTCAGGAACAGGATGTGCCGGGCCATGCCGCCTCCCGTTCCCGCTCGACCCGCAGCCGCTTGCCGCCCAATCCGACGACCCGGATCCCGCTCCTCGGCCCGGTCATTGCACCGGGTCCCGCGCGCCGGTCAGCACCACCCCGACGCCGGCCGCCTGGGGGACGATTTCCAGCTTTTCCACCTGCACCCGGGCGAAGACCGCCTGCGGCGGCGACAGGCACAGCGCCAGCAGCTTTTCGGCCAAGACCTCCAGAAGCTGGATGTGAGGGCTCCGCTTGAAGGCCTCGACTCCCTGGATCAGGTATTCGTAGGAAACGACGGCGTCGAGGTCGTCGACGAAGGGGCGGTTCGGCACCTCGACGGTGACGGTCAGGCTGACGCGCACGCGCTGGGTGCGGGTCTTCTCGTGATCCCAGACGCCGATGCGGAACTCGCCGACATAGTCGCTCAGCACCAGATCGTAGCGGCGCATCACCGCGGCGGTGCGCGGCGGCGGTGGCCGCAGGACATTCATGATGCTGCTGTAGCCGCTCTGGGACTCGTCCGGCATCTCTCGGTCCTCCCCGCGCCGCCTGCCCGGCGGTCGTTTGTTGCGACGGCCGTCCGGTGGACGGTCGATGCCCGCTCAGCGTTTTTCCGGCGCATGCTCCGCCAGCCGATGGTCGACCAGCCAGCCGACGCCGCGCGACCAGGAGGTCTCGTTGTCGCCGCGGATGTCGCCGCGTGCCGTCGTCACCACGCGCCCGGTGGCGACATCCTCGACGACCAGCCCGATCCACAGGATCAGGCTGCTGATCTTGCGGACGACGCCGTAGACGACCAGATCGGCACCGGCGGCGCGCGCGATGTCCAGCTCGCAGCCGTTGCACGACCGGATCGCCGTCCCCGGTGGCACCAGCTTCGCCGTCAGCTGCGCCGTGGCGGCATCGTCGATCACGTCGTAGCCCTTGGCGTCCAAGGCATGCCGCAACTCCGCGCTGACCCGCTTCAACCGATCCGCATGATCCGCGGCTGGGGGCTCGCCGCTGCTGTCCTCCAGTTCGAGATCCAGGACCAGCGTCCGTGCAGATGCGGGTGCCGCCAGAACCAGTGTCGCCAGTGCAATGATAGCGGCTCCGTTCCACCTCCCCACATGATCCATCGGGCATCCCCTTTTGCGCACCGGTTCCGATTGCGTCCGATCGTTGGCGAAGCCATCATTCTTGTTATGCAACGATATTCCTCCACCCTTGGAACCGCCATCGCCGCGGTTCTCGCCACGGTCGTGATCGTCGGGTTGCCTGCCGCCGCCTGGGCGCAGGACCCGAAGAATCCCGATTGGCCATGTCAGCAGATCCTGGTCCCGACCCTGTCGCCGGCCTCCGTCTGGGATGGACCCTCGGTCGACGGTCTGGGGGACGCGTGGCAGCGTGACCCGGCGGTCGCCACCCTGGTCCGACGGGCGTCCGACGACAGCGTCGACCCCGCCACCCTGGAACCGGAGGCGGAGGCGCTGGCCGGTCCGGCGAAGCAGGGTGCGGAGCGGGAACGGGACCATCGCATCGCCCTGACATTCGCCGGAACGTTCCAGACGCTGGATCGCCGGCGCAGTGCCGCCATCGCATCCATCGAGCGTTATGCCCAGCACCAACGGGCCTTGCGCGAGCGCATTGCCGCGGCCCTGCGCGATCTCGACGCCGCGTCGGGCGATCCCGCCCGGACAAAGGAGATCAAGGATGCCATCGCGTGGGACCGTCGCATCCTCGACGACCGCCGGCGGGCGCAGGGCGCGGTATGCGAGCAGCCGGCCCTGATCGAACAGCGGCTCGGCCAGATCGCCCGGATGCTGTCGGCACTGTTGTCCTGAGCCCATCGCTCAGTTCGCCACCTTGGATGTGGGCTGGGGTTCCGGTTCAATGTTGACCAGTTCGTGTCCCGCGGCCTTCCAGCCTTCGGTGCCGGCCGGATACCATTTGACCGCCTCATACCCCAGGGCGACCGCCCGCTTGGCCGCATTCCAGCTCATCCAGCACTCCGGCTGACAGAACACCACCAGCGCACGCCTGCGGTCGCCGGCGGTCAACTTCTCGAGACTCGTGCGGAAATAGGCTTCCTGCTCCGCCGACGGCGCGCCATAGCCGACATTCGGCAGCCAGTGCGCGCCGGGCAGGCTGCGATGCGGCGGAGGTACCCAACGGCTCTCCGATGTCAGGCCTTCAGGCTTCGGCGGTGTCGGCAGAACGTCGATCAGGATGGCGCCGTCCTGTGCCAGCCGCTCGACCTCCGCCGGTCCCACCGTTTCGGCGCCGCTCAGGCCGGGTGGCGTGGGAGCCCGGTAATCGGCCATGCGATAGCCGTCCGGTTCCACCACCTCCGCCCGGATGGTCCCGTCGGCATTGGCGAGCGGGACATGGTATTCGGCCAGAATGCGGTCGATGTCGTCCTGACGGCGGACGATGAAGTCGTTAAGCCAGTGCCGCCAGTCCGGCTCGTCCGGGCGGATGCCCATGGAGATCATGTATTGGAAGGGCGTGGTTCCCGCCTCGTCCATCAGCGGCACGACCGCCATCGGCACCTGTTGCCGGGCGGCGAAATAGCCGGCGATGGGACCCCAGACGATGGCCGCGTCGGTGCGGGCCGCCGCGACGTCCTCCACCGCCCGCTGGGCCGGATGGTGGGCGCGCGTGTCGGTGTCGAGCTGATAGGGCTCCAGGTTGGTCAGCCGATGGCGCAGCATCACGGTGGATGGAGGCGTGCGGGCGACGACGCCGATGCGTGCCCCCTGCAAGGACGGATCGGACAGCGTCTTGGCGGTTATCCCGGAATCCTTCCGGTAGACCAGCGCATAGGTGGACCGGTAATAGGGGTTGGTGTTCTGCATCATCTCTTCGCCGACCGCGGTCCCCATCACCAGATCGCACTGGCGGGTGCGCAGCGTGTTGCGGACGAAGCCGATGGTCTGCGGCCACCAGGTGAAGGCCAGCTTCACCTTCAGATCGTCGGCGATCAGCCGGGCGATCCGGTTCTCGAACCCCTCGCCACGGTCGTTGGAGAAGGGCAGCAGGTTGGCATCCGCGCAGACGCGCAGCACCTCGGTGGGAATGCCCTCCGCCTGCCCCGTCGCCGCCCGGGCGGGCACGGCCGCCACGCAGAGAGCGACGGCCAGCAGCAGGGCATGGGAAGGATAGGCGGGCCGGCGGATCATGTCGGGCTCACGATGCCGACTTGAACCGCTCGGGCCGCCCGCGGCCGATCTTGTCGTCCGAGCGCGCCTTGAGATAGCGGTAGATGTCGGCGAGGTTCAGCATCACGTTCGGGTCGGACCCGAAGGTCGGCATCACCTTGTCGCCGGTGGCGCCCATGTTGGTGCGGCCGTTGGTCACCACGTCGGTGAACTGCCAATAGTCCATCCGCTTGAGTGAGTCGACCAGCGCAGGCGCGAATGACGAGCCGAGCCCGTCCGGTCCATGGCAGACATGGCAGGAGGAGGCGTAGCGCCGATAGCCGTTGTAGGTCCCCTTATCCACCTTGCCGTCCTTGACCATGTAGAGCGGCACGCCCTGGTCATCCATCAGCTCTTCGGGATTGGCGACCTTCGCCTCCTGTGTCGATTTTCCGTCCGGCGATGTCTGGTCCTGGGTTGGCTTCTGCGCGGCATCCTGCTGGCCGAACGCGGTACCGAGGGTCAGGGTCGCGGTGAACCCGACGGCGGCGCACAGCCCGATCAGGTATTTGGGCATCTTGCTCTTTCTCCCCACTGCCTTCATGCGTAGGCACCATCAGCTTGGAAAGGGCGGGCTCCGGCCCCCCAGGGAACCGGCGCCCGCCCTGTGCATCACTGCCTGTTCATCACTGGTTGTCGGGCAGCGCGAAGACGGTCAGCGTGCCACCCAACTGGGTGTATTCGCCCAGCGCCTTGTGTGCGCCGACCGCGCCCAGGCCTTCCTGCTCGCCGGTCAGTCCGGCCGCCAGCCCGATGCCGGCCCAGCCGCCGACGCCCGACAGCACGGCGATATACTGCTTGCCCTTGTGCATGTAGGTGTTGACGTTGCCGATGATGCCGGACGAGGTCTTGAAGTTGTACAGGTCCTTGCCGTCTTTCAGGTCGAACGCCTTCAGATAGCCTTCCAGAGTCCCGTAGAAACCGATGCCGCCCTTGGTCGACAGGGCGCCGCTCCACACTGCGAAGCGCTCGGGCTTCGACCAGACGACCTTGCCGGCCGCCGGATCCCAGGCGATAAAGTTGCCCATGCCGCCATGGGAATTCGGAGCCGGATACATGCTGAGCGTCGCGCCGACATAGGGCTGTCCGGCGGAATACTCGACCTTGAACGGCTCGTAATCCATGCAGATGTGGTTGGTCGGCACATAGAGCAGGCCGCTGTCCGGCGAGTAGGAGGCCGGCTGCTGGTCCTTGGATCCCAGCGCCGCCGGGCAGATGCCGGTGGTGTTGTGATCCTCGCCCTGGGCGAAGGTGCTGTATTTGTCGTTCACCTTCGGCCGGCCGGTCTTCATGTCGATCTCGCTCGCCCAATTGACGGACGGATCGTACTTCTGCGCGACCAGCAGTTCGCCGTTGGTGCGGTCGATGGTGTAGGCGAAGCCGTTGCGGTCGAAGTTGATCAGGGCCTTGTGCTTGGTGCCGCCGACGGTGACGTCGGCCAGGATGTTCTCGTTGACGCCGTCATAATCCCATTCGTCGAAGGGCGTCTTCTGGAACACCCATTTCGCCTGACCGGTGTCGGCATCGCGGGCGAAGATGGTCATCGACCATTTGTTGTCGCTCTTGGCCCGGTCCTTGTCGACGGCGCGCTGCGCCGGGTTCCAGGTTCCCGGGTTGCCGGTGCCGTAATAGATCAGGTTCAGGTCGGGATCGTAGGTGTACCAGCCCCAAGTGGTGCCGCCGCCGATCTTCCATTGGTCCGCCGGCCAGGTCTTGATGCCCAGATCCGGTTCGCCGATCGGCTTGCCGAGCATCATCGTCTTCTGCGGGTCGATCATCACGTCCTTGTCGGGACCGGTCGAATAGGCCCGCCACACCATCTTGCCGGTGTTGATGTCGTATGCCGTCAGATGGCCGCGTACGCCGAACTCGCCGCCGCTGATGCCGACATAGACCTTGTCCTTCACCACCAGCGGGGCGGCGGTCAGCGTCTCGCCCTTGGTCGCGTCGCCGTTCTTGGCCGACCACACCACCTTGCCGGTTTCCGTGTCCAGCGCCACCAGGGTGTTGTCGGCCTGTCCCAGGAACAGCTTGTTGCCGGCCACCGCGACGCCGCGGGTGACGGTGTCGCAGCACATCACCGGGATGACCGACGAATCCTGCTTGGGCTCATATTTCCACTTGATGCGGCCGTTGTCGTTGAGGTCCAGCGCATAGACGATGTTGGGGAACGGCGTGGAGATGTACATCGTGTCGCCGACGACGATCGGACCGCCTTCGTGACCGCGGAGCACGCCGGTGGAGAACTGCCACACCGGCCGAAGGTTCTTCACATTGTCGCGGGTGATCTGGTCAAGCGTGCTGTAACGCTGGCCGGCATAGTTGCCCAGTTGTAGTGCCCAGTTGGCCGGATCCTTCTGGTTCTTCATGATGTCGTCGTTGGCGAAAGAGCCGGTGACGGCGACCGTGGCGGTGGCCGCCTGGATCGCGGCGGTGACGAGCAGACAGCGCACAAAGGGGTTCATGTGTTTCCTCCCGTTTTTTGGCGGTTGTCCCAGAGACTGTGCGGCGGCAGGCGGCTGCTTCGGTAAGATGCGGTCTTTGAGAGGGCGTTCTCCCTCGGCGATCGATGCGTGACGTCAACCGTGGATGCGTCGGGCGAATGGATCACCGACGCTCCGAATTCAAACTGCTGCGGCATTGCGGGCGCGCCGGTCGAAAATGCCGGAACACGACCGTTGGCGGGGTTCTAAACTGCACCGCACTATGTTGGTGACGCTAACATTCAGTGTGCTCAAACAAAGATAGGCTGTGAAGATTATTTTCCGCTACCGTTCGAAAGTTTTTAGAAGAAGCGAAATAATGGAGGGGGCGGAACAGAGGTGGTACCCAATTGTTGGGATCGGCAGCGCTTCCGCTCGCAGTGTCAAGCCTGTTCGGCCGGTCCGCCCCGCCGCGCCCAGAAGCCGCGCCCGGGATCGTAGGCCAGAACCGCGGCACCGAGGAACAGTACCAGGCAACCGGCCACCCACAGCAGCGCCGTCACATCGACTCGGAGATACAGGCTGAAGCGGATCAACTCCACCGCCTGGGTGAAGGGATTCCAGGCGGCGATCTGGTACAGCGTCGGGCTGCCCTCCTTGATGCGCCAGAGCGGATAGAGGGCGGAGGAGGCGAAGAACATCGGGAAGATCACGAAGTTCATCACCCCGGCGAAATTCTCCAGCTGCTTGACGAAGGAAGACAGCAGCAGGCCGAGCGCCCCCAGCATCAGCCCGCTGAGCAGCAGTGCCGGCAGCGCCGCGAGATAGCCCAGCGGCGGCGGCTCCACCCCCCACAGCCATGCGATGCCGAGGAAAACATAGACCTGCGCGATCGACACCGCGACGCCGGCCAGCAGCTTGGCGACCAGCAGGTACCAGCGCGGCAGCGGACTGACCAGCAGCGTCCGCATGCTCCCCATCTCGCGGTCGTAGACCATCGACAGGGAGTTCTGCATGCCGTTGAACAGTTGGATCATCGCGACCAGGCCGGGCACGACATATTCGTCGTAGAGGATGTAAGTCTCGTAGGGCGGGATGATCGACACGCCCAGCACGGCGCGGAAGCCGACGGCGAAGATCGCCAGCCAGACCAGCGGCCGGACCAGTGCGGCGAAGAAGCGTTCGCGCTGGTGCAGGAAGCGCAGCCCCTCGCGCACGATGATGCTGCGCAGGCAGTACCAATAGGTGGCGGCGCTCATGGCCGGCGCTCCCCGGTCGTCAAGGCGGCGAAGGCGATGGGCAGAGTGGCGGCGCCCGACTCGGCACAGACCGCGCGCACGCTGCCGGACGCGCGCAGCCGTCCCTGATGCAGGATGACGACGGAATCCTCGTCCCTCGCCTCGTCCAACAGGTGGGTGGCCCACAGGACCGCCAACCCCTGTTCACGGCAGAGTGCGCGGACATGGCCAAGGATCTGGCGGCGCGATTCGGTGTCCAGCCCGACCGTCGGCTCGTCGAGCAGCAGCAGGTTCGGCCGGTGTACCAGGGCGCGGGCGATCTCCACCCGCCGCCGCTGGCCGCCGGACAGCGCGCGGACCTTGTCATCGGCGCGCTCGGCCAGTCCGATGCGGCCCAGTTCCTCCCGCGCACGGGCTTCGCAGTCGGATGGCGCCATTCCATGAAGGCCGCCATGGTAGCGCAGGTTCTGACGGACGGTGAGGTCGAGGTCGAGCGTCGGCTGCTGGAACACCACGCCGATCCGCTCCAGCGCACGGGTCGGTTGGCGCCGCAGGTCGAAGCCGAAGATGCGGATGGCGCCGGTGCGGTTGGAATAGAGCCGGGTGATCAGCGAAAACAGCGTGGTCTTTCCCGCCCCGTTCAGGCCGAGCAGCATCGTGAAGCCCCCCGGCGGTACGGCGAACGACACGTGGTCCAATGCCACCCGCTTGCCGAAGCTATGGCTCAGTTCCTCCACGGCCAGGGCGGGAGGGCCGTGGATCGCAGGAATCGATGGAGGGTCCGCAGGCATCGCGGCTTCATACATCCAGTCTTCCCCCAGGCGGGTACCCTGCCCCGGACCCAACCAACGATCCCTTGACGGCATCGGGTGGGCCGGCACGGGCCGTTGTTCGGAAGGGTCATTGCAAAGATGGCTGCTGCGCATGATTGTTGGGATCGCAGATGAATGTTCAAGATGCTTTCGCAAGGGGAGTGAAGCTTGACCGCGACGGCAGTCCCGGAATTCGTGGTGGTGGCTCTGTCGGCGCGGGCGCTGGTGGCAAGCGCTTGCCGCGGCGGGCGGTGCGTCGCTGCCTTGGATCTGTTCGCCGACACCGATACAGCCGCCATGGCCGATCCTTGCCTGACCCTGCCGTCTCGGCAGCTGCGCATTCCCGCCGCTGCATTGCGGCGGGCACTGGCCGCGCCGGAGCTCTCCCGGCTGCCGCTTGTCTATGGCGCCGGGTTCGAGGATCGGCCCGAACTGCTGACGGCACTTGCGCGCGGTCGGCCGGTGATCGGCAACCGTGCGGAAACGGTGACGCGGCTGAAGGATCCGTTCGCATTCGCAGCCCTGCTCGCCGGCCTCGGCATTCCGCATCCGGAGGTCGCCACGGCGCTGCCGGCGGACTCCGGGCGCTGGCTGATGAAGCGCGTCGGGGCTAGCGGTGGCGCTCACATCCGGTCGGCATCCTCGCGGTTGCCGGCCGGCCATTACGCCCAGCGCCGCATGGCCGGGCGTCCGGTGTCCCTGCTGTTCCTGGCCGATGGCTGCCGTGTGCTGCCAATCGGCTTCAGCCGGCAATGGGTGGCGCCGGCTCCCGGCCAGCCCTTCCGCTATGGCGGTGCGGTCGGCCCATTGCCGGCTTCCGGCGGGACCGCCGCGGCGATGATCGGCGCGGTGTCGCGGATTGCCGCCGCGGTGGGGCTGGTCGGGCTCAACAGCGCCGATTTCCTGGCGGGACCGGCCGGCTGGTGCCTGCTGGAGATCAATCCGCGGCCGGGGGCGACGCTCGACCTGTTCGACCGGCCGCCGATGCCAAGCCTGTTCGGCCTGCATCTCGCCGCCTGCGCCGGGACGCTGCCTACCGAGTTGCCGCCGCTCACCGGCTGCCGCGCCGCCATGGTGGTCTACAGCGCCGCACCAATTCTGCTGCAGGATGGCTTGTGCTGGCCGGATTGGACTGCCGACCGTCCCCGTACCCCGACGTGCATCCCTGCGGGCGCTCCGCTCTGTACCGTGATTGCGGATGGACCCGACGTGAAGGAAGCCCGTCGCCTTGCCGGCCGGCGTGCGCGTGAGCTGTATTTGCAGCATACTTTGGCGGAGGCAGCATGACCGGTGTGGTCGCTTTGTTCACCGACGGGGCCGACTGGCATGCGGCGCGGCTGGAGCGGGCGATCACACGTCGGGGGGTCGAATGCCGGCGCGTGCCGCTGAACGGCTGCGGCTTCGCCGTCGGACGGACCGAGACGGGGCTTCTGCTGCCGGGGTTCGGTGATGCGCTGCCGTCCGGTGCCTTCGTGCGCGTGGTCGGGCAGGGCAGCTTCGAACAGGTGACCTTGCGGCTCGGGGTGCTCCACGCGCTGGATCGTCTGGGAGTGCCTGTCTACAACACGGCGCGCGCCATCGAACGATGTGTGGACAAGAGCACCACCAGCTTCCTGCTGGCCCATGCCGGCCTGCCGACGCCGCCGTCCGTGGCGGTCCAGTCCGCCGAACTGGCCCGCGCTGCCGTGGCGGATTCGCCGGATTGCGTGTTGAAGCCGCTGTTCGGCGCCCAGGGGCGCGGCCTGCGCCGCCTCTTGCGGCCGGACGAGGTGCCGGAGCCCGAAGCCGTCGCCGGCGTCTATTACCTGCAGCCCTTCGTCCCGCCGCGCCGGGCGGGCGAATGGCGCGACTGCCGGGTCTTCGTGGTGGGCGGCGTTGCGGTGGCGGCGATGATCCGCCATGGCCGCAGCTGGATCACGAATGTCCATCAGGGTGGCAGATGCGAGGCGTTGATCCCCGAAGGCGCCGTCGCCGATCTGGCGGTGCGGGCCGCCGCCGCGGTCGGCGCGGACTATGCCGGCGTCGATCTGATTCCCGCCCCCGGAGACGAAAACGGCTGGCTGGTGCTCGAAGTCAACTCGATGCCAGCATGGCAGGGATTGCAGTCGGTCAGCAAAATCGACATCGCCGATGCGCTTGCCGCGGATTTCCTTCGCCGGGTCGATGCCGCTGCGTCGGGAGGGTCGCGATGACCGCACGCATGCTCCGGCTCTATCCTGGCGCACCGGAGGAAATCGAGCTTCCCGGCGCCTATCTCGCCCACCGTCTGCATGAGCGGGGAAGCGCCGCCGCTCCCTTCGTCTATGCCAGCTTCGTCGGCAGTCTGGACGGACGTATCGCGCTGCGCGATCCCGTCACCGGGGAAGGCCGGCTGCCGGCCGGGCTGGTCAGCGGAAACGACTTTCGGCTGTTCCTCGAACTTCAGGCGCAGGCGGATTGCCTCGTCACCCATGGCGGCTATCTGCGCGACCTCGCGGCCGGGCGGCTGGACGACGTTCTGCAGGTCGGTGCGCAGGAGGCGACGCGGGAGCTTGCGCAGTGGCGCGCGGACAACGGCCTGCCGCGGCAGCCGGCCGTGGTCGTCGCCAGCGCCAGCCTGGAGTTTCCGATGCCGGATTCGCTGGCGCGCCACGGTCAGCGCGTGCTCATCGCCACCGGTGCCGGGGCGCCGCCCGACCGGGTTGCCCGCTGGCGTGCCGCCGGTTACGAGGTGCTGGTTGCAGGTGCGGGAATGTCGGTGGAAGGTGGGCCATTGGTCCGCGAACTTGGCAGCATGGGCTTCCGCAGCCTTTATCTGCTGACGGGTCCGCGGATGCTCGACACCATGTTGCGGGACGGCAGGCTTTCGCGACTGTATCTCACCACCGCGCATCGCCTGCTCGGTGGAGAGTGCTTTCACAGCATGCTGTCAGGCCCGGAGTTGGGTGATGCCGGCCGGCTGCGGCTCTGCGCGCTGCATTATGATGCGAGCGCACCTGACGGCACCGGGCAGTTCTTCGCCCATTTCGAGCCGCGGCCGGCCTGAGTGGAACATCATGAGTGGAAAGCGTGGACGGATGTTTGAGGGAAGGGTCACCCTTGCCAATTGGATGCGCCGGTTACAAACCGGCGCAGGCATAGGCGTTGATCTCGGTGCCGACCGAAATCTCGACAATCGTCGGCTTGCGCCAAGTCTTCATGTCCGCTTCCTCCGCTGCAATGGGCGATCAGGCAGGATTGCCGGGCGAGCCCATTAGGAAATTGTACCCGTGTCGCCATGGGGCAACCATAACCCCAACGGATAGTGTTGTGAGAATTATGGCTAGTTCTTTGTGCAGCGCAAAATGGATGCCACGCAAAGTCTTCATTGGAACTGGAATAATTCTATGCAATAGCGGCTGATTCAACATGCTATTGAAAGAATATTTTCTTTAACTAAAATACTGCAGGCTTCGGCCTGGACGGCTTGAAGGACGATCTGCCCGCGATAGCGACTACAAAATTGCTCAGTGAACTGAAGGTATTCCGTCCTTTCCTACCGATCAGCAGGGCGCGGCGTGACGCCGTCTGCGGGAGTCCACCCCGTCTCCCAGATCGAGGGCGATTGGCTGCCATCGCTCGACCGTCGCCGGAAAATGCGGCTGACTCTGGAACAGCACCGGAAGGGCGGCGACCGCATCACGTCCGCCGGCCGCCGCCATCCGGTGGCGATATCGGCCTTTAGCCGGCGGCGAATGGATGCTTTGCCGAATCCTTCTGGTTCAGCAGATCCTTGAGGGTCGGGAATCCCGACACCGCGCGTTCGATTGCTTCCTTGGTGGCGCGGTAGTTGTAATCCTGGATCTTGGCGTTGTCCTTGGCCTCCCAATGGATGAAGACGCCGACGCAGATGAAGATGTTGTCGATCTCGTCCTGGGGGATGGTTCCCGCGGCGACGCAGTCCGCGACCGCCTTGGCGACGCCATGCTGGGCCGGGCCGAACATCTGAACCGCCTGTTCAGCGCCCTTGATCGTCACCTTGTTGAACAGGATGGTCGAGGGCTTGCATTGCAGATTGGGGGCGATGACCGCCAGAAGGCTGGTGAAGCCGTCCTTGTTGTTGGTCAGCGCGTTGCAGAAGGCGGTTTCGGCGGCACTACCGCGCGGCCCCATGATCAGGTCGATATGCGCGACCTCATTGCCGTCGCCGACCAGCGATTCGCCCACCAGCACACGATTGATTTTCGGGGATGACCCCTGCCACATGCCCATCGCCGCTTTCTCCCATGCATTTTGAAATCATTGGAGGACCGCCGCAGGTCATGCGGGGCACGCCGGTCGCGCGGATCCAGGATGACTGATCACTGGATACATGCGGGCACGGCGTCGGTCACGGCAGCCATTATGACATCTGGTTTGTTTTGCCAACAAACTCTCAAAAGAGGTTCGGAGTAACTTGAAATCGCAGCCACCGCCTTCCCGCTTCCCTGGTCCTGACCGGGATGGCACGGCCTTTCGGACAGTGCTACCCCATTTTCGGTGGCGGCGGCCGCGATCCTGTCACGAAGCCGGGGGGGTACCGGTTACTGCTTGTCCTTCTTGTCATCCGATTGGCCGGAGCCGCCCTGGGTAACCGGATGCCCGCCGATCGCACCCTGCCGCTCCTTTTGGAGAGAGTCATTGGGAAGCCGTCCGGTGGGCGACGTGGCACCCTCGGTTGAGGAGCCGGAACTGCCCTGCGATACCGGCGCACCGCCGATGGCTCCCTTGCGCTCGGCGGGAAGCGAGTTGGGTGGCAACTGGCCGGTGTTGCCGGTCAGCTTGTTTTGCGGGTCGGTGCTGTCGGACGAATTGGTGCCGGTCGCGCTGTTGCCGGTCGAATTGCTGCCCGTCGAACTGGTGCCGCTTGACTGGGCGGAGGCCGGCAGCGCGGCTAAGGCGATGCCGACGGCAAGGCCGGCGGCGCACGCAAGGCAGTTCAGGGGCAGAGTCTTGAAGGATTTCATCGCATGTCTCCGGAAAAGGACAATCGTGGCAAGGGGATCATGACCGCTTGGTGGTGCCGCGCGCCGCATCCGGCGGCCGGTCGATCCTGCCCTTGGCGCTCTGATCGCCCATATGCGATA
Organism: uncultured Azospirillum sp.; assembly: GCA_966212305.1. Taxonomy (GTDB): domain Bacteria; phylum Pseudomonadota; class Alphaproteobacteria; order Azospirillales; family Azospirillaceae; genus Azospirillum. The sequence continues at coordinate 56,918 of CBIHQY010000017.1, forward strand.
CCGTGTCTTTTCCCTTGTCCTTCTCGAACTCGGCCTTGTCGTTCAGAACACTCTTGCCGGGCGTCGGCGGCTGTTCTTCTGGATGCTTCTCCATGATTTCACCTCCCAAGAGGCCGAGCCGCCGTCGACGGTCGCCGACGCACCCGGCCTCTTCCGTCAACCGGCGGGTCCGGTCGCGGGTTCCGTCATGCTGCGCATCTCATGGGTCGTCTCAAGGCTTGACGACGATGCCCCAGGGCGCGCCGCCGACCGGGATGCTCTTGATCACCTTGTTGCGCTCCAGGTCAATCACCGACAAATCGTTGCTGATGCCGTTGGTGGTATAGAGCCGTTTCTCGTCGGGGGAGAAGGCGAGGTTCCAGACGCGCTGCCCGACAAGGAAATAGCGCTTTACCTCGAAGCTGCCGGTGTCGATCTCGGCGATCCGGTTTGCCGGTCCCAGCGCCACGAAGGCGCGCTTGCCGTCCTTGGTCATCTGAATGCCCACCGCCTGAATGGCTTCGCGCCGGACGCCGGTGACCTCGAACTTGATCTTCTTGATCACCTTGAGCGCCGCCGGATCGATCACGCTGACCGTGCCGCCGATCTCGCTCGACACCCAAACCTGTTTGCCGTCGTCGGTGAAACGGGCGACGCGCGGCCGGCTGTCCACCAGCACATTGCCGATGACGTTGTGTTTCTCCGTGTCGATGAAGTGCGCCATGTTGGTGGTTTCGGAGGTGTTGACCAGGATCTTGCCGTCCGGGCTGATCCCCATTCCCTCCGGCTCGACGCCGACCTGGATGTTGTCGATCGCCTTCCGCTCGGCGACGTCGATGACCGTCACCATGTTGTCGTTCTCGTTGGCGACATAGAGCTTCCTGCCGTCGGGAGACAGCACGAACAGCTCCGGATCGGGACCGGAGGGCAGGGTGTGGACGACCTTTCCGCTGGCGATGTCGATCACGTCGATGCGGTTGTCGTCGCCGGCGCAGACATAGAGTTGCGTCCCGTCGGCACTCAGCGTGATGCCGCGCGGCCGGCGGCCGACCTTGATCTTGTTCTTGATCTGAAGACTGTCGCCGTCGACCACGGCGATCTGGTTGTCCTTCTCGTTGGACACGAAGATGGTTTCGGCAAAAACCGGCTCGGCCAACAGGACCGGACCGGCGAGAAGGAGTAAGGTGCAGGACAGCAGAAATCTCATAGTGTGGTCCGCCCTATCGGTTGAGACGGCATTTGCTTTCCGGCGCATCGTCGCCGAGCGTATCGAGTGGTGTCACCGGGTGCAGAAATCCCTCCTGCGGTGACACCGAAACCAGCATCCGCGGCCCGGCGATCAGGATGGGCTGGCGCATCTGCCCGTTCCAGGCGCGGAAGGAGAGGGCCTCGCCCTTGAAGCCGGCCAGTTCGAAATCGGGGCTGTGCAGATAGGCGGTCAGGTCGTCGAAACTGGTGGCGTTGGTGCGGGCCGCAGCCTCCCCGATGCTGCGCACGGCGAGCCAGGCGGCATAGTCGCGTGGCGTCATCCAGCGGCCGGCCAGTTTTTCGAAGCGGTTTTGCAGCTGGGTGGCACCCCACTGCTCGTTCACCCGCGACCACGCGGTGGCGGTCAGGCCCTGGGTGCCGGCGACCGGGCGGGGATACCAGGTGCGGCCGTCGAGATAGTCGCCGAAATCGCCAGCCTCGTCGGCGACGATCAGGACGTCGTAATCCGATCCCTGGGTTGCGAGCGGGATGTCGGACTGGATGGTGGTGACGCCGGTGTCGGTGCGCCGGTTTCCGGTGTCGAAGGTCCAGGATTTCTCGTCGGTGATCCGGCCGCCGAAGCGCTTGGCTGCGCGGCGGACGGCCTCGGCATAGAGCGCATCGCCGGGATCGCGGCCGACCAGCAGACTCCACCGCGTCCATTTCTTCCAGGCGAGATACTGCGCCAGCGCGTCGGCCAGCATGCGCCGGCTGGGGGCGGTGTGCAGGATGTTGACCCGGCACTGTTCGTTGCGCAACGCGTCGTCGGCGGCGCGCGCGTTGAACAGCAGCATGGATTTGGCTTCCGGACGGTCGGCGGCGGCAAGCAGCGCGTCGGCCGGCAGGTCGGCGACGACGAACCGCACCCCCTCGTCGGCCAGCGCCTTCACCCCGGCGGAGATGTCGCCATCCTGCGGCAGGACCTGTTCCACCAGCCGGTAGCTCTGGTTGAGGAACTGGCCCGTGGTGTTGTTGTCGGCCAGCGCCAGCCGCGCGCCCTGAAGCCCCTCGTCGGTCGCGATCGGCTCCAGGAAGCTCAGCGGTGTGCGCGGGTCCTCCTGGCGGGCGAGATAGCCGATCAGCATCACCTTGGCGCCGGCTTTCTGCGTGTCGGTCCCCTGGGCAAAGGCTGGTGGCGCAACGGCCAGCAACCCGATGACCGGCAGAGCCACAGCCGCAAGGCAGTACCCCGATAAGCGGGATCGTCGTTCAGACCATCGCCAGAATCTCACCATGCCCTCCTTCCGCAAGGTCGCCGATGAAGCGATGGGCGCGGGTGGTGCCCGCACGCTCGACCCAGCTTCCGGTCCCCTCCAATCCACGCCGCAGCAGGTGCAGGAACAGCCAGTCGCGCGCGCCGCCATCGGCGAAGCCATCCGGCACCGTGTCCTGCCGCCGCCCCAGCAGCAGAGTTCCGCGCCGCATGCCGAAGCCCGGATGTGGGCCGCAGCCCCCGCCGGCTGCCAGCGTCCCGGCCACCATGAAACCGGCGGCATAGGCGCCGACCATGCCATCAACCACGACGATTCCCCGCCGCATCCGCTCGGCGGCTCGGTCCCCGGCACTGCCGCCGACGCCGATCAGCCCGCCGCGCATCCCAAGCGGCAGGCCGGGCAGGGCGCCGCCCAGCGCGTCGCCGGCATTGCCCGCGATGCGCAGCAGGCCGCCGCTCATCCCGGCACCCGCATGGCTGCCGACATCGCCCTCGACCAGGATGCGGCCGGAGGTCATGCCGGCGCCCACCCGGTGCAGAACGGCTTCCCCTGGCCGGATCAGCATCGCTTCGGCCGCATCGCCGGCCGAAAGCTCGAACATCCCGCCAACCGTCGTCACTCCGCCACCGCAGGGCAGCGGCAGTCCGGCGATGTCCTCCGCCGTCTGGCCGGCCAGCCGTTCCGGCAGCAGGGATGACATGTCGATGGTCGTCCTGGCGTCACCGCGGAAGGTCAGGGTCAGGCCGCTCATGCCATCACCTCGTGGAGGTGGAAGTGGTGCGGCCCAAGTTTTCCGCCGTAGTTGCCGGCGGTGATCGCCAGCACGCCGGCCGCCGTCCCGCCGGCTGCGGCGGCCGCGATGCCGGCCCGCATCCCCGCGCGGATCGCCGCCTCGTCGGTGCCGTCCAGCACCAGCTCCAGCACCGCTTCGACATCGGCGGCCAGCAGGGTTTCGGGCTCGACCGCCCGCAGGGTCGGGCAGAATCGTGTGTTGGTGGAGGCGATCAGCGCCTTGTATTTCGACCCGACCTTGGAGCCTGAGCGCACCACCCCGCCGGGGAAGGGCAGGATGACTCCGGGCAGCGGCCGGATCGCCGCGACTGCCGCCTCAGCCGCGGCGAGGCATTGGCGGTGGCTGGCGGCCAGGATCAGGAAGTTGCCGCCGCCGATCCCCTTGGCCACGGCGACGCTGTCCTCGCAGATGAATTCCCCGTCCATCACCGGCAGGCGCCAGAAGCGGCGGTCGCCGAACTTCTTGGAGATCTGGTGCCCGTCGCCGAAATACCGCAGTCCATTGCCGAGCGGGATGCGCTTGGTCCCCTGGAGAAGCCCGGCATAGCAGGCCGACCCCGGCGAGGTCATGATGCATTGCCCGACCCGGTTGACCACCAGCTTGGCGAGGTCGCCGCTGGACATGCCGAAGATCATCACCGCGGCCCCCGGCCGGCTGTCCGGCGTCTCCTCCGGCGTCAGCAGGCGCTCCACCGCCGCCTCGCAGCCGCAGCCGATCACGGAGGTGGCGAAGCCGGTCAGGCTGGATGTCGCCGCATCGACCCAGGCGGGCGTGTCGGCGGTGATGACCAGCCGCGTGTAGCTCATTGGAAAGGCTTCGGCGAAGGTGTCCTCGATGCGCACGCCGTTGATCTGCATCTCCGCCATCACGGCACCTCCCGCCGCTGGCAGGGGTGGAGCTGCGGACCGGCACCGTGGCGGATCTCCGCGTCCTGGATGCGGAAATGCTTGATCGGCAAGCCGATGCGCTCGTCGAAATAGCGGGCGATGCGGCGCTCGATCAAATCGTCGAAACCGGGACGGACGACATGGGTGCAGCCCTGTGCCATCGCCACCAGCGCGCCGTCCCGCACCACCAGCCGGCCGCTCTTGAAGACCAGATCGGGCCGTTCGAACATGGCCCGGCGGTCGGGCAGGTCGCTGTAGACCGTGACGTCGGCCGAGGCGCCCGGCGCCAGATGGCCGCGGTCGGCGAGCCCCAGGATGCGGGCCGGCGCCGCGCGGGTCATGATGGCGATCTCGCCCAGGGTGTATTCGCGGGTGATGGAGCCCAGCGTGGTGTGGGCCGGTGCGTCGGGATGGATCTCCGCCAGCTTCGCCAGCCGGTAATCGCGGTCCATCAGCAGCCGGATCAGCTCCGGATAGAAGGTGAAGGGCGCGCCGTTGGGATGGTCGGTGGTCAGGAACACCCGCCATGGATCGTCGAGCAGCAGGAACAGCTCCAGCCCGATCGCCCATTGCAGCGCGTTGACATAGGATTTGTCGCGATAGCGGAAGGGCACCACGCCGCAGCCGGCCTCGCATTCGATGTCCATCGCCAGCCATTTGCGCGGATGGGCAAGCGGGGCGGTGTGACGCTGCGCCATGGTGTCGGCCGATGCCGTCACCGTCTGTCCGAACATGACCTGTCCGATGTCCACCGACAGCGTCGGCGTCCGGTTCACCGCCTCTGCCAGCGCCGCGGCGCCGGAGGAGAATTTGCGGTCCCCCGCCGTGTCGTAGCTGTGGAATTGGATGTGCGTCATGTGCATGGGCAGGCCCGACGCCGCCTGGATGGTGTCGAGCGTCGTCGCCACATTGCCGGGGATGCCCAGGTTGCAGCCATGGACATGCAGCGGGTGGGGCAGCCCCAACTCGTACACCGCGCGGGCCAGCACGGTCAGGACGGAGCGCGGCGTGACGCCGTAATGTGGCCCGGCCTCGTCGAGGTCGAGCTTGCGGGCGTTGAACTTGAAGGCGTTGATGCCGCCGGGATTGACGACCTTAACGGCAAGGCTCTGCGTTGCGGTCAACATCCAGGCGACATAATCGTTGACCGCCGCCTGCCCGGCATTGGTGGCGATCAGGTCCAGCAGGAAATCGTCGTTTCCCAGCACCAGATAGCCGCCGGTGTCGATATAGGGGATGTCGCTCATCTCCAGATGCGCGTGCCGGGCGTTGGACCCCAGCATTGCCGGCTCGAAGGCGGCGGTGAACCCCATCTCGATATAGCGGGCGCCGGTGGTGTGGGTGGAGGGCGTGGCGATGCCGCTGCCGCCGCCAATCCTGTCGCAGCCGCAGGCGCTGCCGGCGAAGCGGTGCCGGTCGTGCTCCTCCCCCATCAGCATGCGGGCGAGGTTGACCTTGCCGCCGGCGATATGGCTGTGGATGTCGATGGCGCCGGCCATCACCACCTTGCCGGTCACGTCGTACACGGCGTCTGGCGTGGCTCCAGGCCCCGGATCGGCGGTGACGCGGTTGTCGCGCAGCCAGAGGTCGCCGACCTCGCCGTGCCGGCCGTTGGCCGGGTCGAACACACGTCCGCCGGCAAGCTTCGTCAGCATCCGGCAGTCTCCTTGGTATTCGCAACGTTTTTGGCGGTCTGGTCCAGCGCCGCCAGGATGCGGCCGATCACCCCGGCGACACTGGGCAGCCCTCTGTCGATCAGAGCGCCTGCGTGCAGCGCCACCACGCTGTCGGCGCGGAACACGTCGCCGGCATGATCGATGCCCGGTGTCCCCACCGGGATGAACAGCGCCGGTTCCGGCGTCACGGTCATTTCCGGCGGTGCCAGCATGATGACGGTGCTGTTGGTGCTAAACTCCGGCATCTCCGGACGAAAGGCGGAAATCCACAAGGTCACGTCGGCATCCTGTAGACGGCGGCGCCAGTCGAACCGTTCCGGATCGTGCAGCGGTGCCCCGCCATCGAAGCCGGTGCGCAATGGAAAGCCGGTGCGCCAGCCGCAAGCCTGATTGGCGCCGATCAGGTTGTCGGCCCCGGACAGCGGCAGGCCGGAACAGCGGGTGGTGCCGTCCACGGTGCGGATCAGTCTGACCAGCCCTTCCACGATCATGTCCGGCTGCGGTCCCTCGAACAGACCCGCCGCCCAGATCACCACCGCATAACGGGCGGCGCGCAGGCGGGCCGCCAATTCGGTCATCGGATCGCCGGCCTCCGCCCGGCCGGCCAACGCGGTCCGCAGTTGGGAGACCAGCGTGGCAAGGTCCCCGGCCCCCGGATCGACCGTTTCGATTTGTCCGCCCAGGAGTTGCGCCGTCTCCGGCATCGGCTCCCCACCCAGGAAGACGACGCTCCGCCTCCCATCGGGTACGAAGGTCGGTTCCGGAACCACCCAGCGTTCCCACAGGCGGGGAAAGGCGGCGGCCGGGTCCGGGCCGACGACGAGGACGAGGTCGCAGCGGTTGCGCAGCTCCGCCAACGTCGTCGTCGACCAGCCGAAGCGGCGCAGGACCGCCAGATTGCGGAACAGCGCGCCGGATCGCTCATGGTCCACCGTCGCCCCGATGCGTTCGGCCAGAGTCAGGGCGGAGAGCACGCCATCCACATCGGTCGCCAGCCCGGCTATCAGCGGTGCGTGGCTGTTGGCCAGCAGCCGGGTCGCCTCGGCGATGGCATCGTCCATGGAAACGGCAGTTCCGCCTCTGCGGGCGTCCGTCGGCACCGCCGCGGATCGACGGAACAACCGGTCGGCCTGCGGGCAGCCGCTGGGTCGGGGGGCGATGCCGGAATCGTTCTGGTCGATCCCGATGTCACCGCAGCCGAGGCCGCAGAACGGACAGAGAGTATCGGGGTGGAAGGTCATGGCCCTCAATTCGGCTGAGCGGAAAAGTCGCTTTTGCGAAGGGACGCAGTCAATCCAAGTAGTTCGAGAAGAGCGGCGGTCTTCGCCGGGAGACATTCGAGCATATGGCCGGGGATAGAGCCGACAATGTTCGGCCATGGTCGATCATCGACAGGCAGAGCGGTCCGGTCATGCCCGTTTTCCTCCCTGTATTTCCGTGCCCCGTTTGGGTTACCGCGCGTGGATACTCGTTCGCGCTACGGACAATTTTGTTCGTAACGCTAACATTGTGCGGTGACCCGCGCAAAGGGAATGCAGATGAGCCACCAGCGCAATCGGATAGGAGAGGTGTGGGTCCGTGCGCCTGCACGCCTGCATGCCGGCTTCGTCGATCTCAATGGTGGGTTGGGACGCCGCTTCGGCAGTCTCGGCATCGCCATCGACCGGCCGGCCATCGTCCTGCGCGCCCGCCCGGCCGACCGGCTGACGGTCAGCGGGCCATCGGCCGACCGCGTCCGCCGCAGCATCGAACGGCTCGGCCGGGAAGCGGGCTTGCCGGATGCCGTCGCCGTGACGGTGGAGGAGGCGATTCCCTCCCATGTCGGCTTGGGCTCGGGCACCCAGACGGACCTCGCGGTCGCCACGGCGCTCACCTGCCTGGAGGGGCGGGGCACCGCCGCCCGCGATCTGGCCCGCGCGCTGGAGCGGGGGGCACGCTCCGGCATCGGGCTGGCCGCCTTCGAGCAGGGCGGGGTGCTGCTGGACGGCGGCCGGGGCGGGCTGGACGCCGCACCGCCGGTGATCGCGCGGGCGCCATTCCCGGAGGAATGGCGCATCCTGCTTCTGCTCCATCGCGGCGGCCACGGGCTGCACGGCGCACCGGAAGTCGAGGCCTTCCGCCGGCTGCCGCCCTTTCCGCCCGATGCCGCGGCGCATCTCTGCCGGCTGATGCTGATGGTTGCGCTGCCGGCGTTGGCTGAAAGCGATGTGGAGCGGTTCGGGCAAGCCATCGGCGAGCTTCAGCGCACGGTCGGCGACCATTTCGCCCCGGCCCAGGGTGGGCGCTTCACCAGCCCGCTGGTGGCCGAGGCGCTGGCCTGGCTGGAGGGGCAGGGGATTTCCGGTGTCGGCCAAAGCTCTTGGGGGCCGACCTGCTTCGCCATCGTCGGCAATGCGGCGCTGGCGGAGCGGCTGGCTGGCGAGATGCGCGCGCGTTGGGCCGGTTCGCCGCTGGAGGTGATGGTCTGCCGCGGGCGGAATGTCGGCGCGACGGTGCGGAACCTGACGTCCGAGGCGGAATTGGCTCCTCCGATCCGGCGCGCCGCGGGTGAATGACTGGACCGGTGAATGACTGAAATGGAGGCAGGCATGGGCGCCCCTTACGTGCTGCACATGATTACGCCGCTGGCGAATGTCAGCCCGTTCGACGTCAACATGGCGGTGGATGCCGGCATCGACACGGTGGTCCCCTACACCGGCATCGAGACCGCCCAGGTCGAGGCGCTGACCCAGGACGCCATGTTCTCCCGCGATCCGAAGAACGCGGTGCGCACCGGCCTCTTCATCGGCGGGCGCGACGCGGCGATGGCGCTGGACATGCTCGACGTCGCGCGCAAGGCGATGTTTCCGCCCTTCCAGATCTCGGTCTTCGCCGACCCGTCCGGCGCCTTCACCACCGCCGCCGCCATGGTCGCCGTGGTGGAACGTGCCCTGCGGCGGTCGGGAGTCGATGGCCTCACCGGGCTGGATGTCCAGGTCTATGGCGCCACCGGCGTGGTCGGCGGCATCGCCGGATTGATCGCCGCGCAGGCCGGCGGCAACGTCACGCTGGTCAGCCACCGCGGCGTTTCGGCCGTGCAGGGCAAGGCGGAGGAGTTCGGCCGGCGCTATGGCGTCACGCTGTCCTGCGCCGACACGTCCACCGGCGGCAAGGCGGCGCTGATGGACCGGGCGGAGGTCGTGCTGGCCTGCGGCAAGGCCGGGGTCACCGTGCTGACCGCCGACGATCTGCGCGTGGCCAGGCGCCTGCGCGTGGCGGCCGACATCAACGCCGTGCCGCCGGCCGGCGTGGAGGGCGTCGGCGTGCAGGATGACGGCACACCCATTCCCGGCCATTCCGGCGCCGTCGGCATCGGCGCGCTCGCCATCGGCAACGTCAAGTTCAAGGTCCAGCACCATCTGCTGGAGCGGATGCAGACCGGCGGCACCGCCGTCGCCTTCGATTTCCAGGACGCGATGGACGCGGCGCGGACCATTGCGGGAAAGGCCAAGTGATGCAGCAGCGCCCCAGCCTGTCGGCCCTTGCCGGCCCGCTCGCCGCCGCCCTGGTCGCCGATGCGGCCCAGTTGCGGCTCGGCATCGACCGTCTGGCCGGCGCGACGATCGTCGATGGCGGGATTGCCCGTTCCGGCGGGCTGGAGGCCGGTCGGCGCATCGCCGAGCTGTGCATGGGCGGTCTGGGCCGGGTGACGCTCCAGGCCGACACCCAGTCCGACCGCTGGCCTTTCCAGGTGGCGGTGCACAGCACCGATCCGGTGCTCGCCTGCCTGGGCAGCCAATATGCCGGCTGGAGCCTGTCGCACAAGGACGAGGCCGGGTCCTTCTTTGCGCTCGGCTCCGGCCCCGGCCGCGCCCTGGCCCGCAAGGAGACGCTGTTCGACGAGTTGGGCTATGGCGACAGCGGCGATCACGCCGTGCTGGTGCTGGAAAGCGATGCCGTCCCACCGGCCCCGCTGGTCGAGCGGATCGCGGCCGACTGCGGGGTGGCGCCGGAGCGGCTGACCTTGGTGCTGACGCCGACGGCAAGCCTCGCCGGCACGGTGCAGATCGTCGCACGCGTGTTGGAGGTGGCAATGCACAAGGTGCATGCGCTGGGCTTCCCGCTGGAGCATGTCGCCGACGGCATCGGCGTGGCCCCCCTGCCGCCGCCCGGCAAGAGCTTCGTCGAGGCGATGGGGCGGACCAACGACGCCATCCTGTTCGGCGGCACCGTCCAGCTCTTCGTCACCGGGCCGGAGGATGCCGCCGCCGATCTGGCGCAACGCCTGCCCAGCATGGAGTCCCGCGACTACGGGCGTCCCTTCGCCGAGGTATTCGCGGCGGTGAACAAGGATTTCTATGCTATTGATCCGCTGCTGTTCGCGCCGGCCCGCGTGGTGGTGACGGCGCTCGACAGTGGGCGCAGCTTCCATGGCGGACGCCTTGCGCCGGATATGCTCGACCGCTCCTTCAGCGGGACAGGGGCCAAAGAGGCGGCGGGATGAGCACCGCAGTGGCAGAGCTGTTCATGTCCGTCTGCCGGACGGAGGTGATGGCGCTGAAACCCGGCAACGTCCATGTGCACGCCGCCGGCCACGGCATGACGGTGGAGGATTTCCTGCTGTCGGCGGAGGTTGCCGCGCCAGAGATCGCGCGGGCGCATGCCCCGGTTGGCGACCGCATCCTGCGGGCGGTGCAGGCGACCCGCGCGGCGGTGGGCTGCAACACCAATCTGGGCATCCTGCTGCTCTGCGCCCCACTGGCCCGTGCCGCAGAGATGTCGGCTTCGCGTCCTCTGCGGGATCGGGTGGTCGACGTGCTGGCGACACTGACGGTGGACGATGCCGAAGCAGCTTTCGCGGCGATCCGCCTTGCATCGCCCGGCGGGCTGGGCCAAGCGCCGGAGCATGACGTTTCCGGCCCGGCGACGGTGGACCTGCGCGAAGCGATGGCCGCCGCCCGGTCGCGCGACCGCATTGCCGCACAATATGCCGACGGCTACCGCGACGTCTTCGACAGCGGTGTCGCCTGCGCCCGGTCGCTGGCGGACGCCGATGCGGTGTCGCTGGCCGAAGCCGTCTATCTGGAGTTCCTGACCGCCTTCCCGGACAGCCATATCCTGCGCAAGCATGGCGAGATGCTTGCGGCGGCCGTGCTGGCCGAAGCCCGCGAGGTACGCAGGCAGGTGGCGGAGGCATCGTCGGCAGCCATTCGGCGCGAGCATCTGTTCGTCTTCGATGCGCGGTTGAAATGGCAGGGTATCAATCCCGGCACTTCCGCCGACCTGACGGTCGCCAGCCTCTTCGCCTATCTGGTGGAGAAGCGGGGAGACGACTTTAAAGGAACACAGGCATGACGGTCAGCCCCGACATCAGCCGTTTCCTGATGGAAGTAGCCACGCTGCCGGACCGCTGGCGGTCGCGGGACGGCACTAGGCGGGGGAGGACGGCATGGCTCTCCGACTGACAGTGGCCGCCGCGCTGAGCCTGCTTCTGGCAACCACGTCCGCATCGGCGGAGCCTTTGGCGGTGACAGAGGTTGCGCCCGGCGTCTTCGTCCACCAGGGCGTCATCGCCGAACCGGCACCGGACAACCATGGCGACACCGCCAACATGGGCTTCATCGTCGGCGACAGCGGGGTGGCGGTCATCGACACCGGCGGCACGCCGGAACTGGGCCGGCGCCTGCGCGAGGCCATCGCCGCCCGCACCGACAAGAAGCCGGTGGTCATCATCAACACCCACATGCACCCAGACCATGTCTTTGGCAATGCCGCCTTCGCCGCTGTGCAGATCGCCGGCCATGCCAACCTCCGCGATGCGCTGGCCGCCCGGCAGGAGGTCTATCAGCGGCGGCTGGCCGACGAACTGGGGGAGGACGCGGCAGCCGGTATCGCCCCGGTCCGGGTGGACCGGCCGATTGCCGAAGAGGTGCGGATCGACCTCGGCAACCGCATCATCGTGTTGACGGCCTATCCCACGGCGCACACCAACAACGACCTGACCGTCTTCGACCGCAAGTCCGGGACGCTTTTCGCTGGCGACCTGCTGTTCGTCGACCATCTTCCGGCGGTGGACGGCAATGCGCTTGGCTGGTTGCGGGTGATCGACAGGCTGGAGCGGGTGCCGGCGATGCGTGCCGTTCCCGGACATGGTCCCGCAGTCGTCGATTGGCCGGGCGCGCTGGATGCCGAGCGGCGTTACCTGACGGTGCTGGTGGAGGGAGTGCGGCGGGTGCTTAAAGCGGACGGCAGCATCCAGGATGCCGTTGCACGCGTGGCGGAGGACGAACGGGACCGCTGGCTGTTGTTCGATGCGTACAACCCGCGGAACGTCACGGCGACCTTCGCCGAGCTGGAATGGGAATAGGAGCGGACGACACGGGACAAATTCAGGGAGGGAGCGATGACGCGATATCCGCTATCGGGGCCGTTGATGGGGCTCTTGGTCGTCTTGTCCACGCCTGCGCTCGCCGCCGGCGATGCAGCGGACGACGCGGCGCGCTGGGACGTGCTGCACGACATGTATTTCAAGGACCGCCCGATCGAGGAGGCCGGCGACCGCATCCGCATCGACGCGCCGGCCCGCGCCCATGACGCGGCGCTGGTGCCGGTGCGGGTCGAGGTCGAACCGTCGCTTCACCTGAAGACGCTGTCGCTGCTGGTCGACAAGAACCCGGTGCCGCTGGCCGCCACCTTCCGTTTCGGCCCGGCCAGCGCCGGCAGCGGCATCGAAACCCGCGTGCGCGTCAACGAATACACCAATGTCCGCGCCGTGGGGGAGACCCAGGACGGCCGGTTGCTGATGACGGAAGCCTATGTCAAGGCGGCCGGCGGCTGCTCCGCCCCCGCCGTAAAGGACCCGCAGGAGGCGATGGCGCGCCTCGGCCGCATCAAGGTGAAGCTGCCGGAGACGCTGACCCCCGGCAGCCCGGCCACGGCCCAGGTCATGATCAGCCATCCCAACAGCAGCGGACTGCAGTTCGATCAGATCAGCCGCACCTACATTCCGGCCCATTATGTCCAATCCATAGCCATCCGCGTCGGTGGGCAGACGGTGCTGGAGGCGGAAACCGACATCTCCATCAGCGAGGATCCGAACCTCCGCTTCAGTTTCTTTCCGGTCGAGGGCGGCAGCCTGGAGGTGGTCGCCCACGACACCAAGGACGCCACCTTTAGCCGCACCGTTCCTTTGACGGCCGGAAGCGTCAAGGACGAGCCGGCGCTGTAGCCGCCGGCCGCGATCCTTTCGGAAGCACTGGTCAGAAGCACTGTCGGTCGGCGGCGACCTGGGCTTGGCGGAAGCGCTCCATCAGGTCCTTGGCCCAGCCCGCGCTGCGGAAAATTCCGGCGCGCTCGCCCGGCTGGTCGGCCATCACCTTCACCGTCTCGATGGCCGTGTAGTCGTCATAGGTGATGCGGTCGGCGATGGCGTCGATGCTGCAGGCGCATTTCTCCATGACGATGTGCGACTGCCCGTTGGACGCCATGCAGCCGATCACGTAATCGGCCCGCGCCGCCGTGGGATAGTCGTTCGCCGGGCTGGCGGCGGCAGGACCCGCCGACAGCAGGGCCGCCGCGAGGACAAACGCGATGCGAACAGACATGGCCGGAATTCTCCCATCTTTCCCATGGGTGCGTGCCGGGAGGACGGCCCCACGGTTCAGCAATGATTGTCCTATATAACAATCACGGATGCGGATGGAATTGGGCCACTCAAAAGGGGTGGGCGTCTTTCGGGGTGGGCCGCGCGGCGCCATGTCCGGTCGCGTTGCGGACGCACCGAAGACCACCCGCCGCTTGCCGGCTCAATCGCGTCAGATCTGGCGTGGTCCGCATTTCCAGCGGCGAACGGTGTATTTCGGGTGCTGTTCCGCCCATTCGGCGGCCCGGAACATGCCGTTGCGCGAACAGGCCATCACATTGACGAACGGCTCCTGGAATGCGGGGCGTTCGACGGTGCAGTGGTCGGGATCGGAAACGAGGCAGACCACGAGGAACAACTCGATCATGACATCTCCAGCCGTCATGGATGTTGGGGCGACCTCGGTTGGGCGCCTCGATTCGGTGGCGGCCGTCCAGGTTCATGCAGGGGGAGTTATGCTGCACTGCACACAGATTCGGCGCCGGAGTCAAGGCGCATGGTTTATGGAAAACCAACTTTGTGTGAACACCGGAGCCGTCCAGATCGTCGCGGCGCGATTCATGGTTACGGGCCGGTGATGGGCATCGCGCTGGCGGCTACAGGGAGAGGAAAATGGCGGAGGCGGATGGGAATCGAACCCACCGTTCGCTGTTGGCGAACCAGCGGTTTTGAAGGCTCTGTAGAACGCCGGTCTTTTCCTTTGTATTTCATAGCCTTATGCTTGGACCGCTTCCCAGGGTGCTCATTCGGGGCACAATCGGGTGGCAACAGTACGTCGAAAAGGCAATCGCCTTCAGGTTCAAATCCGTCTCACGGGATACCCCCCGGAAACCCGGTATTTCCCCTTGGATGCCGAACCGGAGGCCCGCGCATGGGGGATTGTGCGGGAGGCTGAGATACGGCGGGGCGCTACCGCTCCCAAACCTGTAGAGGCGCCGCGTCCTGTGGAGGTGCCGATCATCGTGCCGCCGCTCTCCAACTACCCGATGACTCTCCGGGAAGCTCTGGAGCGGTATAAGCGGGAGGTGACCCCGACGAAAAAGGGAGCGCAGCAGGAAAACAGCAGGATCAAGCTTTGGCTTCAACATCCATTGGCTGACATGCGATTGGTGGATATCACCGCAGTGCATCTTACCGACTGGCGGAGGGCGGAAGAGGCGAAACCCGCACCGGGCGGCAGGGTCCGCAGCCCGTCCACTGTTCGCGCTAAGATCAACCTGATTTCTGCGGTCTATCGGTACGCCCGAAGTGAATGGGCTATGCCACACCTTCAGAACCCCGTATCCGCAGTCATCAAGCCGAAGCAGCGACGGGGAAGGGACGTAAGGCTTAGTCCTGCGCAAAGAGAAACTTTCTGGAATGCTACCCGCTCCCCGCGGCGGGCAAATTGGGTTTTCTATATCTGCAAGTTTGCGTCCCTAACAGCGATGAGGCAAGGCGAGATATTAAGTATGACGTGGGGGGGCTGGAGTGGGGAAAGCGTTATTCATCTTGAAGAGACGAAGAATGGAACTTCTCGGGATGTGCCGCTTTCTTCTGAGGCTGTTTCCCTGCTTTTGGAGTGGCGGGAATTGTCCCGGAACCCTAGACGCGGCCCCATTTTTCCCGTCACAGCAAGTGCGGTGCGAGAGGCTCAGAAGTGCGTCAACAAATATATACGCAAACGCGATCCAAGCTTCCCCCATGTAACCTTTCACGATCTGCGGCACATAGCTGCAACAGATCTCAGTAAGAAGCTCTCGAACGTTCTGGAACTATCTGCCGTGACTGGACATAAGAGCATCCAAGTTCTGAAGAGATACTACAACCCAGATGCGGCTGATTTGGCAAGGAAGCTCGGCTAGGTCCGTTGGGGCGGATCGGTGGCTCGCTTGCGGGCTTCTGAAGGTCATTCGCGGAACGGAGTGGGACTCCGGATGGAACCAACAGCCCCCTGGCCCTCTTTGGAAAGGCGCTTCGCAAAAGGGGGTTGAAGATCGGTGCGGTTGATGTTGGTTCCTCCGCCTCCGCCCTGATAGCTGACGGTCTACCGGGACGACTCAGTTAGTCACCAGCGGCTTCTGAGTGGGCAGGCACAGCCTCTATGCTTGGGATTACCCATCTACTTCGTGTGGCAAAAGGTATTGTCAGGCCACAGGCTAAACCAAAGCCATACTCCCGATTTAGAGCTAGAATAACGTTCTCCTGCACTACCCCCTCCCTACTCATGCGCCTTATTGATTGTTCAGACACTGATGTTTCATAGAAATTCCAATGTATGGGAGGGGGGAATGGTTCCTATAAGCGGTGGCTACACTGCCTATTCCGAGGATGAATGTAGAAGGCTCGAAAAGCTATTGCTGAAGCTTGAGCAAGAATCATTAATAGTGAAGGAGGAAACTTCGCCACATCTTAGACGGATGCTCGATATGAGGATTGATGATGTTGCGAGGCGCTTAGCTATATTGGTGGCAATGTCTCCAACAGGCCGCAAGACCGTGAAGCGTCCAAGCTGGGAAGAAGTAAGTGGCCAAAGGGCGCATTGATCTGTCGGTGTTGGGCATCTTCTAGATGTGTAGCTGAATAAGGGCGGAGAATGGGTACAGATGCCGCTCCGCCCTTCTACTTTAAGGCACAGCTATTTACCGGCCCAACGACCGCGGATAAGCGGGACGTAGCAGTTACAGTGACTCCGATGGAACCGACAGTCCCAGGCCCGCTTGGGAAGGCGCTTCACAAAAGGGGGGGTGAAGATCGGTGCAGATGATGTTGCCGGCTTCTATCCCTAGGTGCCCCCTCAGCCCATAGCGGTGCGGCCCTGCTCGCAGCTATCCCACCGCCCCACTGTCCACTCGGCCAAAGTCAGTCTACCAGAGCGTCGGTAAGGAACCCAGACGCTGTTGGAAGCCAACGTCCTTGTGCCTTCAAACTGGAATTATTGAATTATTTCATACCTCTAAGTGGTCTATGGGCCTAATTCACCCACCCTTAGAGAGCATCGCGGACACAGCCGATCCGCCAGCCCGCCGCAATTCACCCACCCTTAGGAGAAAAGCACGGACTGCGGCCTGCCTGCGGCTTCATGCCTAATCCAACCACCCATAGAGAGAAGCCGGCACACACAGCCGATCCACGGGCCTGTGCTTATTCCCCCACCCTTAGGAGAAAGCGCGGACCACGGACTGCCCGCGGCTCCGTGCCTAATTCAACCACCCTTAGAGAGAACAGCCGCGGCCACGGTTCGGCTGCGCTTGTCCTATTCACCCACCCTTAGAGAGCGACGCAATCCGCACCGCTCAAAATCCCCCTTCAGAGAGAGAGACTATCGATATGTCCCGTTACGCCACTTCCTTGACCATCCATGCCAACAGTGCCTATGAGCAGTCGCTTCTATTCGCCGCGGTAGCGGATGCTAGTCGAATTGCTAGCCAGTTCCCCGAAGCCTGGGAAATGACGATAGATGTAGACTTTACTCCCCTTACTCCGCTGATTGAAGATGTCGTATGCAAGATCTATGGAAATGCTAAAGCGCTTGATTTGGCGAAGCAGATTATTTCGGCGATGCTTGATGCCTCTATGGATGAGGCGGGTGTTCGTTGGGTTGTGAATGTGCTGAACGATATTTCTGTGGCCGCTGGAGCACTAGCGGATTCACTTGAAGGTAAAGGACTCCGAGAGTCGTAACGCTATAGGGAGGGCTCTCGGGCTCTCCCTTTTCATTTCACAAAACAAATATGGGAATTTCTAACAAAGCCCCTGAACACCAGGGGTGTGTGTGGCGCTTTAGCCAACCACCATTAGTAGCACACTCCATAGTGCCCTAAGGACTCCCGTTAGCTCTACTTGCGCTCTCTGCATCTCGCATAGCTGCCAGTGTTTACACCGCCTCCTGATTGATAGTCGGATCAGAGGCGATTGGCGAATATTGAGGCCAACGGGCAGAGGGCACTTGATGCACTAACAAGGGGGATAGCTCTATTAGATAGCAATAGAAACTTCCCCTTTAAACTATACCGCAAACCCAAACAGGAAAACCATGAACTCCACCGCTCTCCCTGCCACTATGGCTGCGGACAACACATTGCCATGTCTTACGGACTATGAATGTGGTTCGCTTTCTACTATCACGATTGATTGTTTGAAGGAGAAATTCACCTTAGTCGGCCACAGCCCCAGCCCCTCTATGTGGGAAGCTCTGTCCGATCAGGCCAAGGCTATGGAGGCGATGGCAAACGGCACAGCCCGTCCGACCCTCTACCTGTCGTCCTTGGACCCAGGAGTAGGCAAGACCCAAACCCTCTACGCCTTTGTCCGCAACCTTGTCCGCTCCCCTGCCCATGCTGGCGTTGGGGTGCTGATCTGTCTTGGTCGGCTGGAGGAAGTCCGCAGCTTCGTACAGGGCATGAACGCCTTCGGATCACTGCCGCCTACCGCCGTCGCCGTCATGACCAGCGATCCCGCCTTGAACGCCCTTGGTCATCCGGTTCCCCAAGAGGCGCAGGTGCTGGTAACGACCCACCAGCGTTTGGAGCGGATGCGGGGCCGTCGGCTGTCCGATGCTTCCGCCTTCTTCTACCAAGGCAGACCAAGGGCGGTTCGTGTGTGGGATGAGTCGTTCCTTCCCGCCCGTGCCGTGGTGCTGAACACCAACACCATTGCGGGCCTGTTGGAAACCCTGTCCACTATCAACCCGGACCTACGCGCTCGGATCATGGCGACGGTGAATGAGGTCGAAGGGCTACCCGACAACAGCACCTACTCCGTTCCCGACTTCGCGGCGGAGTTCGGCATTGGGCTTCCGAAGGTGATCCGGGCAATGGGGCGGAGGGCGCCCACAAGGCTGAAGGATGCAGCAACCGATCTGTGGCACCTGTCGGGACGAACAGTCAGCGTCCGATGTGGAAACCGGGACGGATGGGCCTTGGTCGATTACCGGGACAGCCTTCCGCCCGATATGGCCCCCATGCTCATTCTGGATGCGTCGGGGCGTGTCCGGGCCACCTATGACGATATGGAAGCCCGCGGCCTGCTGGTGAGGCTCCAATCGGCTGTGAAGCGGTACGACAACCTCACCGTCCATCTCTGGGACAAAGGGGGCGGGAAATCCTCCTTCGCCCTGCATGGGGACGAACTGTGCAAGGAGGTCGCCCGAATGGTTCTGACAAAACCGCAGGAGCCTTGGTTGGTCATCGTCCACAAGCCCCACCCAACCGGCGGAGATTACGAGCGACTGATTCGCCAGCACCTACAGGGGGCCGACGTGGATGTAGCCTTCCTGACGTGGGGCAACCACATGGCAACCAACGCCTACGTGGATCGGCCAAACGTGATCCTTGCCGGGACGCTGTTCTACGGCACCGCACAGTATGAGGCCCTGAAGCGATCTGTTGCCAATCAGCGGGCATCCGACGCCTGTGTGAGCGCTGAGGCGCTTGCGAAGGTGAAGGCGGGGGAGACGATGCACCACCTCCTACAGGCCCTTTGCCGGGCTTCTGTGCGTCGCTGCGAGGGTGATGGTTGCCCGCCTACCAATGCCTACATCATCGGTAACAGGCGTCATGACTTCCGAGGTGCGCTTGCGGAAGCGTTCCCAGGTGCGAGGGTGAAGCCATGGCGACCTGACGGCCTGAAGTTGACCGGGTATGTCGCAAAGGCGATTGCCTACCTGTCGGAAATGGCAAAGATCGTTCAGGTAGGCGCTAAGGTACGGTTCAAGCAAGTTGCACAAATAATTGGCATTAAGCCTGAGAACTTCAATAAGGATGTGCGGGAACATCCGGCTTTCAAAGAGGCTTTGAGGAAAATTGGCGTCGAAGAGGTCGGTGGAACTTCGCGGAAAACCTCTTTTCAGTTCAGATAATTCCCTTTGATATAAAAAATCAGAGCCACAGACCCCAACTTCCATCCACTTTGCATTCTTTCTCAATCAAAGCCAAACAATCGGTAACGATGGAGAAGGCTCAGCCTCCGCAGGTATCATGAGCCTTCTCCCAACGCTACCATTACAATGCGGAAACAACCTCATACATCAATTTGTTCATAGGTGATGAGTTTCTAAAATAGCCAAGTTTATAATTTCTAGAGGCACTAGGAACGGATCTTGATCCGACTGCTGCGGCCCACGATAGCCAATCCGATTGACCCGTCTTCAGAATGCTGTCCCGGAGCTCAAGCAGTCCGTATCTCTGATCCGGGATTTCCAGAACTTTTGCCTTGGTTATGCTCGTGGCGCTCTTATGGCTGTAGAGAGCTTGGATCAGGGATGCAGCTCTTTCTGTGTTCATCAAGTGATCCTCAACCATTGCTCCAAGCCAGAACAATTGATACTCCTGAACAATGTCAGAAGATGCCAAGAAATCCAGCACAATCTTTGCCAGCCCTTCTTTGTCTTCTACATTTGATGAAAAATAGTATATGTTTTTTGCAAGGTTTGGGAACCTTCCGATGATGTAGTCAAGCCTGTCCATGACATTCTCAGTATGAGACCGCATAACAGAAAGGACAAGCTCAGCGTCTTCCTCTTCAATTGTATCGCGCTCAAGTATGCTCTCAATGTATGAAAGCTCTTCATCATCGAGATCTTCGGATAGCTCGATTTCTACCTCTTCATCTTCGTAATCATCATGAACTACGTATCGGCGGCGCTCAAGAAGACTCTTCTTAATATTGTCTATCTCGCGGTCAACTTCTAAGTGTCCCGTTTCGTTAATGCCGGTCTTCTTTGGGTTGATGGAAAGCCCCTTTTCCCCCAAAAGCTTCTGGATAAGCACGAAGTCGTGTAAAATTTTTGAATGATCATCATCGAAGAGATAAAAATCATCCATAAATCTAATCAGCTTCGCAGACCGTAGATCGAAGTAGTTATCTACAAAGCTCAGCAGATCATTGCCTATCATTTTCGCTGGGTATAGACCTTGAGGAAGGCAATCAATTGACCTTCCGCCGGCTATTTCTCTCAGGTAGCGACCAAGCCCTTCACTGTCCGATTGATCTACACTTTTATTGGAGAACCATGCAACAATATCATGATGGTACAAACTATTGAAGTAGGACGCGATATCGAAGCATATAAAGTTCTTATATTCCTTGGAATATTGAGCAATAGCAGCCTTGAAAGCCTTATAGCTTGATGTTGCCGTAATGGGCTCTCCATCCTTAAATTTGTATCCGAAACTAGTGCGATGCTCGCTGAAGGAAGCGCGGAACTTAGAACGATTACGGTATATAACATCGTAGAGGTAATATTCTGCGACGGGATCAAGCTTCATTGTACGACGCAGATGCCAATTCTGCTTCGCAGCATATACAGTATTCTGCACGAGGAACGCGCGATCAGCTTCCGGCTTCTTGAGAATTTCTTCTATATAATCCTTTATGAACCTTGCGCCGTATTCAACTACAATGCGATTTGTTTTTAACGGGAAGAGCGTTTTCGCGTAATCGTTCAATAAAAACGCTTGTGCGCTGCACATAATCGCCTCATCTGGATCGAAAAGGGGTATCCAAAAGCTCATACCACTAATTTAGTGGAATTCAATTGAAAACATACGCTTATATGAACAAATAGAGAACACTCACTCATGAAATGGGCGTAAATCCGCACACTCATTACTCATATCACCTGACGGCAGATACCGATCTTCCTTCGCCGGCTTCTGGAACCGTTCGCTGAGCCGTCCCAATAGACCGTGCCCTAGCGAGTCGTCTCACACCCACGTCCAAGCTGTCCCAATGAAATCCTCCTTGCCATTTTGGGACGGCGGGGCGATAACGTCCAAGGGTTCATTGAGACACCAGGGACGGAACAGGCCATGTTGATCGGCTACGCTCGCACCAGCACCCTCGACCAGAAGGCCGGCATTGAGGCACAGGTCCGTGACCTTCAGGCCGTGGGGTGCGAGAGGCTGTTTCAGGAACAGGTGTCGTCGGTGGACGTGGCGAACCGGGAACAGCTTGCCATTGCCCTCGACTTCATCCGGGAAGGGGATGCCCTGGTAGTGACGAAGCTCGACCGCTTGGCCCGCTCCGTCGCCCACCTGATGACGATCCTCGACGCACTGAAGGCCAAGGGCGCATCCTTGCGCATCCTGAACATGGGCATCGACACCAGCACCCCCACGGGCAAGCTGATGCTGACCATGCTCGGTGGCGTGGCAGAGTTTGAGCGGGATATCATGCTTGAACGCCAGCGCGAGGGCATCGCCAAGGCCAAGGCTGAGGGGAAGTATAAGGGCAGGAAGCCCACGGCACAGGCCAAGGCCGAAGACGTGATGGCCCTGAAGGCGCAGGGCGTGGGGGCCAGTGAGATAGCCAAGCGACTTGGGATCGGCCGTGCCAGTGTCTACCGCATCCTTGGTGCCGATGCCTGAACCGCAAGGCAGGACAAGGTAGGGCAGGGCGGTAGGAGTCCCAAGGGACCGGAAGACACTCTCGCCCTCCCCCCGGCCTTTTGGAAAGCCGACTTCAAAGAATGAGGCTTTAGGCCTGTTGATTAGTTGTTGTTCCGACCCTCGATCCGGGCGCCACCCTGAGAGTTTTCCGCGTGACTACAGGGCACAGTCGGGGCACAGTTAGGGCACACTTCAGTCCCGCATTCGGGGCACATTCGGATCAACCACAGCCTCTGGGAAGATAGGCGCTCAGGTTCTAAGTCATTGAAAATAGAGGAAAATGGCGGAGGCGGATGGGAATCGAACCCACCGTTCGCTGTTGGCGAACCAGCGGTTTTGAAGACCGTGAGGGCCACCAGACCCTTATCGCCTCCGGCAGGCTCAAGATGTGGACACCGGGGCTCCGCTGCCATGGGTCTTTTGGGCATCGATCTTTCGGGGATCGGCCTTCTGAGCCGGTGCGGCGGCCAGGATGCGGCGGTCGCCGTGCCGCCGTGACACGCCGATCCTGTCCAGATGTTCCAGAAGCGGCACCCCGAACTTGCGGGTGATGCCCAGCAGCTTGGTCAGCTCGCCCAGCGTCAGCCCGTCGGCATTCCCGGAAAGCGCGACTGCGATCCGTTCGGCGGCCAGCGCCACGGCGTCGCGGTGGAAGACGATCTCGCGCTTCTGCACCCGGTCGATCGTGCGCACCAGAACGCCGGTACGGGTCAGATAGTGCAGGGCGCGGTGGCGCCGGTCGTCGTGGCCAGCCACCTCCGCCACATCAGGCGGCGTCAGGCCACCGTCGCGGAAGGCGGTCTCCACCTGGGCCAGCGTGTCGCGGTCACCGGACGACAGCAGGGCGGCGGCGTTCAGGTCGCTGCGGCGAAGAAGTCCTGAATCGCGCACCAGCCGCCCCTTGGCCACCAGCTGCGCAACCAGCGCGGACAGGGTTTCCGGTGGAAGCCGGGGCGGCAAGGCCTCGCGCAGCCGGTCGATTGGGGCACCGCGCTCCGTCGGGTTGGCAGCTTGGAACTCCTGGACCGCCAGCAGCAGCGCATCGCGCAGCTGCCGGTACAGCGGTTCGGCGAGCCACAGGTCGAGCGACAGGTCCACCGCACCCGTCAGCGTCGCTTCCAGCTGGCCGGGGGGCAGTCCGTACAGGCGGGCCAGCTCCGCACCGCGCAGGCCGCGTTCGCCGGCCAGCGCCAGCCGCTCGACCGCCGCATCCGATATCCGGCCTTCGGCGAGCGCCAGCGTGGCGCGGATCACTGCCGGGTCGAAGCGCCGTCGCCGCACGGAAACCGGGTCGAGGATGTGCCCGCCGCCCATGGTCCAGGCCGGGGAGCCCTGGCGCAGCACATAAGGCTCGCCGGCCGCGGCGGTCACCGGCTCCGCGCAAGCCAGCTGAGCCGGGGCCGCGTCACCCGGCTCCAGCAGGTCGCGGTCCAGCAGGCGCAGCCGGGCCGTCCTGTCGGTGGTGCCGAACAGCAGCTGCACCGTGTCGCCGGTCTTCAGCGCCCGCGGAGCGTCGGGCAGCAAGTCCAGCCAGACGTCGATCCAGCGGGACGGGGCCAGAAGCCCCGGTGTCGCCAGCATGCTGCCGCGCCCCAGCTCCGCCAGTTCCGCGTCGCGCAGGTTGACGGCGACCCGGCTGCCGGGGCCCGCTCTGTCCACCGGCTCTCCGTGGGCATGCAGGCCGCGCACCCGCAGGGTCCGGCCGTTCGGCCAAAGCTCCACCGCATCGCCGACCGTCAGGCTTCCCCGCCGCAACGTGCCGGTCACCACCGGGCCGAAGCCGGGAACGGCGAAGGCACGGTCGACCGGCAGGTGGAAACAGCCGAGATCCTGGCTGCCACCGTCTTCCGCGAACAGCCCCTCCAACGCGGCGGACAGCCGGTCCATGCCGTCCCCCGTTGCCGTGGAGGTGTGGATGACCGGCATCCCCTCAAGCGGCGTGCCATCCAGAAGCTGCCGGACCGTCTGGGCGGTCGCCGCAGCCTGCGCCTCGCTGACGAGATCGCATTTGGAAATGGCGACGATGCCCCGCCGCACGCCGATCAGGCGGGCGATGGCGAGATGCTCGATGGTCTGCGGCTTGATGCCCTCGTTGGCGGCGACCACCAGAAGGGCGGCGTCGATTCCGGTCGCCCCGGCGATCATGGTGCGGACGAAGCGTTCGTGGCCGGGCATGTCGATGAAGGCCAATGTCCCGGCCGCCCCCGCGCGATGGGCGAAGCCGAGCGCGATGGAGATGCCGCGTCGCTTCTCCTCGGCCAGCCGGTCGGTATCGACGCCCGTCAGCGCGCCGACCAGCGCCGTCTTGCCGTGGTCCACATGGCCGATGACGCCGATGACGATGGTTTTCTTGGGGCTGCTCCTCATCGGCTGCTCGCCAGCGCCGCGCGGCAGGCCGTCGCGATGTCCGCCAGCTCGCCGTCCGCGACGGTGCGCATATCGAAGATCAGCCGGTCGTCGCGGATGAAGCCGACCACTGCCGGGCGATGGGTGCGCAGCCGCCGCGCCAGTTCGGAAACTCCCAACGCCGCGCTATGGATGGCGACGAAACGGCTGGGAATCGCCGCCTCCGGAAGGGTGCCGCCGCCGGCGAAGCCCTCGCCGTCGCGCAGGTCGGCGGAGAGGCCGGGCAGCTCGGCCAGCATGGCGCGCAACCGCTCGGCCCGTTCCGCCAGGACCGGCAGCGGGGCGGCCAGCATCGACAGCACCGGCACATGACCGGGACCGCTGCCCGCCACCCGCTCCGGCGCGCGGTAGAGCTTCAGCGTCGCTTCCAGGGCCGCCAGGGTCAGCTTGTCGGTGCGCAGTGCCCGCAGCAGCGGATGCGCCTTCAGCCGCGCGATCAGGTCAGCGCGGCCGAGGATCAGCCCGGCCTGCGGTCCGCCCAGCAGCTTGTCGCCGCTGCAGGTGACCAGATGCATCCCGGATTGCAGAGCCTCCTGCACCGTCGGCTCCGCCGGCAGACCGTGGGCGGCGAGGTCGATCAGGCTGCCGCTGCCCAGATCCTCCATGGCGATCAGGTCGCGAGCGTTGGCCAGCCCGGCCAGATCCCGGCGGGCGGGGGCCGCGGTGAAGCCCTGGATGCGGTAGTTGCTGGGATGAACCTTCAAAAGCACACGGGTATCGGGGCCGATGGCACGCTCGTAATCGGCGGCGCGGGTCTTGTTGGTGGTGCCGACCTCCACCAGACGGGCGCCGCTCTGCGCGATCACGTCCGGCACGCGGAAGGAGCCGCCGATTTCCACCAGTTCGCCGCGCGAGACGACCGCCTCGCCGGGGGCGGCCAGAGCCGCCAGTGCCAGCAGGACCGCGGCGGCATTGTTGTTGACCACCAGCGCCGCCTCGGCCCCGGTCAGTTCGCATAGCAGGCTGGTGACGCCGTGATAGCGCGAACCGCGCCGTCCGCTGTCCAGGTCGTATTCGAGGTTCATATAGCCGGCAGCCGCCGCCGTGACCGCGGCCACCGCCTCCGGCGCCAGCGGGGCGCGGCCCAGATTGGTGTGCAGGACGATGCCGGTGGCGTTGACGACCCGGCGCAACACCGGCGCGCCCTCCCGCTCCAGCCGGGCGGCCGCGGCGGCGATGGTGGCTTCCGGGGTTGTGGCGCCGTCGTCGGCGGTGCCGGACCGCAGCGCCGTGCGCAGATCATCCAGTTCGGCACGGAGCGCCTGAAGCACCGGCGTCCGCCCATGGGCGGTGACCAGTGCCGCCGTCCGTTCGTCGTCGATCAGCCTTTGCACCTGCGGCAGCTTGCGCAATGTGGACAGGGTCACGTTGGCGGTCATCCCTGCATCGCCTTGGCCAGGAATTTGTCGATCATCCCGGCGACCGTCTCGCTGTCGAGATCGTCCAGCCGGCAGGTCTGCACATCGGTGGTCTTCACCGGCGTCAGGAAATTCTCGGACACCGATGTCGTGCCGTCCTCTCCCACATGGAAGGTCATATAGGCGCGCGGCGCATCCTCGGCGGTGTCGAGCGAGGTGAAGTGGAGGATGGCGCGCGGCATCTCGTGCACGAGGTCGATGTCCTCTTGGAACCACACGGTGCCGACCTCGCGGATGATCGGCTGCCGGGAGTCGGCGATGGGGCGGATGATGCGGTCGTGCAGGTCGCGGATGTCCTTCAGCATCGTCACCTTGCGGCCGTCGCGGGCGCCTTCGCCGAAATGTTCGATGGCCTCGCGCCGCGCGGCGTCCAGCGTGCGGCGGGTGCGGACCACGGCATCGACCAGCCGGCTGGTGGCGTCCGAATGCATCGCGTCTGTCTCCTTCTTTGCCGGATCAGCGGTTGCCCGGCTGGTGTTCGCGGCCCGTGGGTGCCGGCAGGTCGCCCACATGCTCCACCTTGCGGGTCAGATAGTCGGTCGCCGACAGCGTGAACAGGACCGCCAGCCAGAACAGGCCCGCCGCCGCAGCCGCGCGGGTCAACGCCGGTGCCTGGAACAGCTTCATGAACAGCGCCAGCACCAGAAGCGCCTTCGCCACCGAGATGCCGAGCGCCACGACGACGTTCATCGGCCCCGGCATCGGCACATAGGAAAGGCCGAGCGTCGCCGCCAGCAAGGCCAGCAGCGCCGCCCAGGTCAACAGCAGCGGGAGGGGAGGTGCCTTCATGGTCCGCTCCGTCCGACCAGGTAGATCAGCGGGTAGAGGAAAATCCAGACGATGTCGACGAAGTGCCAGTACAGCCCCGTCACCTCCACCGGCGTGTAATAGCGGGGTGAGAAGGCGCCGCGCCGCGCCCGCACCGCCATCACCGCGATCAGCCCGATGCCGATGGTGACGTGGATGCCGTGGATGCCCGTCAGCAGGAAATAGAGGAAATAGAACAGCTCGATCGTCTGGGCATGCACGCTGTCCTCGTGGAAATTCAGCCCCGGCACCAGATGTTCGGTCCATTCCTTGTGGTACTCGTAGCCCTTCAGCCCGAGGAACAGCAGCCCCAGCAGCGCGGTGACCACCAGCAGCCGGGTCAGAGCCTTGCGCCGGCCATGCTCCGCCGCATGGACGGCCCAGCCCATGGTGAAGCTGCTGGTCAGCAGCACCAGCGTGTTGACGGAGCCGATGACGATCTTGGTGTGGCGCCCGGCCTCCGCCACGCCTTCCGGGTAGGTGGCGCGCAGCCATGTGTAGGCCAGCAGCATCCCGCCGAAGAACAGGATCTCCGTCGCCAGGAACACCCACATGCCGAAGGACGCGGTGTCGGCCTGCTGTTCCGCCGTCGCGTATTGCGGTTCGGGCTGTGGGATGACGGGGGAGTCAGACATCCTGCGGCTCCGATTCCGGCCGGTACTGGTAGGGCGGGCGGGTGACGGTGGGCGTCTTGTCGAAATTGTGGGCGGGCGGGGGGGAGGAGGTCTGCCATTCCAGACCGGTCGCCGCCCACGGGTTGGATCCTGCCCGCTTGCCGCGGAACAGCGACCAGCCGAGATAGAAGAAGGGCAGCGCATAGCCGATCGCCAGCACCGACGCGCCCGCCGACGAGAAGATGTTCCAGACCTGGAATTCCGGCGGATAGGAATAGTAACGCCGCTCCATCCCCAGATAGCCGAGGATGAACTGCGGGAAGAAGGTCAGGTTGAATCCGAAGAAGATCAGCAGCGCCGCGATGCGCGCCCACCATTCCGGATAAAGCCGCCCCGTCACCTTGGGCCACCAGTAATGCAGTCCGCCGAAATAAGCGCTGACCATGCCGCCGACCATGATGTAGTGGAAATGCGCCACGACGAAATAGGTGTCGGTGACATGGACGTCGAAGGCGAGGTTGGCGACGAACAGCCCGGTCAGCCCACCGATGGTGAACAGCCCGATGAAGCCCAGGGCATAGAGCATCGGCGCGTCGAAGCTGATCCAGCCCTTGTGCAGCGTGGCGGTCCAGTTGAACACCTTGATCGCCGACGGCACCGCGATGACGTAGCTGAGCAGCGAGAAGACCAGCCCGGCATAGAGCGAGATGCCGGCGACGAACATGTGGTGCGCCCACACGAAGAAGCCGATGATCGCGATGGTGATGCTCGACCACACCACGAATTTGTAGCCGAACAGCGGCTTGCGGGCGAAGCAGGGCACGATCTCGCTGATCACGCCGAAGCCCGGCAGGATCATGATGTAGACCGCGGGGTGGGAG
This sequence comes from uncultured Azospirillum sp., assembly GCA_966212305.1. Lineage (GTDB taxonomy): Bacteria > Pseudomonadota > Alphaproteobacteria > Azospirillales > Azospirillaceae > Azospirillum. Next base: position 84,831 of record CBIHQY010000017.1, read on the forward strand.
TAGAACCAGAACAGGTGCTGGAACAGCAGCGGATCGCCGCCCAGCGCCGGGTCGAAGATGCCGACCCGCAGCAGCCGTTCCACCGCCACCAGCACCAGTGTGATCGCCAGTACCGGCGTCGCCAGCACCATGATGACGGAGGTGGCGTAGTTCGACCAGACGAACACCGGCAGCCGGTACCACGTCATCCCCGGTGCCCGCATCCGGTGGGTGGTGACGATGAAGTTCAGCCCGGTCAGGATGGAGGAGAAGCCGACCGCGAACACGGCAGCCAGCGCCAGCACCACATAGCCATTGGAATAGAGCGAGGAAAACGGCGTGTAGAAGGTCCAGCCGGTGTCGACCCCGCCGATCAGTATGGCGAACAGCGCCAGGAAGCCTGCTCCCATATATAGGTACCAGCTCAGCAGGTTCAGGCGCGGGAACGCCAGATCCTTGGCGCCGATCATCAGCGGGATCAGGAAGTTGCCCATGGTGTTGGGGATCGATGGGATCAGGAAGAACCAGACCATCACGATGCCGTGCAGCGTGAACAGGCGGTTGTAGATGTCCGGCGTGAAGATGCCGGCCGGCGTCACCAGATTCAGCCGGATCAGCGTTGCCGCCAGCCCGCCGACGAAGAAGAAGAAGGTGATCGACAGGGTGTAGAGGATGGCGATCCGCTTGTGGTCCTTGGTCAGCAGCCAGGAGCGCAGGGTGACGCCTTCCTCCGTCAGGTAGTTCTTGGTGGCGACGACGGGCTCGTCCGGCTTTCCGGTCACGGTCGCGGTGGTCATTGGGCGGGCCTTTCCGCGCTGCCGGCCGCTTGGCCGGTTTGGGAGTTCCGGGCCGTCTTGTCGGCCAGCGATTTGATGTAGGCGACCAACTTCAGCAGGTCGTCCTCGCCGATCTGTCCGGCGAAGGAGGGCATGACCGGCGGATAGCCGGCGGCGATCTCCGACTTCGGCTTCAGGATCGAATCGCGGATATAGCGGTCGTCGGCGATGACGGTGCGGCCGTCCTGCAGCGGCACCGGACGGCCGAACAGCCCTTCGAGTTTCGGCGCATGAACGGTGCTTGCGGTGCCGTGGCATCCACTGCAGCCATAGCTGCGGAACAGCGCCTCCCCCTCCTGGGCGAGGCTGGGGCCGGGGTCCTGGCTGTCGAGCCAGCGTTGAAAGTCGGACGGTTCCATGACGACGACGCTGCCGCCCATCCGGGCATGCCAGGTGCCGCAGAACTCCGCGCAGAACAGGCGGTATTCGCCGACCTTCGTCGGCGTGAACCACAGCGTCTCGTACCGGCCGGGAAGGGCGTCCTGGCGGACGCGGAAGGCGGGGATGGCGAAGTCGTGGATCACGTCCTGGGAGGTCAGCACCAGCCGCACCGGCTTGCCGACCGGGACATGCAGCGTGTCGATCTCGCGCTGGCCGCCGAGATGCTCGATCTTCCACATCCACTGCTTGCCGACGACATAGATGTCGGTGGCGTCCTTGGGCGGGCTGTGGATGCCGACATAGAGGTCCGCCCCCCAGAAATAGAGGCCGAGGAAGGCGATGAAGGTGGCGATGGTCCAGGCGGTCTCGACCCTCCAGGTGCGGCCCAGCCGGTCGCCGCGTTCGACCTTGCTGCTTTTCCGGTAGCGGACGCAGAAGAGGATCATCAGCCCGAAGACCAGCAGCAGGATGAAGACGCTGGTGCCGATCAGGGCCGCGAACAGCCAGTCCATGTCGGCGGCATGGGCGGACGCGGTGGGGGGGAGGAGTTGCATGCTTCCCATGGCCGTCCTCACCCCTTCCCCGGCCGGCGGGTGGCCCGCCACACCAGCAGCCCGACGCCCAGGATCGAGACGGCGCCGGTGGCCTGCATCAGGCGGCACACCTGGGAGTTGTATTTGCCCTGCGCCGGGTCATAGCCGTAGCAGAGCAGCAGCAGATGGTCGGTCACCGACCCGACCGTGCCCTTGGAGGCGTCGACCAGCCCGAGCCGCAGGTCGGTGGGGTCGTAGCCGATTCCCAGGATGTAGCGGGAGACCGTCCCGCCCGGCGAAACCAGCACCACGCCGGCGGGATGGGCGTATTGCCCGCTGGCCTTGTCCAGCTTGTAGGGGAAGCCGGCGGCGGCGGCGAGGCGGCGGACCTCCCGGCCATCGCCGGCCTTATCGGCGACCAGCGGATGGATGGCGGCGGCCAGCGCCGGATCGCGTTCGAAATGCCGCGCCTTCATCGCTGCCGCGTCGGCGGGGCTGTCGTTGGGATCGATGCTGACCGCCATCACATCGTAATCCTTGCCCGGCGTCAGCGGCACCTGCTTGAGGGCCGCCGCCAGATCGCCCAGAACCACGCCGCACAGCGTCGTGCAGCGGAAATAGTCGAAGACCAGAACCAGCGGCTTTCCCATATCGAACAGGGTCGCGGTGGTGACGGCTTGCCCGGCCTCGTCGCGCAGCCGGATGTCGCGCGGCAGCTGCGCCCCCGGATGCTGGTCGAAGGCGAAGTCCTTGAAGCCGGACGGCAGCAGGGCTGTCGGCGCGGCGTGCGCACCCGGCACGGGCAGTGCCAGCAGAAGGCCGAGCAGGGGGACAATGCCGAGCCGTTTCATCGCTGCCCCTCCTGCCTTGCGTCCGCCGGCCAGTCAGGAATGCCGTGCTCGGCGACGCGGCGCATCGCTTCGTCGATGGGAATGTGGGCGATGCCGCGCTCCCGGTCGGCCCAGCCATAGCCGGTCAGCCGCTCCAGCGACTCTGCCTTGTAGCGCTTGAAGTCGGCGGGGGGATCGGTCTGCAGGCGTGGCTCCGGCATCGGCGTCGTCAGGCCGCGGTTCCGGTCGGCGGTTGCATCGGGGAAGATCAGCATCAGCGAGACCACGACCGTCCCGATCAGGCCGGCCGCCAGTCCGCCGAGCAGCACGAACAGCCAGGGCGGCGTGTCCCGCTTCTCGAAGCGCGTGTCGGGATTGCGGCCCTCCTGGTCCGGCCGCTTCGGCGAACGGCCGCGCCCCAGCCGCGCCCAGCCGAACAGCAACGCTGCCGCGGTCCCGGCGACGCCGGGCCGGTTGAAGCGTGTGGCCTTATCCATGGCGGACCCCTTCCGCCATCAGGCCGTCAGTGCGGGTGGTGTCTCCGTTCCGGGCGGAGTGCCGCCAGTCGGCGCCGAGGCGCCACAGGAACACCGCCATGCCGGCGCCACCCATCGCCAGCGCCGCGGCGGGGGCGAACCAAGTGAAACCACCCTCCAGCCCTGGCAGGATCAGCCACCAGCATTCCAGCAGATGGGCGGTCAATAGCAGCAGGCAGACGGCGGCCAGCCCGCCACGGCTGCGCTTCACCGGCCACCAGATCAGTGCCGCGAAGGGCAAGGCTCCCTGCGCCAGCGCGCCCAGCACGGCGACCCATCCCCAGCCGCCGGACAGGCGCGCGACGTACCAGGGGATTTCGTGCGGAAGATTCTCCTGCCAGACGATAAGGAACTGCATGAAGGACAGGTAGAACCACAGCAGAATACCGGCGATCAGCAGGCTGCCCAAATCGCGCCGCTGCCCCGCGTCCGTCCGCCCGTCCAGGATTGCCGCCAGCGTCGCCAGCGCCAGCGCGCCCAGCAACTGGCCGCTGACGATCATCATCCCGTAGATGCTGGACCCCCAATCGGGCTCCACCGACATGAACCAGTCGAAGGAGGCGAAGGTGACGGTCAGCGCCAGCAGGATCAGCCCCGGTGCCGCCAGCGGATTGCGGCCCCGTCCCGAGCGCAGCAGCGCCGCCAGAGCGAGCCCGAGCCAGACCACGGCATAGACCGCCGCCCGCCCGTAGAAGAAGGGGGTGTTCAGGTAGAAGCGGTTCTTCAGATGCACGGCCTCCGCCGCCCTGGCCCAGGGATACAGGTCCGGCAGCAGGATCAGCACCGGCACCAGCAGCAGGAGCGCCAGCGGCAGCATGGCGACCATGGCGCGCAGGGGCGGTACCGCGGCAGACCCCCAGCGCCCGCCGGTCAGATCATGGGCGAACAGCAGCATCATCGCGCCCAGCGGCAGCCCGATCCAGAAGGCGAAGGATGCCAGCCAGCCGCGCAGCACGGCCTGCGGATCGAACAGCGCGCCGATGGCGCAGACCGCGCCGCCGGCCAGAGCCGCGCCGACGGCGGCGGGAAGCGGGCGCCGGATCATCGCAGCGTCCTCCGCACATCGTCCGGCAACTCGGCCGCGGCGGTGTTCTGGCTGGTCTGAAGCGCCCGGATATAGGCGGCGATGGCCCAGCGGTCGTCGGGGGTGACGCGGTCGGCATAGGAATACATCGCCCCCCAGCCGTTGGTGGCGACATCGTAGAAATGCCGGGTCGGGGCGTTGCGCAGCGCCTCGCTGTGGAAGGAGGGCGGATGCGGGAAACCGCGCTGGACGATCATGCCGTTGCCGTCGCCGAGATAGCCGTGGCAGGGCGTGCAATAGATCTCGTAACGCTCCTTGCCGCGGGTCAGCAGGGCCGGCGTCAGCGCCGGGGGCGGCTGCGGCAGGTCTTCGCGCGCGACGGTGTTGGGCGCCGGCTCCGGCGGCCATGCCCGGCTGCCGGGGTCGGCGTTGGCGGGATTGACGTCGGCGGGCGTCCAGGTCTTGTCGCTCGGCTGCTTTGCCAAGTTGTCGCAAGCCGCCAGCAGCGCCGCCGCGCTCAGCAGAAGGGCGAGGGGAAGCAGCCGGGTCATGCCGGTACCTCGTCGATCTGCACGCCTTCACCGTGGGGAAGCAGCCGTTGCAGCAGCTCGCCGTCGTCGCGCCCCTCGCGCTCCGCGATCCAGATCAGGAAGCGGTCCTGAGAGGCATGCTCGAAACCGGGCGCATCGAAGATGGGATCATAGAGGCGCGGCAACCGGCAGAATGCACAGAAGGCGAGGAAGCCGACCAGCAGGATGGCCAGCGCCGCCAGTTCGAAGGTGGTTGTGCTGAAAGCCGGCCAGCTGTTCAGCGGCCGTCCGCCGATGTTCAGCGGGTAGCTCAGCACCATCCCCCAATATTGCAGGAAGAATCCACCGACCGCACCCAGCGTGCCCGCCGCCACGACTATCAGCGGCAGGGCCCGCGGTTTGCGGTCCAGCAGGTCGTCCACCTCCTCCACCGCATAGGGGCTGTAGACCTCCAGCCGCGTGAAGCCCTCCTGCCGCAGGCGCCGCAGAACTTCCAGCATCGCGCCGGGGCTGTCGAAGGTGGCCAGCGTGCCGCGGATGCTGTGGCCGGTACCGCGATTCGCCCTCATCGCCCGCCCTCCGTCTTCTTCTTGTGGAGGAGTTCGCGCAGTTCGAACATCGACACGATCGGGATGAAGCGCAGCGCCAGGAAAAAACCGGTCAGGAACAGACCCACCGATCCGGCCAGAGTCGCCCAGTCCCAGAAGGTCGGCATGAAGACGAACCAGCTCGATTCCGTGTAGTTCCGGTGCAGGCCGCCGACGACGATGACGTAGCGTTCGATCCACATGCCGACAACCACGCACAGCGCGACCAGGAACAGCAGCGGACGGTTCAGCCGCAGCGGCCGGATCCACAGCAACTGCGGCACGACGCCGTTCAGGATGATCTTCGCCCAGTACCAGGGCGCGTAATAGCCGCCGAGTTCCGACATCACCACCGTGATTTCGTGCTCCTCCCCCCGGTAGAAGGGCATGAACACCTCCATCAGATAGCAGTAGGAGAGCAGCAGGCTGGCGGTCAGCATCAGCCGCGCCAGCACATCGATGTGGCGGAGCGTGATGACGCCGGTGAGATCCAGCGCCCGGCGCAGCGGGATGACCAGCATCAGCACCACGGCGAAGCCGGACAGCGCGGCGCCGAAGACGAAATAGGGCGGGAACTGCGTCTCGTGCCATCCCGGCGTCAGGCCGCCGGCGAAATCCAGCCCGACGATGCTGTGGATGGAACAGACCAGCGGCGCCATCAATGCCGCGAACAGGCCGTACAGGATCTTGAACTGGCGCCAGTGCCGCGACGACCCCTGCCAGCCCAGCGCCAACAGCCCGTACAGCACCCGTTGCCAGCGCCGCCGCGCCCGGTCGCGCAGGGTGGCGAGGTCGGGAAGAAGACCGACATACCAGAACAGCACCGATCCGGCGACATAGACCAGGATGGCGACGAAATCCCAATGCAGCGGGCTGCGGAACTGCGGCCACAGTGCCATCGTATTGGGATAGGGGAACAGCCAGTAGAAATACCACCAGCGCCCGAGATGAATGACCGGCATGATTCCGGCGCAGGCGACGCAGAACACCGTCATGGTCTCGGCGATGCGGCTGGTGGCGCTGCGCCATTCCGACCGGGTCAGGAAGAACAGGGCGGAAATCAGCGTTCCGCCGCTCGCCATGCCGACCCACCAGACATAGTTGCCGATGGCGAAGCCCCAGGCGACCGGCCAGTCGATGCCCCAGATGCCGACGCCGCGGATGAACAGCCAGCCGAGCGCCACCACGAACAGACCGAGCAGCCCAAGCGACAGCCCGAAGCCGACCCACCACCACAGGGGCGTGCGGCGTTCCAGCACGAGGTCGCTGACATGGACGGTCACCGACAGCGCGGTCACGCCCGGTTCGACCACCCGTGTCAGGTCCTGTCTGGTTTCGGGAGATGCGCCCACCGCCTCACACCTCCTGGATTTCGGGGTTGGGGTTGCGCAGCCGCGCCTCGTAGGTGGTGCGTGGCTTGGTGTTCAACTCCGTCAGCACGCCATAGTCCAGCGGGCTCGCCTTGCGGCGGTTGACCGCGCTGTCCTTGTCGTTCAGGTCGCCGAAGACGATGGCCTCCGCCGGGCAGGCCTGCTGGCAGGCCGTCTTCACCTCGCCGTCGCGGATCGGCCGGTTCTCGCGGTCGGCGGCGATGCGGGCGTTGCGGATGCGCTGGATGCAATAGGTGCATTTCTCCATGACGCCGCGCGCCCGCACGGAAACGTCGGGGTTCCAGGACTGTGACAGCCGGTTGTCGTCCGCCGAATAGTTGAAGTAGTTGAAGCGCCGGACCTTGTAGGGGCAGTTGTTCGAGCAGAAGCGGGTGCCGACGCAGCGGTTGTAGACCATCACGTTCAGCCCGTCGGCGTCATGCATGGTCGCCCCGACCGGGCAGACCACCTCGCAGGGTGCGTTTTCGCAATGCATGCAGGGCATCGGCTGGAAATAGGTCTGGTCCGGCGCCTCCGCCTCGCCCTCGTACCAAGTGTCGATGCGGATCCAGTGCAGCTGGCGGTTCCGCAGCACCTCCTCCTTGCCGACGACGGCGATGTTGTTCTCTCCCTGGCAGGCGGCGGTGCAGGCGCTGCATCCGATGCAGGAGTTGAGGTTGATCGCCATGCCCCAGGCGTTCCGCGGATACTCGTAATCGGCATAGAGCGAGTGTTCCGGCTCCTTGCGCTTGGCGAAGTCTGGATTCTGACGGAACTCGTCCAGCGTGGCGTGACGGACCACGTCGGGGCTGTCGATCAGCTGGTGGTGCTGGGTGGCGGCCAGCCGATAGGTCTCCCCGGTCTTGCGCAGCTCCACCCCCGGCAATTGCCAGAGATGGTCGAGCGGGCGCAGCCGGAAGGCGTCGAAGCCGACACCGCGCCCGACCCGGCCCACCACCTTGCGGCCGAAGCCGAAGGGCAGGGTGACGCAGTCGGGGGCATGGCCGGTCACCCGCCAGACCGGCGCGCGGAGCTGACCGGCGGCGGTGCGTACCTCCACCACATCCTCGTTCTGAAGGCCCAGCTGCTCCGCGGTCGCCGGCGCCATCAGGACGGCGTTGTCCCAGGTCAGGGTGGTGAAGGGGCGCGGCAACTCCTGCAGCCAGCCGAGATTGGCGTAACGCCCGTCGCGCAGCCATGGGTCCGGCCGGAACAGGGCGGTCAGCGTGCCGCCATTCGGCCGTGCCGGCGCCGGCGGCAACCGGGCCGCCAGATCGGACGCAGGCGAAACCGACGCCGGTACGGCGGCGCTGTCCGGCACCACGCCGGTGCGCAGCGCGTCGGTCCACTGCCGTTCCGCGTCGCCCTTGTCCTGGAATCTCTCGATCCAGGCGGCGCGGAGGATGGCGTAACCATCGGGCCGCGTCTCTCCGTTGAAGACGGCCAGCAGTTCATATGGTGACCAGCCACCCCACAGCGGCCTGATCTGCGGCTGCTGGATGGTGACGGTGCCGTCGAAGGCCCGCGCGTCGCCCCAGCGTTCCAGTTCATGGGCTTCCGGCACATGCCATGTGCAGAGCATCGCGGTCTCGTTCACCTCGGTGCCGAGATGGACGGAAAACGGAACCTTCCCCAATGCCCCGGCGAAATCGAGGTCAGCGGGCGCGGTGAAGACCGGGTCGACGCCCAGGATCAGCAGCGTGTCGACCCGCCTGGCCGCCATGTCGGCAACCAGCCCTTTGAGCGACTCCCCATGGTCGACCGGATCGGCCTCCACCGGTTCGATGTGGCTCACCGTCTGCCCAGGCGCGCCCAGCGCACCGTTGATGGCCTGGACCAGTGCATGGACCGCCGCGGATTGCGCCGGCCCGGCATGGACCAGCGCCGCGCCGCGGTTGGCGGACAGATCGCGGGCGACGGCGCCGAGCCAGCCGGGAGCATCCTGGCGCCAGTCCGCCGGCCCGGCGCCAAGTTCGGCGGCGAGCGCGCGCACCGCCGCTTCCACCTCGTCCGGGCGGGCGGCAAAGCGATGGTCGGCGCGGGCGCCGGCCAGCGTCGGAATGCTTTCCACCGCATAGAGGCGGCTCATCTCCTCCGGCCGCCCCTCCTCGGCCACGCGGCGGCGGCGGGCGAAATCGCGGGCGTAGCGCAGATGGCCGGGCGCGCTGTCGAGGAAGTCGCTCTCCACCGCCAGGATCGTCTTCGCCCGGTCGAGATGCAGAACCGTGTCCACCGGCCGTCCGAAGGCCAGCATCGCCCCGGCCCGCACCGCATCGCGCCCGTCGGCCTCCCAGCGGTGCCACTGCATGGCCGGAAAGCGCTGCTTCAGTGCGGCAATCTGCCCGGCGAGCGTGGGAGAGGTGACGGTGCCGGTCAGCAGCCGCAGCCCATCGCCACCGCGCGCGCCCAAGGCGGGCAGGCGGTCGACAAGTGCCTTGATCAGTCCATTGGCACTGGCCGCCCGTCCGGCCGTCAGCACGCTGCGCGAGCGGTCGGGATCGTAGAGGTCGAGGATGCTGGCCTGGATGATCGGGTCGAGTGCGCCCAGGCTGGAGGGATGCTCCGGATTGCCCTCCAGTTGCACCGGGCGGCCCATCTGGTGGATGGCCAGCACACCGTCGGCATAGCCGCCGCGCGTGACCGCCGTGGCGAAATGGCGGGCGACGCCGGGAACGAGACCGGGCGGCCTCGTCACATAGGGGATCGCCTCATCCGCCGCCTCTCCCGGCCCGCAACCCGACAGCCCGGCCAGCGCGAAGGAGGCGCCCATCAGTTCCAGCAGCCGGCGCCGGCCGACGCGCGCCTCCCTAAGGTCCGGCAGGCCGGGGAACTCGGCGCGCAGCAACTCCAGCACCGCCGGTTCGCGCGACAGCTCCTCCAGGCTGCGCCACAGCGCCCGGCCGCTCCGCCCGGCCAATCGGTCCTCGATCCGCCGGGCCAGCTCCTCCCGCCGCTCAGTCATCGGTGGCACACCGAGCAGTCGGACAGGGTTTCGGGATGGATGTGGTAGCGCGCCATCAACTGCTTGCCGGACGGCGTCGCCGCGGTCCGTTTCCAGTCGGTGTCGAAGACCGCCTCCTTCGGGCGCAGGTTCGGGGCAGGATCGCGGTGGCAGTCCAGGCACCAGCTCATCTGCAGGCTCGCTCCCTTCCAAGTCAGGGGCATGGTGTCCACCGGCCCGTGGCAGGTGGTGCAGGCCACGCCCTTGGCGACATGGATGCTGTGGTTGAAGAAGACGTAGTCGGGCAGCTTGTTGACACGGTTCCAGCGGATCGGCTTGCCGGTGGCGAGGCTCTGGCGCACCGGGGCCAGCAATTCCGCGTTGGTCCAGATCTGCGAATGGCAGGTCATGCAGGTGTGGGTCGGCGGCAGCCCGGCAGTGGGCGACTCCTCGACCGAAGTGTGGCAATAGCGGCAGTCCAGCCCCAGACCGCCGACATGATGCGCGTGGCTGAAGGGCACCGGCTGCGGCTGCACGATGCCCTGCCGCGTCGCATAGGTGGTGCTGGGGAAGAACCATGCGCCGCCGACCAGCGTGACCAGTCCCGCCAGGAGCATGTAGAGCACCAGCTTGGTCGCGATGTTGGCGGTGGGGCTGAAGACTCCCGGCACGGCTCAGTCCCCCGTCACGCCGGCAGTTCCCGCGCGGAGATGCCGTAGCGGAAGGTCGCCGGATCGAGACAATCCGGCTCGAAGCCGGCGGTGACCGCATAAGGATACATGAGGAAACCCAGCGGGCGCGGTGCCTCGGCCGGCTGGAAATCGCGTGCGCTGTTGTAGCCGATCCAGTTCATCTCCCAACTTCCGAACAGCCGGTCGCGCAGTGCGGCCACACGCGGGTCGCCGAGGCCGAGCCCCTCTTCCAGCATCACCTTGCGCACATCGGCGGGATCGACGGCAAACCAGCCGCGGCCCTCCAGATGGACCTCCGCCCGGCAATGCTGGGCCTTGGAGATATCGCCGGACCGCCCCAGGCTCTTGGCCAGCGCAGAATCGGCAACCCGGATGCCGTAGACCTCGCGAGCGGGGAAACCGGCGGCGCGGGCCAGACCGACCATCAGCCCATTGATGTCCGCGCATTTGCCGCCGAGATAGCCGGTCTCCAGCATGGTCGCGATGTTGCCAAGCCCGCAGCCGCGGGTCGCGGCGTCGCGGAAGCTGTTGTCGACGACCCAGTCGTAGATCGCCTGCAGACGCGCTTCCGGCGCGTCGATCCCCGCGACGATGCGCATCGCCGTTTCCCGCACGATCCCGTCGGTCGGCATGCTGGGCGTCGGCTTCTGGTAAAGCCGCAACTCCGCCGGGTCGGCGGGTCGTGCCGCGCGGTCGCCGGGCAGCCGGTCGCGCGTCTCCACGATCTGCACCAGCTCGATCGTCCGGGGGCCTGCGCCGTTCCAGTCGGTGCGCAGCATTCCGGCACCATAGAGGGGATCATGCACCAGAGCTGTCCGGTTGGCGGTCGAGGCCCAGGAGGGAGCGTGCGCCCGCTGGTAATTGTCTGCCGTCTGCGCCACGGGAACCCAGAGCCGTGCCGGATCCCCGATCCCGCCGTTCCCGGCCAGCTCGATGGTGTGGCGGACTTCGAAGCGCCGCCAGCGGTCGCCGGCCGCCGAATTGCCAACGCTCTTGGCGGCGCCGGCCGCTTGCGCCATGCGCGTCGGTCCTGCGGCAGCGGAAAGTCCGGCTGCTGCAGCCGCTTTGAGGAAGCGGCGTCGGTCCATGGCTTTTGTCTCCCTGATTTTCCGGCCCGGTATCGGGTGGGCTCGACCGGGGCGGGGAACGGGGCGGGGAACGGCATCGGGGTGACGTTCTTCCGCTACAAGTCACCCATTCGCGATCCGGTTCCATGACTTCGGTCGGGCTAGCCCGACTGCTCCGGGCATCCGGCACCATGCGGCCAAGCCATTGGAACACCTCTTCATCGGGGGAGTATCCGCTTTCGACGTAGAGCCCCGTCGGGACCTCCACCGACAGATCAGTTGCCCGTCCGCCGGCACCGTGATGACCTTCCCGACCCGGACGGCGGACTCTGAAGCGACGGCGCTCCCTGCGCATCTCCCGTGCGATGAAGGACCAGACATGACCGCACCCACGCCCACGGACCTCGCCGGCACCATGCCATCGGACGCGCCGCGCCTGACCTCGCTTGCCCATGGCGGCGGTTGCGGCTGCAAGATCGCTCCCGGCGTGCTGCAAGGGCTGCTCGCCACCCTGCCGGGCCAGATCGTTCCGCCGGAGCTGATCGTCGACGCCTCCACCGCCGACGACGCCGCGGTCTATCGCCTGAACGACGATCAGGCCCTGGTGGCGACCACCGATTTCTTCATGCCGATCGTCGACGATCCCTTCGACTTCGGCCGCATCGCCGCGACCAATGCGCTGTCGGACATCTACGCCATGGGCGGCCGGCCGATCCTGGCGTTGGCCATCGTCGGCATGCCCATCGACAGCTTGCCGCCCGACGCCATCCGCCGCGTGCTGGAGGGCGGGCAATCCGCCTGCGCCGCTATCGGTGTCCCGGTCGCCGGCGGGCATTCCATCGATTCGCGGGAACCGATCTACGGTCTGGTCGCGCTTGGGCTGGTCCATCCCGACCGTGTGCTGCGCAACAGCAGCGCCCGGCCGGGCGATTTGCTGGTGCTGGGCAAGCCGCTGGGCATCGGGGTCTACAGCGCGGCGCTGAAGAAGGGCGTGCTGGGGGAGGAGGCCTATCGCCGCATGATCGACAGCACGACACGGCTGAACACCCCCGGCGGCGACCTCGCCACGCTGGACGGGGTTCATGCGGTCACCGACGTGACGGGGTTCGGCCTGCTCGGCCATCTGCTGGAGATTTGCCGCGGGTCGGGCCTGTCGGCGGAGATCCGCTTCGGCGACTTGCCGTTCTTTCCCGACACGCTCGATCTGGCGCGGGCCGGCCACACCACCGGCGCCTCCACCCGCAATTGGGCGAGCTACGGTGCGGACGTGCGCCTGCCCACCGATTGGGCGGACGAACAGGCAGCGCTCCGGCGCAAGCTGATGACCGATCCGCAGACCAGCGGCGGCCTGCTGGTCGCCTGTGCCGCCGGGCAGGCGGACGAGGTGCTGGCCGTCTTCCGCCGGCACGGCCATGTCGATGCCCGCGTGGTCGGACGGCTGGCCGACGGCCCGGCGGAGGTCCGCGTCGCCTGAACGGGGTGGCGGCTCGGGCGGACGAGGACCGCCTCCGTCAAAGACGGCCGACCGCTTCGAGCGTCGGCGGATCGGGGTCTGTTCCCTCTTCCGACCCCGGCACGACGCTGAAGGAGCCGTCGGTTTCCAGCACGACGGCCAGTACGCCGTCCAATTCCTTGCGCCCTTGGGCACGCAGGACGGCCATCACCTCCTCCCGTGTGACGCGCTGCTGCTTCAATGCGCCCGGCAGGAATGCGCCCCGGTAGACGAGCAATGACGGCTGGGCCTTGATGATCGACTGGAAGCGGGGCGAGCGGACCGACGCCCAAGTGATCGCGTACTGCAGCAGGATCAGCAATGCCAGCGCCAGAATGCCTTCGGCCAGCGCCACCGACTTGCTGAGCAGCACGGTGGCGAGCGTCGAGCCGAGCGCAACCGTCACCACCAGATCGAAGGCGTTCATCTTGGTCAGCGTTCGTTTTCCTGAAATCCGCAGCAGCAGCACCAGCGCCGAATAGGCGAGCACGCCGACCACCAGCACCCGGCTGAGGCCGGCCCAACTGTCGAAGAACATCGCGGGGGCCTTTCGTCCTTTGGCCCGCCAACCCGTCTGGCGACCGCGAGTTCCGGATTCCGGCTCCGCTGCAAAAATAGGCAGGCTTCCCCCAATGCGCGGACCCCGGCGGCGGGAGCAGATCCGGCGGCGGGAGTTGGCCCTGAGCAGGCACGCCCTGCAGGAAACGCAAACACAAAAGGACATGCCATGCGTATCGCCATGCTCATTCCCGTCATCGGCCTCGCCCTGACTGCCGGCACGCCGGCCTTCGCGCAGTCGTCCACCGGCCAGCAGAGCACGCAGAAGAACGGCAGCACCGCGGCCACCCAGACCCACTCGCAATTCCAGGCGATGACCCAGGACAAGCTCCGCAAGCAGCTGGAGCAGGCCGGCTTCAAGAATGTGACGATCATCGACGCCGCCTATCTGGTCCAGGCCGAGACCCAGGACGGCAATCAGGTGTTCATGACCATCAATCCGCCGTCGCAGATGTCGGGCAGCTCGTCGTCCAACTCCGGCAGCGCGACGACCGGCGGTCAGTCCGGGACCTCCACCACCGGCCATACTGGTTCGGGCAATGGCAGCACGGGCAACACCAGTTCGGGCAGCGGCGCGACCAAGCAGTAAGGCGCCGTCCGCTTAGCCATGAACCGCGGGGGGACAGGTGCCCCCCGTCCTTTCCGCATGTCCGCAGCAATGAGGTCTCCGATGCAACGTCTTCCCGATCATCACCGGCTTATCGACCGGGGGCCGGCGCCCGTACGCGGGCGCAGCCGGATGTGGCTCATCGTCGCCGCCGGGCTTCTTCTGGCGCCGGCCGGTCCCGCATTGGCGCAGGGCAAGTCGGGACCGGCCGGAGAGATACCGGCCAGCTTCGCCGACCTTGCCGAAGCGAAGCTGCCGTCGGTGGTGACCATCACGGCCTCGACCGCCCCTGAACTGCCGCAGATGGCGCAGTCCGACCAGCAGGGTGGAGCCGGCCCCTTCTCCATGCTGCCCGACAGCCCGTTGCGCGACTTCATGGAGGAATTGCTGCGGCGGCAGACGCCGGGCGCCCCTGGCGGCCATGGGCAGCAGGGCGCCCCGCGCGGGGATGCGCCGGCCCGGCCGCACGGCATGTCGCTCGGCTCCGGCTTCATCATCGACCCCAGCGGCTATGTCGTCACCAACAACCATGTCGTCGAGCATGCCGACAAGGTCGAGGTCACGCTGACCGACAAGCGCAAGCTGCCGGCGAAGATCGTCGGAACCGACGTCAAGACCGATCTCGCCCTGCTGAAGGTGGAGTCGGACAAGCCGCTGCCCAGCGTTTCCTGGGGTGACAGCAGCACCATGCGCGTCGGCGACTGGGTCGTGGCGATCGGCAACCCGTTCGGGCTGGGCGGTACGGTGACCGCAGGCATCATCTCCGCCCGTGCCCGCGACATCGGCGCCGGCCCCTATGACGATTTCCTGCAGACCGACGCGGCCATCAACCGCGGCAATTCCGGCGGCCCGATGTTCAACGTCAAGGGCGAGGTGATCGGCGTCAACACCGCTATCTTCAGCCAGTCCGGCGGCAACATCGGCATCGGCTTCGCCATTCCGGCGTCGCTCGCCCGTCCGGTCATCGACGAGTTGCGCAGCAACGGCCGGGTGACCCGCGGCTATCTGGGCGTCACCATCCAGCCGGTAACGCCGGACATCGCCAAGGCGCTCGACCTCAAGGACCAGTCCGGCGCGCTGGTCGCCGATGTGTCCAAGGACGCTCCTGGCGCCAAGGCCGGGCTGAAGAGTGGCGATCTCATCACCGAATACGCCGGCAAGCAGGTCGCCGGGCCGCATGAGCTGACCCGGATGGTGGCGCAGACCAAGCCCGGCGACACCGCGCGCGTCGTCGTCCTGCGCGACGGCAAGCCGGTGACGTTGGAGGCGCGGATCGCCGAACTGCAGCCGCCGGCGGAGCAGGCTGAGGCGAAGCAGCAGCAGCCCGGCGGCGGCCAGCTCGGCCTGACGCTGGCGCCGATCACGCCCGAACTGCGCAAGGAGTTCTCGCTCGACAGTGACGTGAGCGGTGCCGCGGTGGTGGAAGTTTCGCCGGACAGTCCGGCGGCAAAGGCCGGTTTCGAGCCGGGGGACGTCATTACCCGGGCGGGGCAGCAGACGGTGGGTAATCCCAGTGATGTGACAAGTGTCGTCGATCAGGCGCGCAAGTCCGGGAAGGACCATGTTATCCTTCTGCGGCGGCGGGATGGCCAGTCGCTGTTCGTTCCACTTCCGCTGGGGTGATTGGATTGAAGGGCCGTCTGCGTCATTATTGGATGTTTCTGCGTGAGAGCCTGTGGTTCGTGCCGCTGCTGATGAGCATCGCGGCGATGGCGCTGGCGGTCCTTCTCGTCACCAGGGGGCCGGTGCTGCCCGACGGGGCGGCCGAGATGTGGCTGGTCTACAGCGGCGATCCCGAAAGCGCCCGCCAACTGATGGGCGCCCTGTTGTCGGGAATCATCACGATGACGTCGCTGGTGGTCTCCATCACGGTTGTGGTGCTGACCCTGGCGGCCGGACAGCTCGGTCCCCGTCTGGTGCGCAATTTTATCGGTGATCCGCAGACGCAGGTGGTGCTGGGACTGTTCGTGGCGACGATTCTCTATCTGCTGGTGGTTTTCCGCAGCATCGGCGCCCCGTCCGACAACGCGATCCCCCATTTCGCAATCACCGTCGGGACCGCGCTTTCGGCCTTATGCCTGTTCGTGCTGCTGTTCTTCGTGCACAAGCTGGCGCGGTCGATCATGTACGACAACGCCGTGCGCGACGTGTCGCGCCAGCTGCGCGCGTCCATCGATCTGCTTCTGCCGGAGGATGTGGACGCGGAAAAAATGCCGCCGCGGGCGCCGGAGGATGCGGTGTGGTTCGGGCTGGGAGAGGACGGCTATGTCCAGGCGGTCGACTTCGACATGCTCGTGCGCAGGGCCTGCGAGGCCGACGTGGTTCTGTGGCTCGACGTCCGGCCCGGGCATTTCGCTCTCGTCCGCGGCCGGCACCTTGCCGTGCATCCACCGGAGGCCTGTGACGAGGCGTTCCGCCGCTCCATCAGGGGCGCATTCATCATCGGGACCGAGCGGACCCCGACCCAGGACCTGGAATACGGCATCCGCCAGCTGGTGGAGATGGCATTGCGGGCGCTGTCGCCGGGGATCAACGACGTCTATACCGCGCTGACCGTCATCGACATGCTCTCCTCGGCGCTGTCCCGCATCTTTGAACGGCCGCTGCAGGTGGCGGTGCTGTGCGACAAGACGGGCGCGTTGCGTGTGGTCCGCAACGTGACCGACCATGACGGGCTGGTGCGGGCGGCCTTCGATCAGATCCGGCAGGCGGGGGCCACCATGCCGGGCGTTCTGATCCGTGTGGCGGAAGCCCTTGAGGCTCTGGCGCCCTATGTCAGCGACGAGCCGCGCCGGCAACCGCTGCTGGCGCAGATCGCTTTGATCGAGGCCGCGGGCGAGCGGAGCGACTTCCTCGACCGTGACCGCGAGGCGTTGCGCTTCCGCTGCCGCAGCGCGCGGGACAGCCTGTCGGACCGGAATGCCGACTGAAGGATTGCCGACCGCAGCCGGGCTAACCGGCCGTTCGCCGGGCCATCTCCGAATATCCGGCCGAACGGCCGGACATCGGCAGTCCGGTACGCCGGGCCAGGGGAGGACGGTGCGGCGTCTCGCAGTCGGTCCGCAGCCGGTTGCGGGCGCGGGACAGGCGGGACCGGACGGTGCCGACCGATACGCCCAGCTCGTCGGCTGCTTCGAGATAACTGTCGCCATCGACGGCGACGATGCGGATCAGCCGCTTATGCTCCTCCGAGAGCCCGTCGATGGCCGTCGCCACCTCCCGCAGCAGGACCTGATGGTCCTGTGACGGTCCGCTGGCGATTTCCCCGTCCATCACCTCGACCTCGCCGAAGCGGCGCTTGCGGGTCCATTTGCTGTAATGGACGTTCTTCAGGATGGTGCAGAGCCAAGCTTCCAGATTTGTGCCCTGCTCGAACTTCTCGCGGTGGCGGAGCGCGCGTTCCATGCAGTCCTGGACGAGATCGTCCGCCTCGGCGGGGTTGCGGGTCAGGCTGCGCGCGAAGCGTTCCATCGCGGGCATGGACCGGATCAGGTCCCGGTCGAAGTCATAGGTCATCATGCGCTCCTTTTGGGTTGGCGCAGGGGGGTGGTCTCCCTGGTTTGGGGCCTAATTCCGGGAAGTTTCCGGCGGCTGCAGGGAGGCGGAACGGTCGAAGCTGTTCTCGGCGATGCGGAACCACAGATGCTGGGCGTCGCAGAACGGCTTCCATGAGGCGTAGATCTTGCGGAAGCGGCTGCTCGCCGAGGCCAGAGCCTTCAGCTGCTCTTCTGTGGCCCGGTGGGCGGCCCGCAATATTTCCAGCGGAAAGGGACGAAGGATCGCCCCTTCGGCCGTCAGCTGCTTCAGGGCGGCGGGGTTGAGGGCGTCGTACCGCGCGGTGATCCAAAGATTCGCTTCGGCGCAGGCGACCTCCACCGCCTCCCGGTACTCCGGCGGCAGCCGGTCCCAGGCTTGGCTGTTGACGTAGCAGGACAGCTGCGCGTTCCCTTCGAGGAAGCCCGGGTAGTAGCAATAGGGCGCCGCCCTGTGCAGGCCGAGCCGGAGATCGTCATGCGGGCCGGCCCAGGCCGCCGCATCGAGTGTCTTGTTCTCCAGCGCGGCGCGCAGCCCGGCATAGCCGGTCCGCTGCGGTTGGCCGCCCAGGCGGCGAAGCACGTCGGCGGCCATGCCGGACACGCGGAACCTCAGCCCGTTCAGATCCTGCGCGGCGCGGATTTCCCGCCGGAACCAGCCTCCCAGCTGGGAGCCGGTGTTCCCGACCGGGAAAGGAATCACGTTGTGGTCGGCAAGCAACTCGCGTATCAGCGCCAGTCCGCCGCCCTGGTACATCCAGGCATTCTGCTGCCGCGCGTTCAGCCCGAAAGGAACCGAGGTGTCGAAGACCAGCGCCGGTTCGCGGTCCATCGCCTGATAGCTGGCGCCCAGTCCGATCGGCGCGCCGCCGCTGCCGACGAAATCGAGCATCGGCTGATCCGTCTTCGGCCGCAGGGAGGGGTCGCGGTCGATGACGAACCGGTTTCCGGTCAATCCGGCGACCCGGCGGACGAGGACCTCCACCCCGCCGTTCAGGATGTCCAGCTCCCTCGGGAAGGTCGCGGCCATCGGCCATCGGATCTGCGGCGGCCCTTGTGCGATCGCCGGAGTGGCGAGCGCGGCTCCGCCCAGCCCGAGGCCCATGGCCTTCAGGAGGTTGCGCCGCTTCATCGGTCCTGCTTCCATTTCTGTCGACACCGCCAGAACACTGGTCGTCCGCGTTAGCCCATCGGCGCAATGCGGTTTCCGGCGGCGCGAAGTGTTTCTCACTCGTTCACAAAGCTATGTCCTCCCCCTCGTGACTTCCATGTGACTTTGGTTTAGCGGCGAAGCCAACAGGACCCGATCATGCCCAACCACATCGTCGTCGCCGACGATCACCCCATGTTCCGCGACGCCATGCGTCTCGCCATCGCCCGTGCGCTGCCCGAGGCCGAAATCGTCGAGGCCGGGACGCTGGAAGCAGCGGCGGCGGCGCTGGAGGAAAGTCCGGATGCCGATCTGCTCCTTCTCGACCTGAACATGCCGGGAATGCAGGGGTTCGCCGGTCTGGTCTATCTGTGCAGCCGCTTTCCCGCCCTGCCAATCGCGGTGATCTCCGCCAACGAGGAGCCGCGGGTGATCCGCCGCGCGCTCGGCGCCGGCGCCTGCGGCTACATCCCGAAATCCGCACCGTCCGACATGATGGGCGAAGCGCTGCAGGCCCTGCTGGCAGGTGAATTGTGGCGGCCGGCGCTGCAGGAGCCGGACGGTGCCGGCAGGGAAGAGGATGCGGCGACCCGGATCGCCAGCCTGACGCCGCAGCAGGTCCGGGTCCTGATGATGCTGAACGACGGTCTGGTGAACAAGCAGATCGCCTATGAGCTGGGCGTGTCCGAAGGCACGGTGAAGGCGCATGTCTCGGCGATCCTGCAGAAGCTGGGCGTTACCAGCCGGACCCAGGCCGTGATCCTCGTCCGCCAACTGGCCGAGGATGCCGACGCCCCGCAGGAGCTGATCCGTCGCGCGGCGGAAGAGCGGCAGGCCGGCTGAGCCAGGCCTATTCAGCGGCTGGCCGCGCGCCGGTCAGGCGGCGCATCAGCGTGCGCAGGGCGGCCGGGCGGATCGGCTTGTTCAGCACCGGCAGGCCGAGGCTCTCCGCCCGCTCCTTGACGCCGGCCGACCGGTCGGCGGTGATCAGGGCCGCCGGGACCGGCTGGCGCAACCGCTGCCGCACCGCCTGGACGCAGGCGAAGCCGTCCTCTCCTTCGTTCAGATGGACGTCGGCGAGGATGAGGTCGGGCGGTCCGTTCTCCGCTTCGGCCAGAGCGGCGGTGAGCCCGGTGGCGGTCCGCACTTGGCAGCCCCAGCCGCCCAGCATCGTCCGCATCCCGTCCAGAATGGTGGGATCGTTGTCGATGCACAGGATGCTCGTCCGCTCGGCCGGCGCGGCCCGCGCCTCCGCTGGCTGACCTGCCGCCTGCGCCTCGGACTGGGCGGCGCCGAGCGGAATGCGGACGCCGAAGACCGTTCCGCGGCCGGGGATGGAGTGCAGCGTCACCGGATGGTCGAGCACGCGGCCAATGCGCTCGACGATGGACAAGCCCAATCCCAGCCCATGCTCCACCCCCGGTGCCTCGGCGAAGCGCCGGAACTCGCCGAAGACCAGGGACTGCTTGTCCTCGGGAATACCGATGCCGGTGTCGCAGACCTGGACCACGACATGGCCGGCGGCCCGGCGCGCGCCCAGCAGCACCCGGCCCTGCGGCGTGTAGCGGATCGCATTCGCCAGCAGATTCTGCAGCAGCCGGTGCAGCAGCCGCCAGTCGCTGTCGACGGCGAGGCTGCAGGGCAGGATGCGCAGTTGCAGCCCCCGCCGTTCGGCCAGCGGCGCGAACTCCACCGCCAGCGTGGCGAAGAGCCGGCCGAGCGGGAAGCTCTGCCGCTCCGGCTTCACCGCGCCGGCGTCGAGCCGGGAGATGTCGAGCAGTTCCCCCAGCAGTTCCTCCACCGAGGCCAGCGCGCCGTCCAGCTTGCCGACCAGCGCGTCCCCAGGCATCCGGTCGCCCAGGCTGGAGGCATAGAGCCGCGCGGCGTTCAGCGGCTGCAGCAGGTCGTGGCTTGCCGCGGCGAGGAAGCGCGTCTTGTCCTGGCTGGCTTCCTCCGCCGCGGCCTTGGCACGGGCCAGTTCGGCGGTGCGCTGGCGGACGCGCTGCTCCAGCCGGTCCTTGGCTTCGGCCAGCGCCGCGGCGGCGCGGACCCGTTCGGTCATGTCGGAAAAGGTGGTGACATAGCCGCCGCCGGGCATCCGGCAGGTGTGCATCTCCAGGACGCTGCCGTCCAGCCGGTGCTGCTCGACCGGATTGGCGATGCTCGCAAGAAAGATGTCGAGCTGCCGGGCAACCAGGGCGGCGGGATCGCCCTGGCCGTAGAGTCCGCGCAAGGCGGCGAAGCGCAGGATTTCCGGAAGGGCGATCCCGGCCGGCTCCATCTCCGCCGGAATCGCCAGCAGCCGGCGGAAGCGGCGGTTCCAGCTGACCAGCCGCAGGTCCTTGTCGAACACCGCGATCCCCTGAGCGACATTCTCCATGGTCGTCTGCAGGACGTCACGGTTGTACTGGATGGCCGCCGTCGCGTCGTCCAGCAGCCTCAGCGCGTTGCCCTTGCCGACACTGTGCCGTTCCAGCGTCAGGGCCATCACCAGCCGGGCGGAGGCGGCGCCGATGGCGCTCGCCAGCAGTTTCTCGGTCTGCCGGATCAGGCGCAGGTCGGCTTCTCCCGTGCTGTTGGACGCCGACAGGCCGGCGAAGCCATGCTCCGCCCGTTCGGCGCCGAGATAGCGGGCGGCCACCGCCCGCAGTTCTTCCGCCGTGACGGAGCCGGTGCGCGGTTCGGACCCGGCATGGCTCCACTGGAGGTCGGTGTCGGTGAAGGCGCCGGCCTGCAACCGCTCGATCGGCCGCGGCACCGTCCGCAGCGACACTGCGATGTAGACCACGCTGTTGGCGAGGAGGCTCCAGGTCACGCCATGGACGAAGGGGTCGAGATGGAGGCCGAGCAGCCGCTGGGGCGCCAGCAGGCCGGTTCCGAGCGGACCTGTGGTCAGGATGGCGGCCGACAGCCAGCCGGCCTCGATGACCGCCGGCAGCAGCAGCGTGTAGCCCCACAGGACGAAGCCGGCGACGACGCCCCAGAAGGCGCCGGTCCCGGTGGCCCCCCGCCAGATCATGCCGCCGATCAGGGCCGGCGCGAACTGCGCCACCGCAGCGAGGCTGACGAGGCCGATGGAGGCCAGTGGGAAGCCGGTCCCGACCATCCGGTAATAGACGTAGGACAGCAGCATCAGCACCAGGATCGTCGCCCGGCGGGTGCCCAGGATCAGCCGGCGCATGTCCAGCCGGTCGAGTCCGCCGCGGCGGCGGCGCAGCAGGACCGGCACCACCAGATCGTTGCTGACCATGTTGGCGATGGCGACGGAGGAGACGATCACCATGCCGGTGGCGGCGGACAGGCCGCCGACGAAGGCGATGGTGGTCAGGATTTCTTGCCGGCCCGACATCGGCAGGGCCAGAACCGTCATGTCGCGGTCCATCGTGCCTTCCGGAAACAGCAGGAGGCCGGCTGCGGCGATGGGGACGACGAACAGGGCGATGGCCGCGAGATAGGTCGGAAACAGCCATGTCGCCAGCCGGATATGCTCCTCGTCCCGGTTCTCGATGACGGTGACGTGGAACATGCGCGGCAGGCAGAGGACCGACAGCCCGGCCAGTACGGTCATGGTGATCCAGCTGGAGCCATCGACGCCGCTGGCGAACTGGTGCCGCAGGTCCGGCTCGGCCGATGCCAGCCGCAGCAGGTCGGCCGGCCCGTCGAACAGCCCCCAGGTCGCATAGGCGCCGATGGCGAGGAAGGCGGCCAGCTTCATCACCGCCTCCACCGCGATGGCCAGCATCATGCCCTCGTTGCGTTCGGTCGCGTCGACGTGGCGCGTGCCGAACAGGATGGCGAACAGGGCGAACACGATGGCGGCGACCAGCGCGCTGTCGGCCCAGATCGGAGATGCCGCCGGCCGCTCCAGCATCACGATTTCGGGATAGCGCAGCAGGACGGCGAAGCTGGACGAGACGGCCTTCAACTGCAACGCCACGTAGGGGACGGTGCCGATGACGGCGCCCAGCGTGACGATGGCCGCGACCGACTGGCTCTTGCCATAGCGGGCGGCGAGGAAATCGGCGATGGAGGTGATGTTCTGCGCCTTGGCGATCCGCAGGATTTTGTGCAGCAGCGGCCATCCCAGCGTAAAGACCAGGATCGGGCCGATATAGATCGGCAGGAAGGCGTAACCGCCGGTCGATGCCAAGCCGACGCTGCCGTAGAAGGTCCAGCCGGTGCAGTAGACGGCCAGCGACAGCGCATAGACCAGCGGGCCGGATCGTCCCCCCGGCCGTCCTCCCGACTGCGTCCCATGGCGATGCGCCCGGCGGTCCCCCCAGGAGGCGATGGCGAACAGGAACCCGAAATAGGCCAGCGCGATGGCCAGAGCCGCTCCACTCATCAGCATGCCTCCTGAATTCGGAGGTGGCGTCCCGCGGCACAACGGAGAAATCGGGGAGGATCAGGGCAAATGGGGCTGGCACCTGCCTACATCTTCTCCTTCACGCCGGTCGAGATCAGCCACCAGTTCACCGGGTAGGCGGTGACGAAGCCGCAGAGCATGGCGATCTGCATCATGAACCAGAATTCCGCCGAGGCCGGTTCCAGCCTGGTGCCCAGCACCGTGCCGAACAGGTAGAAGCTGGCGAATGCCATGAAGCCGTACATGCCGACCTGCCACGCCGTCAGCGAGGCCGCATCCGCCTTCACCGCCTGCACCAGCCCTTCGCCGGGGGACAGGTTGCGCATCGGCTTGATGGTGAAATACTGAAAGGCGATGCCGAAGGCGAAGGCGAAGATGAAATCGACGATCCACACAGCGAACATCTTCTCGGCGAACAGGCTGCGCCAGCCAAACCAGACCGCCACTGTCGGCGCGAACACCACCAGCCATTCGGCGACGATGTCGCCCAGCGTGCAGCCGCTGCCGCAATGGGCCGCACCCTTGGCGACCATGATGGGGAAGGGCGTGTCGCGCTTGCTCGGCATCTCCTCGCCGCGCTCCTTCGCCTGCCGCATCATCTCGTGGGTCGCCAGCCGGCCATAGGTGAAATAGCCCCAGAGGGTCAGGACCGTGCCGAACAGGGCGGTCACCGGCCAGACGACGTTCATGATCCACATGTGCTGGGGATGGCGCACCACGTCGACCAGCACGATCAGCGCGCACAGCCCGCCGAAAATCAGGGTGGCGATGGACAACAGATGGAGCCAGTCGGGAACCATCGAAACAACCTCCGCGTCGCTGTGGACGGGGCGGGACGATGGCGTCCGGCCCCGGGCGTCAACTCGGCACGGGGGCAACGGGTTCCGGAGCGGCTTCATGGGAACCAATCCCGCCGGAGCGGATTTGCCTCACTCATCTCCACAGCTTTCAGGGGCGCGAGACCAATGGCCACCCGCATTCTCCAGACCTGTCTTTTCGCCTGCGCCGCCTGCGCAGTCGCCTGGATCGCCTCGCCGTCGCCGGCTTCCGCCCAGGATGCGGTCGTCGCCTGCCACACCCAGCAGCAGATCGAACAGCTGGTCCGCGACAAAGGCCAGATCATGCCGGACGGCTGCCGCAACATCCGGATCAGGACGGTGAACCAGCCGACGGGCGACCTGTGTGTTCTCGACATCTCGCAGACCAATGGCGGCATCACCGGCGCCATCGTGGCGGCGACGACCGACACCGATTGGTGGGTCCGCTGCCGCGACCTCGAGCGCCGGTAGTCCCCTCGCTCCCCGGATCATGTCCCCGGAATGACCTTCTGGAGCGCCAGGGTCAGCGGGAAGCACAGCGCGGCGGCAAGGGTGAGCGGAGCACCGGCTCCGACGGCGGCGATCAGGACGGCGTCGTAGAGCGCGATTCCGGCGATCAGGACCGAGACTGCGCGGGGAACGTCGCCCGGCGCGCGGCGGAACAGGCGATGCAGAGCCCAGCCGGTCGCCGACGCCAGTGCCGTCCAAAGGACGAGCGCCGCCGGGCTGCCGACCGCGACCCACAGCGCGCCGGCAAGCGGGACCGCCAGGACGGCCAGAGGCCATGCGGTGTCGAGCCGGTCGTAGGCCTCCTGCCGGGCGGCGAAGGTCAGCCCGACCACATGGCAGAACAGCCCGCCCGCCCCCAGCAGCATCCAGGGCGCCAGCGCGCCGCCGCCGGCGATTGCCGCCGCGGTGGCGTAGGACAGCAGCCGGCACAGCCCCATGATCGCCGGGGCCGTCGCCGTGCGCTTGTGCAGGGCGTCATAGAGCAGGATCGCACCGGCCAGCAGCCCGCCGCACAGTCCCGCCTGCGGCCCCGACAGGGCGGCCAGGGCGACGCCCAGCGCGATCAGGACGAAGCCGGCGGCGAACACCGCGCCGAGGGAAGCGTCGCCCTTTGGAATGGGGCGGCCCGGCCGTTCCCGCGCGTCGATCTTGGCGTCGAAGGCGTCGTTCAGGTACATGCCGCCGATATAGAACAGCGCCAGCACGATGGCGGCGCGGGCGACCCCGCCGACGGCGTCGCCGCCCGCCATGCCGTCCAACGTTCCGACGCCGGCGAGCGCGATGCCCGCCATGGCGTTGCTCAGCACCGTCGGCAGGTTGGACACCCGGCCGAGGATCAGGGCCGCGCGCGGGCGGATCAGGACAGCCGTTCCAACACCCATCGCAATTCCCTTTCGATTCCGTCGACGACGCTCATGGCGCCCGCGCCGCAGGCTTCGGCCGGCAGGACGTCCCAGGTGTAGGTTTCAACCTCCAGATGCGGCGCCACCGGCCGGTCGCGGTGGATCGCCAGCACCCCCTCCAGCGCGCCGCTGGTGGAGTCGAGCGGCGGTTCCGGTTCGGCGAAGACCGGGACGTGGAAATGGACCCGCCATTCCTCGTCCTCGCCGCCGGAGCATTCCAGCGCCTGCGGCAGGTCGAGGAAGCGCTGCACCCTGCCGTTTGCCGTGCCGTCCACCGCGCGGGCGACGGTCTGGTGGAGATAGACGGCATCGCGGAAGGCGGCCAGCCGCGCACGCGCCGCGGCATCGGCCCGCGCGATCCGCAGGGCGGCGCTGAGCTGGACCTTGTGGATCGGGATGTTGGCGGCGGCGAGCGCGGCCAGCGTCTCCGCCGGTTCCTCGAAGTTCACCGCCATGTGGCAGACGTCGAGGCACAGGCCGAGATGGCGCGGCAGCGCCGACGCCGCCTCTTCCGCCGTCAGCCCGGCAAGGGCGCCGAGGCGCCGAGCCGCCGCATCGGTGAACAGGTGCGCTCGGAAGAAGGCGACGGCATCGGCGGTGCTTTCCAGCAGGCACCAGGGTTCCGGTTCCAGCGCCAGCGCCACGGTTCGGCCGGTGCTTCGTTCCAGCCGGACCAGTCCGGCCACCGCCTGCAACAGCCCGTCGGCCACCGCCGCTTCGCGCCCGGTCACGCGCGGGGCGTAGCCGCCGGGCACGGTGCTGATCGTCGCGAAGCCGCCGGGCGGGACCAGCGCCGCCATGGTTTTGGCGAGGGAAAGGCTGTAGGCGACCCGCTCCGCCGTCGTCCAGTCCGGCTCGTACACGGCTTCCTTGACCGGCGCGCCGTGGAAGCGGCCATAGGGGAAGCCGTTCATGGTGAAGGCCGCGAACCCTTCGCCCTTGAAGATCGCCACCAGTTCGGCCGCCACGCCGGCTTCCGCCGCCGCCTCGGCCGACAGGCGCAGCCCGACTCCGAACAGATGGTCGGGGCAGAGCCGGCGCTTGATCTCGCGCACCGGTCCCAGCAGGGCCGCCCGCACCTCGGCGAAGGTCTGGGTTGGGTGGACGTTCAGGCAGTAGCCGAGCGTGCCGCCGCCGGACAGGCGCATCAGGCAGCCTCCCGCGCCGACAGCCAGCCGATGGCGCTTTCGACCAGCCCCGCGTCCATGACGTTGACCTCGATCCCCCGGCCGATGCCGGCCAGCAGGGTGATGGTCAGCCGGCCGCCGAGATGCTCGCGGAACTCTTCCAGCCCCGCCAGCACCTGCGGCCGGCCGGCGGCATCGACGCGGGCCAGCGCCGGGTGCCACAGGCGGAAGCC
>CBIHQY010000018.1:0-105019 GCA_966212305.1 uncultured Azospirillum sp.
ACATTGGATCACCTCCTTTCTGAAACGTTGCGACCACCAACAGATTGACACAGTACGGCACTCGGTCAATGGCCGATTCGAAGATTGACGATGCCGTCTCCCAATGGAACAGGTTCGGACCTTGACCTTGAGCAATATTATCGGGTTTCCAGC
The DNA here is from genome assembly GCA_966212305.1 of uncultured Azospirillum sp. GTDB lineage: Bacteria > Pseudomonadota > Alphaproteobacteria > Azospirillales > Azospirillaceae > Azospirillum. The sequence continues at coordinate 154 of CBIHQY010000018.1, forward strand.
AGCCCGCTCATCGTCGTGAACAGTTCCGACTTCGCTTCGAAGCCAACGCCGGGCAGGTCCGGCAGGCGGACCCGGCCATCCTCGACTGCGATACCGTCGGCGAAGCCGCAGAAGGGCTTGAAGACGTCGGGATAGGATTCGTTGCCGCCCAGATGCAGGCCGGCGGCGATGTTCAGCGACATCTGGTGCCCGCCATGCGGCACCACCCGGCGGCTGGACCAGCCATTGTCCTTCAGCATGTCCAGCGTGCGCAGATACTCCACCAGCCCATAGCTCAGCGCGCAGTCGAACTGCAGCCAGTCGCGGTCGGCCCGCATGCCGCCATGGCGGATCAGGTTGCGGGCGTCCTGGTGCGAGAACAGGTTCTCGCCGGTCGCCATCGGGCGGTCATAGTGGTTGGCGAGTTCGGCCTGCAACGCATAGTCCAGCGGATCGCCGGCTTCCTCGTACCAGAACAGGCCGTAGGGCTTCAGCGCCTCCGCATACGTGATGGCGGTGTCGAGGTCGAAGCGGCCGTTGGCGTCGACGCACAGATTCCCGCCCGACCCGACCACCTCCAGCACCGCGTCGATGCGCCGCAGGTCTTCTTCCAGCGATGCGCCGCCGATCTTCATCTTCACGACCTTGTATCCGCGGTCGCGATAGCTGCGCATCTCGTCCTGCAGCGCCGTCACATCCTTGCCGGGATAGTAATAGCCGCCGGCGGCATAGACCCAGACGCTGTCGTCGGCCACCCCGCCGCGGAAGCGGTCGGCGAGCAGGCGGTAGAGCGGCACGCCGGCGATCTTCGCCACGGCATCCCACACCGCCATGTCGATGGTGCCGACGGCGACGGAACGCTCGCCATGGCCGCCCGGCTTCTCGTTGGTCATCAACCGCGCCCAGATGCGGAACGGGTCGAGGTTCTCGCCGCTGTCGTCCAGCAGGCTGTCGGGCGCGGCCGACATCAGCCGGGGAATGAAGCGCTCGCGCAGCAGCCCGCCCGCGGCATAGCGGCCGTTGGAGTTGAATCCGTAGCCGATCACTGGCTTGCCGTCGCGCACCACGTCGGTGACCACCGCGACGACGCTGCAGGTCATCTGGCTGAAATCGATGAAGGCGTTGGCGATGTCGGACTTGATGCCGGCGGTCTGCTCGCGGATTTCGACGATGCGCATGGCGGTTCCCCTTGCAGCGTGGTGGCGCGTTCGATGACGGCACTGTAGGGATGGTGCGGGCCGCCGGGCCAATGCCAAGGTCGGAACGCATCATGCGGGTCCGGCATAGGCGGCGGAAAGCCGGCCCGCCAGACGCGTTGAAGATTCCGTGACGAAGATTGGGCGATGGAACTCTCCTGGCTCGACGATTTCCTGGCGCTGGTCGATTGCGGCAACTTCTCCCGCGCCGCCGACGCGCGCCACCTGACCCAGCCGGCCTTCAGCCGCCGCATCCGCGCGCTGGAGGATTGGGCCGGCACCACGCTGTTCGACCGCAGCGCCCAGCCGGTGACGCTGACGGAGGCCGGGCGCCGCTTCCGCCCCTTCGCCGACGAGACCGTGCGCCGCCTGCTGCAAGGCCGCGAGGAGGCCCGGCTCGCCGCCCAGTCGGAGGCCGCGACCCTGCGCTTCGCCGCCACCCATGCGCTGTCGCTGACCTTCTTCCCCTCCTGGCTGCGGGCGCTGGAGGCGCGGGCAAGGCTGGGCGCCATCACCCTGTCGTCCGACAGCATGGAGGCCTGCGAGCGGCTGATGCTGGCCGGACAGGCGCAGTTCCTGCTCTGCCATGCCCACCCGACGGCGGCCGGCCGGCTGGATGCGGAGTCCTTCCGCTCCGTCGTCATCGGCGGCGACCGGCTGCTGGCGGTGACCGCCCCCGATGCCGCCGGCCGGCCGCGCCATCTGCTGGCGGCCAGCGAAAACAAGGAAAGCGCGCCGCTGCCGCACCTGTCCTACAGCCGCGAATCCGGCATGGGCCGCATCCTGGAGGCGGTGCGGGCGGTGCAGCCGCTGCCCGCGGCGCTCGACACCGTCTTCACCTCCCACCTCGCGGCGGTTCTGCGCACGCTGGCCCGCGACGGGCGCGGGGTGGCCTGGCTGCCGGAAAGCCTGATCGCCGAGGATCTGGCGCGCGGCACCCTGGTGCGCGCCGGGGTGCCGGCCGGCGACGGGCGCTGGACCGTTCCGGTGCAGATCCGGCTGGTCCGCCCCCGCGCCCGCCAGAGCAAGGCGGCCGAAAGCTTCTGGACGCTCGCGGTCGAAGCCGCCCTGTGGCGCAACGCCGGGTCGCCTGCGGAGTCCCCTGCCCCGGTTGCCGGAGCGGAGCCGGTCACGGAAAAAGAGTTGTGACCGTTTGACCGCAAGTCACTTTGATCGTTGACATTCTCGACAAACGCTGTCCAAACGCGCGATTTCGCTGGCGCTAACCCTTCCGATCGGGCAAAATTTGCCTAGTTGGTTTAGGGAGCGTCGCATCGGCGACCGGAGGAACGATCATGGGCGTCAGCAGCATTGGCGGTATCGGCGGCTATCAGCAGCAGCCCTACGTCACCCCGCTCAGCAGCGGCCCGGCCGCGGCGCAGCGGTCCACCTCCCCCGTCGAATCCGCGCAGGAAGACCAGACCGAGCGCACCCGCCGCCAGCAGGAGGCGCAGACGGTCCAGAGCGGTTCCAGCGGCAACACCACCCCCACCCGCGGCCAGAATCTGAACATCTCGGTCTGAACCGGATCGGGTCGCACTGCGGGGACGACGGGGGCGGGGACGACGGGAAGAGCGAAGCGGGACGGCGCCCGGCCGGGGGCTGTCTCAACGGCAACGCCTGGAAAGCGGGCAAGAAGCGCGGGAGGCACCGATGGAGATCCGTGGCGTTTCCAGCACGACGGCGATCCGCCCGACGGCTTTCCAGCCGGCGGAGGCGGGGTCCGCTTTGGCATCGCCTCCCGCCGAGAGCACCGGCAACAGCGCCGAGGGCGCGACGGACAAGGCTTCAGGCCCCGGCTATATCAGCCCATTCATGCGCTATGACCAGGGCGCGCGGGTGGCTGTGCTGTATTTCCGCGATTTTGACACCGGCGAAACCCAGGACCAGATCCCCTCCCAGCGCGTAGTCGAGGAATACCGCCGCACCGCCAGCCGCCTCGCCCAGGAAGACGAGCGTAAGTCGGCCGCGGCGAAGACGGAAGCAAGCGGGTCGACGGACGGCGCGGCCGTTAGAACGGGAGCATCGTCGGGCAGTGGCTTTACTCCGACCGCGAGCGACTCCGGAGCGGCCGGCACGTCGATCGGCGTATCCTTCGCGAGTGCTTCGGGCGGCGGCGGGACGGCGGCGGGGGCCGGCGCTGCGGCGCCGACGACCGGCGGGTTCACTCCGGCGGCGACCGGCGGGCGCTCTGGCGGGTCGCCGGGCGGATTGGTGTCGGTAACAGTCTAAAAAGGATTTGCGCCTGAAATACAATGCCCACGAAGTGTTGCGGGTGTGATTGTATATTCTCGTATTTTGGGAAATTGTGTTCTCAATATAACCAGAAAATATGATATCGTCCGCATTCCGCCAATGCGGCCTGCAAGCGTTTTTTGCCGAAGTATGCACCATAAATTATCAATGGAGATATTGAAGTGTTTACCCCTCAATTTTGGAAGATGTCACACGGCGCCAAGCATTTTACATTTTCTGATATGGTGAAATGCATAAGTGAAAGACTTGTTCTCATCGACAAAGATACTCATGGACTTGGAACATCAAACCAAACCCAAGGTCAAATGTTTATCAATGCCCCTATTGGTGATTATTTTTACTTAACACATGGAAACAATGGAATATACATACTTGGACAATTTACTGGTCCGGCTAATATTTTCACGGAACGTGGTAAAGGCTGGATTGACCGGCCCTTCCGATTGATTCGTAGCGCAAAAGATGGCGCTTGGTACGACGACGATAAGAAGTGGTGGTCTCCCAACTTCAACTCTACATTTGCCCTAGTTCCATCACATGAGCACGATCTTTTTGAGGAGAAAATTTTAAAACCATTTTTTGATATTCGCCTTTCCGATTTTGGTCTCTGAGTTTTCGCCAATTTCTACGACCCTTCTTGAGAATGCGACAAAACCACAATATGCACCGGGCTTTGCCATAGTAGACCCGCTGCATATTGTACTTCGCTTCAATTCTCAAACAGGCTTTGAGGATCTTGAAGGAGACTCAAGTTTTTAGACTGAACTTTGGCAGCAGGTCGGTTCAACGCCCCCCAGGAGCTCCCGGCGTACACCCGTCGCGGAGAAGCCATGTCCCGCGACGACATAGTTAATAAATAGCCTGTCGTGACGATCTATACTATTCCCCAGCCGCCTCTTCCTCCGACTGCCGGCGCCTGAACCCAACCAGCGCGGTTTCGTCCAGCATCGCGGCCTCCTTGCGCTTCTGCTTGTCGCGCTCGCGCTTCTGCCGCTCCTCTTCGGCCAGTTCGTAGCGCTTCAGCTCCTGGAAGGCCTCGGCCATCTCGTCGGTGGCGATGTTGATCTGCGCCTCCACCTGGCCCAGGGATTCGCCCAGCTTGCGACCGCGTTCCAACGCCGCCTGAGCGAAGTTGGAATAGGTGAAGGAGACGGAGAAGTCGTCGCGCACCGTTTCCTGTTCGTGCGCGATCTCCTGCTTCACCTTCTCGATCTCGTTGCGCAGCCGGTCGGCCAGCGTGTGGAGTTCCGCCAGGACGCGACGCTTCTCGTCCAGTTGCAGCTTCTGCAGGCGGATGATCGTTTTCAGGCTCATTGCGGCCACTGCACCCCAAAGATTTCAGCGAGCATGGCGTAGCTGGTCTCCAGATCGGTGGCCTCGCGCTTGCCCTGCTTCAGGAATCCCTCCAGCGCCGGCTGGTAGTGGATCGCCTCGTCCACCTGCGGGTCGGTGCCGCGGCGGTAGGCGCCCAGCCGGATCATCTCCGCCATGTTGTCGTAGGACGACAGCAGGCGCCGGGCATAGCCGACCAGTTCGTTCTCGTTCGCCGTGTTGCAGCCGGGCATGGTGCGCGACACGCTGCGCAGGATGTTGATGGCGGGGTAGCGCCCGCGCTCGCCGATCTGGCGCTCCATCACGATGTGGCCGTCCAGGATGCCGCGCACGGCGTCGGCGATCGGTTCGTTGTGGTCGTCGCCGTCGACCAGCACGGTGAACAGGCCGGTGATGGTGCCCGACCCGACCACCCCCGGCCCGGCGCGCTCCAGCAGGCGCGGCAACTCGGCGAAGACGGTTGGCGGATAGCCCTTGGTCGTCGGCGGTTCGCCGGCGGACAGGCCGATCTCGCGCTGGGCCATGGCGAAGCGGGTGACGCTATCCATCATGCACAGCACGTCACGGCCCTGGTCGCGGAAATATTCGGCCACCGCCAGCGTCATGTAGGCGGCCTGCTTGCGCATCAGCGGCGCCTCGTCGGAGGTGGCACAGACGACGACGCTGCGGGCAAGGCCCTCCTCGCCCAGATCCTCGGTGATGAACTCCTGCAATTCGCGTCCGCGCTCGCCGATCAGGCCGATCACCGCGACTTCGGCGGCGGAGAAGCGCGCCAGCATCGACATGACCGACGATTTGCCGACGCCCGATCCGGCGAAGATGCCCATGCGCTGGCCGCGGCAGCAGGTGAGAAAGGCGTTGATGGCGCGGATGCCCAGGTCCAGCTTGGCCCCCACACGCGCGCGGGAATGGGCGTTGGGCGGGTTGTTGCGGATCGGCGTGCCCTGCGGCCCCTTGGGCAGAGGCCCCTTGCCGTCCACCGGCTCGCCCAGCGCGTTGACGACGCGGCCGAGCCAGGCCTCGGTCGGGTAGATCATCGCCTGGTCGCCGGCCACCAGCGCGCGGCAGCCCAGCCCCACCCCGTCCAGCGCGCCGAAGGGCATGGCGAGCGCCCGCCCCTGCCGGAAGCCGACGACCTCGCATGGAATGCGGCGGCGGTCGCGCGTCTCGACGATGCAGCGGCCACCGACAGACAATTCCTTTTCGATCCCGCCGACCTCGACCATCAGGCCGGACACGGCGGTGACGCGGCCGTAACGGCTGCAATCGGGAATCTGGTCGATGTCGCGGATCAACTGATCGATATCGAACGGCATGGATCGGATACCGGCGTTCCCAAGACGGAACGCGCTCCTATTAAGTGGTAGTTCTGTGGACGGAGGCGACGTTAACCACCATGATCGCATCTTGCGATGGAAGGATTAACGTTGTGTAAGCGCTTGGCGCTGGCGTTAAGCTGAATCGTCTGTTAACTTGTGTAAACGGGATGGTTGAAATCGATCATCAAGGATCGGGGACCATTACCAGAGTCGGGTAGCGAAAGCGCGCCATCAAACGTCGGGATATCGCCATGAGGGTTCTGCTGGTTGAAGACGATTCCTCCGTCGCCAAAAGCATCGAGCTGATGCTGAACACGGAAGGATTCATCGTCGACTCTACCGACCTGGGTGAAGACGGGCTGGAGATCGGCAAACTCTATGACTACGACATCATCATTCTTGATCTGATGCTGCCGGACATCGACGGGTACGAAGTTCTTCGCCGCCTGCGCGCCGCGCGCGTCACCACCCCCATCCTGATCCTGTCCGGCCTGACCGAGATGGACAACAAGATCAAGGGGCTTGGTTTCGGCGCCGACGATTACCTGACCAAGCCGTTCGACAAGCGCGAACTGATCGCCCGCATCCAGGCCATCGTCCGCCGGTCGAAGGGCCATTCCGACAGCATCATCCGCACCGGCCGCCTGACCGTCAACCTCGACACCCGCACGGTGGAGGTCGACCAGTCGCCGCTGCACCTGACCGGCAAGGAATACGGCATCCTGGAGTTGTTGAGCCTGCGCAAGGGCACGACGCTGACCAAGGAGATGTTCCTGAACCATCTCTATGGCGGGATGGACGAGCCGGAACTGAAGATCATCGACGTCTTCGTCTGCAAGCTGCGCAAGAAGCTGGCCGCCGCCACCCAGGGCGACAACTACATCGAGACGGTGTGGGGCCGCGGCTATGTGCTGCGCGACCCGCACGAGGAGATCGCCGAGGGCAATCCCCCGCCGCCGCCGCGCGTGCCGCAGCAGCAGGCGGCCGGCTGACACCAAGCCCGCATTTCTTTTTCGTCCGCCCATCGAACGCCCGGTCGTCTTTCACCTTGAAAGCGGAACCGGGCGTTCCCATGTCTGATAGGTCATTCTGCTTCGGACTGCGGGGCGTTCAAACGCCTCCACGCTCAGCCCCCCTTTTTTCGCGATCGCGATCACCTGGGGGCCGCCATTCCCACACCCAGTCTGATGCGCCGCACCGGTGGTACGGCGCCCTTCGCGTTATGGGAGACAGACATGCCCGTCGGCACCGTCAAATGGTTCAACAGCACCAAGGGCTTTGGTTTCATTCAGCCGGAAAGCGGCGGCCCGGATGTGTTCGTTCACATCTCCGCTGTCGAACGCGCCGGGCTGCGCAGCCTGGTCGATGGCCAGAAGATTTCCTACGAGGAGCAGCGCGATCCGAAGCGTGGCAAGACCTCGGCGGAAAATCTGAAGGCGGTCTGACCGCCTGACCGCCGACCTGCGGAAAAAGGGGCATCGGGAAACCGGTGCCCTTTTTCCGTGTTGCACAAGTCCCTGTTGCCCAGACGCAGGGCTCTGCCCCGAGGAGAACCGCTATGGCTTTCAAACCGAACTACAACCAGCAGCGGGCCGAGCGCAACCGGGCCAAGGAACAGAAGAAGGCGGAACGGCTGCAGCGCCGCGAGGAAGGCGTCGCCGCCCGCCGCGCCGGCGACCCGACCGACAGCGACCAGACCGATCCCGAGCAGACCGGGCAGGACGATGCGGACGTGCAGGATGACGCCGTCTCGACCGACACCGGTACCAAGACCGACACCAACAATGCCTGACCGGGCGACCGCAAGCGCGGCCGACCGCGATACCACGGAGGACAGGCCATGGCCCGTCAGAAGAAGCAACCCGTCGACAATGCCTTCGCGCTTTTCGACGTGATCTACCAGGACGGTGCGCGCACCTCGAACCGCAAGGTGCCGACCGCCGACATCGACCAGTTCGACCGCGAGAACTCCATCCGCACCTTCATCGAGGCGCAGGACCGCAAGATCGCCGAAATGTCCGGCAACCCGCGCGGCCCGATCAAGTCGATCACGCCGTCGGCCTGAGGTCGTTTCGCCTGACGTTGTTTCGTCCGAGTGGGGGCGGCTCTCCCGCCCCCGTCGCTTCTGCGGAAAGCCTTACGCCACCTTGGCGCCGGCGGCGGAGAAGCCGCCCATGCTGTAGAGGCCGCGCTGGCCTTCCACCGGCTTGAACTTGTCGGTGATGCCCAGCACCGTTTCCGCGCCGCCCAGATACAGAACGCCGTCCTGCGGCATCTGGCGGGAAATCGCCTCCAGCACCTTCGCCTTCGTCGGCTGGTCGAAATAGATCAGCACGTTGCGGCAGAAGACGATGTCGAACTGGCCCAGCGCCGACAGGTCGCCCAACAGGTTCCATTCGCGGAACGACGCCATCTGGCGCAGCTGCTGGCTGATCTGCCACTTGTCGCCGTTCTGTTTGAAATGCTTCACCAGCATGGTGATCGGCAGGCCGCGCTGCACCTCGAACTGGGTGTAGATGCCGGACTTGGCCCGCTCCACCATTTCCGCCGAGATGTCGGTGCCGACGATCTCGATGCGCCAGCCGGCCAGCTTCGCCGCCTCGTCGTTCAGGATCATCGACAGCGAATAGGCTTCCTGCCCCGACGAACAGGCGGCCGACCAGATGCGCAGGGACCGTTTGGCCGCCCGCGCCTCCATCAGCTTCGGCAGCACCAGCTGCTTGAACTGGTCGAAGGGCTTCTGGTCGCGGAAAAAGGACGACTCGTTGGTCGTCATCGCTTCCGTGATGTCGCGCAGCAACGCCTCGTCCTTGCGGGTGCGGACGGTGGTCGCCAGTTCCTCCAGCCCCTTCATGTTCCACTTGCGCGCCACCGGCATCAGCCGGGATTCGAGCAGGTACGCCTTGTCGCGGGTGAGGACCAGGCCGGAACGCTGCTTGAGCAGCGTGGAGAACATGTCGAAATCTTCGACTCTCATGCTGCCCTCGAAGCGAGCTTGCGGATGTGGGGACCGATTTCCTTGAGCGGAAGGATGACATTGCAGATGCCGGCTTGCGCCACCGCACCGGGCATGCCCCAGACCACGCTCGACGCCTCGTCCTGGGCGATCAGGGTGCCGCCGCCGTTGACCACGTCGGTGCAGCCCTTCAGCCCGTCCTGCCCCATGCCGGTCAGGATGCAGGCCAGGATCTTGCGTCCGCCGAAGGCCTTCAGGATCGACCGCATCATCGGATCGACCGCCGGACGGCAGAAATTCTCGGGCGGATCCTTGCTCAGCGTGATCACGTTGGTGCCGGCACGCTGCGCCACCAGCATGTGGAAGTCGCCGGGCGCGATATAGCAGCGGTTCTGCACGACCGGTTCGCCGTCCTTGGCCTCGCGCGCGTCGATCCCGCATTGGCGGCTGATGTGCTCGGCCAGGATGGTGGTGAAGGTCGCCGGCATGTGCTGGGTGATCAGGATCGGCTGGGTGACCCCGGTCTTCAGGTGCGACAGCACCTCGAACAGGGCCTGCGGGCCGCCGGTGGAACTGCCGATGGCGATCACGTCCGGCTTCACCGCGATGCCGGCCGGGGCCGGACGGGTGGTGATCGGCCCGACCTCGCGCTTCATCAGCCCCAGCGGAGCCGCCGGGGTCAGCGGGCGGATCTCGCCGCGGCTTCGCGACCCGGCACGCCGGGCGGCGGCGCCCAGCGCCTTGACCTTGGCGACCAGCTCGCGCTTGAAGTCCTCCGCCCCGCCGATCTCGCGGGTGGAGGTCGGCTTCGGGATGTAATCGGCCGCACCCGCCGACAGGCAGCGCATCGAAACGTCGGCCCCGCGCAGCGTCAGCGTGGAGGCCATGATGATCTTCACCTGCGGCGCCACCGCCAGCAGCTTCGGGATGGCGGTCAGCCCGTCCATCACCGGCATTTCGATGTCCAGCACGATGACATCGATGGAATTGCGCTGCAGAGAATTGACCGCCATCTGGCCGTCGCCGACGGAGGTGACGACACGGATGTCCGGGTCCCCTTCCAGCGCGCGGGTCAGCAGGCCGCGGATGACGGCGGAGTCGTCCACCACCATGACCCGGACGGGATCCGGGTTGGCCGGTCGCGCGGTGGTGAGGGGGGCTCTGCCAAAACTGTCCGACATAACGGCGATTCGCCTTTCAACTCGACGTGTTCAACTCGGCTTCTCCCGGCACCCTGGCGAGGATCAGAGAAGGCCGACCTGCGCGAACTTGGTCTGGATTATGTCGCTGTCGAAGGGCTTCATGATGTACTCGTTGGCCCCGGCGGACAGCGCCTCCTGGATGTGGGCGAGGTCGTTTTCGGTCGTGCAGAACACCACCTTGGGCTGCTCGCCCCCGCTCATCTTGCGTAGCCGGCGCAGGAACTCGATCCCGGTCATCACCGGCATGTTCCAGTCCAGCAGGATGGCGTCGGGCATCTGCGCCGCGCAGGCTTCCATCGCCTGTTTGCCGTCCTCCGCCTCGCTGCAGGCGAAGTTCAGCTCTTCCAGGATCTTGCGCGCGACCTTGCGGACCACGCGGCTGTCATCGACCACCAGGCAGGATTTCATTGCGGCAGGGCCTCAGGTCATCTGTTCGTCGGCAATAGCCGGCCGGCGGGACCGGCGCCCTCCATCGCGAAGGGCGCCGCGAGCCGTCAGGCCGTCTCGATGGTTGTGAAGTTGAGCAGACGGGGCACGTCCAGCACAACCATCAACTGGCCGTTCAGCCTATAAATTCCGGTCGAGACCTCCCGCCAGCGCGGATCCAGCGTCGCCGGGTTCCGCTCGAAGTCCTCCTTGGTCAGGCTCAGCACCTCGCCGACCGAATCGACCATCAGGCTGTACAGCTCGCCGCGCAGGTCGACGACGATCGACATGCCCGGCTTGTCCTTCGGCCGGCCGGTCAGGCCAAGCCGCAGGCGGACGTCGATGGCGGTGACGATGCGACCGCGCAGGTTCAGCGATCCGGCGACCTCCGGCGGGGCCAGCGGGATGCGGGTGATCCGCTGATGGCCCAGCACGTCCTGCACCTGAAGGACCGGGATGCCGAACATCTGGTCGGCGATCGTCATGGTCACAAAGTCCTGGTTGCCGGAGACGACGACGTCGTCGCCCCTCGACTTCCGGACGGTGGACGGCAGCTTGGCGTTGCTCATGCGGCACCTTTCTGTTCGGTCAGCGTCTGCTGCAGCGCGAAGAGCAGCGCGTCACGGTCGAACTTGGCGACATAGTCGTTGAAGCCGGCGATCCGGCCGCGGTCCAGGTCACGGGCGCTGGCGTGGCTGGACAGCGCCACCATCGGCACACGCTGCCAGCGGCTGCCGTGGCGCACCGCCTCGGCGAAGTCGAAGCCGCTCATGCCCGGCATCTCGATGTCGGAGACGATGACGTCGAAGTCCTCGCCCGCCTCGCAGAGAGCCAGCGCGTCGCCGGCATTCTCCACCGCCGTCACGTCGTAACCGGCGACCGACAGCAGCGGCGTCAGCAGGTTGCGGAAGAAGGGGCTGTCGTCCACCAGCAGCACGCGCTGCAGCTTCTCCTCCTCGAACCCCTCCTGGGTGGAGGAGCCGAACCAGTCCTTGTAGGCCTGGGTCAGGAAGAAGCCGGCGTCGATCACCTCGGTCGCCTTGCCGGCGATGATGGCCGAACCCATCAGGCCGGGACGCTCCGCGGCCAGCTGGACGTTCAGCTTCTCCTCCACGATGTCGACGATCTCGTCGACGATCAGGCCCATCGAGCGGTCGCCGTCGGCGAAGACCAGGACCGGCTGGCGGCCTTCGTTGGCGATGACGAAGTTCGGGTTGATCGGCACCAGCGGCATCAGCTTGCCGCGGTACTGGACCACCGGCAGGCCGTTCGACAGCTCGACCGTGGCGAGATCGACGTCCTCCAGGCGGGCAACCAGCGACAGCGGCACCGCCTTGGGCGCGCCCTCTCCGGCGCGGAACAGCAGGAGCGCCATCTTGTCCTCCTGGCGCTGGGTCTGGACCGCGGTGGTCTCCTTGCCCGCGGCCTCGCCCATCGCCATCTCGCCGGTGGCCGACGCGATGCCGTTGGGGTCCAGGATCATGATGACCGAGCCGTCGCCCAGGATCGTGTTGCCCGAGAACATCTCGATGTGGCGCAGGATCGGCGCCACCGGCTTCACCACGATTTCCTCGGTGTCGAACACGCGGTCGACCATGATGCCGAAGGTGTAGGTGCCGACCTGGGTGACGACGATGAAGGTCTCGTCCTCCGTCTTGGCGGCGCCCTCGCTGTCGTCCAGCCGCAGCAGCTGCTGCAGCGACACCAGCGGCAGCAGGCGGTTGCGCAGGCGCAGCACCGGCGTGCCCTTCAGCCGTTCGATGGTGTGCTCGCTGTCGGACGCGGCGCGCACCAGCTCGACCACGCTGATCTGCGGAATGGCGAAGCGTTCGCCGGCGCACTCCACGATCAGGGCCGAGACGATGGCCAGCGTCAGCGGGATCTTGATGACGAAGGTCGAGCCCTTGCCCTGGACCGACTTGATCTCGATCGTGCCGCCGATCTTCTCGATGTTGGTCTTCACCACGTCCATGCCGACGCCGCGGCCCGACACGTTGGTGACCTTGGCGGCGGTGGAGAAGCCCGGCTTCATGATGAACTGGATGATCTGCTGGTCGGTCATCGAGGCCAGCTCGCCTTCCGACGCCATCCCGTTCTGGATCGCCTTCTGCTTGATCCGGTCGATGGCAAGGCCCTTACCGTCGTCCTGGATCTCGATGATGATGTGACCGCCTTCGTGATAGGCGTTCAGCGTGATGCGGCCGGTCTCCGACTTGCCAGACTTCAGGCGCTCCGCCGGGATCTCCAGCCCATGGTCGGCGCTGTTGCGCACCATGTGGGTCAGCGGGTCCTTGATCAGCTCCAGCACCTGGCGGTCCAGCTCGGTGTCGGCGCCGAGCATCTGGAGGTCGATCTTCTTGTTCAGTTCGTGCGCAAGGTCGCGCACCAGACGCGGCAGCTTGGCCCAGGCGTTGCCGATGGGCTGCATGCGCGTCTTCATGACGCCTTCCTGCAGCTCCGACGTCACATGGTTCAGGCGCTGCAGCGGGGCGGCGAACTCGCTCTCCTTCTGCGACCGCAGGATCTGGAGCAGCTGGTTGCGGGTCAGCACCAGCTCCGACACCATGGTCATCAGGTTTTCGAGCAGGTCGACGTTGACGCGGATGGTCTGCGCGGCGACCGCCGATTCCTTGGTCGCGGCCTCGGCGCCCGCATCGGGGGCACCGCCGCCGGCCGAACCGCCGCCGTTCGCCATCGGGGCGACCGGGGCCGGCATCTTGGCGGCCGCCGGCTCGGCTTCGGGCACGACGAGGTCCTGCGACGGGGCCGGCTCCTCGGCCGGCTCGGGCGCGCGGGTCGCCACGGCGGTGCTTGCCGGGACGGCGGGAGCCGCGGCCGGCGGGTCGTTGGGGCCGGGAATGGAGTTCCACAGCGCCTCCAGCTCGTCCAGCGTGGCCGGACGGGAGTCCGACGCGGCGACCGCGGGGGCGGTCGGCGGCGGGGGCGGAGCGGCGGCGGCCGGGGCGGGACCGCCCAGCTTGCCTTCGGCGCACAGGTTCAGCCGCTCGATCAGCGGCAGATCGTCGCCCGGCGGTTCCGCCTCGGTCGCTTCCAGGACCGCCAGCAGGCTCTTGATGGTGTCCAGAGCCTGTAGGATCAGCGACACCGCTTCCGGGTTGATCGTCAGTTCGCCGTCGCGGAACTTGCCCAGCACGTTCTCGGAAGCGTGCGCCACCTTTTCCAGGCGGGGCAGGCCGAGGAAGCCGCAAGTGCCCTTGATGGTGTGAACGAGCCGGAAGATGTTCGACAGCAGTTCCGGATTGTTGGGGTTCTGCTCCAACCGGACCAACTCGACGTCGAGCACCGAGAGGTTTTCGTTGGTTTCCGTCAGAAACTCGGACAGCAGATCATCCATGTCGCATTCCCCAGGCCCAATGTTTATGGTCCGCGCCGGCCTGCGGCTCGAACGGGCGGCTTTGCCGGCCGCCGGTTGCGCTCCAGTCCAGGTAGGGTGGGAGCCTGTCAAACACTGATTAAGAGAACCTTACCTCTTCCGATAGGGAGTCCTCCCGGAGCTTCCACCGGTAGGATCGGGTTTCCATTGTCACAGGGAGGATCGATGACCGACGCCGAACTCGCCCAATCCGTGCGCGAAGCCGTGGAACGCCTCAACGCCGCGCTGGCGGAGGCCGCGCGCCACAATCTGGCGGTCACGCTGCGCACGACCGCTCACCAGACCACCGGCGGGGTGGAGCAGGTCGTGCTGGAGCCGCGGATCTTCAAGCAGTTGTGAAGGCGGCCGTGAGAGCGGCGAAGAGCCTCACCATTCCGCGGTGAAGACCAGCCGCTCGCTGCTTTCGGTGGCGACGGCGATGCGGAAGCCGTCGCTCTCGGCCAGCCGGCCGGCGAGATAGGCGTGGATGGTGCGCGGGGTCAGCGCCTCGGGGCCCGCCGTACCGGCCAGCGCCGCCGCGGCCTCCGGGTTCAGCGTGCCCGGCCGCCCGGCGGCGATCACGATGATGCGTCCGGCGGTCTCGTCGCCGTCGGCGGCGACGGAAACCAGCCCGCCATGGGTCAGCGCCTCGTCCGCCAGCATCACCAGATTCAGCACCAGCTTCACCACGCCGCGGCGCTGGGCGGTCATGTCGTGGGGCACCCGCTCCGGCCAGTCGAGCCGGGTGCGCCCGCCCTCGACATAGCCGGTCGCGGCGGCGCGGGCGTCGCCGAATCCCTTCTGGTCGCGGCCGGCGACCCCATAGGCCAGCCGGAACACCCGCAGCCGGCGGTCGGCCTGACCGGAGGAATGGTCGATCAGCTTCACCGCCTCGCCCAGGAAGCCACCGACTGCCGGGCCGCCGTCCTCGTCCTCCTGCATCTCCTCGATCAGTTCCAGGCCGTTGCGGATGGCGCCGACCGGGCTGACCAGATCGTGGCAGAGCTTCGACGCCAGCAGTTCCAGCACGCGGATGTCGACGCTGACGGGGTGGGAAGACGAATCGGTCACGGGGCGGACTCCGGAAAAAAGGAACGGCGACGGCGCGGTGCCGGAGATTCTATACTCTCCGGGCGCCGCCGCACAGGCGGTCGCATTTCCTATGTAGAATAGCGGCATGGATGGGACGCGACATGGACGATTCGCTGGTGCCCGGCGCCTGGGTGCGCCACCCGGACCGGCCCGACTGGGGGCTGGGACAGGTGCAGTCGGCCATCCGCAACCGCATCACGGTGAATTTCGAGCATGCGGGCAAGGTGCTGATCGATTCGGACGTCATCTCGCTGACGGTGGTCGATCCGGACGAGATCTGAGGTCCGGCATTTGGGGGTTTGGGGAATCGCACTCCGGGAAAGCGTGGATTGCGCGGCACCGGCAGCTTTGCTTTTATGCGAATGATTTCGGACGCCTGTTGGGGAGAGACCACATGAAGGCAATGATCCTCGGCTTCGCCGCCGCGGCGGTGATCGCGCTGGGTACGGCTGCGGTGCTGAACTCCTTCGACCATTCGACCGCGGAGCGTTATTCCAGCACGTCCGTCCGCCTGTAGGCGAACATCGCCCCATTCCGTTCCACGAAAAGGCGACTTCCGGCTTCCCGATGCGCGGTGTAGGATCGACCGATCCATGACCGCACACGGCGGGGCTTTGCTTGATCTCGCGTCTCAAAGGGGGAATGGGCGCATTCGGGGTGGCGCTGATCCTTGGCCTCAACGCCATGGTCGGCTACGACCTGCTGCACCAGCGTGACCAGACCATCTCCCGGGCGCGGGAGGACACCGCGTCGATGGCGCTGGTGCTGGAACGGCAGGCGAGCGACACGCTGTCCGGCGTGTCGAAGATCCTCGCCGGCGCCGTGGAGGTGCTGGCCGTCAGGTCCGGCAGCTGGACCCGCGGCGATGCCGACATCCACGCCCTTCTGCGCCGTCAGGCCGCGCTGTCGCCGCTGGTCCGCGCCATCCTGGTGGTGTCCGCCGACGGCAGGCTGATCCACGACACCGAAACGCTGGAGCCGGCGAACATCGACCTGTCGGATCGCGATTACCTGATGGCCCACCGTGACCGGCTGGTTCCCGACGGCGGGGTTTTCGTCGGCAATCCCGTGCGCGGCCGCACCTCCGGCACATGGTTCTTCAGCATGAGCCGGCGGCTGGACTCGCCCGACGGCAATTTCGCCGGCGTGGTGGTCGCCGTGCTGGAGCCGATGGCCTTCCGCGGCTTCTACCAGTCGCTTCCCCTGGCCGGCGACGCGGTGGTGACGCTGTATCACGCCGACGGGACGGTGATCGCCCGCTTCCCCGACCATGACGGCTTCATCGGCCGCTCCGCCCGGTTCCTGCCGCTGTTCACCGACCTGCTGACGAAGGCGCGGGCGGGGACCGAAATGTTGGACGGCACCGTCGACGGGCCGCGCCGCATCCTCAGCCACCGCGCCTCCGCCGAAATGCCGCTGGTGGTGACGGTGTCCTCCTCGCAGGACGCGGTGCTGGCCCCCTGGTGGTCGAAGGCGATGACGCTGGCGGCGGCCGACCTCGCCGGGACGCTGGTGCTGGCGGCGATGACGCTGGCCCTGCTGCGCGAGGCGGAGCGGCGGGAACGGGCCATCGCCGACCTCCAGAACAGCGAGCAGGCGCTGCGCGACAGCCAGCAGAGGCTGATCCAGGACATCGCCGCCCGCCACAGGATCGAGGCGGAACTGATCGCCGCCAAGCAGGTCTCCGACGCCGCCAACCGGGCGAAGACCCAGTTCCTGGCCAACATGAGCCACGAGCTGCGCACACCGCTGAACGCGGTGATCGGCTTCGCCGAGGCGCTGGAAAGCGGCATCTTCGGCGCGATGTCGGGCAAGCAGACCGAATATGTCGGCGACATTCGCCGATCCGGCCAGCATCTGCTGAGCCTGATCAACGACATCCTCGACACCACCAAGATCGAATCGGGCAAGTACGTGCTGCACCAGGAGGATCTTGCGGTCGGCGAGCTGATCGGCGAATGCCTGCGCCAGATGGAGCCGCTGGCGGTGGAAAAGGGCGTGACCCTGACGGCGGCGCTGCCCGCCTCCCTGCCGATCCTTCATGCCGACGCCCGCGCGGTGCGACAGATCCTGCTGAACCTGCTGTCCAACGCGGTGAAGTTCACCCCGCCGGGCGGGCGGATCGCGGTGGAGGCCGACAGGGCGGCGCGCAGCCTGCGCCTGCGGGTCAGCGACACCGGCATCGGCATCCCCGCCTTGGAGCTGGAACAGGTGATGGAGCCCTTCCATCAGGTCGACAATTCCCACACCCGCCGCTATGCCGGGACGGGGCTGGGGCTGCCCCTGGTCAAGTCGCTGGTGGAGTTGCAGGACGGCCGCTTCGTGCTGTCCAGCGTGCTGGGGCGCGGCACCACCGCCACCGTCCTGTTCCCGCAGTCGCGGCTGCGCACCTGTCACGACGACCATCCGACCCTGGACCGGGTGCAGGTCGCCCCGGCGTAAGAGACTCGCTCTAGGAGCGCCGCGCCTTGCCGAGGATGACCAGGGCGATGCCGCCCAGCACGGCGACGGACGACAGCGCCAGAATCGGCGTGATCCGCTCGCCCAGCGCCAGCACCGCGGCCAGCGCGGTGATGACCGGGACGCTCAGCTGGACCGACGCGGCGCGGGCGGCGGTCAGGGCGGGCAGCGCCGCATACCAGATGGAATAGCCGACGCCCGACGCCAGCGCCCCCGACAGCGCCGCATAGACCAGCCCTCCCTGGTCCCAGCGCACGCCACCTCCCAGCATCGGGCCGGCCAGCGCCGCCAGCAGGGCCAGGACCGCCGCCATCGGCGCGGCGCGCAGGAAGTTGCCGGCGGTGGTGGCGATGGGATCGCGGCTGGTGCGCCCGAGCAGGGAATAGACGCCCCAGGCCGCTCCCGCCGCCATCATCAGCAGCGCCCCCAACGGGTCCGGCGTCGACAGGCCGGGCGCCAGAAGCAGCGCCAGCCCGCCGAGCGCCAGCGCCAGCCCGCCCCATTGCAGCGGCACCAGCTTTTCGCCGCGATAGAGTCCGACCAGGATCATGGTGGCCTGCACCGCACCGAACAGCAGCAGCGCCCCGGTCCCCGCCGTCATGGTCAGATAGGCGAAGGAGAAGGCGGCGGCATAGGCGAGCAGCGCCGCCGCCCCGCGCCAGCTGCCGGCTCCCGCCTTTGCATGGCCGGTGGCGCGGGCGATCAGCCACAGGCTGGCGGCCCCGGACGCGATGCGCACCAGGGTGAAGCCGGCCGGATCGATGTCGGTCTGGGTCAGCGCCAGCCGGCACAGGATGGAGTTCGCGGCGAAGGCCAGCATCGCCAGCAGGGTCAGCAGCGCCGCACGCCCGGCACCGGGAATGGCCGGGTGTGGGGCCGGAGTCTGCGTCGGGACGGCCCCCATCTTATCGCTCGCTGCCATGATTGTTTTCCCTGCAACCATTTCACGCCAGCTAGCCGCAGGGCCGCCGCCCTGTCAAATGCCCAGCGCCCCCGCTCCCGTCCGACTTTGGTCGGAAAGCCGGGTCAGGAGGATGGCTCACGAGGCCGGGGCGTGCAGGGCGAACAGCAGCAGGTAGGTGCGCTGGAGCGAGCTGAAATTGTTGTCGGAGATCAGATAGACCAGCGTTTCCCCCGCCGGCCCCGGCCGGGTGGCGATGCCTTCGAAATTGTCGTTCACCAGCGGCGGCTCCAGGCGCCCAAGCTCTTCGCCCTCCACGACCGCGCCGGCGGTCAGTTGCCGCGGCGCCACGCGGACCAGCCGCGACGACCAGCCGCCCAGCAGAGAAACCCAGCGTTCCAGCACCACGACGCCGCCGTCCGGCAGCGGGGCGACGGCGGTCGGGCGATAGCGCGGGGCGGCAATGTAGGTGAAGGGCTGCCAGTCGGCGGCACTGCGCGGAACCCCGTCTCCCGCGACCCCCGGCTTGGCTATCCCCGGCTTGGTGATCCAGGCGCGGCGTTCCCGGCGGCCGTCGTCCCTCCCCTCCTCCATGGCGAGCAGCCGTCCGTCGGGAAGGCGGGTCAGCGCCTCCAGCCCGCCATTCTCCGGCGCGCCGTCCATGCCCGGCGGCAGCGCGATCTGCGTCGGCGTGCCCTCCGGCCCGCGGTCGCCGCCCTTATAGCGGAGGATGCGGTGGTCACGCTCCAGCGAGACCAGCCAGCCGCCGTCGGGCAGCCGCGTCAGATCCTCCGCATCGGTGCGGCGCTTGCTGTGGGAGGTTCCCTCCTCGATCGTCAGCGGACGGTCATGGACATCGGCCAAGCCGGTCAGCCGCCCCCCGGCATCGGTTTGCAGCCGGCCATCCACCACCAGCCCGGTGTCGCCGACGGCGACGAAGCGGTCGCCGGCCGGGTCCACCCACAGGCCCGACAGCCCGCCGACCCGGTCGCCCCCGGCGATGTCCAGCCCGCCCAGGAAGCGCAGCGGCCCGACCGCCAGCTTGTCCGGCCGGCCGCGGTCGAGCGGAACGGCCGCGGCCTTGACCGATTCGGGCTCCCCTCCGCCGGCACCGACCACGGCGGCGCAGCCGCCGGACAGGGCCACCAGCAGCAGGCCCCATACCACTGTCTTTCGTGTCGTCATCGCGCCACTCTTGTCAGTGCAATCGAAAGACACAATCTTTCTTTTGAAGATCATTTCGTGCATATGGCGACCTGTGGTGCGACCGTTACGGCACATCCATCATACCGGCTAGGCGCGGCGGATTACTCCCTCAGAACCGATGGGGTCGGCGGGACAAGCGCTTAGATTGACGAATGTTTTCGACGATGCCTATCCATGACGACCGAGCCGAGCCCGTTCCCATGCCGATGCTTCCGCGGTCGCAGACCGCTTATTCTCCTCCGGACCAGACCGGCGACGGCGTCGCGTCCGGCATGTCTGGCGGCGCGTCCGGCGGCATGCCCTTGGCCGACCGGCTGGCGGCGCGCATCCAGGAGTTGGAAGCGGAGCTGCGGGAGCTGCAGCACCGTGCCAAGAACAGCCTGCAGCTGGTCATCAGCCTGCTGAAGCTGCAGGCCGGCCGCATCCGCGACCCCGACGCCCGCGCCGCCTACGAGCAGACCATGGTCCGCATCGAGGCATTGGCGATTCTCTATCGTCAGCTGCACGAGAGCGGCGCCGGCACCCATGTCGACCTCGGCCGCTACGTCACCGCGCTGTGCGAGGCGGTGCGGGAGGGCACGCCCGGCGCCCTGTCGCGCGTGCCGGTGACCGTCGATCCCGACCCGATCCAGATCGGCCTGTACGAGGCGATGCCGCTCGGCCTCATCATCGCGGAGCTGGTGACGAACTGCCTGCACCATGCCTTCCCCGACGACGGCTGGATCCGCATCACCGTGCGCCAGCAGGGCGACAGCGGCCGTGCCCGCCTGACGGTGGAGGACAACGGCCGCGCGCTCCCCGCCGGGTTCGACACCACGTCCGAAGACGGGATGATGCTGGCCGAGGCGCTGGCCGGCCAGCTCGGCGACACGCTGTCCACCGACAGCGACGCCGCCGGCACGACCGCCAGCGTCAGCTTCCCGGTCTGAAGAGCCCCCACTTCCCTCAGTGTCGGTGCCCGTCGCCGCCGTGATGGCCGTCATCCTGATGGCCATCATCATGCTCGTGCGGGTGGGCCGGTTCCGGCGCCGGCTCCAGCGTGCCGGCGAGCCAGCCCTGGATGGCCCGCACCGGGTCGGTCTCCGTCGTCGTCACCGGTTCGATGCCGCGGCGCTTCATGTGGGCGACGAATCCGGCGCCGGACGATCCGGTGATGACCACCCGCACCGCGTCGATCGGGTGGGGCCGGCCATCGCCGCAGAGGTGCAGCACCTCCTCCTCCCCCAGTTCGATCCGCCCGGTCTCGACCGGGTCGGTGCCGGGATTGGTTGCGGGATCGGCCTCATAAACGAGGAAGCGGCGGGTGCGGCCGCCATGGGTGGCGATGGTGGCGAAATCCTTGGTGCCGACGGCGATCTTCATGCTCTGCGGTCCCCTCGAGGGTGGTGCCCGGCGACGGTGCAGTCCTGCCACGCCCGGTCCCCGCCCGCACTGAGCGAGGTCAATCGGCGGATTTTTCGACCGGCGGCGTGGTTCGGGTGGCTGCAATTCCCACCGGCTTTCACCAAATGGCGAAGGGCGGGGAAGGAAAGGCCTTCCCACATGTTATGACCCAGGACACGCAGCCGATCGGACGCCATGTACGCCCATTCGCCCCAGCCAATCCCGTCAGCCGGATCGCCGCCCGCCCCCACCGGGGCCGCCGGCGCACTGCGGCCGATCCTGGAGCCGGGGCGGACCTGCTGGCGGGTGGAGGACACCGCGAGGCTGGGCGTCATCGTCGATGCGGAGGATTACTTCGCGCTGGCCAAGGCCGCCATGCGGCGCGCCCGGCGCAGCATCTACATGACCGCCTGGGATTTCGACGCCCGCATCCGGCTGATGCCGCAGACCCGCCGCCCGCGCCGGCCCGACCGGCTGGGCACGCTGCTGAACTGGCTGGCGACGACGCGGCCCGACCTGCACATCCATGTGCTGAAATGGGACTATGCCGAGCTGTTCGACCTCGCCCGCTGGTCGCACCCCTTCATGCTGCGCAACTGGCTGACCCACCGGCGCCTGCAATACCGGCTGGACAGCGACCATCCGACCGGCGCCTGCCATCATCAGAAGATGCTGGTGATCGACGATCAGGTCGCCTTCTGCGGCGGGCTGGACGTCACCGCCAACCGCTGGGACACGCGCGCCCATCACGCCCATGACCCGCGTCGACGCCAGCCCGACGGCAAGCCCTATGAGCCGTTCCACGACGTGATGATGGCGGTGGACGGCGACGCCGCCCGCGCGCTGGGGGAGATGTTCCGCGACCGCTGGGCGCGGGCGACCGGCGAGACGCTGGGGCCGCCCGCCTCCTCGCCCGGCCGGCCGCCGCGGCGCCACCCGCTGGCCGCCGACCCCTGGCCGCCCGGCTTCGAGCCGATGCTGCGCGGCGTGCGCGTCGGCATCGCCCGCACCGATCCCGCCTATAACGGGCGCGAGGCAGTGCGCGAGGTCGAGGCGCTCCATCTGGAGGCCATCGCCCAGGCGCGCGAGGTCATCTATCTGGAAAGCCAGTATTTCGCCTCAACCGCAGTGGCAGAGGCGCTGAAGGCGCGGCTGGCCGAGCCGGACGGGCCGGAGGTGATCGTCGTCAACCCGGTGCGCACCACCAGCTGGCTGGAGAACACCGTCATGCTGGGCGCCCGCGCCCGCCTGACCCGCGAGCTGCGCGAGGCCGACCGCCATGGCCGCTTCCGCCTGTTCGCCGCGCTGACCGACGGCGGCGCCTGCATCACCGTCCATGCCAAGGTGATGGTGGTGGACGACCGTCTGCTGCGCATCGGCTCGGCCAACCTCAACAACCGCTCGATGGGTCTCGACACCGAGTGCGACCTGGCGCTGGAAGCCGGGCCGGGGCCGGAGCATGCCGAGACCCGCCGCGCCATCCGGCATACCCGCGACGACCTGATCGCCGAGCATCTGGGATCCACGGCGGCGGCGGTCGCGGCGGCGCACCGGCGGCTGGGCTCGCTCGCCGCCGCCATCGACCAGCTGCGCAAGCCGATCGGGCGGACGCTGGAACCGCTGCACGACCCCGAACCCGACGGGCTGGCCGCCGCCGTCGCCGACGCCCGCGTCTTCGATCCCGAACATCCGGTCGGCGCGGTCGACATCGTCCGCCGGGTTCTGCCGTCGCGCATCCCGCGCACCCGCCACTGGCTGATGCTGGCCGGCGTCCTGGCGCTGCTGGGGCTGTGGGGCATGTGGCGCTACACGGCACTCCGGGAATGGGCGACGCTGGATGCCGTGCTGACCGTCTTCCACAGTCTGGGCGAGAGCCCGCTGGCGCCGCTGTGGCTGATGCTGGCCTATGTCGCCGGTGGCTACGTCATGTTTCCGCTGACCGTGATGATCGCCGCCACTGCCATCGTCATGGGACCATGGTGGGGCTTTCCCACCGCGATGGCCGGGGCGGTCGCCTCGGCGGTGGCGATGTTCTGGACCGGGCGGATCGCCGGCCGCGACCTGCTGGACCGCCATGGCGGGCCGCTGATCGCCCGCATCAACGAGAAGCTGGCCGACAGCGGCATCGCCGCGGTGGCCGGCGTGCGCGCCGTGCCGGTGGCCCCCTATACGGTTGTGAACCTCGCCGCCGGTGCGTCGAAGCTGCGCTTCGGCGACTATGTGATCGGCACCATGGTCGGTCTTGCGCCCGGCATCCTTGCCTTCAATCTGCTCGGGCACCAGCTTGAGCGCACCATCACCAATCCCGGGGCCGGCGACATCGCGCTGCTGGTGGGGATGGCGGTGGTGGCGATCGGGTTGGGCTGGGTGACCAGCCGCCTTCTCGGCCGTTCCGACCCGGACAATGGTCCGGGCAAGAGCACGCAGGACCGGCCGGACGACAGGTCAGACGAAAGGCAAAAGGGAAGGAATTTGGAACCGTGATCCGTTTCAGCCGTGACCGTGTCCAGCGCATCGCCGCCGCGTTGCGCGCCGCCCGCGCCCGCCGTCCCCGCCGTGCCGACCGCCGCAGCAACCCCATCCCGGACGGCATGGCGACGCTCAGCATCGCCACCTGGAACATCCACAGCTGCGTCGGGCTCGACGCCCGATTCGCCCCCGACCGCATCGCCCAGGTGATCCGCGACCTCGACGTCGACCTGATCGGCCTGCAGGAGGTCGGCTGGCACCATCGCGGCGAATCGGGGATGGACCAGTTCGCCTTCCTCGAACGGCACACCGGGCTGAAGGCCTTCGCCGGCCCGACCAAGCACAGCGAGCGCGCCCATTACGGCAATTGCCTGCTGACCCGCCTGCCGGTGCGGTCGATGGAGACGATGGACCTGTCCGTCGGCAAGCGCGAGCCGCGCGGCGCTATCGACGCGGTGGTGGAGGTGCAGGGCCGCCCGGTGCGGGTGATCGTCGCCCATCTCGGCCTCGACCCCTGGGAGCGGGCCAAACAGGTCGGTGACATAGTGTCGCGGGTGGAAAGCCAGCCGGAGCTGCCCACCCTGTTCATGGGCGACCTGAACGAATGGACGCCCAGTTCCCCGCGGCTGCGCCAGCTTGCCTCCTCCTTCGCCGACGTCGCCAATCCGCGCAGCTTCCACGCCCGCATGCCGACCCTGCGGCTCGACCGCATCTATGTGACGGGAGGCTTGCAAATCCCCGCTTTCGAGGTGGTCCGCACCATCCTAACCCGTCGGGCATCGGACCATCTGCCGGTTCGCGCGGTGCTCGCCGTCCCCTGATCGTCAGCCGTCATCCCTTAACGTCAGTATGACCAACGGAGTCACGCGCCTTGGTCATAGCGGGATTGTTGCGGTTGATAATTTTTTGTGCAGCGCAATGTTCTTTTAACAACAGAGCTTTGCAAATGCGAAGAAGCTCTTGACCTATACGCCACCCCTGACGAAGGATATGGTTGGTAATACGATCAATGCGCTGATCGAAGGTATAACCGACCCTGGCCGACCGGGGGCAGCCGTGACGTGAGGATCTGATTTGCTGTACCATCTGTACGACATGCAACACGCCGCCATGCGGCCGATGCGTTTCTGGGCCGAAGCCGCCCAGCACACCTTCCAGAACCCGCTGATGCCGTTGTCCTACACCAAGCTTGGCCGGGCGGTCGCCGCCGGGGCCGAGTTGATGGAACGGACGACCCGCCGCTTCGGCAAGCCGGCTTTCGGTCTGGCGGAGACGGTGGTCGATGGGCAGACGGTGCCGGTTACCGAGCGCTTCGTCTGGCAGTCCCCCTTCTGCAAGCTGCTGAACTTCGCCAAGCCGGAAGGCACGCCGCGCCAGCCCAAGGTGCTGCTGGTCGCCCCGATGTCGGGCCACCACGCCACGCTGCTGCGCGGCACGGTGGAAGCGCTGATTCGCGACCATGACGTCTACATCACGGACTGGATCGACGTGCGACTGGTGCCGATGTCGGCCGGGCGCTTCGACCTGGACGACTACATCGACACGGTGGCGGAGCTGATCCGCTTCCTGGGGCCGAACACCCACGTCATCGCCGTGTGCCAGCCGGCGGTGCCGGTGATGGCGGCGGTGTCGCTGATGGCGGCGGCGGACGAGCCGGTGCAGGCGCGCAGCATGACCCTGATGGGCGGCCCGATCGACCCGATGGCCAACCCGACGACGCCCGTCAAGCTGGCGATGGAACGCCCGCTGAAGTGGTTCGAGCGCAGCGTCATCACCACGGTGCCGGTCTATTATCCGGGCGCCTTCCGCCGCGTCTATCCGGGCTTCATCCAGCTGTCGGGCTTCATGTCGATGAACCTCGACCGCCACATCAACGAGCATGTCGGCCTGTTCCGCCACCTCGTGCGCGGCGACGGCGATTCGGCCGAGCAGCACCGCCGCTTCTACGACGAATATCTGTCGGTGATGGACCTGTCGGCGGAATTCTACCTGCAGACCATCGAGACCGTTTTCCAGAAGCACGCCCTGCCGGAAGGCAAGATGGTCTCGCGCGACCGCAAGGTGGAACCGGCGGCGATCCGCAAGACCGCGGTGATGACGGTGGAAGGCGAGCTGGACGACATCTCCGCCCCCGGCCAGACCATCGCGGCGCAGCGCCTGTGCTCGTCGCTGCCGGACGAGATGCGCAAGACGCATTTCCAGAAGGGCGTCGGCCATTACGGCATCTTCAACGGCCGCCGCTGGCGCGAAGCGATCCTGCCGGAAATCCGCAGCTTCATCCAAAGCCACGACGGGGAGTGAAAAGGAAGGGGGGCGCTGAAGACCGGCGCCCCCCTTTCTCTGCCGTCGATCAACCAGTCCTTCTCAATCCACCATCGTCCGCGCCTCGGTGAACGCATCCATGTGCGTCAGCCCGGACGTCCCGCCGGCCTTCACCCGCATGCCGGCGGTGGCGAGGTGGAACAGGTAGCCCAGCGCGAACAGCGCCACGAACAGCCCGAAGACCAGCGTGTTGTAATAGACCATGGTCACCAGGGCCAACACCGCCAGCACCAGCGAGATCGCCGGGAACACCGGGTAGAAGGGCGCCCGGTACGGCCGCTCCAGCGCCGGTTCGGTGGTGCGCAGGCGGAACAGCGCCGCCATGCTCATGATGTACATGACGATGGCGCCGAACACCGACATGGTGACGATGTTGGCGGTCAGCGGCTGGCCGCCGATCTGGATGAACTGGTCGGAATAGATGGCGGCGATGCCGATCACGCCGCCGGCCAGGATCGCCCAATGCGGGGTCTTGCGGGTCGGGTGCAGGCGGGCCAGCACCGGCGGCAGGAAGCCGGCGCGCGACAGCGCGAAGATCTGGCGCGAATAGCCCATGATGATGCCGTGGAAGGACGCGATCAGCCCGAACAGGCCGATCCACACCAGCATGTGCAGCCAGCCGCTCGATTCACCGACCACCGCCTTCATCGCCTGCGGCAGCGGGTCGTTGATGTTCGACAGCGCGTTCCAGTCGCCGACGCCGCCGGCGAAGATCATCGTGCCGAAGGCCAGGACCACCAGCGTCAGGATGCCGCCGATATAGGCCCGCGGCACGGTGCGCTTGGGATCCTTGGTCTCTTCCGCCGCCATCGCCGCCCCCTCGATCGCCAGGAAGAACCAGATGGCGAAGGGGATCGCGGCGAAGATGCCGCCGAAGGCGTCCATGCTGAAGCTGGGCGACCCGGACCAGCCGTTGGCGGTGAAGTTGGCCCAGGAGAAGCCGGGATAGACCACGCCCATGAACACCACCAGCTCGATGATCGCCAGGATGGTGACGAACAGCTCGAAGGTGGCGGCGATCGACACGCCGGCGATGTTCAGCCCCATGAAGACGATGTAGGCGCCGACCGCCGCCGTCTTCGGGTCCAACCCCGGAAACTGCACGTTCAGATAGGCGCCGATGGCCAGCGCGATGGCCGGCGGCGCGAAGACGAACTCGATCAGCGTGGCGAAGCCGGCGACGAAGCCGCCGGTCGGCCCGAAGGCGCGGTAGCTGTAGGCGAACGGGCCGCCGGCATGGGGAATGGCGGTGGTCAGCTCGGTGAAGCTGAAGATGAAGGTGGTGTACATCGCCGCGATCAGGATCGTGGTGACGAGGAAGCCAAGCGTTCCCGCCGCCGCCCAGCCGTAGCTCCAGCCGAAATACTCGCCGGAGATCACCAGCCCCACGGCGATCCCCCACAGATGGAGCCCGCTCAGGCTCTTGCTCAATTCAGGCTTCGTGTTCCCAGACATGTTGTCTCCTGCCCCTGTTCAAGGCTTTGAAAGTCACGGCATTGGTGCCGATGGCGGCGCTCTCTCACGACCGGTCGGTCAGTTGCTTTTTCTCGTTGTCCGGACCGGCAAGGGACGGGGCGTCCTCTTTCAGGGCGACCCCCGTCAGCTTCAGCCGCGCCGCCTCGGTTGCGAGCCAGCACAGCTTGTCGGCGGCCGTCTGGATCGACAGGCCGCCGGCATGGATGTTGGAGATGCAGTTGCGTTCGGAATCGGCGCGGCCGGGCTTCGGGTCCCAGGTCAGATAGGCGCCCAGCGAGTCCGCGGCCGACAGGCCGGGCCGCTCGCCCACCAGCAGCGCCACCAGCCGGGCGCCCATGGCCGCAGCGACCTCGTCGCCCAGCGCCACCCGCGCCTGTTCGGCCAGTACCACCGGCCCGATGCGCAGATGCCCCAGCCGCGCCGCGCAGGCATGGACCAGCGGCGCGGCGTTGGCCTGCACCGCGGCGGCCGACAGCCCGTCGGCGATCACGAACAGCAGGTCCCACTCCCCCGCCGGCAGCGCGGCGGCACTGGCCGGATCGAGCCGGCGGCCAAGGTCGGGGCGGCGCAGATAGGTCGGCCGGTCGGATGCCGCGCTGTGGACGCGCAATGTGTCCAGCGGTGACAGGTCGGCGGCCAGCCGGTCGAAATCGACCGCGCTGTGCACCGCGTCGCGGGCGCGGGCATGTGCAAGCTGGAACTCCAGCAGCGCCTTGGTCGGCAGGGCGTCGCCGCTGCGGCCGAGCGCGATGCGGGCGCGGGTGGCGGCACGGAAGCGCGCCCACGGGTCCTTGGGATTGTCCTTGGGAGCTTCGCTCATCAGGCCGCACTCCCCAGCAGGGCGGAGACGACAAGGCTCTGGTCGGGCCAGGGCGGCAGGCGGCGCTGTTCGTCCAGCCAGCCGGCCTTGTCCAGCCACGCCTCGAACTCCGGTGCCGGCGGGCGTTTCAGCAGATGCCGCAGCCCGAGCACGTCGTGATAGGACAGGCTCTGGTAATTCAGCATGACGTCGTCGGCGCCGGGCACCGCGATCAGGAAATTGACGCCGGCGGTCGCCAGCATCGTCATCAGGACGTCCATGTCGTCCTGGTCGGCCTCGGCATGGTTGGTGTAGCAGACGTCGCAGCCCATCGGCACGCCCAGCAGCTTGGCGCAGAAATGGTCCTCCAGCCCTGCCCGCGTGATCTGCTTGGCGTCATAGAGATATTCGGGGCCGATGAAGCCGACCACCGTGTTGACCAGCAACGGGTCGAAGGCGCGGGCGACGGCATAGGCGCGGGTTTCCACCGTCTGCTGATCGACGCCGAAATGGGCGTCGGCCGACAAAGCGGACCCCTGCCCCGTCTCGAAATACATGACGTTGTCGCCGATGGTGCCGCGCTTCAGCGCCTTGGCCGCCTCCTGCGCCTCGGCCAGCAAGGACAGGGTGACGCCGAAGCCGGTATTGGCCTTCTCGGTGCCGGCGATGGATTGGAACACCAGATCGACCGGAGCCCCGCGCTCCATCGCCTGCATCGTCGTGGTGACATGGGCCAGCACGCAGGACTGCACCGGAATGTCGAAGCGGGTGCGGACGGCGTCGAGCATCTCCAAAAGCGCGATGCAGGCCGGCACATTGTCGGTCGCCGGGTTGATGCCGATCACCGCGTCGCCGATGCCGTAGAGCAACCCGTCGAGCGTCGAGGCGGCGATGCCGGTCGGGTCGTCGGTCGGGTGGTTGGGCTGCAGACGGCTCGACAGCCGCCCCGGCAACCCGACCGTGGTGCGGAAGCGGGTGACGACCGAGCATTTGGCGGCGACGCAGACCAGATCATGGTTGCGCATCAGCTTGGACACCGCCGCCACCATCTCCGGCGTCAGGCCGGGGGCGAGCGTCGCCAGCGCCGCGGTATCGGCGTCATAGGACAGCAGCCAGTCGCGGAACTGCCCGACCGTCATGTGCGCCACCGGCCGGAAGGCCTTGGCGTCATGGCGGTCGATGATGAGGCGGGTCACCTCGTCGGTCTCGTAGGGGACCAGCGCCTCGGTCAGGAAAATCTTCAGCGGCAGGTCGGCCAGCACCATGCGCGCCGCCACCCGCCGCTCGTCGCTGTCGGCGGCTATGCCCGCCAGCTCGTCGCCCGACCGCCGCGGCGAGGCGCAGGCCATCACCGCCTTCAGATCGTCGAAACGGTGGCGCTGCCGCCCCAGATCGCAATGATACCCAGCCATGCCGGCCTCCCGCCCGTCTCATCACGGCGGGCAGAGTGGCACGGGGAACGCGGCGGGCAGTTGACCGTAGAGCACAAAATGCGGGGCAGCCGCTTACCCTGCCCAGGATCCCCTCTCCCCCCCGGGGAGAGGGTTAGGGTGAGGGGGTCGCGTGGCGAGGATCTTCAAGAATCGCGCACTCTCCGCTCGCACATAATCCACGCAGTGCGTCCCCCTCACCCCGACCCTCTCCCCGGGGGGGAGAGGGAGATTCTAACATGGGGAGTAGCTGAAATGGCGGCACCCCAAGCCCAAGCGGAAGCGTCAGCGGAGCAATCGGCTAGGCGGGCGAACCCGCAGCCTCGTCCTTCCGTTTCCTATCGCACTGCAGCGCGCCGCCCGTCACCGGACGCCGCGCGCCACAAGAAGGAGACCGTCATGCTGACGCTGTTGCGCACCGCCGTCCTGGTCCTGCCGCTGGTCGCCGTGGCCGCCTGCCACAAGGACGGTCCGGCCGAGCGGGCCGGCGAGTCCATCGACAACGCCGGCCAGAGCATCAAGGACGCCATCGACCCGCCGGGTCCGGCGGAAAAGGCCGGCCGCGCCATCGACCGGACGGTGAACTGACCTCTTCCGGCCCGTTCAGCGGGCGGCGAGGTCCCGCCCCCGCCCGACCGGCTGGACACCCGACACCTCCAGCAGCAGTTTGCTGAGAATGGCGTCGGCGAAGGCGTCGAAGTCGCGGGCGGGCACCAGGAAGGCGCCGGGGCCGCCGATGACATGGTCGCGGTAATAGCCCTCCAGGTCGTTCGGCGCCGCGCCGCCCCAAGGGTTGGGCCGGTCGTTCAGGATCGGCAGCCCGTTGATGGTGATGCCGCGGGCAACCGCGGCGTCGCGCGCCTCCTCCACCGGGCGGCCGCGGTTGTTCTCGCCGTCCCCGGAAATGTCGATGACCCGCCGCATGCCCTCGAACCTGTTGTTGTCGAACAGCGGGACGACATAGTCGATGGCGGCGCTGATCGAGGTCCATTGCTCCGTCATCATCGGCGCCTCCGCCACCATGGCGGCGAAGCGCTCGACGCTGGCCGGATCGCTCAGCTCGGTCCAGGCGACCACGATGTGCTGGTGGCTCTCGCCCGCCCATTCCACATAGATGGCGCCGATCCGGCCGAAGGGGCCGCCGCGGATCGCCGCCTGCACCTTCGGGTTCAGCAGGGCCTGGACATAGCCGTTGCGCTGCAGCTTCGCCTCGTCCGGGTCGACGCTGCCGGACACGTCCACCGCCAGGACCAGTTCAAGGTCCACCGGCGTCTGCGCCGCGGCCGGAACCGCGGATAAGCACAAGCATAATGGAACGACGACAAGCAGGAAGGCGAGCAGGCAGGCACGGCTATGGGCCAAGAGACGGTATGCACGCATACGCACCCTCCTTCTCGCCACCTGTGTCCTGGCTGCCGCGCCGGAGGAAGGGCCGCGCCGGACGAAGGATTGAGGATTGGTATGCGAAGCTTCTCTGTCCATGCCCCGCCGGGCTATTCCGGCGGTCGCGAACGGCCAGTGCGGGGTACTCCGACGCCACCCGCCGGACTTGCGGTCCGGCGGCAGCCGGCGGAGGTTCGGAGCTTCGCACTGATAGGGACGTGACAAACCGCCGATTGCCTGCGTAGCTTACGCCTTAAGAGGTAGTCCGCAAGGCGGTGCCTTTCTGTCCGCCCCCGTCCTGATCCTTGTTCCGAGCAGCCATAGACGTGCCTCCCGCCCGCCCGCTCCCCGGCCATACCGCCGCACCGGTTCCGCCCCGATGGGCAGGCCGGCTGTCATGGCTGGCCGGCGCGGCGCTGGCGGCCGGCTGGACCGTCATGGCGGCGGCCCAGACCCTGCCCCCGCCGCTGCAGTCCGCCGGGCTGACCGTACCCGCTCCGCCGAAGCCGCCAGCCCCGGCCGGGCAAATTCAAACTGGGCAGACACCAGCTCGACAGGCTCCGGCTGGGCGCCCCGCCGACGCTCCCGGCACCTGCGCCGATCACGAACCGGCGGGCCAGGCCGTCCTCGACGCCCTGTCCGGCGGGGACGAGGCTTTCGCCGAACTGGCACGCCGGTCGCCGGCGGACGCCTTCCGCTGTTCCAGCCTGTTCCCCGGCGAGGCGGCGCTGGCCGCCCTGCGCGGAGCGGCGGCGCTGGCGCCCTTCGACGCGGTCGGAGCCGCGGACCAGTTGATCGGCCGTCCCGGCGGCGCGGAGATCGTCGCCCTCGCGCTGGACCCCGGGCTGCTGTCACGGGCACTCGACACCGGGCTGTCCTTCTACGAAACGCGGCACGAACTGCGCAAACGCCTGGGCAAGACCGATCTGCGGGCGCTGGAGATCCAGGCGGCGAAGGCGCTGGCCGCCTCGCTCGCTCGCGATCCGGCCGCGATGGCGCCGAAGATCGGCGCGCTGCTCGACGACATGGTGGACGATCCGCCGGCCGACCGTTTCCGCATCGCCATGGCGCTGTCGGCCGAGGATCTGCTCGGCCTGATCGCGCGGATCGGGCCGCAGCTCTACACCTCCTCGCTCGACGGGCTGGTCAACATCCTGCAAATCCAGCTCAAGCAGGAGCGGCGGGGCCTTCTCGACCTTGCGCGCGGCGAGCGGACACGGCCGCTGTGGGCCGACTTCTTCGTGGCGACGGTCGGCGGCGGCCGGGCGGCCAGCCTGTTCGGCGCCAATCCCGCCACCGCGCGGGAGTTGATGCGCGAGAGCCTGCGGGCTCTGCTGCCGGCCCCGGACGCGCCGGTTCCCGGAGCCGACGCCGCCATGGTGATCGGCGCGCTGGCAGACGCCATGGACCTGGACAACCGCGCCGTCCGCGCCGCCCTGGAGGACGAGCTGGCGGCCTGGTACAGCGGGACCGGCGAGACGCCGGCCCGGAGCGGGACCGGCGAAACGCCGGCCCGGAGCGGGACCGGCGAAACGCCGGCCCGGATCATGGCCGGACTTGCCGGCAGCCTGCATGCGATGCGCCTGTCGGGCCGCCCGGCCACCCCGGCTTTCGAGGCCGAGCGGTTCCTCCAGCGCCATCCGCCGGCCGCCCTACCCGTCCTGACCGGGCGGCGCCTGTTCCGCAACGGCATCAACGTCCAGCGGATGACCTTCTACGACGACCCCGACGGGCGGGTCTCCTTCCGCGGCTTCCTGCGGCAGCACCGCGCCCGGGGCTGGGCGCTCCACAGCCAGTCCGGCTTCACCGTCGCCGTCAGCCCGGACCGCCACGGGCGCCGGATCGTCATCGTCGCCGACGAACCCGGCGCCGACGATGCCGGCCGTGCCGCCGCCCAGGACTGGATGGCGCGGGAAGGGCTGACGCCGTCCATCGTCATCCATCGCGGCCACAGCTATCACGAGGACTCCACCATGACGGAGATCGCACCGGCCACGGCGCTGGTCTTCTGGGGGTCCTGCGGCGGGCACACGCGGTTGCGCGCCACGCTGGAACGCGCGCCCGACGCGCTGGTGCTGGCGACGCAGAACATCGGCGTGTCGACCGTCAACGAAGCTCTGCTGGGCATCATCGAAAACCGGCTGCTGGCGGACGGCGCCATCGACTGGAACGGGGTGTGGCGCGAGGCGCAGGGTCGCATTCGCGACCGCCGCTTCGCCTCCTACAAGCGGCCGGACCAGGATTCGGCGAACCTCGCCTTCCGTGCCTGGCAGGTGCGGGCGGCGGCACCCTGAACCGGAACGTCCGGGCCTGCCATCCTCGCCGCCGAGCATGGCTGTGTTTCGCCGGAGCCGCTTGCGGCGGAGCCGGGCGCATGCTGCTGTGGTGCGGTTGATTGTTGCCCACCCCCGGTATCCCCGCTCTTGAGGCTCCCAAATCATGATGTGGCAGACTCTCGCCTTCTTCTTCGCCACCGCCTTCGTGATCTCGGCGACGCCGGGGCCGAACATGCTGCTGGCGATGAGCCTCGGCCTGCGCTTCGGCGCAAAGCGGGCCGCCTGGGGCGGCGCCGGCATGTGCGTGGCGCTGGCGGTGATGGCGGCGCTGTCGGCCTTCGGGCTGGGCGCCCTGCTCTCCACCTCCGTCCTGGCCTTCGAGATCGTGCGCTGGGCCGGCGTCGCCTATCTGACCTGGCTCGGCATCGCCGCATGGCTGGCGCCGGTCGAGCAGCCCGGCGAGCGTGACGCCGCCGCCGCCGCATCGGGGGAGGGCACGCCCGTCCGCCTGTTCCTGCGCGGCGCGCTGGTCGCCTTCAGCAACCCGAAGGCGCTGGTGTTCATGGGCGCCCTGTTCCCGCAGTTCATCGACGCCGCCGCCCCGCTGGCGCCGCAGCTGATGGCGCTGGTCGCCACCATGGTGGTGATCGAGTTCGGCTGGATCATGGCCTATGCCACCGGCGGCGACCGGCTGGCGGCGAAGCTGACCACCGTGTCGGCGGCCAAGTCGCTGAACCGCCTGACCGGCGGACTGATGATCGGCGCCGGCGGCCTGCTGGCGCTTGCCCGCCGGGTCTGACCCGCCCGCCCCATCCCTTCCATCCCCGAAAAGAAAAAGGGCCGCGCAATCGCGCGGCCCTTAAGTTTAGGGAGGAAACGCCCCGAGAATGGGCGAGGCCAAGATATGCTGCGGCGCACACGAACTGGTATTACCAATGCTGAATGGTAGCCATGCGCCGCAGGAATGGACCCATGCAGCAATATGCGTTCTCAGCAATAGAGCCCGTCCCCGGTTACAAAAATTTCACGGAACCGCCGCGCCGCGGTCATCGCCCGTCCCACTAATGCTTCGCTTTGCCGCCTCCGCCGAAAGGCTT
Organism: uncultured Azospirillum sp.; assembly: GCA_966212305.1. Classification (GTDB taxonomy): domain Bacteria; phylum Pseudomonadota; class Alphaproteobacteria; order Azospirillales; family Azospirillaceae; genus Azospirillum. The sequence goes on from CBIHQY010000018.1 coordinate 34,487, forward strand.
ACCCCCCGCAGGGGCGGCGGTGCGAAACATGCGGCCGAGGAACGGTGCGATGGCGATCCCAGTCCTGCGCAGCCTGACGCTGAAGCAGGCGATTCACGCGGTTCTCGCCGCCTTCGTCATCGGCCTGACCATCACCGCGGCCGAATTCGCCTGGACCGCCACCCGTGAGCGGACCGTGGCCCTGGCACAGGTGGCGGACGCCGTCGCCCTGGTGGAGGGGCCGGCCGCCAGCGCCGCCTGGCTGATCGACGCGGAGCTGGCCGGGCAGGTGCTGCAGGGCATGGTCCGTGCCAACGCCGCCTGGGCCGAGATCCGGCTGGACGACGGCACCCTGCTCGCCCGCCGCGAACGCCCGGCCAGAGCGGCGAGCCTGCTGGAGCGCGCGGCGACCGCGCTTCTGTTCATCGACCGGCCGGTGGTGACCCATCACCTGACGCCCCCGGCGAGCGCGAAGGTCGCGGACAGCCCCCGCATCGGCACGCTGATCGTCGGCGTCGACACCGGGCGGGCGGCATCCGGCTTTCTCGCCTATGTCTCGGCGGCGCTGGTGGCGGGGACCCTGCGCAACCTGCTGATCGGGCTGGCGATGGCGGCGGTGTTCCACCGGCTGCTGACCCGGCCGCTGCTGCAGATCGGCCGGGCGGTGGCGCGGATCGACCCGGAAAAGCCCTATGGCCAGCCGCTGGCCGTTCCGCGCGGCCATGCCGACGACGAGCTTGGCTTCGTCATCGCCCGCTTCAACCACACCCTGACGCTGCTGGAACGCGAGCATGACGAGTTGCGGCGGCTGGCGACGCGCTGTCCGCTGACCGGGCTGGCGAACCGGGCGCTGCTGCTCGACCGGCTGGACCACGCCATCGAACTGGCCAGCCGCGCGCATCGGGATAGAACCGGGGCCGGCACCGGCCGGCTGGCGGTGCTGTATGTCGACCTCGACCGCTTCAAGCGGGTCAACGACAGCCTGGGCCACGGCGTCGGCGACCTGCTGCTCTGCCGGGTGGCGGAGCGGCTGGGCGCCAGCGTGCGCCGCTGCGACACCGTCGGCCGGCTGGGCGGCGACGAGTTCCTGGTGGTGCTGGAGCGCGTCGCCGACCGCGAAGAGGCCGCCATGGTGGCGCAACGGCTCCTCGATGGCCTGTCCTCCCTGCGCGAGGTGGGGGAGCATCGCGTCCACCTCACCGCCAGCATCGGCATCGCCGTCCATCCCCTGCAGGGCAACGGCGAATCGCCCGACAGCACCGGCCTGATGCGGATGGCCGATTCGGCGATGCAGGCGGCCAAGACGGCGGGCGGCGACCGCTTCGTCTTCTACACCCGCGACATGACCGACCGGGCGGAGACCCGGCTGCGTCTGGAGTCCGGCCTGCGCGAGGCGGTGGCGGCGCGGGCCTTCGAACTGGTCTATCAGCCGAAGATCGAGGCGGCGAGCGGCCGGCTGACCGGGTTCGAGGCGCTGATCCGCTGGCGGCACGAGGGAGCGGCGATCTCCCCCGCCGACTTCATCCCGGTGGCCGAGGACACCGGCCTGATCATCGAGATCGGCCGCTGGGTGCTGGAGGAGGCCTGCCGCACCGCGACCCGCTGGGCGCTCGACCATGGGCCGGTGCCGGTGGCGGTCAACGTCTCCGCCCGCCAGCTTGCCGATCCCGGCTTCGCCCGGCTGGTCGAGCAGGTGCTGCAACGCCACGGCACGCCACCCCACCTGCTGGAGCTGGAGATCACCGAGACCGTCATCATGAAGGACGTGCGCCACCACCTGCCGACGCTGAACCGGCTGCGGGCGCTGGGGGTGCGCATCGCCATCGACGATTTCGGCACCGGCTATTCCTCTCTGGCCTATCTGCGCCAATTGCCGGTCGATGTGCTGAAGATCGACCGCAGCTTCGTCAACGACCTGCCGCACGCCCCCGACATCGCCTCCACCGTCATCGCGCTGGCCCAGCGGCTTCTGCTGTCCACCGTCGCCGAGGGTGTGGAGACCGCCGAGCAGCGCCATTGGCTGGCGGAGGCCGGCTGCGATTGCCTGCAGGGCTTCCTGATCTCGCGCCCGCTGGCGGCCGAGGCGGCGGAAGCGATGGTGATGACCGCCTTCGCCCGCAACGAGGCGCTGCCCCTGACGGCATAAGGCCTCCGCGTGAGGCCGGAGTTTCGGTCAATGCGCGGCGGAGGTCCGGTCAAGACAGCCGCCCGCCGGCCGGTTATGGTCGCCCCCTTCGCGCCAACCGACCGACACGCATCATGACCGTCTCCACCGCCCTGCCTGATCGCCGATCTGTCAACCGCGCCACACTGGTCGGTTTCATCGCCATCCTCTTGTGGGCGACGTTGGCCCCGCTGGCGACGTTGGCCTCCATGGTGCCGCCGTTCCAACTGGTGGCGACCTCCTTCCTGCTGGCCTTTCTGGTCGGCAGCGGCTGGACCGCCTCGCGCGGCGACAATCCCTTGCGCTATTTCCGCCAGCCGGTCGCAGCCTGGGCGCTGGGCGTCGGCGGGCTGTTCGGCTTCCACTTCCTCTATTTCATGGCCCTGCAGGCGGCGCCGCCGGTGGAGGCCAACCTGATCAACTACCTGTGGCCGCTGCTGATCGTGCTGTTCTCCGCCCTGCTGCCGGGGGAGCGGCTGCGGTCCTGGCATGTCGGCGGCGCGCTGGCCGGGCTGGCGGGGACGGCGCTGCTGATCGCGCGCGGCGGCAGCGGCAACTCCATGGGCGGATTCTCGATCGACCCGGCGCATCTGCCGGGCTACGCCGCCGCGCTGGGCAGCGCCGTCACCTGGGCCGGCTACTCGGTTCTGCGCCGCCGGCTGGGCCAGATCGGCGAGGCGCCGACCGACGCGGTCAGCGCCTTCTGCCTCGTCACCGCGCTCCTGTCGCTGCTCTGCCATCTGGCGCTGGAACGCACGGTGTGGCCGGAGACCGCCGCCGGCTGGGGGGCAATGCTGCTGCTGGGGCTGGGACCGGTGGGGGCGGCCTTCTTCGTCTGGGATTACGGCGTGCGCCACGGCGACATCCGGGCGCTGGGGGCGCTGTCCTATCTGGCACCCTTGCTGTCGACCATGCTGCTGGTCCTGTTCGGCCTCGCCCCCAACTCCGGCATCATCTGGGTGTCCTGCGCCCTGATTGCCGGCGGGTCGCTGCTCGCCAGCAAGGACCTGCTGCGGCGGAAGGATTAAGCCTCCACCCCCTGCGCCGCTGCAGCCACTTCATGACGGGCACGGTCGGCGCCGGACAGCCCGTTGAAGTACCAGTTCAGCGCCACCGCCGTCAGGGTGCCCAGCAGGATGCCGCTGTGCAGCAGCGGCGACAGGACGGCCGGCATCTGCGAGAAGAACTTGTCCGACACCAGCGGGATCAGCCCGACGCCGACGCTGACCGCCACGACGATCAGGTTCTCTCGCCGGCTGGCGAAATCGACCTGAGACAGGATCTTCACCCCGGTCGCCGCCACCATGCCGAACATCACCAGCCCGGCCCCACCCAGCACGAAGGCGGGCACCGACGCCACCACATGGGCCAGCTTCGGCAGCAGCCCCAGCAGCAGCAGGATCAGCCCGCCCGCCGCGCAGACCCAGCGGCTGCGCACGCCCGTCACCCCGACCAGCCCGACATTCTGCGAGAAGGAAGTGTAGGGAAAGGTGTTGAACACGCCGCCGATCAGCGTGCCCAGCCCGTCGGTGCGCAGGCCGCGAACCAGATCCTCCCGGCTCACCGGGCGGCCGACCATGTCGCCGACGGCCAGGAACATGCCGGTCGACTCGATCATCACCACGATCATCACCAGCGACATGGTCAGGATGGCGACCGGATCGAACACCGGCATCCCGAACTGGAAGGGTTGGACCAGCGCGACCCACGGCGCCTCCGCCAGCCCTTTGAAATCGACCATGCCCAGCGCCATCGCCAGCGCCATGCCGGCCACCAGCCCCAGCAGCACCGCGACGTTGCGCACGAATCCGCGGCCATGCTTCATCAGCGCCAGGATCACCAGCAGCACGAAGGCCGCCACGCCCAGAAAGGCCGGATCGCCGAAGCGCGGGTTGCCGACCCCGCCACCGGCCCAGCCCACCCCCACCCGCATCAGCGAGATGCCGATGATGGCGATGACGCTGCCGGTCACCACCGGCGGGAACAGCGGCAGCAGCCGGCCGACCAGCGGCGCCGCCAGGATGGCGAAGAAGCCGGACCCGATCACCGCGCCATAGATCCCCAGCAGCCCCAGCGACGGGTTGGTCGCCATCGCCACCATCGGCCCGACGGCGGCGAAGGTGACGCCCATCATCACCGGCAGGCGGATGCCGAAGCGCCAGAACCCCACCGCCTGGATCAGCGTGACCACGCCGCAAGCGAACAGGTCGGCGTTGATCAGCATGGCGATCTGGTCCTTCGGCAGCTTCAGCGCCCCGCCGACGATCAGCGGCACCGCGATGGCCCCGGCATACATCACCAGCACATGCTGCAGCCCCAGCGCCAGCAGCCGCCAGTGCGGCAGGATCTCGTCGACGGGGTGGACGTCAGGAGTGATGGCGGCGCGTGCCATGGCGGAAGCCTCGCAGTCCGGTGGATCGGCTTCGATCTGCATGGGCCGTGCCGCTCCGCCCCGTGGCGGATTCCAGTCCCGGCCCCGTCCGTCCCTGCACAATGTCTGGGCACACTCCGGCGATCCCTGCCCGCGGAGGTGGCAAATCCCGCGCGGTTTTTTGCCGCGCCCGGCTGGAGACCCCGATGCTGACTGCTTTATTCTTTAACGATCGGTGCGTACAGTCGCTGTTGCCTACCCCTTTCGCGCAACCCAAAGCCGAGCGTCGCGATGAGCAAGTCGATCGAGGGTGTATCCAACTGGATGCACATGTTCCGCTGGATCGTGAAGCTGATCCGCGACGAATATGGGGTCGACGAGGCTCTGCTGACCCGCAATGCAACCCTGGAGACCGACATCCAGCTGTCGATCGATCAGGTCGAGCAGGTCCTGGAATACATCGCCGAGAGCTTCGCCATCCGCTTTCCCGAAGGGACGCTGGACGAGCTGGTGAAGCTGGAGGAACTCTGCCTGCTGGCGAGCTGGATCAAGGGCTATTACAAGCGCCCCGATTTCATCTCCGACGCCTTCGAGGCCCGCTGCCGCAGCATCAATCAGATCGCAGCCTGACCATGACCGACCGGACCTCCCCCTATCCGCCCGACTTCACATGGGGCGTCTCCACCTCCGCCTACCAGATCGAGGGTGCCGCGGCCGAGGATGGGCGCGGCGCCAGCATCTGGGACGTCCGTTGCCGCACCCAGGGCGGGGTGGTGAACGGCGACACCGGCGACGTCGCCTGCGACCACTACCACCGCATGCCGGAGGATGTGGCCCTGATGAAGGGGCTGGGCGTCGACGCCTACCGCTTCTCGGTCTCCTGGCCCAGGGTGATGCCGCGCGGCAAGGGTGCGGTGAACGACGCCGGGCTAGATTTCTACGACCGGCTGATCGACCGGCTGCTGGAGTCCGGGATCGAACCCTGGCTGTGCCTCTACCATTGGGACCTGCCGCAGGCCCTGCAGGATCTGGGCGGCTGGTCGGCCCGCGACTGCGCCGGCTGGTACGCCGACTATGCCGCGCTCTGCGCCCGGCGCTACGGCGACCGGGTGAAGCGCTGGATCACCTTCAACGAGTTCTCGGTCTTCACCCTGTTCGGCTATGCCATCCCCTGGGCGGCGCCGGGCATCGTCGACCGGGCGCAGCATCTGCGCGCCATCCACCACGTCAACCTCGCCCATGGCGCCGGGGTGGACGTGCTGCGCGACATGGTGCCGGGGGCCTCGATCGGCGCCATCCACAACCGGCAGGCCGTGATCCCGGAAACCGACACGCCGGAGAACCGCGCCGCCGCCGCCCTGCTGGATGAGCATTGGAACCTGGTCTTCTGCGATCCGCAGATCCTTGGCCACTACCCGCCGCAGACCGCCGCCGCCATCGAGCCCTATGTCCAGCCCGGCGACATGGCGCGCATCGCCCGGCCGGTGGACTGGTTCGGGCTGAACCATTACGGCCCGATCTTCGCCAAGGCCGACCCGGCCCGGACCTGGGGCTATGGCTGGGGCGACGCGCCGCCCGATTCGCCGACCCACGGCGTCGGCTGGGCGATCTTCCCCGACGCCTTCCGGGACGAACTGCTGACGATCCAGCACCGCTACCGCCTGCCCATCGTGGTGACGGAGAACGGCTGCGGCGGCAGCGACACCGTCAGCCCCGACGGCGCCGTCCACGACCCGCATCGCATCAACTACCTGACCATCTACAACGCGGCGATGCGCGACGCGATGGCCCAGGGCGCCGACGTGCGCGGCTACTTTGTCTGGTCGCTGCTGGACAATTTCGAATGGGGCAGCGGCTACGGCCAGCGCTTCGGCATCGTCCACGTCGATTTCCAGACCCTGGCCCGCACGCCGAAGGATTCGGCGCGCTGGTACGCGGAGCTGATCCGGGCGGCGAAGGCGTGACGGCCATCCAGATTGGTTCCGCTTAGCGTTACGGCAACGCTTGACGGAACCAATCCGCTTTCCTAGGTTTATCGCAGTGATCAAGACCTTCGCCGATAAGCGGACCGTGGCCCTGTTCCTCGGCAAGCCGATCAAGGGGGTGCCATCCGATGTCGCGCTACGTGCCCATCGCAAGCTGGTCATGATCGACAAGTCGGCCCTGCTGGAGGATCTGCGCAATCCGCCGGGCAACAAGCTGGAACAACTGGAAGGTGACCGTGCCGGCCAGCACAGCATCCGCGTCAATAAGCAATGGCGCCTCTGCCTGACATGGGCCGACGGTGACGCCTACGATGTCGAGTTCTGCGATTATCACGACTGAGAGGATCGACATGACCATCCGCCGCGAACAGCTTGAGGCCGGTTATCCGGACCTGTCGGATGTCGTCGATGTCGCCGCCATCCCCTTTGCGCCCATCCATCCCGGTGAAATCCTGCGGGAGGAATTCCTGGCGCCGAAGGGGATTTCCGCCTACCGCCTTGCCAAGGACATCGGCGTTCCCCTCACCAGGATTACGGCGATCCTGGAAGGCAAGCGCGCCATCACCGCCGACACCGCCTTGCGCCTCTCGCGCTACTTCCGCATGTCCGAAGGGTTCTGGGCCAGTCTTCAAGCCCATTACGACATTGAGGTCGCCAAGCGCGCGCTCGGCGACCGGCTCGATACCGAAGTGAAAGCTTTGGAAGCCGCCTGACGGCCATTCCTCCCATCAGCGCCGCCGCACCTCCGCGCAGACGCCCTCCGCCCCGTCGGATGCTTCCACCAGCGCCGCCGCGTCGCGCAGAAGCAGGCTGTGGCCGGCGGGAACCGTCAGCGCCTCGCCGCCGTCCAGGATGACGGTCAGCGTGCCGGCCAGCGCATGGACCAGCAGCACGTCGCCGGCGGCCCGGTGGCCGGTCTGTCCCGCCAGCAGGGTCAGGGCGCCGGTGGCCGACGCGCGGTCGAGCATCAGGTTCACGTCGCGGATCGGGCCGGCGGTCGGCTCGCACCAGACCGGCGCTTCGCCGGGGAAGGCGAAGGCGGGATCCAGTCGGCGGCGTTCGACCGGCGGGGCGCCGTCGACCGACAGGCGCATGCCGTCGCCCTCCACCACCGCGATCAGCCGCTCATAGCCGGGAAAGGCGGAGAACGGGCCGGGTTCGACCACGTCGGCGATGCTGACGCGCCAGACGAATCGCCCGTCGGCGGCCGGTTCCACCGCCAGTTCGGTGGTGACGCCGCCGCCATTCTTCCAGGGAACGCGGCGATGGTCGTCGGGGGTCAGGCGCGTGATGGACGGGTCTTTGGACTGCAAGGGTCTGCTCCGGAACGGATCGGCTCCGCCCGGTCATAGCACAGCCGACAGCCCGGCTTCACACGAACAGGCTGAAGCTGCCCATCAGTTTCTGGGTGCCGGTCTGTCCGGTGGGGATGGAGTTCATGCTGCCGATGGCCTGATTCAGCCCGTCGAGCGTCGCCTGCTGGCCGGTGGTGAGCGCCAGGCCGGTATCGCCCTTGGCCGGCGGCTTGGCCACGGTGTCGTAATCCTGGCTGTAATTGCCCATGACCAGCTGCAGCGCGTAATTCTTGGGGTCCTTGTCGGACTGGCCCTTGTCGCGGGTCACGCGCAGGGTGTAGTCGCCCTTGTCGATCGACAGATTGCCGGCCTGCAGCTTCCTGAAGGCGGTATAATTGTCGCCGGCCTTCGGGTCGCTGTCGGCCATCACCCGGCCAAGCCGGTTCATCAGCTGGACATGCACACCGTCGTCGCCGACCTGCCCCATGGTCAGCTCGCCCTTGGTGACGACCTTGAACTTGTAGAAATCCACCTTGTCGTTCGCCGACATCGTGCTGGCGACGTTCAGGCGGGTGGTGTTCTTGGAAATCACGCCGATGTCGGTCGCGCCGCCACTGGTGTTCAGCGCCGACTTCCTCACCGTCTTGGAGTATTCCTTGACCTCGCCGACCGCCTGATTGCTCTGCGATTTCTTGATCGCCTCGACCGCATTGTTGATCGAGGCGTTGAGGCTGGACACCAGGGAGTTGACGCTTGAGAGAGCATCATCCGCCATGATTCGTCATCCTTCTTCCGATCCGATCCCCACGCCCGAAAACCCGATCCGAACGCCGGTTGAGGAGCACCAAACAAGAGGTACGGCCGGCTGAGCCGTAACCCGGACACGTCTGCCCTAAGGGAGTATACGACAACAGCCGGCGGAACATAGGCAGGATTCGTGATTTTTTTGGTCGAAAGCTGGGATGCGGGAGCTGCACGCCACGGTCGGCTGCCCCATCCGGCTCAGGACCGCCGCTTTTCCCCCTTGTCCGGCAGAGACTCGGACCGGGTGACACCAGCCGTTGCGGCCAGGGCTGCCGGCTGCGGGGACGACTCGGCAGCCCCCGATTCGGCGGAGTCTTCGGCGATCGGGCAGTGGGGCGGCTGGGTGGGGCCGGTGACGACATCGAAATCGAACATGACAACCTCTCCTACGGATGGTGAGGCCGCCCGGGTCGCCCGTGTTCGGATTTTCAGGATGTGAGGCCCATCAAGGGCCGGGGTCACAAACACGAAAGCCGCCGCGGGTCGGTCCGGGCGGCTTCGGGAGTGAGCGACAGATGCGCGTTCCTAGGCCGCCGAACGAAACCAGCGGCCAAAATATCGGGAACGTCCGGTGGACGTGATGGAAAGCGTCTGTTGCATGGCGCGACCATAGCGCGCGATTGCCGCCCCGCCAAGCGATATTTGGCCGGTGATCGCGTGATCGTATCAAGCGAAGGCTTGAACCGTGAATCGCACGGAAAAGCCGGGGAGCGGCCTGCACCGGGGCTTCGAGTAATCCGGGCTAAGCTGAGTGGGGTCGGTACAGGACCGGCCGACCGGGGTTACACTGGGCCATCTCTCGGACAGCGAAGTTGGGCCGCAGTCGTCGGATCGACGCTGAAAGCGCCGGCTCCCCGAATGACGCACGGCGCAAGATGGGTCCCAAGTCTAGCCTTGGGCCAATCCCGGCACGATGCCGGTTTGGCGATGCTGCGTTGAATCCTGTCGCACACCTTCCGTGGATGGAGCTTGGTCATGAACAACGTTCGTTTCCTCGCCTCGGCCGCCGTTGCGGCAACGCTCCTTTCAGGCCCTGCTTTCGCTCACGATGTGACCATCTATCAGGCGGTCATCGGAGAGACCGGGCAGAAGACGCAAGAGATCAGCACCGAGGACATGCGCCGCATCGTGTCGCAAGGGGGTGCAACCATCCTGGACACCCGTCCCCTTGCCGAATTCGTGAACGGGCATATCCCCGGAGCGAACAATCTCAAAGGCCCGCCGTCGGACGCGGTCGCCGGAGTCGAGAAGCTGGTGGACGGCGACAAGAGCAAGGCATTGGTCCTCTACTGCAACGGACCCCATTGCCAGGCCAGCCGGCGCATGGCCGCCCAACTGCTCGATGCCGGCTTCACGAACGTACGCCGCTATCAGCTCGGCATGCCGGTCTGGCGAGCGCTCGGCGGCCCGACCGAAATCGACCTGGACGGAGTCCTGCGGATCTTCAGGAACGATCAGACCGCGGTCTTCCTCGATGCGCGGTCGGCCGACGACTTCGGCAAAGGCAGCCTGCCACGTGCGCACAACCTCATGGCCGAGAATGCCGCGAAGGTTCAGGGCTCTCCGATGCCCCTCGATGACTTCAATACGCGGATCGTGTTGTTCGGCCGCGATGCCCAGCAGGCGCGGGAGCTTGCCGAAGCCCTGAGCAAGCGGCCATGGCACAACGTCTCGTATTTCGCCGGAACCTTCGAGTCCCTGAACGACGCCGTCAGATAATGCACGACTCCGGTCAGCCCGCCTTCCGCTCGCCCACCGTGTCGGCGACATAGGCGTCGCGCCGGCCCATCGGGCGGGAGGCGCGGCCGTCGCGGTCGGTGGTGTCGCGGGCGGTCTGGTGCTCGATCTCGGCGTTCAGCTCCGCCCCCATCAGCACGACGTAGGAGGTCAGGTTGAACCACAGCAGCAGGATCACGACGGCGCCGACCGAGCCGTAGGTCTCGTTGTAGCTGCCGAAATTCGACACATAGATCGAGAAGCCCAGCGACCCCAGCAGCCATACCACGGTCGCCACCGCCGACCCCCAGCTGACCCAGCGCCATTGCGGCTCGCGGCGGTCGGGGGCGTAGCGGTAGAAGACGGCCAGCGCCAGCATGATCGTCACCGCCAGGATCGGCCAGCGGGCGAGGCTGGCGATCCAGCCGATCGGCGTGTCCTTCAGCCCGATGATGTTGATGGCGGCCGGGACGGCGACGATCATCGCAATGGCGAGGATAACGAACAGCAGGCCCGCCACCGTCAGCCCCATCGACAGCATCGCCAACTTGAGGAAGCCGCGCGTCTCCTTCTCGCCATAGGCGATGTTGAGCGCCGTCACCATCGAGTTGGTGCCGCGCGACGCGCTCCACAGCGTCAGCAGCAGGCCGAAGATCAGGCCGAAGCCCAACCCCTGCGACGGGGTGGTCGCCACCTTGCGCGCCTGGTCGCTGACGATGGACAGCGCTTCCGGCGGCAGCAGGCTGCCGAGCTGGTTCAGCTGGTTCTCGATCATCGCCGGGTCGGCGACGAGGCCGTAGATCGACACCAGCGCCGCGACGGCGGGGAAGATGGCGAGCAGGGCGTAATAGGCGACGCCGGCCGCCAGCATCGACACGTTGTCCTTGCTCTGCTCGTCCCACACCCGCAGCAGGATGTCCTTCCACCCCTTCTTGGGGATGTCCGACGGGCTGTCCGCCGACCGGCCGCGGCCGCCCCCGCTGCCGTCATTCGCGGCGCGTCCGCCCGCGCCGTTCCGGTGCTCGTAGTAATGGCGTCGGCTCAGCCCCAGCATGCCCCGCCCTCCTCAGACCACGGCTTCGCGCAGCGCGCCGACGCGATGGCGCGCCGTCTCGATGGCGTGGAACTGGGCGCCGATGACGACCTGCAGATGGTCGTCCGGCGCATCGCGCAGGGCGTCGCGGAACAGCGACAGCGTGCCGTCCAATCCGCTTTCCAGCCGGGCCAGCAGGTCGCCGCGGGCGCCCGGCCCGCCGGCCCCGGCCATCACGCTGCGGGCGCTGGCCTCGGCCAGTCCATGCATGGGCGACCAGACGCGCGTGCCGTCGCCGGAGGTCTCGATCCAGCCGCCGCCGGTGCGCAGTTCGGCGTCCAGCGCCATCGCGCTGCGGTCGAGCTGGTCGGCCAGATCCTCCAGCCGGGCGGACAGGGCCGTATCGGCGATGGTCATGTCGGCGCGGCGGAAGGCTTCGCCACCGTCGCGGCAGGCGGCGATCAGGTCGGTCAGCAGATGCCGGCTGCGCGGGTCGAGGTGGCGGCCATCGGGATCGTAATCGTCGAACCCGGTGGTCGATTCCGGCGTGCGGGCGACCGCCACGGCAAGCCAGAGGGCGCCGACGCCCATCAGCGCCACCGGGATCGGGTTGGCGCGCACCGCGCGGGCGATGCGGCCGGACAGGCCGTCGCCGCCGCCCTGGATCACGTCTCGCACCACCTGCACCACGCCGCCGGACATCTGGCCGGGCGACAGGCGGAACTCGATCTCGTCGATCACCGAGTCCATGCGGGCGCGGATCGACTCGATCTCATGTTCGATCTCTTCCGGCCGGCGGCCCTGGGGGGAGGTGGCTGTGGCGGCCGCATCGGACGGAGCGGCGGACGGAATGGCGTCGTTGTGATGGGTCATGCCGGGCGTCTCCTGTGGGGGCTGCCGGCTTGCAACACCAGGAGACGCCGATTGTTCCGGCCGTGCCGGCCCAGACCCTACTCGGTCGGCCCGCCCGATCAGGTCACATGCTGGGCGAAGGCCATGACCTCGATGCTGCCCTGCCAGATCATGCGGACGGCGACATAGACGATGACCGCCAGCCCCAGATAGGCGATCCAGTGGAAGCGGTTCAGCAGCCGCGCGATCACCGTCGCCGCGGCGCCCATCAGCGCCACCGACAGCAGAAGGCCGATGGCCAGCACCCACAGATGCTCGCGCGCCGCACCCGCCACCGCCAGCACATTGTCGAGCGACATCGACACGTCGGCGATGATCACCTCCCAGATGGCGGTGCTCACCGCCTTGCCGCCCCCGGCGGGACCAGCGGCGGCATCGCCGCCGTCCTCGCCCATCAGGGCGGCGGCCTCCGCCTCCTCGCGCTGGCTGCGCAGCTCGCGGAACAGCTTCCAGCACACCCACAGCAGCAGCAATCCGCCGGCCAGCGTCAGCCCGATGATGTCCATCAGCTGGGTCGCCGCCAGCGCGAAGCCGATGCGCAGCACCACCGCGGCGGCGATGCCCCAGAAGATCACGCGGGCGCGATTCTCCCGCGCCACCCCGGCGGCGGCCATGCCGACGACGATGGCGTTGTCACCAGCCAGCACCAGGTCGATGAACACCACCTGGGCAAGCGCGATCAGTTCCGGAATCAGCGAGTCCACGGTCTGTCCGTCGATTTTCTGTTGAGGAGATGCGGGCGGGGAAGGCCTGCCCTATAGCGCGTGAACACGCGGCGGCGCAACCTTGTCTCCCGGCGCAGGTGGAAAAATGTCGCGGTACCGCGTGGGGCGACCGCTGAATGCGCCGCAAATGCGCAGCAAAAAGGCCGGACGGTCTCCCGCCCGGCCTTCCTCATGAACTTGGGGTCGCAAGGCTCCGGATCAGGCCAGCGCGGCCAGCGCCACGCCGCCCAAGCCGATGGCCGCACCCAGCCCACGCAGGGCGAGGGCCGCCCCAGTCCCGCGGGCGATCCCGCGCAGCGACAGGGCCGCGGCGACGCCGGCGCCGTGCAGCAGCGCGGTCGCCAGCGCGAAGCCAAGGCCATAGAGCAACGGCTGCGCCGCCTCCGGCATCTCGGCGCCATGGGCATGGCCGTGGAAGACGGCGAACAGCGCCACCACCGCCATCGACAGCGGCAGCGACAGGCGCGACTGCGCGGCGACCAGGGCGCCCAGCGCGATCACCGACCCGGCGATCCCCAGTTCCACCGCCGGCAGCGCGATGCCCGCCATGCCCAGCAAGCCGCCGCCGATCATGGCGGTGACGAAGGCGGCCGGCAGCGCCCACAGGGCGGCACCGCCGCGCTGCGCCGCCCACAGCCCGACCGCGACCATGGCCAGCAGATGGTCCCAGCCGCCGACCGGATGCAGGAAGCCATGGGCGAAGCCGGCATCATGGGCACCGAAGGTGTGGGCGTCGGCGACCGCGGGCAGCACCAGCACGGCCAGCAGCACGGCCGAGGCGAGGGGGAAACGTTTCATTGACCAGCATCCTCTGATGTCGTGTCGCGCCCCTGGGATCGCCCCTGGGATTTCGCCGCCAGGAGTCTCCGGCCCGACGCATCGGAGACCGGCGGTGTGGCGCTGTCGGGGCGAAGTGTAGCAGAAAGCGTCAGCCCGGCCATGGCCGAGACGGCGGCTCCACCCCGCCGGATCTACGTTGTTTGACGCAGGTCAATGAGTTGCACCTCCGATCCGTCACGATGCGCTGCCCGTTGCCACAGGAATCCTCGATGTCCACCGCCACGCTTCCGGGAGAGGGTTCGGTATCCGTCCGGCTGTGGCTGGATGACGGAGCCATCCGCCGGGCCGAGGTCGCCACCCGCCGCCCGCGCGCCGTCGCAGCATTGGTCGGCCGCAAGGCGGAGGAGGCGGTGCGGCTGGCGCCCCTGCTGTTCAGCCTGTGCGGCAGCGCCCAGGGGCTGGCCGTCGCCCGTGCCTGCGAGGCGGCGCTTGGCATCGACGCCACCCCCCATGAGACCGCCCGCGCCCTGCTGACCGATGCGGAGGCGCTGGACAGCCATGGCTGGCAGGCTGTGGTCGAATGGCCGGCGCGCCTCGGCGCCCCGCCCCGGCCGGCGGTCCTGCGTGATCTGCGGATGGCCGTGTCTTTGATCCTGCCGGCGCTCTATCCGGCCAAGGACGGGCTGCGCCCCGGCGGGGGCGTCCTGCGGCCGGATGCGGCGGCCCTGCGCGAGGCACTGGCACGGATAGCCGGCTGGCTGGAGACGACCGTCTTCGCCGGCCCGCCACCACGGGATGCCGACGACCTCGCCCGCTGGGCGGCAGACGGCGGCAGCGACGCGGCGCGGCTGGCCGCCCGGCTGCTGTCGCCCGATCTGGCCGGCTGGGGCGCCTGCGGTACACCGCTGCTGATCGAACGGTCGCCCGGCTGGTACTCGACGGCGCTGAGCGGCGATCCGTCCTTCGCCGCCACCCCCCGGTACGAGGATGGCCCCGCCCTGACCGGCCCGCTGGAACGGCAGGTCGACCATCCGCTGGTCGTCTCGGTGACGGAACGCTTCGGCGACGGGCTCGCCCGGCTGTTCGCGGCGCGGCTCGCCGATCTGGCGGAGCTGCCGCGGCGGATGGAGGCAGCCATCGCGGACCTTCGCCCCGCCGATCCCGCCACCGCCGGATCGTCGCGTCCTGGCGAGGGTTGCGGCGTGGCGGAGACGGCGCGCGGGCGGCTGGCCCACTGGCTGCGGCTGGACGGCGATGGACGGCTGGCCGACGCCCGCATGGTGGCGCCGACCGACTGGAACTTCGCCGCCGACGGCCCGCTGGCGCGCGGCTTGGCCGGGGCCGTGGTGCGCGACCGCGACGATGCGGTGGACAGGGTGCGGCTGCTGGTCGCGATGCTGGACCCCTGCGTGGCCTGCGGCATAGAAGTACACGAATGACGAGCGCTTGCCCAAGCCTGCGGGCAGGCCGATGATGGGCAGCGCGGACGGATTGCGGATGGAAGAGCGGGAGAGCGCGTGATGTGCACGGTTTGCGGATGCGGTGAAGGCGAGACCCGGATAGACGGCAAGGCCGCCGATGCTGGGCATGAGCACGCCGACCATGAGCACATCGGCCCCGACGGCAAGGTCTACCGCCACCGCCACGGCGAGGCGCACCGGCACGCCCATCACCACCATGACGACACCCACGAGCATGTCGCCCCCGACGGCACGGTGTTCCGCCACAGCCACAACGATCATGAGCATGACCACGATCACGGCCATGACCACAGTCATGACCACGGCCACCATCATCACACCCACGACAACCACCGCCCCGACCGTGCCGACGCCATCGACGGCGGCGCCGCGCTGAACCAGCCGCGGCTGGTCACCATCGAGCGCGACATCCTGGCGAAGAACGACGGGCTGGCCGCCGTCAACCGCCGCCGCTTCGCCGAGCGCGGGGTGTTCGTGCTGAACCTGATGTCCAGCCCCGGATCGGGCAAGACCACCCTGCTGACCCGCAGCCTGACCGACCTGAAGGGCCGCTTCCCCGTCGCGGTGATCGAGGGCGACCAGCAGACCAGCTTCGACGCCGACCGCATCCGCGCCACCGGCACCCCGGCGGTGCAGGTCAACACCGGCAAGGGCTGCCACCTCGACGCCTCCATGGTGGCGCAGGCCGCCGACAAGCTGGCGGCCGAGGGCCAGTTCGCCGACGACGGCGTGCTGTTCGTCGAGAATGTCGGCAATCTGGTCTGCCCCGCCGGCTTCGACCTGGGCGAGACCCACCGCGTCGTCGTCCTGTCGGTAACGGAAGGGGAGGACAAGCCGCTGAAATATCCGGATATGTTCGTCCGCGCCGACCTGCTGGTGGTCAACAAGATCGACCTGCTGCCGCACCTCAGCTTCGACGTCGAGCGCATGATCGGCTACGCCCAGCGCCTGAACCCGTCGCTGGCGGTAATCCAGCTGTCGGCCACCACCGGCCAGGGGCTGGAGGAGTGGTACGACTGGATCGCCGACGGTCTGGCGGAGGCCCACGCCTCCCACGCCGCTTCCGCCGCCGCCGTCTGACCGGAAGGACCTCCGTCATGTGCCTTGCCGTCCCCGCCCTGGTCACCGCCCTGCTGCCCGACGACCGCGCCACCGTCAGCCTGGGCGGCGTCACCTCGACCTGCTCGCTGGAGCTGGTGGAGGACGTCGCCGTCGGCGACTACGTGATCGTCCATGTCGGCTACGCCCTGTCCCGCCTGGATGCCGAGGAGGCCGAGCGAACGCTCGCTCTGCTGGCCGAAGTCGCCGACGCCGCGGCCTGACGCCCCTCCCCCACACCCCGCCGACCAACCGGACCCCCGCCATGACCGACCGCCGCCTCTTCACCCGCAAGCTCGACATCGCCCGCGGGGCGGTGGACATGACCCACGGGTCGGGCGGCAAGGCGATGGCGCAGCTGGTGCGCGAGCTGTTCGCCGCCGCCTTCGCCAACCCGTATCTCGACCAGGGCAACGATCAGGCCGCCTTCGACGTGCCGGGCGGGCGCATGGTGATGACGACGGACGGCTTCGTCGTCTCGCCGCTGTTCTTCCCCGGCGGCGACATCGGCTCGCTGGCGGTCCACGGCACGGTGAACGACGTCGCCATGGCCGGCGCGGTGCCGCTGCACCTGACCGCCGGCTTCATCATCGAAGAGGGCTTCCCGCTCGCCGACCTGAAGCGGGTGGTAGACAGCATGGCCGCCGCCGCACGCGAGGCCGGGGTCGCCATCGTGTCGGGCGACACCAAGGTGGTGGAGCGCGGCAAGGGCGACGGCATCTTCATCACCACCACCGGCATCGGCATGGTGCCGCCGGGCGTCGCCCCGTCGGGCGACCGGGCGCGGCCGGGCGACGCGATCCTGGTCAGCGGCACCATGGGCGACCATGGCGTCGCCATCATGTCGACCCGCGACAATCTGGGCTTCGAGACGGCGATCCTGTCCGACAGCGCGGCGCTGAACGGGCTGGTCGCGGCGATGGTGGCGGCGGTGCCGGACGTCCATGTGCTGCGCGACCCCACCCGCGGCGGGCTGGCGACGACGCTGAACGAGATCGCCCACCAGTCCGGCGTCGGCATGCGGCTGCGCGAATCGGACATTCCGGTGCGGGCGCAGGTCGCGGCGGCTTGCGAATTGTTGGGACTGGACCCGCTCTATGCCGCCAACGAAGGTAAGCTGATCGCGATCTGCGCCGAGGAGGAGTGCGACCGTCTGCTCTCCGTCATGCGCGACCACCCGCTGGGACGGGACGCCGCCCGCATCGGATGTGTGGTGGAAGACCCCCACCGCTTCGTTCAGATGGAGACCCGTTTCGGTGGCCGCCGGATCGTGGACTGGCTGACCGGGGAACAGCTTCCCCGTATCTGCTGACCCGTACCGGCGGGCTAACTCACCCTTTCCAATCGCATCGTCCCTTTGGCGGGACCCCTTTCGCGCGCTGGCCGTTGCCTCTCTCGGATGGTCCTATGCTCTGACCCGAGACGATAAGCGACGAGAAAATATAATGGCTTTGTCCAACATCGCTCTTCTGGGCGCTCCCCGTCTGGACCCCGGCCGGATGGCCGGAACCCGGTCGGCGATGCAGGCGATGGACCGGCTTCCCGGTTGCCCACCCTTGCACAGGCACCGCGTGAAACGCGCCTTCGACATCGTCGGCGCGTTGGGGCTGCTTGCCGTCTTCGGACCTTTGATGCTCGTGCTCGCCTGGATGGTGGCGCGCGACGGCGGCCCGGCGGTGTTCGGCCACCGGCGCATCGGCGCAGACGGGCGGCCCTTCACTTGCCTGAAATTCCGCTCCATGGTGGTCAACTCGGCCGAGGTGCTGGAACGGCTGCTCGCCACCGACGAGACGGCGCGCGCCGAATGGCTGGCGGCGCGCAAACTGCGCAGCGACCCCCGCATCACCCGGGTCGGCCGCTTCCTGCGCAAATCGAGCCTGGACGAGCTGCCGCAGCTCATCAACGTCCTGCGCGGCGATATGAGCCTGGTCGGGCCCCGTCCGATCATCGACGACGAGGTGTCCTATTACCACGCCTGCTTCCCCTTCTACACCCGCTGCCGTCCCGGCCTGACCGGGCTATGGCAGGTCAGCGGCCGCAGCGACGTCGATTACGTGCGCCGCGTCCAGCTCGACACCGCCTATGTCGTCGGCTGGAACTTCTGGGCCGACATCGGCATCATGCTGCGCACGGTGCGGGTCGTGGTGAAGGGCAGCGGCGCCTACTGACGCCCCCTCTCCGAAAGCGTTCATCCGTTCAGGCAGGCCGCGCGTTCCATCGGGGCGCGCGACATCGCCGTTTGCACACCCTATTTGTGGAGTCCGCCCTCTTGCGCGGTTCGGCCGATCCACCTCGGGCATGACCCTCTTGCCGAAATCGGGATGGATTTTGAGAATGGGCGGACGACGTGCTAGGGTCACGGCAACCGGCGAAACCCTGGTATATGTGAACGATGCGCGTGAGACCGCCGGCCGGATCGGCCAGTCAAGAGGGTCCAAGGATGGCGAAGCTGCTGGCTGCCTTGCTGCTGATGATGGTGGCGATCGGCCCCGCCTGCGCCGTGGCGCCCACCAGCCGTGCCGACACCGTCGCGGCTCTCGACCGCTACCGGACGGATTTCGCCAAGATCCGCGGTTATGGTTCGCTGTCCACCGCCGACCGCAATTACGTCCTCTTCTCCGACGCCATGCGCCGAGTCCTGACGGAGCATGTGAAGGCCTATGATCCGCAGGTGCTGATCGACAAGGCCGAGGACGGGCTGAAGAAGAAGAAGGCGGAGAACCCGAAGGCCAGCGACCGCATGCTGACCGAGGCGGCGCTGGACAGCATGCTGGGCTCGCTCGACCCCTATTCCAGTTTTCTCGACGCCGAGCGCTACCGTTACTTGCGCGAACAGACGCAGGGCGAGTTCGGCGGGCTGGGCATCGAGGTGACGATGGACGAGGAAAGCGGCCTGATCAAGGTCGTCTCCCCCATCGACGGCTCGCCCGCCGCCCGCGCCGGCCTGCGCAGCGGCGATTTGATCGCCCGCATCGACGACGTTGCGGTGAAAGGGCTGAACCTGCACGACGCCGTCGCCCGCATGCGCGGCCCCGTCGGCAGTTCCGTCGCCCTGTCGATCCGCCGCCCGCCCTCGACCGAGGCCAACACCCGTGTCTCGCTGACCCGCGCAATCGTGAAGATCCAGCCGGTGCGCTACCGGCTGGAGGGCAACGTCGCCTATGTCCGCATCGCCACCTTCAACCAGTCGACCTCCACGGCGCTGGACGCGGCGATCGAGACCATGCGCCGTCAGGCGAAGGGCCGGCTGACCGGCGCCGTCATCGACCTGCGCAACAACCCCGGCGGCCTGCTGGAACAGGCGGTGCAGGTGGCCGACCGCTTCCTTGAGACGGTGGACATCGTCTCCGTCCGTGGCCGCGATCCGGAGGAATCCCGCAACTACCGCGGCACCCCCGGCGACCTGCTGGCCGGCCTGCCGGTGGTGGTGCTGATCAACAGCGGTTCGGCCTCGGCGTCGGAGATCGTCGCCGGCGCCTTGCAGGACCATCACCGGGCGCTGCTGTTCGGCTCGCGTTCCTACGGCAAGGGGTCGGTGCAGACGATTTCCTCGCTCAGCGTCGACACCGGCATCCGTCTGACCACCGCCCGCTACTACCGCCCGTCGGGGGCGCTGGTGGACTGCTTCGGCGTCTCCCCGAACCTGGAGGTCAAGCCGACCCACGGCAGCACCGAGGAAACCCACCCCGACCCCGCCACCTGCGACCCCAACGCTCCGGTCCCGCCGAAGCCGCAGGTATGGCTGGCGCAGGACATGTGCCCCGACGTGATGGACAAGGCCCCTAAGCCCGACGACGACCGCCCGCTGGAATGCGCCGTCTCCGCCATCCGCAACCGCCTGACCGGGACATTGGCTGGGGGAGAGTGAGGTAGGTTCCCCCTACCCCGCGAACCCCGCATCCATCACCCGAGTCTCCACCGTCCAGCCGGTGCCATGCGCCGCGATGGCGGCGATGCTGCCGGGCAGCACCCGGCGGTCGAACAGGCTCCAGTCCGCCGGCACGCCGACATCGCCGCGCAGACGCCCGTCGATCTCCAGCAGGGCCGGCGGCGCTCCGGGCGTCACCTCCACCGCGAACTGGTCGAGCGGCATCGACAGCCCGACCCCGGCTGCCTTGATGAAGGCCTCCTTCCGGGTCCAGGCCAGCAGGAAGCCCTCGTCCCGCTGCTCCGGGCCCAGCGCCTGCAAGGCCGCACGCTCGGTCGCGTGGAAGAAGCGGTCGGCGATGCCGTCGGCGCTTTCGATCTGGCGAAGCCGCTCGATGTCGACGCCGATCCGCCCCTCCGCCGCCACGGCGATGGCCAGCGAATCCTCGCTGTCGCTGAGATTGAAGGCCGGACCGCCGGCCAGCGCCGGCTTGCCGTGCGTGCCGTAGTCGAAGACCAGCCCCGCCGGGTCGCGCCCGGTGCAGCGCCCCAGCAGCAGCCGCAGCAGCCCGCGCCGCAGGATGAAGCGCTCGGTCAGCCGTTCCATCATGAAGCGGTCGGCCCGCTCCACCTCGTCGTCGGACAGCAGGGCGCGCATCGCCGCCTTCTGGTCCGACAACCCTGCCAGATCGGCGAACCAGACGCGAACGACTCCGGGCGCCAGGACATAGTCGCCGGCGCCCTCCGTTGCGGTCCCGGCTGCGGGCATTCTGATGGTCCCGTCATGCATCGGACAGCGATCCTCCCTCTCAATTTAGCGTCCTGGCTCCGGCAGGGGTTTCGGGTATCATGCGCGCCTCTCGCATCCGCCCCTGCATCCGGACCAGGATCCCATGGTTGACACCGCCCTGCTCGCCCCGCACCTGACCAACGTTCTTCGCGACGCCTTCATCCCGGAGCTGCCCAATCATTACCGCGGCAAGGTGCGTGAAAACTACGACCTTCCGGACGGCAGGCGCATCCTGATCACCACCGACCGGCTGTCGGCCTTCGACCGCGCCCTGACCGCCATACCGTTCAAGGGGCAGGTGCTGACCCAGACCGCGCGTTTCTGGTTCGAGGCGACGAAGGACATCTGCGCCAACCACGTCCTGGAATACCCCGATCCCAACGTGGTGGTGGCGAAGCGGCTGACCATCATGCCGGTCGAGGTCGTGGTCCGCGACTACATGGCCGGCACCACCGGCACCTCGATCTGGTCGATGTACAAGCAGGGCCGGCGCGAGATGTACGGCCACATCTTCCCCGACGGGCTGCGCCAGAATCAGAGGCTGGAAACCCCTATCATCACGCCGACCACCAAGGCCTTCGACGCCGGCCATGACGAGGAGCTGACGGCGGCCGAGATCGTGGGACGCAACCTGCTGACCCGCGCCCAGTGGGACGAGGTGTCGGACAAGGCGCTGGCCCTGTTCGCCTGCGGCCAGAAGATGGCGGCCGACCGCGGCCTGATCCTGGTCGACACCAAGTACGAGTTCGGCTTCGACGAGGACGGCAACATCCTGCTGGCCGACGAGATCCACACGCCCGACAGCTCGCGCTACTGGTTCGCCGCCAGCTATCAGGAGCGGTTCGAGGCCGGCGGGAAGCCGGAGAGCTTCGACAAGGACTTCGTCCGCAACTGGGTCGTCGCCCGCTGCGATCCCTACACCCAGGACATCCCGGAGATCCCCGGCGACGTGGTTCTGGAAGCGGCCCGAGTCTACATCGAAGCCGGCGAGACCATCACCGGCCGCCCGTTCGAGGTGCCGGCCACCGCCGTGCCGATCCTCGACCGCATCCGCGCCAACCTGGCGCCCTACTTCACCAAGTAAGCGGGAGCGGGCTCCATGCGCGTCGCCATCCTCGACGATTACCAGGGGGTCGCCCGCGACCTCGCCGACTGGTCGCAGCTGCCGCCGGGCAGCGACCTGACGGTCTTCGAGAAGCCGCTCGGCGATCTGGACGCGGTGGCGGCGGCGCTGGAGCCTTTCGACGTGCTGGTCATCATGCGGGAACGCACGCCGTTCCCCGCCGCGCTGATCGACCGGCTGACGAACCTGAAGCTGCTGGTCACCACCGGCGCCCGCAACAACGCCATCGACCTTGCGGCCTGCGCCGCCCGCGGCATCCCGGTCAGCGGCACCCGCATGGTCGGGGCGCCGACGGCGGAACTGACCTGGGGCCTGATCCTGGCGCTGGCCAAGCGCATCCCGGCCGAAGAGCGGGCGTTGCGCGAGGGCCGCTGGCAGACCGGGCTGACCGGCGATCTCGGAGCCAAGCGGCTGGGGCTGGTCGGCCTGGGCAAGCTCGGCAGCAAGGTCGCCAAGGTGGGTCAGGCCTTCGGCATGGAGGTGGTGGCCTGGAGCCCCAACCTGACCGACGAGCGCGCCGCCGAGGCCGGGGTGACCCGCGTCGAAAAGCGCGACCTGTTCGCGACCTCCGACGTGGTCAGCATCCATCTGGTATTGAGCGAGCGCAGCCGCGGCGTGGTGGGTGCGGCGGAGATCGGCGCGATGAAGCCGACGGCCTTCCTCGTCAACACCTCGCGCGCCGGGCTGGTGGACGAGGCGGCGCTGGTCCATGCCCTGCGCCACGGCCATATCGGCGGCGCCGGCATCGACGTCTTCCCCATCGAGCCTCTACCGAAAGACAGCCTTTGGCTTGACCTTCCCAACACCGTGCTGACGCCCCATCTCGGCTACGTGACGCGGGAGAATTACGCGGTGTTCTACCGCGACGCCCTGGAGGACATCCTGGCCTGGACGGCCGGCTCACCGGTGCGGCTGCTCTCTCCCGCCTGAACGGGCAACGGGAATGGAGGATGCCGGTGAGGACGAGTGACGGGGCCGGGGACGGGACTGGGGGCGGTATCCGGGCGGCATTGCGGGGCAGGCTGACCCGCTATCAGCCCGGCGTTCTGATCGGGCTGTCGGTCATCGCCGGCCTGCTGTTCGGCTTCGTCGAACTGGCCGGCGAGGTGATGGAGGGCGAGACCACCGCCTTCGACAAGCACATCCTGCTGGCGCTCCGCGATCCGCTGAACCCCGACCTGCCCGGCGGCCCCTGGTGGCTGGCGCGGATGGCGCGCGACATCACCTCGCTCGGCAGCACCACCATCCTCGCCATCCTCACCGCCGCGACTCTGGGCTTCCTGCTGCTTCTGCACAAACGGGCGGCGGCCCTGCTGGTGCTGGTGGCGGTCGGCGGCGGCGGAACGCTCAGCACCGTGCTGAAGATGCTGTTCGACCGCGCCCGTCCCGATCTGGTGCCCCATGGCGATCAGGTGATCTCCGCCAGCTTCCCCAGCGGCCACGCCATGCAGTCGGCCGTCGTCTACCTGACGCTGGGCGCCCTGCTGACCCAGTTCGTCGAGGGCCGGCGGACCAAGGCCTATCTGCTGAGCTGGGCAATGGTGCTGACCCTCATCATCGGGGCGAGCCGCGTCTATCTCGGCGTCCACTGGCCGACCGACGTTCTGGCGGGCTGGAGCGTGGGTGCCGCCTGGGCGGCGCTGTGCTGGATGGTCGCCGAATGGCTGCAGCGCCGCGGTGCGGTGGAGCAGGACCGGCCGGAAGCGACGGCGGGACGGTAATCGCGGTGCGTCGCACAAAAGGTTAACATGCGGCTTGAATACGGACGCTTGCCCGCCGATAGTGTCGACCCTACCCCTTTCGGATCAGGCCGCACCATGCCTCAGGGCACCCTCGACCGCGAAACCCTGGAAGCCGTCGGCGTCCTCGCCCGCGCGGTGGAGCGCGAGCGGGTGCCCGGCGTCCTGGAATGCCGCCTGCTGGCGAACGCGCTGAAACGCACCCTGGACAGCGGCCGGGAACGCGAACTGACCGAAGCGTCGCGCGTGTTCCGCACGCTGGATGTCGACTTGCGCGACCGCATCGTCGCCCGTGCGCGGGTGGAAGCCCAGCAGGCCCGCGCCCAGGCAAAGGCCGCCGCGACGCCGGACACGGTGATCGACCGGGAGGAGATCACGCAGGAGATCCCGGCGCTGCCCGCCTGGCGTATCTCCGAGCCGAAAGGCCGCGAACAGAAAGGCCGCGCCGGCACCAATTTCCTGGCCGCCCTGAACGGCCTGCGCCCGGCGGCCACCACCGGCTCCAGCCGGGGCGCGGCCCGCGACCGCCTGCGCGCCGCCGTCGATACCCAGCGCCGCGTCGGCCAGCGGGCGGAACCGACGCTGGACTGAGGGGCGCCGTCGGCCTCCTTCTCCCCGCTACTCCGCGCTCCGCCGCAGGTCGGCGGATTCAGCGGATGAAGAACTGGACCGGGACCACCAACTCGATGCGGTCCTTCGCCATCTCCTCTGGCGGGGCCGGCAGGGGGGAGGCGCGACGGACCATCTCCACCGTCTCCTCGTCCAGCGACGGCACGCCGGAACTGCGGTCGAGCCGGACCGACAGCACGTTCCCGTCGCGGTCGATGGTGAAGCGGACCTGGGCCACCCCTTCCTGCCGGCGGGCCTGGGCGGCGCGCGGATAGCGCTTGTGCCGTTCCAGATGGCTCAGCAGCCGTCCCTGCCAGCTCGGAATCGCCCGGCTGGGCGCGGCCGACGGGGCCGGCGCCGCCGGTGCGGGAGCCGGAGCGGGTGCTGGCGGAGCGGCCACCGGGGCCGGCTGCACCGGCTGGGCCACCGGCCGGGGAGGCTTGGGCTTCTCCGGTTTGGGCTTTTCCGGCTTGGGTTTGGGCTTCGGCGGCTCGGGCGGCGGTTTGGGAAGCACCACCTCCGGTTCGACCACGGGGGGCGGCTCCGGCGGCGGTGGCGGTTCCTCGACCACCGGTTCGGGTTCGGGCGGCGGCGGTTCGGGTTCCGGTTCGATCACCGGCTCCGGCATCGGTTCCGGCAGGGGAATGTCGATGGCCGGCGTCGGCTCCGGCGGCGCCACCGGCAGCGGCGCCAGTTCCAGCAGCACGGCCGGCGGATCGGCTTCCGACGGCATGATCGGCACATGCCAGGCGACCATCGCCACGCCGGCCGCGGCATGGACGCCCAAGGCCAGCATCAGGCTGCCGCCCCAGCGGGCGACGCCGCGCGCCGGACGCTCCGCCCCATCGGCGGACCAGCCCCCCACCGCTTCCTGGTCGAAGGCCGCACTCATGGCGCCGGTGCCGCTTCCAGCCCGACGAGGCCGATCTTGAGGTAGCCGGCAGCGCGCAGGCTGTTCATCACTTCGGTCAGGGCGCCGTAATCGACGGTCCTGTCGGCGCGCAGGAAGACGCGCTGGGTCTTGTCACCCTGAGTGGCGGCGTCCAGCGCCGCGCCCAGGGCCTCCCTGGTCGTCGTGGTATCGCCCAGCGACAGGGTCTTGTCGGCCTGGATGGTCAGGAACAGCGGCTTGTCCGGCCGCGGCGTCGGCGTGGCGGTGGAGGCCGGCAAATCGACCGGCACATCCACCGTCGCCAGCGGGGCCGCGACCATGAAGATGATCAGCAGGACGAGGACGACGTCGATGAAGGGCGTGACGTTGATCTCATGGGTTTCGGTCAGATCGTCGTCGCTGCCGCTGGAGCCGAGGCGCGCACCCATCGCCGTCACTCCGCCGCGCGGGAGTTGCCGTGGGAACGCGGCAGCGCATGGCGGTCGATGTCGCGGCTCAGCAGGCGCAGCACCGCCGCCGACGCGTCGGTCAACTGCGCCTTGTGGCCGCCGATGGCGCGGCTGCAGGCGTTGTAGACCACCACCGCCGGGATGGCGGCGACCAGCCCGATGGCGGTGGCCAGCAGCGCCTCGGCGATGCCCGGCGCCACCACGGCGAGGTTGGTGGTCTGCGCCTTCGAAATGCCGATGAAGCTGGTCATGATGCCCCACACCGTGCCGAACAGGCCGATGAAGGGGCCGGTCGACCCGATGGTGGCGAGGATGCCGGTGCCGCGCGCCATGCGCCGGCCGGCCGCCGACTCGATCCGCTCCAGCCGCGAGGCGGCGCGGTCAATCAACCCGTCGCGCGACGGCGCATCGGCCGACAGGTGGGTCTCGGCGACCACGGCGCGGACCAGCGCCGCAGCGGTGCCCTGGCTGAAGCCGACCCGCTCCGCCGCCTGCGACAGCGAGCGGGCCTCCTCCAGCATCGCCAGCGCCGCGCGCGCCTTGCGCTTGGCCGACGACAGCTCAACCGTCTTGGCGATGGCGATGGTCCAGGTGACGACCGAGGCGAGCGCCAGACCCACCATCACCGCCTGCACCACCGGGCTGGCGGTGACGAACATGCCCCAGGGCGACAGGTCGTGCGGCAGCGAGGCGAGAGCGGCAGCCGCGTCCGGAACGGCCTGCGCCGCCCCCTGCATCGCGCCATCCAGCGGCGCCGCCCCGGCGGCGGCGGGCGCGGCGGCCTCCTGCGCGTGGGCGGCGGCGCCGGCCATCAGAGCGCCGGCACCGGCAAGTGCGGCGGCCAGCGCAGGACGGTGGCGAAACGATGTCGGCATGGCGGTCCAACTCCCCCTCGGCGCGTGTCCGGCACGCGCGCTGCGAAAATCAAAAAGCAAAAATCCCGTTGGCACTCCGGCGCTATGCTCCAGAGCGGATAGCCCGATGCGGTTATAATGCGAATGAGTCGCACTCGCACTGGAAATCGACCGCTGCCGGCGGGGAAACTTGCATTTTTGTGGGAATTCGCCGCCCTAAGTCCGTGGTTTCGCTGGTCTTGCGAACAGTCTCGGGCACCGGAACGGCCATCGCCGCCCCATTCGCCATCAAGTGCGAATAAGTCTCAATACCATCCCTGAGCCCTGCTGTCGTGGAGAATCTCGGCGCCGTGCAACCTTCCGGCGCTCCCGCCGGTTGAACCGGCCGTTGAGACAGCGCCGAGGAGAAGGCCGATGACCCAGGTTTCGGTTGTGGAGGAAAAGGGCAGTTTCCGGCTGGTGGCCTGCGATGGCCGCTTCGCCGTGGTGGAGGCGCGGGCGGGACAGGTGTTCGGCCTGCCGGACGACGCGGAGGGTGGCCGCGACGGCGCCTTGGACAGCCCCGACGGCATCGCGTCCGTCGCCCGCTGGACCGGCGAGGATGAGGCCCGCGCCCTGATGCGCGACCTGTCGGAACGCGGCGACCAGTTGGCCCGCCGCATCTGGTGATCCGTCGGAACCCCGGCAGCGTACCGCCGTGGGGACCTTGTGCGGAGCGCGTCATGAATGGGACTGGCGGTGAAACGGGGAGCGAGCCGAACGGCAAGACGCCCGGCATCACCTGGATCACCGGCGCCAGCAGCGGCATCGGCCGGGCGCTGGCGATCCATCTTGCCGACGGCGGTGCGCGGGTCGCGCTCTCCGCCCGTTCGGTCGAGGATCTGACGGCAACGGCGCAGCGCAGCCCGGACCGCATGCGCATGTTCCCGCTGGACGTCACCGACCGCGTCGCCACCGCCGCCACCGTCGTCGCCATCGAGCGCTGGTTCGGCCCCATCGACCGGGCGGTGCTGAATGCCGGCACCCACAGCCCGATGTCGCTTGAGGATTTCTCCGCCGACACCGCCCGCCGGCTGATGGAGGTCAACTATATGGGCGTGGTCCATGGGCTGGAGGCGCTGCTGCCGCGGATGCGGGCGCGCGGGCGCGGACAGGTGGCGGTGGTCGCCTCCGTCGCCGGATACCGCGGCCTGCCGACGGCGGCGGCCTATGGCCCGACCAAGGCGGCGCTCATCAACCTGTGCGAATCGCTGAAGCCCGACTGCGACCGCGCCGGGATCAGGCTGCAACTGGTCTGCCCCGGCTTCATCGACACGCCGCTGACCGCCCGCAACCCCTTCCCCATGCCGGACCTGATGCCGGTGGAGGACGCGGCCCGCCAATTGGCCGACGAGATGGAGGGCGACGGCTTCGAGATCACCTTCCCGAAACGCTTCACCCGCAAGCTGAAGCTGGCGCGCTGCCTGCCCTATCGGCTTTACTTCCCGCTGGTGCGCAAGGCGACCGGAACATGACGGACGATTCCCGACGGCACGGGCTGGACGCCTGGGTCGATTTCTTCCAAACGCTCAGCGTCGAGACGCTCGACCGGCTGCCGGCGCTGACCGTGCCGGAGGTGCGTTTCCGCGACCCCTTCAACGATGCCCGCGGGCGCGATGCGGTGCGCGCGGCAATGGTCCACACGCTGAACGGCTGCCGCGATCTGCGCTTCACCGTCACCCACCGGCTTTTCGCACCCGATCTGGCGATCCTGCGCTGGCGGTTCGAAGCGACGGTGACCGGCATCGGCCGGATGGACGTGATCGGCACCAGCGAGGTTCGGCAAGCCCCCGACGGCCGGGTGGCCGAACACATCGACCATTGGGATTCCGGCGAGCATGTCTATCTGCGCCTGCCGCTGCTGGGCGCCCCGCTTCGCCTCATTCGGCGGCGGCTGGGGGCTGCACCGCCGGATTGACAACGGCGCCGGGCTGGACCATCCGGCCTTCCGGCAGGAAGAACAGGCTGACCGTGCCGATCCACAGGCCCCAGCGATAGACGTTGGCACGGTTGATCAGCGCATCGCCCGGCTGCAGCCACATCCAGTCGTCGAAACGCACACGCCAGCGGTCGCCGCCCACCTTCAGCGCCATCTCGTAGGTCCAGTTCAGCGCGTTGCCAGCCGACCGCCCCACCGCCGTGCCGATCACGTCGTCGGCCCGCCCCTCATAGGATCCCCCGGCCGCTCCCTCTGCCGTCCTGACGATGCGCCAGACCCGGCGGTCGGTCTCGCCGTCGGCATAGAGGAAGCGCTCGTCCAACACCAGTTCCCGACCGTCCCACTGGCCGTCGATGGCGACGGTGAAGCTGCGGCGCAGCGTGCCGAAACGGTCCTCGAACACGCCCCAGGCCTGGGTGCGCCCGGCGAAATAATGCTCGATCCGCAATTCGGGCGTGTTGCCGGCGAAATCCCCGATCTTCATCGCAGGGTTCCTCCGCTTACGGCTTGCGAAAGCGCCAGAGCCCGACGTCGATGGTCCCGGCGCGGAACCCGGCCTCGCAATAGGCGAGGTAATAGTCCCACAGCCGGCGGAACCGGTCGTCGAAGCCCATCGCCGCCACCTGCGGCCCGGCCTCCAGGAAGCGCCGCCGCCACTCCGCGCAGGTGCGGGCATAGGAGTCGCCGAAGGTCTCGACATGCTCCACCACCAGCCCGGCCCGCTCCGCCTCGGCGCGCAGGGCCGACGGACAGGGCAGCATGCCGCCGGGGAAGATGTGGCGCTGGATGAAGTCGCAGCCGCGGCGGTAGCGCGGGAACCGCGCGTCGTCGATGGTGATCGCCTGGACCACCGCCGCCCCGCCGGGCACCAACTGGTCGCGCAGGGCGGCGAAATAGCGCGGCCAATGCTCCTCCCCCACCGCCTCGATCATCTCGATGGAGACGATGCGGTCGAAGGTTCCGCCGGCGTCACGGTAGTCCATCAGCCGCAGGTCGACTTGGCCGGCCAGCCCGGCCCGCTCCAGCCGCGCGCGGGCGAAGGCCAGCTGCTCCGCCGACAGGGTCAGCCCGACGACCGAGGCGCCGCGGCGGCCGGCCAGATGTTCGGCCATCCCGCCCCAGCCGCAGCCGATCTCCAGCACCCGGTCGCCGGGGCGGAGTTGCAGCAGCTCGGCGACGCGGGCGATCTTGGCCTCCTGCGCGTCCTCCAGGCTCTGCCCGTCCCGCTCGTACAGGGCGGAGGAATAGGTCATGCCGGGATCGAGCCACAGCCGGTAGAAGCCATTGCCCAGATCGTAGTGGAAGGCGATGTTGCGGCGGCTGCCGCGGCGGGAATTGGCGCGGCTGCGGTGGAACAGCCGGTTGGCCGCCGCCGCCGCGACGGTGCCCCTGACACCTCCGTTCTTCGCCCCGCCGCCGATCGCCGCCTCGTTGCGGATCGCCAGTTCGATCAGCGCCGGCAAGTCGCCGCTGCGCCACAGCCCGTCGCCATAGGCCTCCGCCATGCCGACCGCGCCGCCCAGCATCAGCCGCCGCGCCGCGGCATCGTCGAGCAGCGTCAGGTCGGCCCGCGGACCCTCGGCCGGATCGCCGACGCACATCGTCCGCCCGTCGGGCAGGCGCAAGTTCAGCTCACCCCGGCGGATGCCGCCGGCCAGTCTCACCAGGGCGCCGGTCCACAGGTCGCGTCCGGTCACCAGCCGCAGCCACCGGGGGTGACGTCGAGGCGCGGTCGCAGCGATGTCGGTAGCGATGTCGGTCATGAATGGCCTTCTCGAAAACGGTCGGGAACGACGATATCCTTAACGACGGTCACCGGCTGCGCCGGGGCCGGCGGGCGCGGGCGGATCGCCAGCCCCTTGCGCCACAGGTGCAGCGCCTCCCAGTGGATGCCGGCGACCACCTTGGCGGTCATCAGCGGGTGGCGGGCCCAGGCGCGCAGGATGGCGCCGTCGGTCAGTTCCACCCGCCTTGCGGTCAGCGACGCATGCAGCACCGGCCCCCCGGCGTCGGTCTGGCGGATGGACACCGCCATCGGCTCCCCCGCTTCGCCCATGGGCGGGCGGATGCGGAAGTGATAGGCGGTCTCCATGTCCATGAAGGGCGAGACGTAGAAGCGCTTGTCGCACTGCTGGCGCACCAGCCCGTCCGGTCCGGGCGCCGCCGGGATCAGATAGGCATGGCGCTGGCCGAAGGTGTTGGACACCTCATGGATGATGGCGGCCAGCGTCCCGTCCCGGCGATGGCAGAACCAGACGCAGAGCGGGTTGAAGACGAAGCCCAGCACCCGCGGGAAGCACAGCAGCCGCACCGCACCGCCCCCCTCGATTCCGGCGGCGGCAAGCTGGCTCTCGGCCCACTGTTTCAAGCCCCCCATCCCCCTCTCCCCGGGGGGGAGAGGGGACTCTCTCAACGGCCCGAAATCGCGGTCCTGGAAGCCGACCAGCCCGAAGCGGTTGTGGGCGAACAGCCGCAAGTCTCGGTCCAGCCGGGGAAGCTCGTCCAGATCGACCAGCAGGCTGAACACCCGGTAGGACAGGCGGTGCCGCACCGGCTTCACCCGGTTGTGCATCACCGTGCCGACATAGAGGCCGGAGGCGAAGCGGGGCGCCTCCATCACAGCGGCTCCAGCTCTGCGCTGCGGATTGCCGGCACCGGGCCGATATGGATGCGGCCGGATTCGTTCGGCACCGTCCAGGGCCGGCGCACGCCGCCCAGCGCCTCCGCCACCGCCAGCCCGGCCTGCGCCCCGTCCTCGTGGAAGCCGGCGCCGAAATAGGATCCGGCGAACCAGGTCCGCCGCCGGCCCTGCAGGCTCCACAGTCCCCGCTGCGCCGCCAGCGCCTCCATCCCGAAGATCGGGTGGTCGTAGAGCACGCTGCGCAGGATGCTGCCTTCGCGCGGCGGGCGGATGGGGTTCAGCGTGACGAACAGGTCGCGCTCCTGCGGCAGGAAGCCCTGCAGCCGGTTCATCCAATAGGTCACGCACAGGGCGTCGTGCCCGCCGTCCCCCCGCTCGGACAGATAGTTCCAGCTCGACCACACCGCCCGGCGCTTCGGCATCAGGGCGGGATCGCCGTGCAGGATGGCGAGGTTGCGCTCGTAGCCGAAGGCGCCCAGCAGCCGGCGCTCCTCCCCGCCGGCATCCTCCAGCAGGGCCAGCGCCTGATCGGCATGGGTGGCGAGCACGACATGGTCGTGGGCGCGCACGTCGCCGCGGCGGTCGCGCAGCAGGACGCGGCCCTCCTCGCGGACGATGCCCTCCACCGCGCAGTTCAGGCGCAGGGCGCCGGGCATGTCGGCCAGGATGCGGCCGACATAGCTGCGGCTGCCGCCCTCCACCGTGCGCCAGACCGGCCTGCCCTTGACCTTCAGCAGGCCGTGGTTGTCGCAGAAGCGGATGAAGGCGGCGGCGGGATGGCCGCGCATCGAGTCCGCCGGGCTGGACCAGATGGCGGCGGCCATCGGCAGCAGATGGTCGCGGATGAAGGCGTCGGAATAGCCGCCGCGGTCCAGCACGTCGCCCAGCGTCAGCGTCTCCGCCGCGGGATCGGCCAGAAGGCCCGGCGCTTCGCGGTAGAAGCGCAGTATGTCGACGATCATCCGCCAGAAGCGCGGGCGCAGCAGGTTGCGTTTCTGCGCGAACAGGGCGGCGGGCGTCCCGGCATACTCCACCCGCCCGCCGTCCAGCGAGGCGGAAAAGCTCATGTCCGTCGCCCGCGTCGGCACGCCCAGATGGTCGAACAGGGCGACCAGATTGGGATAGCAGGGCTCGTTGTAGACGATGAAGCCGGTATCGACCGGCCCGGCGCCGTCAGCCTCCACCGTGTTGGCATGGCCGCCCGGCCGGTCCTCCTTCTCATAAAGGGTGACGCGGTGCGCCTTCGACAGCAGCCAGGCCGCCGACAGCCCGGCGATGCCGGACCCGACCACCGCGATGTCGAGCGGCGCCGGAGAGGTGAGGTCGGGCGGGGAAAGCGGCATGGGGCGGCCCTTGGCGGATCGTGTCGGAGGACTGGCGTCGTACGGACCCGGACCATAACCCAAAATGGGTAGATCCGGACTGTGATCGAGATACGGCGACCGATCGAGGTTGGATCATCGCCAAGCCCGCGCTTTCCCGCCATCGTCGAAAAGACAGGATCGGCGGTGATCCGAAGCACGGGCTGCGGCGTATCCTGGCCATGATCGCCCAATTGGCTTCCCTTCTGACGCATGCCGCCGGAGCCGACCGGACGCCGGGTCCCCAAAGGACCGGACAGGCCACCCGCGCCTGTCTCGATCCAGCATCCGCAAGGCTGGCGGCGGACCAGTCGGCCGATCTGGTCGCGGTGGCGGCGGGCGACCGGGCGGCCTTCGCCCGGCTGTTCGCCCATTTCGCCCCGCGGGTGAAGGCCTACATGCTGAAGCTGGGGATGCCGGCGCAGCGGGCGGAGGATCTGGCGCAGGACACCATGCTGTCGGTGTGGCGCAAGGCCTCGCTCTACGATCCGGCGAAGGCGGAGGCGGCGACCTGGGTCTTCACCATCGCCCGCAACCTGCGCATCGACATGCTGCGCCGCGAACGCCATCCGGAGGTATCGGACGACGAGTTGCTGGAGCATGAGGACGACCGCCCGCGCGCCGACGAGGTGCTGGACGGCGACCGCCGCGCCCGCCGCCTGCGCGGCGCGCTGGCCTCGCTGACGCCGGAACAGGCGGAGGTGGTGCAGCTGTCCTTCTTCGCCGACCTCGCCCATCCGGCCATCGCCGAACGGCTGGACGTTCCCTTGGGCACCGTGAAATCGCGCCTGCGTCTGGCCATGGCCAAGATCCGCAAGGCGCTGGGAGACGACGACCGATGACCGCCCGCCAACCCACCGCCCGCCAACTTTTCCTGCCGAACCACCACCCCAGCGACGCCCTGCTGGTGGCCTATGGCGCGGGCAGCCTGGGAGAAGGGCTGTCCCTGGCCGTCGCCGTCCACCTCGCCCATTGCCCGGACTGCCGCGCCACCCTGGCGGAGGTGGAGGCGCTGGGCGGCGCCCTGCTGGAGGATCTGCCGCCGGCCCCGCTGGAAAGCCTGTCGCTCGCCACCACCCTCGATCGCCTGGAGCGGGAGGAGGCGCCGGGCAACCCCTGCAAGGCCATGCGGATGCGACCGCGATGCAGCCGGCCAGCCGGCCAGCCCGCCGCGTCCCTTCCGGGTCCGTTGCGCGCCTATGTGCCCTCTCTGGAGAACCTGCCCTGGCAACGGCTGGCTCCAGGCGTGCGGCGGGTGGAGCTGCTGCCGCGCACGTCGTCGGGCGGGGCGGCCCAGCTCCTGCGCATCGCCCCCGGCACCGCCCTGCCCCATCACGGCCATGGCGGGCTGGAACTGACCGTGGTGCTGAGCGGCCATTTCGCCGATGAACTCGGCCGCTACGGCCCCGGCGACCTGGCGGAGGTCGACGGCGACACCAACCACCAGCCCATCGCCGACAGCCACCGCGACTGCATCTGCCTGATCGCGACCGACGCGCCGCTGCGCTTCACCGGCCTGATGGGCCGGCTGATGCAGCCATTCATCGGGCTGTAGGCTGCGGGCTGTAGGCTGTAGGCTGCCTACAGCAGATCCTTGAACAGCAGCTGCGCCGGCGGTTCCTTTTCCTTGCCCCGCTTGCGCGCCTTCCCCTTCGCCTTCTCCTTCGCCACGTCGGGTGGCAGTTCGGATGCCGGCTCGGCCGGCGCTTCGGCTGCCGCTTCGGGCTGCTCCACCGGCAATTCCGGCGCGGCCATCGGCATCGGCGGTTCGGCCGCCGGTTCCGGCGCCGGCTGCGTAACGGGTTCCTGAGCGACCGGTTCCTGCACGACCGGTTCGGGCGCCGTCACAGCCTCGGCCGCCGGCTCCACCGGCTGTGCGGCCTCGGGTGCGGCCTCCACCTTTTCCTTCTTCTTCCGGGACGGCCGGCGCGGGGCGACGCCGACGCCTTCCTTGGCGCGCTGCTTGGCCTTGTCGCGGGCCTGGGCCTCCGGAGCCTCGGGATTTTCGGTCAGCCATTTGCGGCGCTTGATGACCTCGTTCACCCGGCCCTGGTTCACGCCCAGCTGGAAGGCGATCTCCTGCTGGGTCATGTTGGTGGTCTCGTGCAGGTGCAGGATCTCGGCGGCCAGTTCCGGCGTCATCTTGCGCCCGGTCAGGCGCCGGGCCGGCCGGACGGAGCGCTGCGAGCGGTCGCGCGCCCTCAGGGACTCAAGGATCTCCAGCGCGGCCGTGTTGCCCGCCGCCTTCAGCGCGTCCTCGAATTCCTTCAACGTCGCCATAAGTCCCTCTCCCACTATCGCCGGCCCGTCCCTTGCCGGTCCCCGCAGCAACCGGCAGGATCACAGATAGTTCATCGTCTGGCGATGGAAAAGCCACCACGGATAGTCCCGGTCAGGCCGGAAAGCGCAGATCGATCCGCGTGCCGCTGCCGTCGGCGGGGCCGTGGCTCAGGTCGCCGGACAGCTGGCCGGCCAGGCTTTGGATGATCTTCCAGCCCAGGCTGGGCAGGTGCTGCACGTCGAAGCCGTCCGGCAGGCCGATGCCGTCGTCCATCACCAGCAGATGCAGCTGGCCCGGCTGGCCCGGCACCGGGTTCAGCTCGATGGTGACGGTGCCGCCGCCGCGGCCGGCGAAGGCGTGTTTCAGGCTGTTGGTCAGCGCCTCGACGATCAGCATGGCCAGCGCCAGCAGCCGTTCGGGCGACTGCGGCGCCGCCCGCACCGTCACGCGGCAGTCGATGCCGGGGACGCCGGCCGCCTTTAGCATGTCGCGGCACAGCCCTTCGACATGGCTGCCGAAATCGTCGCCGGAGCGCGGGTCGTGCAGGCGCCGGTGCACCTGCGCCATGGTGTGCAGCCGCCGCCCCGCCTCCTCCAGCGCCGCCATCGCCCCGTCCGGCGAGCGGCCGACCGACCGCCTCTGCAGATCCAGCAGGGAGGAGACGAACTGCATGTTGTTGGCGACGCGGTGCTGCAGTTCGTGGAACATCGTGGTCTGCGCCTCCAGCAGGGAAGCGGTGCGGCCGCGCTCCTCCTGCAGGCGGGCCAGCGTCACCTGCATGCCGTGGATCAGCGCGATGTCGACCGCGACAACCACCGCATAGAAGGCCAGCGCCAGCCCGACCGACCCATCCAGCGCGAAACTGTCGAAGGGCGGAATGAAGAAATACCAGGCGGCCAGCCCCGACAGCACCGCCGTCACCACCCCCGGCCACAGCCCCGCCATGAAGGTGGTCAGGATCACCGCCGGGAAGAAGGTGAGATAGGGAAAGCCGGGCGGCAGGGTGCTATCGACCAGCCGGCGCAGCAGCAGGGCGGCGGCGAAGGTCAGCAAGGCCATGCCATAGCGCGGCACCGGGCCATGCCGCAGCAGCGAGAAGCGGGCGAACAACTGCCAGACCGGCCGATCGGACCCCATCGACGTCACTTCCCCTCGATTCCCCCGCACTGACTTATCACCGGCACCCATCGCTTGTAGGGCCGGCGGGCAGGCTGCGCACGTGAAATATCGGGCGTGGGGCGTGACCATCAACGGGCGAAGCCCGGTTGCGGCGTTCGCAGGTCAGGCGGCCGATCTGTCCAAAGCTGTTCACAACTCCGCCACATCCGTTCATGCCGGGCGGGCACTTTGTTCAATCAACGGAGCGATTGTGACGTTGCGCGGCGGCCGGAGCCTCCTGCCCCGGCGCCCCCGTAACGAATAAGGCTGAAGGAGCCCCGCCCCGTGAAGACCCGTCTGAGCGCGCTAGCCATCGCGGCCACCCTGTCCGTCTCCGCCCTCGCCTTCTCCGGCACGGCCCAGGCCGGCGCCACCTTCGACGGCGTGAAGCAGAAGGGCTACGTCCAGTGCGGCGTCAACCTGGGCCTGTACGGCTTCTCCTCGCCCGACGACAAGGGCAAGTGGTCGGGCCTTGACGTCGACATGTGCCGCGCCGTCGCCGCCGCCATGTTCGGCGATGCCGAAAAGGTGAAGTACACCCCGCTGTCGGCGCAGCAGCGCCTGCCGGCGCTCCAGTCCGGCGAGATCGACATCCTCGCCCGCAACACCACCCGCACCCTGACCCGCGACACCGCCAACGGCCTCAACTTCGGCCCGACCAACTATTTCGACGGCCAGGGCTTCATGGTGTCGGCCAAGCTGGGCCTGAAGAGCGCCAAGCAGCTGAACGGCGCCACCGTCTGCGTCCTGCCCGGCACCACCACCGAGCAGAACGTGTCGGATTACTTCCGCGCCAACAAGATGACCTTCAAGCCGGTCGTCATCGAGAAGAACGAGGAGCTGAACAAGGCCTTCTTCGCCGGCCGTTGCGACGCCCTGACCTCCGACGCCTCGCAGCTGGCCGCCATCCGCGCCGCCGAGGTGCAGAACCCCAACGACTACGTCATCCTGCCTGAGCTGATCTCGAAGGAGCCGCTGTCCCCGGCCGTCCGCCAGGGCGACGAGGAGTGGATGAACCTGGTCACCTGGGCCTTCTACGCCATGGTCCAGGCCGAGGAGAAGGGCCTGACGTCGGAGACCGTCGACGCCGCCATGACCTCCCCCGATCCGGACGTGAAGCGCCTGCTGGGCGTCACCGCCGGCAACGGCAAGGCGCTGGGCGTCGAGGAGAACTGGGCCTTCAACATCATCAAGCAAGTCGGCAACTACGCCCAGAGCTTCGAGCGCAACGTCGGCGCCGGCTCCAAGCTGAAGATGCCGCGCGGCCAGAACGCCCTCTACACCGAAGGCGGCATGATGTACGCCCCGCCGATGAAGTAAGGCTGAGTCCCCTCTCCCCCCCGGGGAGAGGGTTAGGGTGAGGGGGAAGCGCGGCGGGACCTTCGGGATAGCCACGCAATGCATCCCCCTTACCCCGCCCCTCTCCCCGGGGGGAGAGGGAGGTTCTCCCCCGCACGGAGCAACACCATGACAAACCCGGTCCAGGCGCTGAATTCCGCGCGCGTGCGGGGGTGGCTGTATCAGGCATTGTTCCTGGCCTGCGCCCTCGCCGTCGCCTGGTATCTCGTTTCCAACACGCTGACCAACCTCGCAACCCGCGGCGTCGCCACCGGCTTCGGCTTCCTGCACCGCGAGGCCGGCTTCGAGATCGGCGAGAGCCTGCTGTCCTATTCCGCGTCCGACACCTATCTGAAGGCGCTGGTCGTCGGGCTGCTGAACACGCTGGCGGTGTCGGCCGCGGGCGTGGTGCTGGCGACGGTGCTGGGCGTGCTGATCGGCATCGCGCGGCTGTCCTCCAACTGGATGGTGAACCGTTTCGCCACCCTGTATGTCGAGACGATCCGCAACGTGCCGCTGCTGCTGCAGCTGGTGGTCTGGTACACCATCATGAACCGGCTCCCCAGCCCGCGCGAGGCGCTGGAGATCGTGCCGACCGTCTTCCTCAGCAACCGCGGCATGAAGTTCCCGGTGCTGGTGGAGCATGCCGGCCATGGCTGGGCCCTGCTGGCGCTGATCGCGGGCATCGCCGCCGCCGTCGCCATCGTCCGCTACGGCCGCCGCCACCGTGAGGCCACCGGCAAGCCCTTCCCCACCCTGCCGGCCGCCATCGCCGCGGTGCTGCTGCCGCCGGCGCTGGTGTTCGTCGCCACCGGCGCGCCGCTGGCCTTCGACGTGCCGGTTCTGGCCGGCTTCAACTTCGAGGGCGGCGGGTCGGTCACCCCGGAATTCACCGCGCTGCTGATCGGCCTGTCGGTCTACACCGCCGGCTTCATCGCCGAGATCGTGCGCTCCGGCATCCTCGCCGTGCCGCATGGCCAGACCGAGGCCGGGCTGGCGCTGGGCCTGTCGCCGAGCAAGATCCTGCGCCTCGTCATCCTGCCGCAGGCGTTGCGCGTCATCGTGCCGCCGCTGACCAGCCAATATCTGAACCTGACCAAGAACAGCTCGCTGGCCGTCGCCATCGGCTATCCGGATCTGGTCAGCGTCTCCAACACCTCGGCCAACCAGACCGGACAGGTGGTGGAGGCGGTGGCGATGATGATGCTCGTCTATCTCATCATCAGCCTTGCGATCTCCGGCTTCATGAACTGGTACAACCGCCGTGTGGCCCTGGTGACGCGATGAGCAAGCAATTCCCGGCCGATCAGGCCCCGATCCCCACCGGTCCCGTCGCCCCCGCCCGCTGGGCCGCCTCCTACGAGGAGGAGCCGACCCAGGCCTCCGCCCCGCCGCAGGCCAACGGCATGACGGCGCTGAAGCCCTTCGGCTGGGCCAAGGACAATCTGTTCAACACGCCGCTGAACACCGTCCTGACCCTCGCCTGCCTCGCCCTCTTGTGGCTGGTGGTGCCGCCGATGGCGAACTGGCTGCTGCTGAAGGCCAGCTGGTCCGGCAGTTCGGAAGCCTGCCGCGAGGCGGCCGGCGCCTGCTGGTCGGTGATCGTGGTCAAGCACCGGCTGATCTTCTTCGGCACCTACCCCTATGACGAGCAGTGGCGCCCCTTCCTGGCCTGCGCCCTGTTCGTGGCGATGCTGGGGGCCAGCGGCGTGCGCGCCTTCTGGCGGCCCTGGCTGGCCGGCGCCTGGGCGCTGACGCTGGTCGGCATGGGCGTGCTGATGTGGGGCGGCGTCGCCGGTCTCAGCTATGTGCCGAACGACCGCTGGGGCGGCCTGCCGATCACGCTGATGCTGTCGGTCTTCTCCATCGCCATCGCCTTCCCACTGTCGATCCTGCTGGCGCTGGGCCGCCAGTCGTCGCTGCCCGCCATCCGCACCTTCTGCGTCGGCTTCATCGAGACGATGCGCGGCGTGCCGCTGGTCAGCGTGCTGTTCATGGCGTCGGTGATGTTCCCACTGTTCCTGCCGGAAGGCGTGACGGTGGACAAGCTGCTGCGCGCCCTGGCCGGCATGACCCTGTTCACCGCCGCCTATCTGGCCGAAGCCGTGCGCGGTGGGTTGCAGGCGATCCCCAAGGGCCAGTACGAGGCCGCCGACGCGCTGGGCCTGTCCTACTGGCAGAAGACGGTGCTGATCGTCCTGCCGCAGGCGCTGCGCATCGTCATCCCGCCCATCGTCAACCAGTTCATCAGCGCCTTCAAGGACACCTCGCTGGTCACCATCGTCGGCCTATACGACCTGCTGACCGCCGCCACCGTGGCGACGACCGACCCCGAATGGCGTCCCTACTTCGCCGAGGTCTATGTCTTCGCCGGGCTGATGTTCTGGATCTTCTGCTTCAGCATGTCGCGCTACAGCCAGTGGCTGGAGCGTCTGGCCAACCGCTACAACCGCCGCTGACCGGCTCTGGAGACCGAGCAATGACCGAGAACGCCATCATCGAACTCCGCAAGGTCGGCAAGTGGTACAACAGCTACCACGCGCTGCGCGACGTCAGCATCAGCATCGGCAAGGGCGAGAAGGTCGTCGTCTGCGGCCCGTCGGGCTCCGGCAAGTCGACGATGATCCGCTGCATCAACCGGCTCGAGGCGCACCAGACCGGCCACATCATCGTCGACGGCATCGAACTGACCGACGACGTCAAGGCGGTGGAGAAGATCCGCCGCAAGGTCGGCATGGTGTTCCAGAACTTCAACCTGTTCCCGCA
Source organism: uncultured Azospirillum sp. (assembly GCA_966212305.1). Classification (GTDB taxonomy): domain Bacteria; phylum Pseudomonadota; class Alphaproteobacteria; order Azospirillales; family Azospirillaceae; genus Azospirillum. The sequence continues at coordinate 74,676 of CBIHQY010000018.1, forward strand.
CCTGACCGTTCTGCAGAACCTGACGCTGGCCCCGATCTGGGTCCGCGGCATGGCGAAGTCCGAAATCGAGGAAATCGCCATGATGTACCTGAAGCGGGTGCGCATCCCCGATCAGGCGCACAAGTTCCCCGGCCAGTTGTCCGGCGGCCAGCAGCAGCGCGTCGCCATCGCCCGCGCGCTGTGCATGCGGCCCGAAATCATGCTGTTCGACGAGCCGACCTCCGCGCTCGACCCCGAAATGGTCAAGGAGGTGCTGGACGTGATGACCGAGCTGGCGGGCGAGGGCATGACCATGGTCTGCGTCACCCACGAAATGGGCTTCGCCCGGCAGGTCGCCGACTCTATTGTCTTCATGGCCGAAGGCTCGATCATCGAGAGCGGGTCGCCGGCCGAATTCTTCGAGAACCCGAAAAGCGAGCGCACCCGCCAGTTCCTGGGCCAGATCCTGGAACATTGAGGCGGCATCCCCGACAGGGGGCGCGGAGAGGCGGATAAGAGGGCCATGCCGGCGACCATTGCCATCACCGACGACGACGCGGTGACGCGCGAGACGCTGAAGTCCTACCTGACGGATGAGGGCTTCGACGTCCTGCTGGCCCGAAGCGCGGAGGAGCTGAAGGAGCTGCTGACGACCGCCGCGGTGGACGTCGTGCTGCTCGACATCCGGCTGCCGCGCCAGGACGGTCTGACCCTGACCCGCGAGCTTCGCGCGGTGTCGGAGATCGGCATCATCCTGGTCAGCAGCCGGGCGGAGAAGCTCGACCGCATCATCGGTCTGGAGATGGGGGCCGACGACTACATCGCCAAGCCGTTCGAGCCGCGCGAGATCCTGGCGCGGGTGCGGAACCTGCTGCGCCGGCTGAAGGCGCCGGGCGACCAGCGCGACGACCGCAAGCGCAGCTTCGCCGGCTGGACGCTGTGGCTCGACCGCATGCGCCTGACCGACCCGCAGGGCAATCCGGTGCGGCTGACCGGCGCGGAGTTCGAGCTGCTGTCGACCTTCGTCTGCAACCCCGGCCGGGTGATGAACCGGGACTATCTGCTGACGGCGACGACCCGGCGCAAGACCGACGCCACCGACCGCACCATCGACAGCCTGGTCCGCCGCCTGCGCCGCCTGATCGAGACCGATCCGGCGGACCCCAGGCTGATCGTCACCGTCCACGGCACAGGCTACCTGTTCGCCGGCGACGTGACGCAGGACGGCTGAACACCCCCTCTCCCGCCCCGGATCCCCTCTCCCCGGGGGGAGAGGGGGGTATAGGACGTCGCTCTGCCAACCCCGAGCAAACTCCCCCGTCGCTTCAGTCTTGCGGCGGCCACGCGCTCGGCAACCTGGGCCACGGAAATCGCGGAAATTTTTCGCGCGCTTCCGTGGCCCATTCTTTATGCAACGAAGCGGGCAAACGGCCTCTTCCGAAGTCAACCCACCACACCCGGTTGCTTTTCGTCTTGCAGCATTCCCCTATGGGAAAGTCATAGACCGTCCGGCTGCTCAAGAAAGCCGACTGAAATCTTCCCGCCGGCAGCCTCACTTGTCTCAAATGCAAACCAAAAGACACGAGCTGTTCACAATTAGACGCTAAACCGTTCAAAGAGCCCTGCGACGATGTGCGCGTAGCAATCCGTGGAACCGTTTTGTGGCGGCGGGGGGTTTGGGCATGACGACAATCTCGAAGACGGCGGGCGGCACCCTGGACGACGGCGGCGCGCGCCACCGCTTCTGGACCTTGCGCCGCGCCATGGTGTCGGTGGTGGGCGTGCTGGTGGCGGCGCTGATCGCCAGCCAGGCGTGGGTGTCCCAACGCTACACCGACTTCGCGCTCGAAACCTTCGACAGCAGCGCGGCGGCGACTCTGCGGGTGCTGGCCAACGACCGCATCCGCAAGAACTACACGGAGTGGCTCCAGGGCCACGCCAACGAATGGAGCCGCGATTCCTTCCTGGTCGACAGCATCAACCAGAAGGACCCGGCCAAGACGATGCTGGCGCTGAAGAACATCAACGCGCGGCCCGTGGTGGTCGACCGCGAGGTGCGGCTGATCTCGGTCGCCGTCTATGACGCCGACATGACCCGCATCGCCGCCACCGGCGGGGAGCGGGACAGCGTCGCCACCGTCGCCCCGCTGTTCGAGGCGCTGAAGTCGCGCGACATCGCCGACAAGCGCCGTCCCGCCAGCCTGCTGTGGCGCGACGGCCTGGGCCGGCCGCTGTTCAGCATGATCGTGCCGATCGGCGGCTTCCGCGTCCTGGGCTTCCTGGAGGTGGTGACCGATCCGCTGCCCGCCCTGTCCAGCCTGGGCGCGGTTCTCGATGCCGACATCCGCTTCACCGACGCCAAGGGCGGCGTGCTGTTCGAGGCGAAGGGCGGCGAGCCGTCGGCCCACGCGCAACTCTCCACCACCACCGTGGCGCTCGGCGGCGACGGCGGCCTGCCCTGGGCGACGGCGGAGATCTCACGCGACGTGTCGGAGTTCGTCGGCGCGACGGAGGCTCTGCGCAACGACGCGCTCAAGATGGTCGGCGCCTTCGCGCTGGCCGTCGCCATCGCCGCCGCCCTGCTGCTGCGCGTCGCCGTCTTCGCCAACCTGCGCAAGTTCGCCCGCGCCATGGAGCAGATCGCCGCCGGCGACCTCTCCATCGAGATCCCCCGCACCGGCCGCGACGAGCTTGCGGTGATGGCGACCGCGCTCCGCCACCTGCGCGGCAGCGTGGAGCAGGTGCTGCTGATGAAACGGATGGTCGACAGCAGCCCGGTGCCCACCGCCCTGCTGCGCACCGATGGTCAGGTCGGCTTCGTGAATCCGGCCGCCCGGACCTTCTGCGAGGCGCACGGCATCGACCCCGCCGGCCCCGACCTGCTGGCGCAGGGGCCGGACTTCACCGCCGACTGCACCGATCCCACCCGCCCGCCGATCCCGCGCCGCACCCTGACGGTCGGAGAAACGACGGTGGAGGCCCATGTCGACACCGTCTTCGACGACCAGGGCAACGTGCTGGGCAAGACCCTGTCTTGGACCGATGTGAGCGAGCAGATGCGCTCCGCCGCCCTGGCCCGCCAGCTGATGGAGGACGTGCACACCGTCGCGTCCGGCGTCGCCACCCAGTCGGGCCAGCTGCGCGAGCTGGCCGACGCGCTGCGCCGGGAATCGGCCGGCACCATCGACAGCACGGTCAGCGCCGGCAGCTTCGTCGCCGAAAGCAACCGCAACGCCACCACCTGCAACGACAGCGCCGGCACGCTGATGGACACCATCGGCACCGTCTCCAGCCTCGCGAGCGAGGCGGCCGGCGTGGTCGGCGCCACGCTGGACGAGCTGACCGCCGCCCGCGAGGTGGTCGGCCAGCTGGGCGAGAACACAGAGCAGATCCGCCGCATCGTCGACGTCATCACCGGCATCGCCCACCAGACCAAGCTGCTGGCGCTGAACGCCACCATCGAGGCGGCGGCGGCCGGCGTCGCGGGCCGCGGTTTCGCCGTGGTGGCGGCGGAGGTGAAGAAGCTGGCGGAGGAGACCGCCAACGCCACCGTGCAGATCGCCGGCTCGGTCACCGCCATCAACGGCAGCATCCAGAACACCGTCGGCACCTTCGGCCGCATCTCCGGCTCGGTCGAGCGCATCAACGAGGTGCAGGACCTGATCGGCGAGGCGGTGGCCCGCCAGACCGACTCCTCCACCGACATCCGCAACCGCGTCGGCGTGATCGCCGGCAACACCGGGGAGGTGGCGGCGCTGATCGACGGCGTCAGCGCCCAGGCGGCGCGCACCGGCGGCATCGCCGCCTCGCTGACCGAGACGGCGAACACGCTGGCCGAGGAGGCGGCTTCGCTGCATAGTCTGCTCGGCACGCTGCGCGCCGGGCAGGCGGCCTGACCCCGCCCGCCGCGGGACGGTTGGGGAACGGGACAGGTCTGGGGATGGGTGTCGGGATGCGGCTGCTGTTGCTTCTGCTGCTGGCGATGGTGTCGGCCATACCGGCGCTCACATCGCCGGCTTATGCCGAGGACGGCGACACGCTGGAGCGCATCCACGGCCGCGGCTTCCTGATCTGCGGCCTGCGCAGCGGGGTCAGCGGCATTTCCTTCTCCGATCCCCAGGGCCATCTCGACGGTTTCCTGGTCGATGTCTGCCGGGTCTTCGCCGCGGCGACGCTCGGCAACGCCCAGGCGATCCGCGTCGTCCGTCTGCCGGAAAAGCCGCAGGAATATTCGGCGGTCGAGAAGCACGAGGTCGACGTGGCGCTGACCACCACGACCTGGACCTTCAGCCGCGACCTGTCGCACGACATCGAATTCCTGATGCCGCTGCTGCATGACGGCCAGGGCTTCGCCATCCACAGCGACGGCACGCCGCCGCCGCTGGATCGGCTGGGCGCCCGCACCGTCTGCGTCAAGACCGCCACCACCACCGTCCGCAATCTGGAAGACTATATCCGCAAGTCCGACCTGCCCTGGACGATCCGCACCTTCCAGACGCTGGACGAGGCGCTGCAGGCCTTCCTCGCCCATGAATGCGACCTGCTGACCACCGACCGCACGGTTCTGGTCACCTCGCTGGCCGGCTACCGCCAAGCAGGGATGGGCATCACCATCTATCCCGACGTGATCTCGCGCGAGCCGCTGACCCCCTACATCGCGCGCGGCGACCGCAACTGGTACGACATCACGCGCTGGGTCCTCCACGCCATCGTGCTGGCCGACGCCAAGGGCGTCACCGCCGCCGACGTGCAGGCCGGCCGCATCCCCGACGACCCCGAACTGCACCGCATGCTGGGCCACGCCGGCAGCGTCGCCCGCACGCTGGGCCTGCCCGACGACTGGGCCCTGCAGGTGCTGGCGCAGGTCGGGAACTACGGCGAGATCTTCGACCGCAACCTCGGCACCCCTTACGGCATGGACCCCGGCCTGAACAAGCCCTGGACCGAGGGCGGGCTGCTCTACGCGCCGCCGTTCCGGTAGGAACGCCGCCCCTAAGCCGCCAGCGCCACGCCCAGATGCCGTTCCAGCAGCGTCGGATCGGCCTTCGCCTGCGCCGCCGGCCCGGCATGCACCACCCGGCCGCGGTCGAGGAAGACCACGCGGTCGGCGAAGTCCAGCGCGCGGTCGACCTGCTGCTCCACCAGCAGGATGGTCATGTCCAGCTTCGACAGCGCCGCCATCAGCGTGTCGCAGATCACCGGCGCCAGCCCTTCCAGCGGTTCGTCCAGCAGCAGCACCGTCGGCTTGCCGAGCAGGGCGCGGGCGACCGACAGCATCTGCTGCTCGCCGCCCGACAGCTCGCCGCCACCGTTGCGCCGCCGCTCGCCCAGCCGGGGGAACAGCTCGTAGGCCTCCGCCAGCGCCGAGCGCGGGCGCCCCTTCAGCCCGGTGACGAGGTTCTCCTCCACCGTCAGCGATTTGAAGATGTCGCGCGTCTGCGGCACATATCCCAATCCCGCCGCCGCCCGCGCCGAACTGCTCATGCCCCCCAATTCCACCCCGTCCAGCCGGATGCTGCCGCCATGGCGGGTGGTCTGGCCGACCAGCGTCGCCAGCGTCGTCGTCTTCCCCACCCCGTTGCGGCCGAGCAAGGCCAGCCGCCCGCCCGCCGGAACGCTGAGCGAGACGCCGTCGAGGATCAGCGTCTTGCCATAGCCGGCGCGCAGATCGGCAACCTCGAACGCTCCACGCGGTTCAGTGTGCATGGGCGCGGCTCCCCAGATAGACCTCGCGCACGCGCGGGTCGGCGACGATCTCCTTGGCGGTGCCGCTGCATAGCAGCCGACCCTGCGCCAGCACGACGATGGTCCTGGCGAAGCGGAAGACGAGGTCCATGTCGTGCTCGATCATCAGCACCGCCAGATCCTTGGGCAGCCGGTCGATGGCATCGAGGATGCGCTGGCTTTCCGAATGCGGCACGCCGGCCGCCGGCTCGTCGAGGATCAACACCTTCGGCTTCATCGCCAGCGCCAGCGCGATCTCCAGCAGCCGCTGCTGCCCATAGGCGAGCGAGCCGACCGCTGTGTGCGCCACCTGCGTCAGCCCCATGGTGTCGAGCAGCCCCGCCACCTCGTCGGCCAGCCCGGCCACCCTGGCGACGTTGGCGAACAGGCGGAAGGTGCGGCGGTCGCGCTGCAGCACCGCCAGCTCCAGATGCTCGCGCACCGTCATCGACTTGAACAGCCGCGCCACCTGGAAGCTGCGGATCAGCCCCAGCCGCACCCGCTCCGCCGCCGACAGTTTCGTGATGTCACGGCCGTCCAGCCGGATGGTGCCGGCGCTGGGCGGGATCACCCCGGTGACGAGGTTGACGAAGGTCGTCTTCCCCGCCCCGTTCGGCCCGATCAGGGCGCAGCGGTCACCGGCATTCAGCGTCATGGAGATGTCGGACGACACCTGAAGGCCACCGAAATTCTTGGCCAGCCCCACCACTTCCAGAAGCTTGGTCATGCCCGGTCCTCTTTACCGCGCAGCAGCCCGCCCAGCCGCACCAAACCAGAGGCGATGCCGCCGGGCAGGAACAGGACGATGCCGATCAGGAACAGGCCGATGAAGCCCATCCAGTGGAAGGGGTCGCTGGCGGCCAGGATATGGTGGATGCCCATGAAGGCCGCCGTGCCGATCACCGCGCCATAGAGCCGCCCGGTGCCGCCCAGCACCAGCATGACCAGCGCCTCCGCCGACCAGGGGAAGCCCGCGCTGTCCAGCCCGACGATGCCGCTGGTCACCGCAGTCAGCGCCCCCGCCACCCCGGCGAACACCCCGGCCACGCCATAGAGCACCACCAGATAGGATTTCGGCGACCCGCCGATTGCGGAGATCCGCAAGGGATCCTCTTTCACCCCGCGGCAGGCCAGCCCGAAGGGCGAGCGCACGATCCGCCGTGCCACCAGCAGCCCGACCACCAGCACCGCCAGCGCGAACAGGTAGGAGGTTCGGCCATACATGTCGAAGCGGAACATCCCCAGCACCGGCGCCGGGTCGATGCCAGACAGCCCGTCGCTGCCGCCGGTCCAGTCGCGCGCCTTGTTGGCGACCTCCTGCACGATCTGCCCGACCGCGATGGTCAGCATCAGCAGGGTCAGCCCGCGGGCGTGCAGGATCAGTGCGCCGGTCACCAGCGCGATTCCCCCGCCGGCCAGCCCGCCGGCCGCCAGCATGGCGAAGGGATCGTTGATCCAGTTGACCGCGACGATGCCGGCGGCATAGGCGCCGGTGCCGAACATCGCCGCCTGCCCCAGCGTGGCGATCCCGCCATAGCCGAGCACGAGGTCGAGCGACAGCACGAACAGCGCCGAGGCGGCGATGCGGGTCAGCAGCGCCAGATCGTCCGGCAGCAGCCAGAAGGCGGCCAGCCCGACCGCCGCGACCAGCGGAATGGCAATCCAGTCCAGGTCGCGGCGCGGCGCCAAAGGCATGCGTCGGGTCATGCCGTCGTCCTTGCCGCCTCGCTCCGCGACGGTCGTCATGCCGTCCTCCCTTTGAAGAAGCCGTGCGGCCAGCGGAACAGGATCAGGATCAGCGCGGCGTAGAAGAAGAACTCGCCGAAACTCGGGATCAGGTATTTGCCGGCGGTGTCGACGATGCCCAGCGCCAGCGCCGCCGCCGCCGATCCGAAGATGCTGCCCGCCCCGCCGACCGCCACCACCGCCAGGAACAGCACGATGTAGCGGATGGCGTAATAGGGCTCCAGCGGCAGCAGCTCCGCCCCCAGCACGCCGCCCAGCGCCGCCAGCCCGGTGCCGAGCGCGAAGGTCGCCAGATAGAGCCGCTCCGTCCGGATGCCCAGTGCCGCCGCCATGGCGGGATCATCGACCGCCGCGCGCAGCCGGATGCCGAAATCGGTGCGCTCCAGCAGCCACCACAGCCCCAGCAGGGTCACCGCCCCGGCGGCGATGACAAAGGCGCGATGGGTCGGGATCGACTTCGGACCCAGTTCCACCGTGCCGGTCAGCAGTTCGGGCAGCGGAATGCGCTTCAGCGTCGGACCGAACAGGTAATTGATCCCGGCGACGATGACGAAGGTCAGCCCGATGGTCAGCAGCACCTGCGCCAGTTCGTTGGCCGAGCCGTAGATGCGGCGATACAGCAGCCGTTCCAGCGGCAGCGTCGCCAGCACCGTCAGCGCCACCGCCACCACCAGCGCCGCCGCATAGGGCAGCCCTGCCTCCTGCGCCGCATAGGACGCGACATAGCCGCCGACCATGGCGAAGGCGCCATGCGCCAGATTGACCACCCGCATCAGCCCCAGCGTCACCGACAGCCCGACGGAGATGATGAAGAGGATCATGCCGTAGGCGACCCCGTCGACGGCGATCCCGAACATGGTTTCCATGATGTCTCTCCACCCGCCCATCTCCCTCTCCCCCCCGGGGAGAGGGTCGGGGTGAGGGGGATGCGTAGCGTGAAGTTGGTAATGGAGCCGAACTGTCCGCTTCTTGCTAATCCACCCTGTGCGTCCCCCTCACCCTAACCCTCTCCCCGCTTTCGGCGGATCTTCGATCCGCCTGTCGCGTCAGCGCAAACGAAGTTTGCGCGTGAGCGGGGGGAGAGGGGATTCTTTCTGGGTCGGGAGAGGGACGATCCCCCCTCACTTCGCCAACTTGTACCCATAGTCCGGCTGCTTCGGGAACGCCTGCTTCTCGACATTCTCCAATTTGCCGTCGACCTTCTCCACCGTACGCAGATAGATCGTCTGGGTGACGTGGCGGCTGTCCGGGTCGATGGTCAGCGGCCCGCGCGGGCTTTCCCAGCTCATGCCCTTCACCGAGTCCACCGCCTTGGCTCCGTCGATCTTGCCGCCGCTGTTCTTGATCATCTGATAGATGACGTGGACGCCGTCATAGGCGCCGACCGAGGTGAAGGTGACGCTGTCGTAGGACCCGAACATCTCCTTGTGCTTGGCGACGAAGGCCTTGTTCATCGCCGAATCATGGGCGCGGCTGTAGTTGAAGCTGGTGGTGATGCCCATTGCCGCGTCGCCCAGCGCCGGAAGGTCGGGTTCCTGGGTCAGGTCGCCGGGGCCGAAGAACTTGATGCCCGCAGCCCGCAGCCCGGTGTCGTTGAAGGCCTTGGCGAAGGCCAGCGTCGCCGGCCCGGCTGGCAGGAAGGCATAGACGGCCTCGGCGCCCGAATCCTTGATCCGCTGCATGAAGGGGGCGAAGTCGTTGGACTTCAGCGGCATGCGGATGGTGTCCACCACCGTGCCGCCATGTTTCTCGAAGGTGGTCTTGAAGGCGGCCTCGCCGTCGATGCCGGGACCATAGTCGCTGACCGCCGACACCGCCTTCTTGATGCCCTGCTTGGCCATGTATTCGGCCAGCGGCACGGTGTTCTGCCACAGGGTGAAGGAGGTGCGGACATAACGCGGCGACTTCTCCGTGATGGCGGAGGTGGCGGCGTTGAAGATCACGCAGGGGATGTTCGCCTCGTCGATCAGCGGGGCGACCGCCAGCGCGTCCGGCGTGAAGAAATAGCCGGCGAGGAAGGACACCTTGTCCTTGACGATCAGCTCCTGCGACAGCGCCTTGCTTTGCGACGGGTTCGGCTGGTCGAGGTCCTTGTAGATGAACTCCACCGTGTCGTTGCCGACGGTCTTGCCATGTTCGGCCTGATAGACTTCGATGGCTTCCTTGAAGCTCTTGCCGACCACGCCGAACGGGCCGGAGAAGGGCGCCACGACGCCGACCTTGATGGTGGCGGCCCCGGCCGGACCGGCCGCGAGCGCCAGACCGAACGCCGCACCCAGCAGCGCGTTGCGCAGAGTCCTCGTCATTGTCCCTCCCACATGTGACCATATGCCGGCGCCGGAACTCCCAATCGCAAACGCTGGGTCCCGGTCATTGACTGTTGTGCCAACCGTACTGAGGGACGGACGAACCGTCAAGTGCGATATTTGATATTGTGTTCTATAATCGCACAAAACCAACTTTCTGTCTAATGAACTGAAAAAACAAGTCTTTCAGTTCACATGCCGTATATCGTACCGCATAAAGCTCATGTTGCGGCGCAATATGGGCGATAAACGCCCTACTTATGCTCTTTTCGACCTTGACACCAAGCCGGCGCCGTCGCCAATCTGTGCGTAAAGAAGATTGTTCGTGCGATTTTCGCACAATCGGGAGGTCATATGGCGAAGATCACGCCCCTGCGCGAGGCGGTGGCGAGCCTCGTGCAAGATGGCGACACCGTCGCCCTGGAAGGATTCACCCACCTGATTCCCCATGCCGCCGGCCACGAGATCATCCGGCAGGGCCGGCGCGGCCTGACGCTGGTGCGCATGACGCCGGACCTGATCTACGACCAGATGATCGGCATGGGCTGCGCGGCGAAGCTGATCTTCTCCTGGGGCGGCAATCCCGGCGTCGGCTCCCTCCACCGCTTCCGCGACGCGGTCGAACAGGGCTGGCCGCACCCGCTCGCCATCGAGGAGCACAGCCACGCCGGCATGGCCAACGCCTATGTCGCCGGCGCCTCCAACCTGCCCTTCGCCCTGCTGCGCGGCTACACCGGCTCCGACCTGCCGAAGGTCAACCCGAACATCCGCTTCGTCGAGTGCCCCTTTACGGGGGAGAGGCTGGCCGCCATCCCTTCCGTCCGGCCCGACGTGACGGTCATCCACGCCCAGAAGGCCGACCGCCGCGGCAATGTCCTGCTCTGGGGCATCCTCGGCGTGCAGAAGGAGGCGGTTCTGGCCGCCAGGCGCTCCATCGTCACGGTGGAGGAGGTCGTCGACGATCTGGAAGCGCCGCCGAACGCCTGCGTGCTGCCGGCCTGGGCGCTCTCCGCCGTCTGCCCCGTCCCCGGCGGCGCCTATCCATCCTACGCCCAGGGCTATTCGGAGCGGGACAACCGCTTCTACAAGGCCTGGGATCCCATCGCCCGCTCGCGTGAGACCTTCCAGGCCTGGATGCGGCGCCATGTGCTGGACACCGACGATTTCGCCGGCTTCCGCCGCGTGCTGGCCGAAAGCATGAAGGAGGCCGCGTGATGAGTGCCCCCCAGACCAATGCCGATCCTCTCGACTTCACCGCGACCGAGATCATGACGGTGGCGGCCAGCCGGCTGCTGAAGGACGGCACCGTCTGCTTCGTCGGCATCGGCCTGCCCTCCACCGCCGCCAACCTCGCCCGGCTGACCCATGCGCCCGAGGTGGTGCTGATCTATGAATCCGGCCCGATCGGCGCCAAGCCGACGGTGCTGCCGCTGTCGATCGGCGACGGCGACCTCGCGCTGACCGCCGACACCGTGGTCGGCACGCCGGAGATCTTCCGCTACTGGCTGCAGGGCGGGCGGATCGATGTCGGCTTCCTCGGCGCGGCGCAGGTCGACCGCTTCGCCAACATCAACACCACCGTCATCGGCCCCTATGACGCGCCGAAGGTGCGGCTTCCCGGTGCCGGCGGCGCGCCGGAGATCGCCTCCCAGGCCAAGGAGGTCTTCATCGTCCTGAAGCACAACCCGAAGGCCTTCGTCGCCAAGCTGCCCTTCGTCACCTCCGCAGGATATCTCGACGGCGGCGAGGCGCGGGCCAAGGCCGGCATTCCCGGTGCCGGGCCGACGGCGGTCATCACCGACCTCGGCATCCTCACCCCCGATCCGGTGAGCAAGGAGCTGACCCTGACCGGCATCCACCCCGGTGTGACGGTGGAGCAGGTGAAGGCCGCCACCGGCTGGGACCTGAAGATCTCGCCCGACCTGAAGACCACCGCGATCCCGGACGCCGAAATCCTGACGGCGCTCCGCGACCTCCACGCCCGCACCGCCGCCGCCCACGGGCAGGTTGGCGGAGAAGGATAAGACCATGCGTGACGCTTACATCTGCGACGCCATCCGCACCCCCATCGGCCGCTATGCAGGATCCCTGTCGTCGGTGCGCACCGACGATCTCGGCGCCGTGCCGATCCGCGCCCTGATGCAGCGCAACCCCTCGGTCGACTGGGCCGCGGTGGACGACGTCATCTATGGCTGCGCCAATCAGGCCGGCGAGGACAACCGCAACGTCGCCCGTATGGCGGCGCTGCTGGCCGGGCTGCCCGACGCGGTGCCGGGGACGACGATGAACCGGCTCTGCGGCTCCGGCCTCGACGCGCTCGCCACCGCCGCCCGCGCCATCAAGGCGGGCGAGGCCGATCTGATGATCGCCGGCGGGGTGGAAAGCATGAGCCGCGCCCCCTTCGTCATGGGCAAGGCCGACACCCCCTTCTCCCGTCAGGCCGAGATCTTCGACACCACCATCGGCTGGCGCTTCGTCAACCCGGCGATGAAGGCGGCCTACGGCACCGATTCGATGCCGGAGACGGCGGAGAATGTCGCCGACGACTGGAAGATCGCCCGCGCCGACCAGGATGCCTTCGCGCTGCGCAGCCAGGAGCGCGCCGCCCGCGCCATCGCCGACGGCAGCATGGCCCGCGAGATCGCCCCCGTCACCATCCGCACCCGCAAGGGCGAGACGGTGGTGACCACCGACGAGCATCCCCGCGCCATCACCATCGAGGCGCTGTCGGCCCTGAAGCCCATCGTCCGCCCCGGCGGCACGGTGACCGCCGGCAACGCATCCGGCGTCAACGACGGCGCCGCCGCCCTGCTGATCGCGTCGGAAGCGGCGGTGAAGCGTTTCGGCCTGACCCCGCGCGCCCGCATCCTCGGCGGCGCCACCGCCGGTGTCCCGCCGCGCGTGATGGGCATCGGCCCGGTCCCCGCCACCCGCAAGCTGCTGGAGCGGTTGGGCCGGACCATCGCCGACATCGACCTGATCGAACTGAACGAGGCCTTCGCCGCCCAGGGTCTTGCCGTACTGAGGGAGCTTGGCCTGCCGGACGACGCCGCGCATGTGAACCCGCAAGGCGGCGCCATCGCGCTCGGCCATCCGCTGGGAGCCAGCGGCGCCCGTCTGGCGACCACCGCGCTCTATCAGCTCGAACAGTCCGGCGGCCGGATCGCGCTCTGCACCATGTGCATCGGCGTCGGCCAGGGCATCGCGGTGATGATCGAGCGGGTGTAGCCTCGGGCTCCGACCGCGCCCGCACCACAACAACCGAAGGCAGTCTCCATGCCCTTCATCGAAGCCGCCGGCATCACCCAGCACTACGACCTGACCGGCCCGGCCGACGCGCCGGTGCTGCTGTTCGCCAACTCCATCGGCACCAGCCTCCAGATCTGGGACGCCGTCGTCCCCCTGCTGTCCCAACGCTACCGCATCCTGCGCTACGACATGCGCGGCCACGGCCTGACCGAGGTGACGCCGGTCAGCGACACCGCCGGCTACAGCATGGACCTGCTGGCCGACGACGCCGCCGGCCTGCTCGACGCGCTGGGCATCGAGCGCGCCCATGTCTGCGGCCTGTCCATCGGCGGCATGATGGCGCAGCGTCTCGCCGTCAAGGCGCCCGGCCGCATCCACGGCCTGATCCTGTGCGACACCGCCGGCGTCATCGGCCCGCAATCTGTCTGGACCGACCGCATCGCCGCCATCCGCGCCCGCGGCATGACCGCGATTTCCGACGGTGTGATGGCCCGCTGGTTCACGCAAGGGTTCCGCGACAGCCGCCCCGACCTGATCCGCGGCTACACCGCGATGGTCGCCCGCACCACCGAGGACGGCTATGTCGGCTGTTCCATGGCGATCCGCGACGCCGACCTGCGTGCCGCCAATGCCGCCATCACCGCCCCCACCCTGGTGATCTGCGGCGAGCATGACATCGCCACCCCGCCCGATTCCGCCCGCGAGCTGGCGGCCGGCATCCCCGGCGCGCGGTTCGAGCTGCTGCCCGGCGCCGCCCACATCCCCGGCGTCGAGAAGCCGGCGGAACTGGCCGCCCTGATCGACGGCTTCCTGAGGACTCTATAATGGACGACAAGGACCTTTATGATCGCGGCATGGCGGTGCGCCGTTCGGTCCTGGGCGATGCCCATGTCGACCGCTCGCTGGAGCGCGCCACCGACTTCGACGCCGATTTCCAGGAGTTCATCACCAAGACCGCCTGGGGCCAGATCTGGACCCGGCCGGGCCTGGACATCCGGACACGCAGCATGCTGACCATCGGCATGCTGGCGGCGCTGGGCAAGGATGGCGAGTTGAAGCTGCACATCCGCGCCACCCGCAACACCGGCGTCACCCGCGACGAGGTGAAGGAAATCCTGATGCAGGCCGCCGTCTATGCCGGCGTCCCCGCCGGAAACCACGCCATCGCGCTGGCCCGCGCCGTCTATGCCGAGATGGACGAGGAAGACGCCCGGAAAGGGTAAAAAGCCATGACCGCCGACCGCTATTCCGACCCGCTGCTCGACCCGCTCTTCACCAGCGAAGCGGCGGCCGATGCCTTCGCCCCGACCGCAAGGCTGCAAGCCATGCTGGAGTTCGAGGCGGCGCTGGCACGGGCCGAAGCGGCGGTCGGCGTCATCCCCGCCCACGCCGTCCCGGCCATCGAGGCGGCGTGCAAGGCCGACCTCTATGACCTGACCGCGCTGGGGGCGGAGGCGGCGCTGGCCGGCAACACCGCGATCCCGATGGTCAGGCACCTGACCCGCAGCGTGAAGGCCGCCGACGAGGAATCCTCCCGCTACGTCCATTGGGGCGCCACCAGCCAGGACGCGATGGACAGCGGCCTGATGCTGCAATTGCGCCGCTTCCTCGACGGCGTCGACGCCGATCTGGCGGCGCTAACCGACGGCTTGGCCGATCTCGCCGACCACCACCGCGCCACACCGATGGTCGCCCGCACCTGGCTTCAGCACGCCCTGCCCACCACCTTCGGCCTGAAGGCGGCCGGCTGGCTCGACGCGCTGGGCCGTGACCGCCGGCGCATCGCTGCCGCCCGCGACCGCCTCGCCCTGCAATTCGGCGGCGCCGCCGGCACGCTGGCGGCATTGGGTGACGCCGGCCCGGCGGTGGCGGAGGCTCTGGCGAAGGAGTTGGACCTCCCCCTGCCCGCCCTGCCCTGGCACGCCAGCCGCGACCGCATCACCGAACTCGCCTCGTCCCTCGGCATCCTCGCCGGCACGCTGGGCACGCTGGGCCGCGACATCTCGCTGATGATGCAGATGGAGGTCGCCGAAGCCTTCGAGCCGAGCGCACCCGGCCGCGGCGGCTCCTCCACCATGCCGCACAAACGCAACCCGGTGTCCTGCGCCGTCCTGCTCTCCACCGCCATCCGCGCCCCGGCGCTGGTCGGCGGACTGCTGGCGGCACAGGTGCAGGAGCACGAACGCGGCCTCGGCGGCTGGCATGCCGAGTGGCAGGCGCTGCCCGACCTCTGCCGCCTCGTCGCCGGCGCCGCCCGCCATGCCCGCGAGACCATCGCCGGCCTGACCATCGATGCGGAGCGCATGCGCGCAAACCTGGACCTGACCCGCGGTCTGATCCTGGCCGAAGCCGTCACCATGGCTCTCGGCGACCGCATGGGCCGCATGGCCGCCCATTCCCGCGTGTCCGAGGCCAGCCGCCGCGCATCTTCCTCCGCCCGCCCGCTGCGCGACGTTCTGGCCGAGGATGCCGAGGTGGTGCAGGCGCTGGGGTCGGACGCCCTCGACCGCCTGTTCGACCCGCTGAACTACACCGGCGCGGCATCCCACTTCATCGACCGCGTGCTGGACAACCACAAGCACCAACAGCGTCAGCAGAACTGACCGCTCCCAAGGAGGGACCCCAGGATGGACACAGCCGTTCACGAGGCCCAAGGGGATTCCGATCCCCGTGATTTCACCCCCCGCGATTGGGCGCAGCACCCGCCCTACCTGTCGCCGCTCTACAAATCGACGGTGCTGCGCTCGCCGTCCAAGCCGCTGATCCCGATGAAGCAGTGCCTGTCGGTGCGCAGCGGCCCGGTGTTCGGCCATGACAGCGTCGATCCGCTCGACAACGACCTGACGAAGAACGGCCGCGTCAACGGCGAGCCGATCGGCGAGCGCATGATCGTCACCGGCCGCGTGCTGGACGAGAGCGGCCGTCCGGTGCCGCACTCGCTGCTGGAGATCTGGCAGGCCAACGCCTGCGGCCGCTACGTCCACCGCTGGGACCAGCATGACGCTCCGCTCGACCCCAACTTCTTCGGGGCCGGCCGCTGCATCACCGACGATCAGGGCCGCTACCGCTTCACCACCATCAAGCCCGGCGCCTATCCCTGGGGCAACCACCACAATGCGTGGCGCCCGGCGCACATCCATTTCTCGCTGTTCGGGCCGTCCTTCCTGACCCGTCTGGTCACCCAGATGTATTTCCCCGGCGATCCGCTGCTGCCGCTCGACCCGATCTACAACGGGGTGCCGGAGGGCGCGCGCGAGCTGCTGGTCTCCCGCTTTTCCATCGACGTGACCGAGCCGGTGTGGGCGCTCGGCTATGAATTCGACATCGTCCTGCGCGGACGGCAGGCCACGCCGATGGAGGGCTGACCCGAGATGACCCAGACGCTGAAACAGACCCCGTCCCAGACCGTCGGCCCCTATTTCGCCT
This sequence comes from uncultured Azospirillum sp., assembly GCA_966212305.1. Classification (GTDB taxonomy): domain Bacteria; phylum Pseudomonadota; class Alphaproteobacteria; order Azospirillales; family Azospirillaceae; genus Azospirillum. Next base: position 91,106 of record CBIHQY010000018.1, read on the forward strand.
ATGCCTGGACGCCGGAACTCTACGGCCGCCGCCCGCTGGCGACCAACCGGCTGGCGACCCGCGACATGCCCGGCGAGCACATCCGCATCGAAGGCGTGGTGTATGACGGCGAAGGCCAGCATATCCGCGACTGCGTGGTGGAGATCTGGCAGGCCGGCGCCGACGGAAAGCACGCCCCCGGCGCCGCCGGCTTCGGCCGCTGCGGCACCAACGACGCCGGCTATTACTTCTTCGACACGGTGAAGCCCGGCGTCTGCGACCCCGGCCACGCCCCGCACATCGCGGTGACGGTGTTCGCCCGCGGCATGCTGAACCACGCCTTCACCCGCCTGCACTTCTCCGATGAGACGGCGGCGAACGCGGCGGACCCGGTGCTGACGACCGTCCCCGCCGACCGCCGGGCCACCCTGATCGCCCGGCGCGCCGAAGTGCCGGGCGGCGTGGTCTACCGCTTCGACATCCGCCTGCAGGGCGAAGGGGAGACGGTGTTTTTTGACTGTTGAGTGGGGCGTCGGCTTCGATTGCCCCCACCCTAACCCTCCCGGATCGTCGCCACGAAGCGCTGCACTTCGGTCCGCAGCTGCGCCGACTGGTGCGACAGCGTGTCGGCGGCGGTCCGGGCCTGGGAGGCCATGCTGCCGGTTTCGCTGGCGGCGCGGGTGACGCCCTCGATGTTGGTCGACACCTCGCGTGTGCCGGCGGCGGCCTGCTGGACGTTGCGGCTGATCTCGCGGGTCGCCGCCCCCTGCTCCTCGGCGGCGGCGGCGACGGCGGTGACCGTCTCGCTGATGCCCAGGATGGTGCGGCCGATCGCCTGGATGGCGCCGACGGCGCTGCCGCTGACCGACTGGATCTCGGCGATCTGGGCGGCGATCTCCTCCGTCGCCTTGGCGGTCTGGCTGGCGAGGTTCTTCACCTCCTGCGCCACGACGGCGAAGCCCTTGCCGGCCTCGCCCGCCCGCGCCGCCTCGATGGTGGCGTTCAGCGCCAGCAGGTTGGTCTGGCCGGCGATGGACTGGATCAGGTTCACCACGTCGCCGATCTTCTGCGCCGCCTGGGCCAGCCCGGAGACGGTGCCGTTGGTCTTCTCGACCTCGCCCACCGCGTCGTTCGCCATGCGCGACGAGGCGGCGATGCGCTGGTTGATCTCCTCGATGGAATGGGCCAGCTCCTCCGCCGCGGCGGCCACCGTCTGCACGTTGCTGCTGGCGACGTCGGCGGCGCTGGCGACGGCGGCGGCCTGGGCGTTGGTCTGCTCGGCGATGGCCGACAGCCCTTCCGAATCGGTGCGGATCAGCTCCGCCTGCTCGGTCACGCTGGCGACCACGCCGCCGACCGTGCCCTCGAACCGGTCGGCCATCCGGGCCAGTTCATGCCTGCGCCGCTCGGCGGCCTGCGCCTCGTCGCGGCGGCGCTGCTCCTCCATCTCGGCGACGCGGCCGGCATTCTCCTTGAACAGCTGCAGCGCCTTGTTGATCGACCCGATCTCGTCGGAGCGGTCGCGGTCGCGCACCTCCACGTCCTGCCGTCCGGCGGTCAGCGCCTCCACCGTGGCGATGATGCGGCGCAGCGGCGTGCCGACGATGGTCCGGGTCGACAGCCACAGCGCCAGCAGCAGGCCTGCGGTCAGCAGCACGGCGCCGACGGCGATGAAGCTGCGCAGCTCTTCCTTCGGCACCTCGATCTGGTTCATCGGCAGATTGATCAGCACCGACCAGGGCGTGCCGGTGTCGCCGATGTCGACCGGCCGGAACAGCTGCTTGACCTCGGTCTTCAGGCTGGCCGACGTCGAGAAATGGGCATAGGTCTTGCCCTCGCGGATGGCCGGCATCGCCTCCTTCAGCCGGTCGTTGGTCTGCAGGATCGGCTTGCCCATATGGTCGGCGTTGCTGTATCCGGCCCACAGGCCGCCGTTGGAGATCAGGAAGACCGACCCCGTCCCGAAGGGCTTCGCCGTCTTCAGCTCGTTCCAGATCTCGTCGGTGGCGATGTCGACGCCGGCGACGCCGACGAACTTGCCGCCTTCCATGACCGGCACCGCCAGCGACACCATCAGGACGGACTTGCCGGCCACCGTATAGCTGTAGGGTTCGACGATCACCTCCTTACCGGTGCGCTTGGCCTGCTGGTAATAGAGGCCGTCGGGGCCGGGATCGTCATAGGCGGTCAGCGCCTCCAGCTGGGCCTTGCCGCTGCCGCGGTTCCAATAGGGGATGAAACGGCCGCTGGCGTCGCTGCCGGCACTGTTGACGAAGTCGGAGTCCTTGCCGTCCAGCGCGTTCGGCTCCATGCCGATCCACACGCCGATCAGGTTGGGATTGCTCTCCAGCAGGCTTTTCAGCCAGTCGTTCAGCTTGGCGCGGTCGGCGACGCCGCTGCGCTTCAGGCTCAGCAGGGTGGTCCGCATCAGGCGGCTGATGTTCATGGCGTCGTTCAGACGCCGCTCCACCGTCTCGGCATGGTACCTGCCGAGTTCGTCCCCGACCCTGAAGGACAGGGCGTCGGTATCGGCCCCGCTCCTGGCGGAGATCACGACCGTGCCGACTCCCAGCCCGACCAGCAGAACCACGCCGATCGCCAAAACCAGTTTGGTCACCAATGGCAGCTTCTTGAACATCTACATTCCCCGCGACATACCCGGACAAGGGCCCGACACCCCCGACCGATTGTCCCGCAGTTCTGTTAAATTCAAGTAAATTAATTGCCAATGTATCTGTCATTCCAACATATGTTTAGAACAACTCTCAAAGGAATGGCGATCAAAGGAACGGCGATCATTCATACCCGGATCAACAATTCATACTTTGGGACCGACCCGCGAACCCTTTGACCACATACAACTTCCGCTCCGCGTCATAAAGAAAAAGGGGCGGACCGGTCGTCCCGGTCCACCCCCTTCACACCGTCACCATGCGTCGTCCGTGATTACTTCCGGGCGGCGGAGATGGCGGCCTGCAGCTCTTTCAGCACCTCGGCACCGCCGTCGGCGGCGTACTTGTCGAAGGCCGGCTTGACCATCTCGCGCATGCGGTCCAGCTCGGTCGGGCTCAGCTCGTTGATCTGCATGCCCTTTTCCTTCAGGTAGGCGATGCTCTGGGCCGAGGCCTCGCGGCTGTCCTTGCGCTCGAAATCGCGCGAGGCGACGGCGGCCTCGTTCAGGATCTTCTTCTCGTCCGCCGACAGGCCGTCGTACCAGCGCTTGCTGGCCAGCACGATCCACGGGCTGTAGACGTGGCGGGAGATGGTCAGGTACTTCTGGACTTCATAGAACTTGGACGACTGGATGGTGGTGACCGGGTTCTCCTGCCCGTCGACCGTGCCGGTCTCCATCGCGGTGAACAGCTCGGAAAAGGCCAGCGGCACCGCGTTGGCGCCGAAGCGGTTGAACATGTCGATGTAGACCGGGTTCTGCATCACGCGCAGCTTGATGCCGCCCATGTCCTCGACCTTGGTGATCGGGCGCTTGCTGTTGGTCAGGTTGCGGAAGCCGTTCTCCCAATAGACCAGCCCGACCAGCCCCTTGTCGTTCAGCGACTTCAGCAGCTTCTCGCCGAACGGGCCGTCCAGCACGGCGTCGGCTTCCTTCTCGTTGTTGAACAGGAAGGGCAGGTCGTAGACGCCGAAATCCTTGACGATGCCGACCAGCGTGGCGGTGGAGCCGACCATCATCTCCTGCGCGCCGCCGATCAGGGCGTTCTGCATCTGGATGTCGCTGCCCAGGCTGGCGTCGCCGAAGCCCTTCAGCTTGAGCTTGCCGCCGCTGCGCTTGGACAGCTCGTCGGCGAAATACTTCACCGCCCGGCCCTGGTTGCTGCTCTCCGACAGGCCGTAGCCGAAGCGGATGATGCGGGTCTTCACGTCCTGGGCGGAGGCCGTGATCGGGGCGAGCAGCGCGGCGGCGATGCCGGTGGCGAGCAGCAGTTTGCGGAACATGGTGTCGAACTCCCTTGAGCTTAAACGCTTTTGTTGAAGGCGTTGCGTCGTGGTTGGTCTCAGTGGAACAGGTGCAGCGGCATGGTGACGATCTCCGGCACGGCGATCATCAGGCCAAGCAGGACGATGTAGGTCAAAAGGAAGGGCCAGATGCCCTTGGTGGCGCTTTCCAGCGAGATGCGGGCGACGCCGCACACCACGTTCAGCACCGTGCAGACCGGCGGATGGATCAGGCCCAGCGTGCCGATCAGGACGAACATCACGCCGAAATAGGTCGGGTCGATGCCGGCCTTGATCGCCAGCGGGGTCAGCACCGGACCCAGCACCAGGATGGTCGGCGTCAGGTCCATCACCGTGCCGACGGCCAGCAGCAGGACGGCGATGGCCAGCATCAGCATCTTCGGATGGCTCATCAGCGGCGCCAGCAGCTCCGTCATCTGCTGCGGCAGGTCGGCCAGCGTGACCATGTAGGACGACACCAGCGCGGCGGCGCACAGGAACATCACCGTGCTGGTGGTGCGCGCCGCCTGGACCAGCAGCGGGACCAGCTGCGGCAGCGTGACCTGACGGTAGATGAACAGCGCGACGAACAGCGAATAGACGGCGGCGACCACCGCGGCCTCGGTCGGGGTGAAGATGCCGCCGCGCAGGCCGCCGATGATGATGACCGGCAGGGCCAGCGCCCAGACGCCGTCGCCCAGCGCCTTCAGCCGCTCCCGTCCGCTCGCCTTCGGCTGCAGCTTTACCGTCATGTCGCGGCAGACGAAGACCCAGGCGCAGACCAGACCGATGCCCATCAGCAGGCCGGGGACGATGCCGCCCATGAACAGCGCGCTGATCGAGGTGTTGGTGGTCACGCCGAAGATGATGAAGGGCATGCTGGGCGGGATGATCGGGGCAATGATGCCGCCCGACGCGATCAGACCGGCCGAGCGCGGCACCGGATAGCCGTGGTCGCGCATCATCGGGATCAGCAGCGTCGCCAGCGCGGCGGTGTCGGCGATGGCCGAGCCCGACAGGCTGGCCAGCATCACCGAGGCGCCGATGGTGACGTATCCCAGACCGCCCTTGATGTGGCCGACCAGGCTGACCGCCAGGTTGATGATGCGCTGCGAGATGCCGCCGGCATTCATCAGCTCGCCGGCCAGGATGAAGAAGGGCACCGCCATCAGCGGATAATTGTCGGCGCCGCTCAGCATGTTCTGTGCGACCAGCTGGGCGTCGAAGAAGTCGAGGTGGACCATCAGCGCGACGCCGGTCAGCATCAGCGCGAAGGCGATGGGCATGCCGAGCAGCATGAAGCCGAACAGCGAGCCCAGGAAAATGGTGAGCGTCATGGCGGCGTCTCCGTCCGCAGGAAATCTATCGGTCTGGGCTCAATGCTTGGCGACGGCGGGGCTGCCGTGACCGGCGGGTGCCGGCGGGGCAACCGCGGGGCCGTGCGACTCCGGGTGGTCCAGGGTGGTGTCGGGGTCGCCGGGGACGCGGGCGCCCGGCTGGTTGGTGACGATCCGCCACAAATTCGCCAGCACGGTCAGCGCCATGGCGATGGCCGGGAAGAAGCCCGCCGCCGCATAGAAGGCCATGGGGAAGCGCAGGACGGTGGAGAAGGTCTCCATCCCGATCAGCAGCTGGACCCAGCTTCCCTGCATGAACAGCCACAGGGCGTACAGCATCATCAGGTGCGCGATCACCGCGCAGACCCGGCGGACCTTGGCCGGCAGGCGGCTCTGCAGGATTTCCAGGCCCAGATGCCGCTGGTGGCGCAGCGCCACGGTGGCGCCCAGGAACACCAGCCAGACGAACATCAGCCGCGCGATCTCCTCAGCAGCGACGATGCCGCTGTTGAAGACATAGCGCAGGACGACGTTGCCGAAGACGAGACCGACCATGACCGCCAGCATCAGCGCCATGATCCATTCGGTGACCCGCTCCAGCAGATCAGCAACGCTCTTCATGCGTTCCTCCCAAAACAATCACCGCCGGTCAGGCGGGCATGCGCATCGGCGACGATGGCCTCGGCCGGCAGCGTCACCTCGTAGGACAGCACCGGCTCGTCGGCCGCCGGCATCTCCAGGTCGGCGAACTGGCTGTCGACCAGGGCCATCGGCATGAAATGGGCGGTGCGCGCCCCCATGCGCGAGGCGATCAGCGCCTTGTCGCCGTGCAGATGCAGGAACACCACCCGCTTGCAGTCGCCGCGCAGCCGATCACGGTAGCGCCGCTTCAGCGCCGAACAGGCGACGACCAGCCCCCTGCCCTCGCGGTCGGCATCGGCGATGAAGCCGGCCAGCGTGGCCAGCCAGCCGTCGCGGTCGGCGTCGGTCAGCGGGATGCCGGCCGACATCTTCTCGATGTTGGCGGGCGGGTGGTGCGCGTCGCCTTCGATGAATTCATCGCCCAGCGCCGTGGCGAGGCTCTGGCCGACGCTGGACTTGCCGCAGCCGGCCACGCCCATCACCACGACGATCAGCGGCCGGGCGCCGGCCGGTTCTTCGGACGGCGGTTGGGTCTGAATGGCGTTCATGCCGGGGGACGGCGCGATTGTGGGACCGTTCATGAGGCTCATATTCCCGAATACCGGTGCGGGACGGCGTCCGCGAGTGCAAGTCGCGGCGGGCCACGCACCGACAAGGTTATGTTAGCGCTATCATTCGCGGGTCACTGAGAGGTCCACGGCCATTGGGCCGGACTGCACGGATGACGCCGAGACGAGGTGCTGATACTGTTAGCGCTAACCTTGACGCGCGTAAAGAGTTTTGTTTGAGTTGCGGACAAACTGATCGGGGATGGCCGCGGGTTGCAGGCTTAAGCTCTGCGTGGCATGCGGCTGTTGCTGAGCATGATACACATCGGTGACCGGCGAGCCCGCGCGACCTTCCGTCGCGCCGGCCGAAATCGGAACGCCGGAATTGAAAGGACGAAGCCCTGTGACGACCCGTGGCGGTGATCGGCCAGCATCCTCGGCGGTCAAGACGCGCAAGCCGCGCTCCTCGCGCACCGGCCGCGCCACCATGGCGGACGTGGCGGAGCGGGTGGGCATCAGCGCCATCACCGTCTCGCGCGCCTTCAAGCGGCCGGAGCTGGTGGCGCCGGAGCTGCGCCAGCGCATCCTCGACACCGCGCAGTCGATGGGCTACGTGCCGAACCAGGCGGCCAGCGCGCTCGCCTCGGCACGGTCGATGACGGTGGCGGTGCTGATCCCGTCGATGACCAACATGGTCTTCGTCGAGACGCTGGCCGGCATCCACGACATGCTGCTGCCGCGCGGCTACCGCGCCCTGATCGGCGTCACCCACTATTCCCCGGTGGAGGAGGAGCGGCTGATCCGCACCTACCTGCAATTCCAGCCCGACGGCATCCTGCTGACCGGCACCGACCATACGGAGATCACCCGCACCTACCTGTCGGCGCTCTCCAGCCCGACCGTCCACATGATGGAGCTGCTGGACGACCCCGACAGCCTCAGCGTCGGCTGTTCGCAGGAGGAGGGCGGCCGGCTGATGACCACCCACCTGCTGGAGCGCGGCTATCGCCGCATCGGCTTCGTCGCCGTGCAGCTCGACCCCCGCACGCTGGCCCGCCTCGACGGCTACCGCCATGCGCTGGAGGAAGCCGGGCTGTATGACGAAAAGCGCGTCTGGCGCCTGCCCGACCCGTCCTCCATCCATCTCGGCGCTGCGATGATCGACCGGCTGATGGCGGAGAACAGCGACTGCGACGCCGTCTTCTTCTGCAACGACGACTTGGCGCAGGGCGCCCTGTTCCAGTGCCAGCGCCGCGGCATCCGCGTGCCCGACCAGCTTGCCGTCGCCGGCTTCAACGACCTGCCGGCGTCGGCCTGGACCACCCCGACCCTGACCACCGTCGCCACGCCGCGCTACGCCATCGGCCGCCACGCCGCCGCCATGCTGCTCGACCTGATGGACGGCAAGGAGCCGCCGCAGCGCCGCCTCGACCTCGGCCTGACCTTCATCGCGCGGGAGAGCACGTGAGGGAGCACACCCCCTCCGCCCCGCCAATGATCCGGATCAACTGCGGCGCGTAAGGCCCGGCATGGCTGACGCGCAGGCTCGGCGACGCTGACCCGCCGGGCCGGGCGTAGACTGTGCGCATGCTGACGCTTCGACATCTGGCGATCGACACCGTCCGGGAGAACGTCGCCTTCCTCAACCGCCGCTGCACCCGCTACCATGTCGAGGATTTCCTCGGGCTCGGGCGGGTGGAGGTGCGGAACGACGGCCGCTCGCTGCTGGCGGTGCTGAACATCGTCGACGACCCCGCCATCGTCGCCCCCGACGAGATCGGCCTGTCCGATCCCGCCTTCGCCCAGCTCGGCCTTGCGGAAGGCTCCGCCGTCCATCTCGTCCCCCCGACCCCGCCGGAGAGTTTCGAGCTGGTGCGCGCCAAGGTCGGCGGCGCCGCCCTGACCGACGAGCAGCTGGCCGCCATCATCCGCGACATCACCGACCAGCGGTATTCCAAGATCGAGATCGCCGCCTTCCTGATCGCCTGCGCCAGCTTCATGACGACGGCGGAGGTGCTGGGCCTGACCCGCGCCATGATCGCCGCCGGCACCCGGCTGCATTGGGACGGTCCCAACGGTATCACCGGAACCATCGCCGACAAGCACTGCATCGGCGGCATTCCCGGCAACCGCACCTCGATGATCGTGGTGCCGATCGTCGCCGCCCATGGCCTGCCGATTCCGAAGACCTCGTCGCGCGCCATCACGTCCCCCGCCGGCACCGCCGACACCATGGAGGTGCTGGCGAATGTCGACGTGCCGATGGAGCGCATGCAGGCCCTGGTGCGCGAGGCTAAGGGCTGTCTGGTCTGGGGCGGCCATGTCCGGCTGTCGCCGGCCGACGACATCCTGATCTCGGTCGAACGGCCGCTCGCCATCGACACCCGCGAACAGCTGGTGGCCTCCATCCTGTCGAAGAAGGTGGCGGCCGGTTCCACCCATCTGCTGATCGACATCCCCGTCGGCCCCAGCGCCAAGATCCGCAGCGCCGGCGAGGCGGTGCGCCTGCGCAAGCTGTTCGAGCATGTCGGCGACCGGCTCGGCCTGACGCTGGAGGTGGCGATCACCGACGGCTCGCAGCCGGTCGGGCGCGGCATCGGCCCGGTGCTGGAGGCGCGCGACGTGATGGCCGTGCTGCGCAACGACCCCGCCGGGCCCGCCGACCTGAAGGAGCGCGCCCTGCTGCTGGCCGGCCGCATCCTGGAATTCGACCCCGCCGTCCGTGGCGGCAGCGGCAACCGCCGGGCGCGCGACCTGCTGGAGTCGGGCGCCGCGCTGGCCGCCATGGAACGCATCATCGCCCTGCAGGGTCCGCCGCCGGCCGTGGCGACGCTGGGCTCCCTGGTCGCGGAGGTCGCCTCCCCCGCCGACGGGGTGGTATCGTCGCTCGACTGCTACCGCATCGCCCGCATCGCCCGGCTGGCCGGCGCGCCCACCGACAAGGGCGCCGGCATCGACCTGCTGCGCAAGGTCGGCGAGCGCGTGCGCCGGGGCGAACCGCTCTACCGCATCCACGCCAGCACCAACGCCGACTTCACCTTCGCCCAGGCCCATGCGGCCGACGACAACGGGGTGCGGGTGGTGGGGTGACGACCAGCCAAGGAGCCGACCCATGTCCCTGTCGCTGACCTTCCATGGTGCCGCCGGCACGGTGACCGGCTCCTGCTTCCGCCTGTCCACGCCGAACGGCGACGTGCTGATCGATTGCGGCATGTTCCAGGGCACCAAGACGATCCGGGAACTGAACTACCGCCCCTTCCCCTTCGATCCATCCTCGATCGCCGCGGTCCTGCTGACCCATGCCCACATCGACCATTCCGGCCTGCTGCCCAAGCTGACCCGTCTCGGCTTCCGCGGCCGCATCCACGCCACCGGCGGCACGGTGGACCTGCTGGAATACATGCTGCCCGACAGCGGCTATATCCAGGAGGGCGAGGTCGAGCGGCTGAACCGCCGCAACCGCCAGCGCGGCCGTCCGCCGGTCCAGGCGATCTACACCCAGGACGACGCCATCCGCAGCCTGCGCCGGCTCCGCCGCGTCGACTACGACCGCTGGACCGACATCCTGCCGGGCTTGCGCGCCCGCTTCTGGCAGGCCGGCCATATTCTGGGATCCGCCTCCGTCGAGATCGAGGCCGCAACCAGCACCGCCGAACCCACCCGCATCCTGTTCTCCGGCGATCTCGGCCCCGGCGGCAAGAGCTTCCACGCCGACGCCGAGGGACCGGAGCGGCCGGACTGGATGGTGCTGGAAACCACCTACGGCGACCGCGACCGCACCGATCTCGACGAGGCCGGACGGCAGGCGGTTCTGCGCGCCGAGGTTTCCGCGGCTCTGGCCGCCGGCGGCGTCCTGCTGATCCCGGTCTTCGCGGTGGAGCGCACGCAGGAACTGCTCTACGACCTCGACTGCCTGTTCGACGGCGGCCAGTTGCCCGCGGTGGACGTCTTCCTCGACTCCCCCCTGGCCGACGCCGTGACCGGAGTCTTCCGCCGCCATCTCGACGATCTGGAGACCGACGGCGACCCCTTCACCCGCGCCAACTTCCACCATGTCCGCGGCGTGCCGGACAGCCAGCGCCTGAACAGCATCGCCGGCGGCGCCATCATCATGGCGGCCAGCGGCATGTGCGACGCCGGCCGCATCCGCCACCATTTGAAGAACCGCCTGTGGCGCCCGCAGGACACCGTGCTGCTGGTCGGCTATCAGGCCCCCGGCACGCTGGGCCGCCTGCTGCAGGAGGGCACCCCCCGCGTCCGCATCCATGGCGAGGAGATCGCGGTGAAGGCGAAGGTCCGCTCGATCGACGTCTATTCCGGCCATGCCGACCGCTCCACGCTGCTGGATTGGGTGGAGGCCCGCCACGGCGTCGGCCACGGCCTGTTCCTGGTCCATGGCGAGGAACCCGCCCGCGCCTCCATCCGCCAAGCCCTGCTCGACAAGGGCTGGCCGGCGGAGCGCATCGCCCAACCGGCGCTGGACGATCGCGTCGACCTCGCCGCCCCGCGTCCGCTGGTGCCGGCCGAGCGTCACCCCCGCCTCGCCCCGGCCGACCTCGCCGCCGGCCTCGACTGGCACAATCATTATGCCGAGGCTCTGCTGGCGCTCCGCCGCACGCTGGACGCCGCCCCCGACGACGCAACGCGCGAACGCATCCTGGCCGGCGTGATGGGCGCGCTGGACAAGGACGACAAGGCAGGCAAGGGAGCGCAGCCATGACCGTCAAGCGCATCCTCGTCGCCGTGGTCCTGCTGGCGCTGCTCGGCGCCGGGGCCGCCTATGGCTGGCGGGCGATGCAAGGCAACCGGCTGCCCGCCGGATTCGCCTCCGGCAATGGCCGGATCGAGGCGAACGAGATCGACATCGCCACCAAATACGCCGCCCGCGTCCTGACCATTCCGGTCGAGGAAGGCGATCTGGTGGAGGCCGGCGCCGTCATCGCCACGCTCGACACCCGCGACCTGGAAGCGCAGCTCCGCTCCGCCGAGGCCCAGCTGCGCCAAGCCCGCCGCGCCCGCGACGAAGCCGCCGCCCTGGTCGCCCAGCGCGCCAGCGAGGCCGATTTCGCCGCCAAGGAGATGGAGCGGGCGCTGGTCCTGTTCGGCAAGGGCCATGTTTCCGAACAGCGCGTCGATCAGGCCCGCAACAGCCGCCGCACCGCCGACGCCGCGCTCGACGCCGCCAAGAGCCACCTCGCCAGCGCCGACGAGGCGATCACCGCCGCGGCCGGCGATGTCGACCGCCTGACCACCCTGGTCGCCGACGGCGTGCTGAAGGCGCCGCGCAAGTCCCGCGTCCTCTACCGTCTGGCCGAACCCGGCGAGGTGCTGGCCGCCGGCGGCAAGGCGGCGACGTTGCTGGACCTGTCCAACGTCTACATGACCTTCTTCCTGCCGACCGACACGGCGGGAAACCTGGCGCTCGGCGCCGACGCCCGCATCCTGTTGGACGCTGTTCCCGACACCGCGATCCCCGCCGCCGTCACCTTCGTCGCTCCACGCGCCCAGTTCACGCCCAAGCAGGTGGAGACCAAGTCCGAACGCGACCGCATGATGTTCCGCGTCAAGGCCCGCGTCCCCGAAGCGCTGGTGACCCGCTACATCGAGCGGGTGAAGACCGGCCTGACCGGCATGGCCTATGTGAAGCTGGACGACACCGCGGTCTGGCCCGACTGGCTGGAATCGAAGCTGACGCGCGGAGATTCTCCCTCTCCCCCCCGGGGAGAGGGTCGGGGTCAGGGGGACGCACAGCATGATTTCGCCGAAAATCAGCCCCTCTCCACCCCCCAATCCACCCCACGCTCCCCCCTCACCCTAACCCTCTCCCCGGGGGGGAGAGGGAATATCCCCGCGGGCGAAAGATCATGACCCCCGCCCCCGCCGTCTCGCTGTCCGGCGTGCGGCACCGCTATGGCGGGACGGTGGCGCTGGCGGACGCTTCCCTCGACATCGCCGCCGGCACCAGCGTCGCCATCATCGGCCCGGACGGCGTCGGCAAATCGACCCTGCTCGGCCTGATCTCCACCGCCAAGAAAATCCAGCAGGGTACCGTCCGCGTTCTCGGCACCGACGTCGCCGACCGCCACGGCCGCGCCGCGCTCCAGCCGCGCATCGCCTACATGCCGCAGGGTCTCGGCCGCAACCTCTACGCCGAACTCAGCGTCGCCGAGAATCTCCAGTTCTTCGGCCGCCTCTTCGGCCTGGACGCCGCCGAGCGCCGGCGCCGCATCGCCGACCTGCTGGAGTCCACCGGCCTCGCCCCCTTCCCCGACCGCCCGGCCGGCAAGCTGTCGGGCGGTATGAAGCAGAAGCTCGGCCTGTGCTGCGCCCTGCTGCACGACCCCGATTTGCTGATCCTCGACGAGCCGACGACCGGCGTCGATCCGCTCTCCCGCCGGCAGTTCTGGGACCTGATCGCCCGTATCCGCGCCGGCCGCCCCGGCATGACCGTGCTGGTCGCCACTTCCTACATGGACGAGGCCGAGCGGTTCGACCAGGTCGTGATGATGAACGCCGGCCGCCTGCTCGCCCACGACACCCCCGCCGCGATCAAGGCTCAGACCGGGGCCGCCGATCTGGAGGAGGCCTTCATCGCCCTGCTGCCGGACGAGGCCAAGCGCGGCCACCAACGCCTGACCGTCCCGCCCCGCCCGCCCGAACCGGCCGGCACCGAACCGGCCATCGAGGCGATCGGCCTGACCCGCCGCTTCGGCGATTTCACCGCGGTGTCGGACATCAGCTTCCGCATCGGCCGCGGCGAGATCTTCGGCTTCCTCGGCTCCAACGGCTGCGGCAAGACCACCACGATGAAGATGCTGACCGGCCTGCTGCCCGCCAGCGCGGGCGAGGCGCGGCTGTTCGGCAAACCGGTGGACGCCACCGATCTGGAGAGCCGCCGCCGCGTCGGCTACATGGCGCAGGCCTTCTCGCTCTATGGCGAACTGACGGTGCGCCAGAACCTCGACCTGCACGCCCGCCTGTTCGACCTGACCGACGCCGAAACCCGTCTCGCCGCACTGATCGAGCGCTTCGGCCTGTCGCCCTACATCGACGCGGTGGCCGACCGCCTGCCGCTCGGTGTGCGGCAGCGGCTGTCGCTGGCCGTCGCCATCCTGCACGGGCCGGAGCTGCTGATCCTCGACGAGCCGACCTCCGGCGTCGATCCGGTGGCGCGCGACCAGTTCTGGCGCGACCTGATCGCGCTGTCGCGCGACCAGGGGGTGACGATCTTCGTCTCCACCCATTTCATGAACGAGGCGGCGCGTTGCGACCGGGTGGCCTTCATGAACGCCGGCCGCGTCATCGCCGCCGGCCCGCCCGACGAGCTGCGCCGTCAACAGCAGGCCGACAGCCTGGACGACGCCTTCATCGGATTTATGGAGCAGGCGGAGGAAAATCCCCCTCTCCCCCCCGGGGAGAGGGTCGGGGTGAGGGGGATGCACGGCGAGGATTCT